>CAXTCJ010000313.1:0-2048 GCA_964242215.1 uncultured Acetobacteraceae bacterium | reverse complement strand
AGCGGTTCCGCGGCTACCACTCGCTGGCCGGGGAGGAGAGCCGGGCGTTGCGCGACATGATGGCGTGGTGCCAGTCCGACGCCGCCACGCTGCGCGGCTACCTGGCCGACACCGTGCTGTCGCGCCAGGCGACCAAGCGGTTCGACGAATTGCCCACCTGGGACGGGCCGCTGTCGGGCACCCCATTGGTCACCGAGTTGGCGCGGCGGTTTGCCGCGGCTGACATGGAGATCCTGTTCGTCGACTTCTCGCCCCCGGGTGCGCGCGACGTCTATGTCGTGAAGGCGATCGTGCCCGGCCTGGAGGTCGAAACCATGAGCTACCACCGCATCGGCGAGCGCGGCGTGCGCAAGCTGATCGAGCGCGGCTCGCCCTTGGCCGGCCTAGGCGCGCCGCCCCCGGGCGCCGCCCCCGTCCGCATGCCGGCGGGTGCGGTAGAGCGGCTGGGCGGCCCGGCCTGGTTGGACGTCGCCGCCGTGGATCGTATCGTGGGGCCGCTGTATCCGCTGTACCGCGAGCCCGAGGTGCATAGCGCCCCGATCGCCCTGGAAAAAAGACTTGGGGAGAAGCGAGCATGACCCTTCGTTTCGCCTTCAACACCAACGGCGCCGCCCATCACCGGCTGGACGATGCGCTGACCCTGATCGCGGAGGCCGGCTATGACGGCGTGGCGCTGACGCTGGACATCCACCACCTGAATCCGTTCGACCCGGATTTCCTGCTGAACACCCGCCATTTGGCCGCCCGGCTGCTGGCGCTGAATTTAGGCATCGTGGTGGAGACAGGCGCTCGTTTCCTGCTCGACCCGCGCGCCAAGCACGAACCGACCCTGCTCACCGCCGACCCCGACGGCCGGGCCAGGCGCGTCGAATTCCTCACCCGAGCCCTGACCGTGGTCGCGGAATGCGGCGGCGAGGCCATGAGCTTCTGGGCCGGCGTGCCCAAGCCCGGCGTGACGCGGGAGCAGGCAAGCGGCTGGCTGCGCGAGGGCGTGGAGGAGATCGTCCGCCGCGCCGAGGCCATGGGCGTGGTGGCCGCGCTGGAGCCGGAACCCGGCATGCTGATCGAAACCGTGGACGATTGGCGGGCGCTGGGCATCCCCGGTCTGAAGCTGGCCCTCGACACGGGGCATTGCCTGGTCACCGGCGAGCGTGACCCGGCGGCGGCCGTGACCGAGTTCGCGGACGTGCTGGGCACGGTCACGATCGAGGACATGAAGCGCGGTGCACACATTCATTTGCCGTTCGGCGAGGGCGACATGGACGTGCCGAGCGTGCTGCGGGCGCTGGATGCGATCGCGTTCCGCAAGCTGATCTGCGTGGAACTGTCCCGCGAAAGCCACCGCGCGGATACGATGATCCCCGCCGCCATAAAGGCGCTAAAGAGCCCCCTCCCCTTGGGGGAGGGGGTTGGGGGAGGGGTGTCACGCAACGAACCCCTGGGGCGTGACCACCCCTCACCCCGGCCCTCTCCCTCAAGGGGAGAGGGAGACGTCACGTCGTGAGGATCTGTTTCGTCTCCCGCCGCTTCTTCCCGGCCATTTCCGGCATGAGCGTGTACGCCCTCAACCTGCTTCGCGAACTCGTGGCGGCCGGCCATGACGTGACCATGATCAGCCAGTACCGCGGCGACCCGCTCGGCATCCGCGTCTACGGTGGTGGTCCGCCGCCCGAGGTGCCCGGCGTCAAAGTCATCGGGCTGGAGCAGGTCGGCGAGCAGGATGGCGGCGACTTCGAAACCGACGTCGCCAACATGAAGGCCGCGATCCTGCGCGAACACGCCCGCACGCCGTTCGACATCCTGCACGCCCAGTACGGCTATCCCTGCGGCTGGGCCGTGCTGGAGGCATCGCGCGAAACCGGCGTGCCCAACGTCGTCTCCATCCAGGGTGGCGACGGCCATTGGGTTGGCTCCTGCTGCGAAACGCACCGACTGGCGATGGTGCGCGTGCTGGATCACGCCGGGTCGGTGCTGATCGGCTGCCGTTCGTTCGCCGACGAGGTCACCCACCGGCTCGGCACCGACCCGGCGCGCTTCACCATCGTGCC
>CAXTCJ010000312.1:0-2053 GCA_964242215.1 uncultured Acetobacteraceae bacterium | reverse complement strand
CGACGATGGCCACGGGCTCGTCTCCGGCAACGAGACCGAGGGGCATCGCTTCATGGCGCCGGGGGCCTTCCCGGTGCAGTCGGCGTCGGAGTGGCAGGCCGGGCTGCTGGCCAAACGCGTGATGGCGGACGCGGGGCACCGCCGCCAGCACATTGCCGACGGCATCGCCGCCTTGGCCGCCGAGCGCCAAGTGACGGTTGTCGACGACCCGGCGCTGCTGGACGAGGTGGCCGGGCTGGTGGAATGGCCGGTGACGCTGCTCGGCCACATCGATCCGGCGTTCATGGACCTGCCGCCCGAGGTGATGCAGGTCAGCATGCGGGTGAACCAGCGCTATTTCGCCCTGCGCAACCCGGACGGATCCGCCGCGCCCTACTTCGCATTTGCCGCCAATATCGAGGCACCGGACGGCGGCGCCACCATCATCGCCGGCAACGAGCGTGTGCTGCGCGCCCGCTTCAGCGACGCGCGCCATTTCTGGGACGCAGACCGCCGGGTCAGGCTGGCGGACCGGGTAAAGGCTCTCGATGCGGTGACGTTCCACGCCAAGCTCGGCAGCCAAGGTGCGCGGGTGCACCGGATCATGCAGTTGGCCGAGGCGATCGCGCCCGCGTTGGGTGCCGATCCGGCTCTGGCCGCGCGGGCCGCATGGCTGGCGAAAGCGGACCTTACTACCGGCATGGTGGGCGAGTTCCCCGAGCTGCAGGGGGCCATGGGCCGCTATTACGCCCTGCACGACGACGAGAGCCCGGCGGTCGCCGACGCCGTGCGCGATCATTACGCGCCGAAAGGGCCGGAGGACGGCCTGCCCATAGCGCCTGTCACCGTTGCCGTGGCGCTGGCCGACAAGATCGACCTGCTCGCCAGCTTCTTCGCGATCGGCGAGAAGCCGACCGGGTCCGGCGACCCCTACGCGCTGCGGCGGGCGGCACTCGGGGTGGTTCGCATCATCCGCGAGGGGCGCCGCAGATTGCGGTTGCGCCCGCTGATCACACTGTGTGCCGCCTCCCTGCCCGCCGCTCCGCCGGCCGACGAGGTGCTCGCCTTCATCGTCGACCGCGCCCGCGTGCAGCTGCGCGGCGAGGGCGCCCGGCACGACGTGCTGGACGCCGTGTTCGCAGCCGGGGGCGGCGACGACCTGGCCGCCCTGCTCGCTTTGTCCGAGCAAGTCGGCACCCTGCTCGGCACCGAGGACGGGCGCAGCCTGCTCGTGGCCCACAAGCGCGCCGCCAACATCCTGCGCATCGAAACGGCCAAGGACGGCCCGCATGACGGCGCGCCCGACCCGGCGTTGTTCACTCTGCCGGAGGAGCACGCGCTCGGGCAGCAGCTCGACCAGGTGGCCGCCGAACTCGCCCCCCGGCTGGAGCGGGCGGAGTTCACCGCGGCCATGCAGGCGCTTGCCTCGCTACGGCCATCTTTGGACGCTTTTTTCGATCGGGTGACGGTGAACGACACCCATCCGGGTCTTCGCCGCAACCGCCTGAAACTGCTACACCGCGTGCGCGCTACCATGGATCGCGTGGCCGACTTTTCCCGTATCGAGGGCTAATTTGATGACCAAGTGGGTGTACAGCTTCGGCGCCGGCCACAACGAGGGGCGCGCCGACATGCGCAACCTGCTCGGCGGCAAGGGCGCGAACCTGGCGGAGATGGCCTCCATCGACCTGCCGGTGCCCCCCGGGTTCACCATCACCACCGAGGTCTGCACGGCGTTCTACGACAATGGGAACAAGTATCCCGGCGAACTCGACGGCCAGGTCAAGGAAGCGCTCGCCCGCATCGAGACGGCGGTGGGGCTGAAGTTCGGCGACAAGGACCACCCGCTGCTGGTGTCCGTCCGCTCCGGCGCGCGGGTGTCGATGCCAGGCATGATGGACACGGTGCTGAATCTCGGCCTGAACGACGTGACGGTGCAGGGCCTGGCGAAGGCCAGCGGCGACCCGCGCTTCGCCTGGGACAGCTATCGGCGGTTCATCCAGATGTACGGTTCGGTCGTGCTGGGGGTGGACCACCACCGGTTCGAGGAGATCATCGAGAGCGCCAAGATCGA
>CAXTCJ010000311.1:0-2076 GCA_964242215.1 uncultured Acetobacteraceae bacterium | reverse complement strand
ATGGTGCGCGTGCCCTGGAACGAGCCCGGCATCGTCGGCAAGGTGCTGGATGCCGGCGCATACGGGGTGATCTGCCCGATGGTGAACTCGGTGGAGGAGGCGAAGGCGCTCGTGTCCTACTGCCGCTATCCGCCGGCCGGCGCGCGGTCCAACGGGCCGATCCGGGCCGGGATCTACGGCGTGTCCACGGGGTACCAGAAGACCGCGAACGAAGAGGTCCTCTGTATCCCGATGATCGAGACGCAGCAGGCGGTCGACAATCTCGAGGCCATCCTCGACGTGCCCGGCATCAACGCGGTGTATATCGGCCCATCCGACCTGGGGTTCTCCATGGGGCTGATCCCAGTGCTGGACCGCGAGGAACCGCAGATCCTGGAGATCTACGAGAAGGTCATCCGCGAGACCGGCAAGCGTGGCCAGGCGGCGGGCATCCACTGCGGCAGCGCCGCCTACGCCAAGCGGGCCATCGGCATGGGGTTCAAGCTGGTCACCATCAACAACGACAGCGGCTTGCTGCTGACGGCGGCGAAGGCTGCGGTGAAGGAGGTGCGCGCGCGGTGACCGCCTTCATCCGGCTGCACGAGGGCGACGGCGTCGTCATCGCGCGCACCACCCTGATGCCGGGCACCGAGATCGCGCCCGGCGTGGTGACCACGCAGCGTATCCCCGCCGGGCATAAAGCGGCAGTGCGCGCGCATGCCCAGGGCGAGTCGGTTCGGCGCTACGGCCAGGTAATCGGTATGGCCACCCAGCCGATCGCCGCCGGAACCTGGGTCCACACCCACAACATCGGTATGGGCGACTACGATCACGACTACGCCTGGGGGGTGGACAGTAAACCCACCCCCCATGCCAACCAGGAACGCTCCTTCCTCGGTATTCGCCGGGCGGACGGGCGGGTCGCAACGCGCAACTTCATCGGCATCCTCACCAGCGTGAACTGCTCGGCACACGTGGCCTCGCTGGTGGCCGACGCATTTCGCCGCAACCCGTTCATCGGCGCCGACCCGCTGGCGGAGTTCCCCAATGTCGACGGCGTGGTGGCGCTCACCCACAAGACCGGCTGCGGCATGACCGATGGCGAGCCGCTGCGCCTGCTGCGGCGGACGCTGGGTGGCTACGCAAAACACGTGAACTTCAGCCACGTCGTGGTGCTGGGCCTGGGCTGCGAGGTGAACCAGCTCGGCTCGATGATGGGCGAGATCGGGCTCGCCGACCGCGTCCGCAACATGGACATCCAGACCATGGGCGGCACCCGCAAGACGGTAGAGGCCGCCGTCGCCTTCGTGCGCGAGGTGCTGACCGAAGCCAACGCCGTGCACCGCGAGCCCTGCCCCGCCAGCGAGCTGACAGTGGCGCTGCAGTGCGGCGGCAGCGACGGCTACTCCGGGGTGTCCGCCAATCCGGCTCTGGGGATCGCGAGCGACTTGCTGGTGGCGCAGGGCGGAACCGTTATCCTTTCCGAAACACCTGAGACCTACGGTGCCGAACACTTACTGACCCGGCGGGCCCGCACGCGCGAGGTGGGGGAGAAACTGGTCAGCCTGATGCGGTGGTGGGAGGAATACACGGCGCGCGAGGGGGCAGAGATGAACGCCAACCCGTCGCCGGGTAACAAGGCGGGCGGGCTGACGACGATCCTGGAGAAATCGCTGGGCGCCATGGCCAAGGCCGGCAGCACGGACCTGATGGACGTGGTGCGCTACGCCGAGCCGGTCACCACCAAGGGGTTCGTGTTCATGGACACGCCGGGCTACGACCCGGTGGCCGCGACCGGGCAGGTGGCGGGCGGCGCCAACCTTGTTTGCTTCACCACCGGACGCGGGAGCGTGTTCGGCTGCAAACCATCGCCGTCTATCAAACTGGCAACAAATACGCCGATGTACACCCGCATGATCGACGATATGGACATCAACTGCGGCACCATCCTGGACGGCGAGGAAACCCTGCAAGACTGCGGCGCGCGCATCTTCGACACCATCCTGCGCGTGGCCAGTGGCGAGCGCACCAAAAGCGAGGGGTTCGATTCCGGCGGTGCGGAGTTCGCCCCCTGGGTCATCGGCGCCACGATGTAGC
>CAXTCJ010000310.1:0-2127 GCA_964242215.1 uncultured Acetobacteraceae bacterium | reverse complement strand
GGCAGGGCGATTGCATTTGCCTTATCCTCCCTCGCGAAGCGGGGGAGGGGGACCATGCGAAGCATGGTGGAGGGGGCTCTTGGGCAAGGTCCGTCGCCCAAGCGCCCCCTCCGTCGGCTTCGCCGCCACCTCCCCCGCGAAGTGGCGGGGGAGGATCAGCCAAATGCGATTGCCCTGCCTTGAGGGAGAGGGCCGGGGTGAGGGGTAAGCCACACACGGACCATCGGTGGCGTGACCACCCCTCCCTCAAGGGGGAGGGGGCTTTTCTTTGTTACCTCAGTCGAACCCCATGAACCCCGGCATCCCGCTAATGGGCGGGGCCGTCATCAATCGTGCAATATCCGGCACCGGCCGCGCGGTCCGCGGGTCCTGCGCCAGCACCGCTTCCAACGCCGCGGCAGCCGCCAGCAGCGCGGCGTCGCCGTTGCGGCGGCCGATCAGCTGCAGCCCGAACGGCATCCCCGCCGAGTCCAGCCCAACCGGCAACGACAAGCACGGATGCCCCGCCAACGTGCCGGCATACGCTAGCGCTAGCCAGTGATAGTAGCTGTCCAGCCTCCGGCCATCGATCTCCGCCGGATACAACTCCGACCAGGGCCGCGGGCTGACGCTGATCGCCGGGGCGAGCAACACATCGAACCGAGTGAAGAAGCTATGCCACCGCCGCTGCATCGCGGTCTGCAAGGTCAGCGCGCGGGCGACGTCGGCGGCCGAGTAGCGCAGCCCCTCCTCCACGTTGGCGTGGATGTTGGGGCCGACATCGGCCGGCCGGGTGCGGACCTTGTCCAGATGGATGCCGAGGAAGGCCACCGCACGCAGCACGGCAAACGCCTCGTCGGCGCCGGTGCAGTCGGGCGTGGTGTCCTCGGCGCAGGCGAACAGGCCACGGAACAGCGCCGTCTTGGCATTGAACGCGTCGACCACGATCCGCTCCACAGGGGCGAACCCGAGATCGGGCGACACCGCCACCCGCAGCGAGGCGAGGTCCACCGGCGGCAACGGATGCAATGACGCCGGGTCGGTGAAGTGGGCATAGGGGTCGCGCGCATCGTCCGACACCATGGCGGAGAGCAGCATCGCCAAGTCCGGCACCGTGCGCGCCATCGGGCCGTTGCTGCCGAGCGGCATCCAGCCCTGCCCGCGCATCTCACTCGGCACCACGCCGGGCGAGGGCCGGAAGCCGGCGATGCCGCAGAACGCCGCCGGGTTGCGCAGGCTGCCGCCGGTGTCCGACCCGGTGGCGATCGGCACCATGCCGCAAGCCAGCGCCACCGCGGAGCCGCCGGATGAGCCGGCCGCCGAGCGCGTCGGGTCGAACGGGTTGCCGGTGGCGCCCCACACCGCGTTGCGCGTGTTCGCCCCGGCGCCGAATTCCGGCACGTTGGTCTTGCCGAGCACGATCGCGCCGGCCTGGCGCAGGTCCGCCACCAGCCGCTCGTCCTGGTCGGCGATGGTGTCGCGGTAGATCGGGCTGCCGCGGGTGAAGGGCAGCCCACCGGCCGCGTTCAAATCCTTCACCGCCAACGGCAAGCCGTGCAGGGTTGGCAGGCTGTCGCCGGCCAGCACCGCACGCTCGGCCACACGGGCGGCGGCACGGGCGGCGTCGAGGCCGCGGGCGGGAATCGCGTTGACCGCCGGATCGACGGCGAGGGTACGGGAAATGCAGCTGTCCAGCAGCTCCACCGGCGAGAGGGCCCGGCGGCCGATCAGCGCGCGCGCCTCGGTCGCGGTCAGGTCACAGGGTTCGGTCATCGCCAACCAAAGTTAAAAAACCAGACCAGGAACGCGACCGTCACCACCCCGATGATCACGAGGAAGATGAGCGTCGGCAGCATCGCCTTGAGCCAGATCAATATCCGAGCGCCATGCCATCTTTGCGCGGGTCCGACCCGCCCACCAGCGTTCCCCGCTCGCGATCGATCCAGATCGCCTGCCCACCGCCATGCGGCCGATCGATCGGCGCCGTCGTATGACCGAGCCGCGTCAGCGCATCGATCACCGAAGCCGGCACGCCGCGCTCCACCTCGACCTTGCCGCCATACGGGAACAGGCGGGGCATATCCAGCGCGCGCTGGATGTCCATCCCGTACTCCAACAGGTTGGTGAGGAACAGCGTCTGCCCCATCG
>CAXTCJ010000309.1:0-2266 GCA_964242215.1 uncultured Acetobacteraceae bacterium | reverse complement strand
TAGTGCCCATTCGATGAAGGTGTGCACGCGCGGTGAAAGCTGGCGACCTTCCGGGTAGAGTAGATAAACCGGGGTTGCCGTCGGTGGATGATCGGCCAGCACCTCGACCAATGTGCCCGAGGCCAGGTCATCCGCGACACGGTAGCGCGGGACCTGGATCAGCCCGAGCCCGAGCCGGGCCAAGCCGGCGTTCGTGGCCGCTGCCGAGACCGTCACCGACACCGGGAGGGAAAGCAGGCGCACCTCGCCATCACTCTGGAACTCCAGCGGCATGATCGCCCGTGTGGCCGACGACACGAATCCTATCATCCGGTGTCCCTTCAGGTCGTCCAGCGATCTCGGCATGCCATGTCGCGCGAGGTAATCAGGGCTGGCGAAGGTACCCTCGGCGAGCGCGCCGAGTTTGCGGCCGACCAGCCCGCTATCAGCCGGCTTGCCGACGCGAATGGCGCAGTCCACGCCCTCGGCAACCAGGTCGACCAAACGGTCACCCTCTCCGATATGGAGCTGGATATTCAGATAGCGCTCGAGAAAGCCTGATAGGCCGGGCAGCAAGTAGCGCTCGGCAAAACGGCTGTGGACGTCGATCCGCAGCGGCCCGACCGGCACGGTCTGCGTCACGGCTGTGTCGGCCTCCTCGATCGCGGACAAGATCGCGAGGCAGCGCCGGTGATAGTCCATCCCCTCTGCCGTCAACGTCACCTCGCGCGTGGTCCGAGCCAGCAAGCGGAGGCCGAGATGGCGTTCAAACTGCTGGACGACCTCCGACATGCGAGAGCGCGGTAGACCCAGGTCGGAGGCCGCCTGGGCAAAGCTCTGCCGCTCTGCCACGCAGGTGAAGGCCTGCATCGCCTCGATCCGATCCACTGATTGTTCCAGTTCTTCGATCAGTGAGAACCGGATGATGCCCCTAAACGGGTCCAGTCGCACGCCGTATGTGTTGGGCAAGCAAGCAGGAGATCTTTCATGTCGGACACGCAGCGCTGCGCCATCGTCACTGGCTCGTCCAAGAGTATCGGCGCCGCCATCGCGGAACGGCTTCGGGGTTATCGTCAACTACGCTAGTGGCGCTCCGGGGGCGGCGTAGCTCGTGGCCAAGATCGAAACATCAGGCGGAAAAGCGATTGCCATAGGAGCCGACGTCAGCGACCCGGCAGCCGTCAGGTCGCTCTTCGACCAGGCTGTCGGCGCGTTCGGGGGCGTCGACGTCCTCGTCAACAATGCCGGGATCATGAAGCTGAAGCCGCTTGCCGAAACCGATGACGCGCTGTTCGACCGGCATGTCGCCGTCAACCTCAAAGGCACGTTCAACGGCCTTCGCAAAGCAGCCCAGCGAATGCGCGATGGCGGACGCATCGTCAGCTTTTCGTCCAGCGTGGTCGGGCTGTATCAGCCGGCCTATGCGGCCACCAAGGCCGCAGCCGAGGCGATCACCCACATCCTGGCCAAGGAGCTGGGCAAGCGCGGCATCACCGTGAACGCCGTCGCACCCGGTCCGGTCGGAACCGAGCTGTTCCTTGGCGACAAGTCGGAGGAGCAGATCGCGGCCGTCACAAGGATGATCCCACTTGGCCGGCTCGGCGAGCCCGAGGATATCGCCCGGGTGGTGTCGTTCCTGGTGGGCCCCGACGGCGGCTGGGTGAACGGCCAGGTGTTGCGTGCCAATGGCGGCGTTGTCTGAGGGAGGCGGATCCATGAAGCAGATCGTCCTGGTCACCGGTGCGTCAAGTGGCTTCGGCCGCATGATCGCCAATGAACTCGCGGGTGCCGGCCACACCGTCTACGGCTCCATGCGAGGCCTTTCGGGCAACAACGCGCACCTGGTGTCGGAAGTCGCCGCCTACTCGCAGGAGCATGACGTCGACCTGCACACCGTCGAACTAGACGTGCAATCGGAGCAGTCGGTGCTTGCCGCGGTGGGCACGATCATCGCCGAACACGGACACTTCGATGTGTTGGTCCACAACGCCGGGTACATGGTCTATGGACCGAGCTAGGCCTTCTCGCCTGAGCAACTGGCTGAGCTCTACGACATCAACGTGCTGGGCTGCCAACGCGTGAACCGCGCGGCATTGCCACACATGCGCCGCGCCGCAAGCGGGCTGCTGCTGTGGGTCGGTTCCAGCAGCGTCGCGGGCGGCGTGCCGCCGCTGCTCGGCCCATACTTCGCCGCGAAGGCAGGGATGGACGCCCTGGCGGTGGCCTATGCCCGCGAGGTGGCGCCACTCGGCATCGAAAGCTCGATCGTGGTGCCGGGCGCCTTTGA
>CAXTCJ010000308.1:0-2335 GCA_964242215.1 uncultured Acetobacteraceae bacterium | reverse complement strand
TGCGCCCCCTCCGTCGGCTTCGCCGCCACCTCCCCCGTGAAGAACGGGGGAGGATTAGCTTACGGTTCCGAGAGGTCCAGCGCGGCTTCTGCGATGTCGCCGACGATCTGCTCGCCGCGGTGCTGATCCTCTAGGCCCTCGCAGAACACGGCCAGGATCACCGGGCCGCGCGGCGTCATGATGAAGCCGACGTCGTTCACCACACCGGGCAGGCTGCCCGTTTTGGAGCCCCAGCGCGGCCGGTTCACCCGCGGCAAATGGCGGGCGATGCGGCGATCGTTTTGCTGCTGCTCCAGCAGAGCCACCATCCGTTCGCACGAGGCGGGGGACGCGGCACGCGCTTCCAGCAGGGCGGCGATCACGGCGGCGTAGTCGTCCGGGGCGGCCCAGTTCTCCTGTTCGTCGTCCAGCACGTGGCTGCCGCGCATACGGCGGCCGAGCGTCGAGCGGGCCATGCCCAGATCGCGCATCGTGGCGTTCACCTGCGCCATCCCGACGCGGTCGATCAGCATGTTGGTGGCCGAGTTGTCGCTGATGCTCATCATCAGATAGGCCAGGTCGTGCACGGTGAGCCCGACGCCCTCGTGCAAATTCGCGAGGATGCCGCTGCCGGAGGCGATGTCGTCCGCGCGCATCGTATGCAGGGCGTCGAGCGATTGGCGGCCGGCTTCGACCTGTCGGAACAGCTCGATCATGACCGCGATCTTGACCGTGCTGGCGGCGACGAAGCGGCGCCCACCGTTATGCGAAAACCGCTCGCCACCGGGTGCGGCCACTGAAACGCCGAGGATCGCGCCCATGTCCTCCGCCTGGGCGATGATGTCGGCGAGGCCAGTCCAGGCTGTCATGGTGGTCGTTTCCCTAAATCCATTGGCCGCGAAGGAAGCCCAGCGCCGGCAGGGGCCGCCAGCGGCGCGGCAGGTCGGAGCGGCGCACCGGCTGCACCATGTAGCGTGGCACCGGCTGGTCGTTGCCGCGCAGCAGGTGAACGTAGGCTTTCACCTCCTGCTCCCGCCAGTCGCGATCGGCGAGGGCGCGGGCGCGGGACGGATAGACTTCGGCGATGCGGCGCTGCGTGCCCATCCAGGCGATCACGGCCCAAAGGGAATCGTCGCTACCGGCCTTGGGGAAGCTTGCGAGCACGTCCGCCATTGCTGCGCTCCGTCGTTCACCGAACCAACGCTTACACGCCGGGCCGGCCGCTTACCAGATCGGCGGCGTGGCACGGTTGATGCTCGGGGAAGCGTCGCCTAGGCTCGGCTCTCCAGAACCGCGCGAGACCGCCCATCGCGCTCGAACAAGGAGCCACGCCATGGACAGTTTCGTCGACCGGTCAGCCTGGAACGAGAAGGAGTTGCGCCATGATGCCCGCATCGACCTGGCGGCGGTGCACCGCATCGCCGTGCATCAGGACTTCCACGAGGGCATCGACAACCACTTCACCCTGATGGTGCCGGGCCGCCCTGGCCGGTTCTACCTGAACGCCTGGGGGCTGCACTGGTCGGAAGTGACCGCCAGCAACCTGCTCGAGGTCACCGAAGATGGTGAGGTCGCGGCCGGCGAAGGCTTCGCGGACCGGTCGGCCGTGTGCATCCATGGGCCGATCCATCGCCTGGTGCCCGGCGCGGCCTGCGTGCTGCACACCCACATGCCGTATGCCACGGCGCTGACCCAGTTGGAGGACATGCAGCTGGAGATGACGGGCCAGCCGGCGCTGTACTTCCACGACAAGATCGCCTACGACTACGACTATAACGGCTTCGCGTCGGACACCGGCGAGGGCGAGCGGATGGCCGCCGTCATGGGCGACAAGCCGGTGCTGATGCTGGCCAATCACGGCGTGGTGGTGGCCGGCAAGACGGTCGCCCAGGCGTTTCATCGGCTGTATTTCCTGGAGCGCGCCTGCCGCACCCAGCTGTTCTCGATGTGGACGGGGCAGCGCCGCAAGGTCGTGAGCGACGCGGTGATCGCGAAGACCAAGGAACAGGCGATGATCGGCAACCCGAACATGGTGATGACGGACGCCGAGTACCATTTCGCGGCGCTGAAGCGGATGCTGGACCACAAGGACCCGAACTACGCGCACTGACCGCTTCCGTGTCCCCCTCCCCTTGAGGGAGGGGCTAGGGGAGGGGTGGCCAATGGCACGATTTTCGGGCCCGGGATCGAGCGGCTGCTTACCCCTCCCCCGGCCCTCCGCTGCCATTCCACGGGCCGAGCGGGCCCCCGGAACCTTTTGTAGCTCCGCCCCCTCCCTTAGGCAGGGCGATCGCAATCGATTATCCTCCCCTGCGAAGCGGGGGAGGGGGACCGTGCGAAGCATGGTGGAGGGGGC
>CAXTCJ010000307.1:0-2347 GCA_964242215.1 uncultured Acetobacteraceae bacterium | reverse complement strand
CCGTGGATACCAGGGTCAAGCCCTGGCATGACGGTGGACGGCTGCTGCCAGTCGTTTTGCACCCTCCCGTAGCGCCGGGATTTCGTCGCCGGAGAAGCCCAGCACGAACCCATCCGCGTCGGCCGGCTCGATCCGCGTTTCGGAGAGCAGCCAGACCCGTAGTTTCGCCGCCTCCCGGATCGCCGCTGCCGGCACGCCCGGCCGCAAGTGCGCCACCAGGTGCAGGCCCTGGTCCGGAACCGCCACGGTCAGCGCCCCTTCGCACTCCGCCGCGAGCGTTTCGGCCACCACGTCACGCGCGGCGCGGTAGCGGTTGCGCATGCGGCGGACGTGGGCGGATAATTCGCCGCCGGCGATCAGGTCGGCGATCGCGCCCTCCAGCAAGCTGGGCGGGAACCGGTCGGAGGCCGCGCGGGCTGCCAGCACCGGCTCGAACAGCGGTGGCGGCAGCACGACGTAGCCCATGCGCAAGCCGGGAAAGAGCACCTTGGACAGGGTGCCGAGATAGATCACCCGCCGGGCCGCATCGATCCCGGCCAGGGCGGTCAACGGCGGGCCGTCGTAACGGAACTCGCTGTCGTAATCGTCCTCCAGCACCCAGGCCTCCGCCTCGCGCGCCCAGTCGAGCAGCGCGATCCGCCGATGCATCCGCATGGCCACGCCGGTGGGGAATTGGTGCGACGGGGTGACGTAGGCGACCCGCGCCCCAGGGGCACGGCGGCGGCCCTCGGCGACGACCAATCCGTCGCCATCCACCGGCACGGGGACCACATTAGCGCCCGCGGCGAGCAGCCCATTGCGGGCGGCAGGGTAGCCCGGGTCCTCCATCCACGCCGGGTCGCCGGGTCGGAGGATCGCCCCCAGGCATAGCCGCAGACCCTGCTGGGTGCCGCTGACCAGCATGATGCGCGCCGGGTCGCAGTCGACGCCGCGGGTGACGAGCAGATGCTCAGCCAGCCGTTCGCGCAGTTCGCGGCTGCCGCGCGGGTCACCGTAGCCGAGATGCACCGGGTCCAGCGATCGCAACCGGCGGCCGACGGCGCTGCGCAGTTGGCGCTGGAACAGCGCGTCGACGCGGGTGCGCCCCAGGGTGAACACCGTGTTCTCGGGCGTCGGGGCTGGGTCCGGCAGCCGGTCCGGTTTCGCCGGGCCGACCGGCACGTGGGCCGCGACGAAGGTGCCGGCGCCGACGCGCGACTCGACCAGCCCGTCCGATTGAAGCTGCTCGTAGGCGGCGATGATGGTGTTGCGGCGCATCCCGAGTTGCCCGGCCAACGTGCGGCTGGGGGGCAGCCGGCGGCCCGGGGCGAGCCGGCCGGCCAAGATCGCGTCGCGCAGGCCCTGGTGGACGCGTTCCGAGTGCGGGCGATCACCCGGCTCGAGCTGGAACGGGAAATCCAGCGCCGCTGAATTGGTCGTCACAGGACGCGGCAATTGGACCTCCCGGCGACCACTCTAAGCCGCGCATGATCGGTTTGCCAGCGAGGAGGACACCGATGTCAGCGACAGACCAGGCCACCTACCAGATCGACGAGCGGAACCGCGTGAAGCGTCGCCACGACCGAGGGTTCTACGACCACGAGACGGTGCACCGCCTGCTGGACGCGGCGATCCTGTGCCACGTGTCCTACGTCATCGACGGCCAGCCGTACTGCACGCCGACGCTGTTCTGGCGGGAAGGCACGACGCTGTACTGGCACGGCAGCAGCGCCAGCCGCATGCTCCGCAACCAGTCGGCCGGGCAGCCGGCCTGCCTGACAGTCACGCATCTCGACAGCCTGGTGCTTGCCCGGTGCGGGTTCAATCACTCGGCGGACTATCGATCGGTGATGGCATTCGGCCACGCGCGGCTGGTCGACACCCCGGCCGAGAAGGAGGCGGCGCTGGTGGCCATGGTGGACCGGTTCTTCCCGGACCGGACCGCCGGGTTACGGCAAAGCACCACGCAGGAGATCAAAGCCACCGCCGTCGTGGCGATGGAGATCGAGCGCGCATCGGCCAAAATCCGCGCCAAAGGGGTTGCCGACGACGACGAGGACTACGAATTGCCGATCTACGCCGAGCGTATTCCCATCCACACGCTCATCGGGGCGCCTGAAGCGTGCCCCCGCCTGCTCGAGGGGGTTGCGCGGCCCGAGAGCCTTGCGGGTTACCGGGACGGCAGGCCTCTCGAGGCGGCGCTGGCCGAGGCGTATGCGGAGACCTATCCGGCCGGATAGGAGCTCACATTTCAGTGTTGTGCGATGCACAAAAACCTCTTGCGGTCAGGCAGGCTCGGTGGCACATAGGGATCGCGGCGTTCGCGCCGCATTCTTGGACGTTTCCTCCCTAAACTTCGGCGGCATCG
>CAXTCJ010000306.1:0-2416 GCA_964242215.1 uncultured Acetobacteraceae bacterium | reverse complement strand
CTTATCCTCCCTCGCGAAGCGGGGGAGGGGGACCATGCGAAGCATGGTGGAGGGGGCTCTTGGGCAAGATCCGTCGCCCAAGCGCCCCCTCCGTCGGCTTCGCCGCCACCTCCCCCGCGAAGTGGCGGGGGAGGATCAGCCAAATGCGATTGCCCTGCCCTCAAGGGGAGGGGGCGATTTGTTCCGGCCTACGCCGTCTTGTCGCCGGCGCTTCCCAGCGCCGCCTGCGCTGCCGCCAACCGGGCGACCGGGACGCGATACGGTGAGCACGACACATAGTCCAACCCCGCCTCCTCGCAGAACGCGATGGACGCCGGATCGCCGCCATGCTCGCCGCAGATGCCCATCTTGAGGTCGGGCTTGGTGTGGCGGCCCTTCTCGACCGCAATCTTCACCAGCGCGCCGACGCCCTCGATGTCGATCGACACGAACGGGTCCTTCGGCAGGATCCCTTGGTCCACGTAGCTCGGCAGGAACTTGCCCGCATCGTCGCGCGACAGGCCGAACGCCGTCTGCGTCAGGTCGTTGGTGCCGAAGCTGAAGAAATCGGCCACTTCCGCGATCTTGTCCGCCGTCAGCGCCGCACGCGGCAGCTCGATCATGGTGCCGACCGAATACTCGATCGACTTGCCCGTCTCCTTGAACACGGCCTGAGCGATCCGGTCCACCTGGGCGCGGGTGATCTCCAACTCCTTCTTGGTGGCGACCAGTGGGATCATGATCTCGGGGACGGGCGCCTTCCCGGCCTCCTCGGTGGCGGCGATGGCGCCCTCGAAGATGGCCCGCGCCTGCATCTCGTAGATCTCGGGATAAGTGATGCCCAGGCGGCAACCGCGATGGCCGAGCATCGGGTTGGCTTCCTTCAGCTCGTCGGCCCGGCGGCGGATCGTCTCCAGATCCTCGCCCAACCCGGCGGCGACATCGGCCAGTTCGCTTTCCTGATGCGGCAGGAATTCGTGCAGCGGCGGGTCCAGCAGGCGGATGGTGCAGGGCAGGCCGGCCATGATGCGGAACAGGTCGCGGAAGTCGTCGCGCTGGAACGGCAGCAGTTTGGCCAACGCGGTGCGACGCCCCGCCTCGTCATGCGCCATGATCATCTGCCGGACCAGGCCGATACGCGCCGGGTCGAAGAACATGTGCTCGGTGCGGCATAGGCCAATGCCCTCGGCGCCGAACTTGCGAGCGGTTTCCGCGTCCAGCGGAGTCTCGGCGTTGGTGCGCACCTTCATGCGCCGCAAGCCGTCGGCCCATTCCATCAGCTGGGCGAAATCACCGGACAAAGCCGGTTCGATCATCGCCACCGACCCGGCGAACACCTCTCCGGTCGCGCCGTCCAGAGTGATCGTGTCACCGGCCCGAACCACGCGGCCCCCGGCCGTGAGCGTCTGCGCCCCGTAATCCACGCTGATACCGCCGGCGCCCGCCACGCAGGGACGGCCCATGCCGCGCGCCACCACGGCGGCGTGGCTGGTCATGCCGCCACGCGTCGTCACGATGCCGCGGGCGGCGTGCATGCCGTGGATGTCCTCCGGGCTGGTCTCGATGCGGACCAGGATGACGGACTCACCCTTGGTCGACCGCATCTCGGCCTCGTCCGAGTTGAACACCACCACGCCGCAAGCTGCCCCTGGCGACGCCGGCAGGCCCTTGCTGATCAGGGTGCGCGCCGCCTTCGGGTCCAGCGTCGGGTGCAGCAGCTGGTCCAAGCTGGCCGGGTTGACCCGGCGCACCGCTTCCTTGCGGTCGATCAGCCCAGCATCCGCCATCTCCACCGCGATCCGCAGCGACGCCGCGGCCGTGCGCTTACCGGACCGGGTCTGCAGCATGTACAGCTTCTGTTGCTGCACCGTGAACTCGATGTCCTGCATGTCCTTGTAGTGCGTCTCGAGCGTGGTGCGCACGCGGACCAGGTCCTGGTACACCTCGGGCAGTGCCTCCTCCATCGAGACCTCGCCCGGCTTGGCGCGCAGCTTGGACAGCGGCTGCGGCGTGCGGATGCCGGCCACCACGTCCTCGCCCTGGGCGTTGACCAGGAACTCGCCGTAGAAAATGTCCTCGCCGGTGGACGGGTCACGGGTGAAGCACACGCCGGTGGCGCAATCAGTGCCCATGTTGCCGAACACCATCGCCTGCACGTTCACCGCCGTGCCCCAGCTGGCGGGGATGTCGTGCAGCCTGCGGTAAGTATTGGCGCGCGGGTTCATCCAGCTACCGAACACGGCGGTGATCGCCCCCCACAACTGCTCCTCGGGGTCCTGCGGGAAGGGGCGGCCGAGATCCGCCTGCACCATTGCCTTGTACTCTTCCGCCACTGCCTGCCAGTGTTCGGGCGACAGCGCGGTATCTTCGGTCACGCCGGCATCGATCTTGGCGCTCTCGATGATCTCCTCGAACCGGTGGTGGTCCACCCCCAGCA
>CAXTCJ010000305.1:0-2505 GCA_964242215.1 uncultured Acetobacteraceae bacterium | reverse complement strand
CGCGAGGCGCTCGGCAAGCCGGTGGGACAGGATAGCACCCACTGCCGTCCGAGCGCGGTGACCCAGCTTGGCCTGCAGGGTGCAATCGCTCGGCTGCAATCGCTCTCGGAGGCCGCCGTCGAGTCGGTGCCGGCTTGCCTGGGCCGCGCCGCCCTGCGCAGCCACATCCGGACCGAGACGATGCGGCTGCTGCCGCAGGAATTGGCGCAGCACGCTGCGTGAGCCAAGCCCTGTCCTTGCCGGCTGCCACGCCATTGCGCGACCGGCTGCTCGCCTGGCGGGACCGCACGGTGGCAAGCCCGCGGTTTCGCCGTTGGGCCGCAGCGTTCCCACTGACCCGGCCGATCGCCCGCCATCGCACCCGCGCGCTGTTCGACCTGTGCGCCGGGTTCGTCTACTCGCAAATTCTGCTCGCCTGCGTGCAGGTCCGACTGTTCGACATCTTGGCCGAACGGCCGGCAACCGCGGCCGCCCTCGCGCCCCGGCTCGGCCTGCCGGTCGAGGCGGCGGAGCGCCTGCTCGCGGCGGCCACCGCCCTGCGCCTCGTGGCCCGGCGTGGCGGTGGGCGCTACGGCCTGGGTCCGCTGGGCGCCGCGATCGTCGATAATCCGGCGATCACCGGCATGGTGATGCACCACCCCATGCTCTACGCCGACCTGCAGGACCCCTTGGCACTGCTCCGATCCGGCCGCAGCGAGACCGCCCTGGCCGCCTACTGGACCTACGCCAGCACAACGTCGCCGGAGTCGCCCGAGCTAACGGAAGCGACGGGGGACGCGGATGTGGCCGACTACACGGCGCTGATGGCGGCCTCCCAGCCGCTGGTGTCCGGGGAGGTGCTGGATGCCTACCGGGTCGGCCGCCACCAGCGGTTGATGGATGTCGGTGGCGGTGATGGCAGCTTCCTGATCGCCGCTGCCGAGCGCGCGCCAAAATTACACCTGACCCTGTTCGATCTTCCGCCGGTCGCGGACCGGGCGCGACTCCGGTTCGGCGAGACTGGCCTGTCGACGCGTGCCGACGCGGTTGGCGGTGATTTCCGCAAGCAGCCGCTGCCCCGCGGGGCCGATCTGATCTCCCTCGTCCGCATCGTCCATGATCATGACGACGCGGAGGCCCTGGCATTGCTCCGGGCCGTGCGGGCTGCCTTGCCCGCGGGCGGTGCGCTGCTGCTGGCCGAGCCGATGGCGGAGACACCCGGCGCGCAGGCCGCCGGGGACGCCTATTTTGGCTTCTATCTCCTCGCAATGGGGCAGGGGCGCCCGCGCACGGCACGCCAGCTGACCGGCATGCTGCTGCGGGCCGGCTTCGACCACGTTCGGCTGCTGCCGACGCGGACGCCACTTCTCGTCCGTGTCCTGTTGGGGTCTGTAAATCTTGGTTGACAGGCAGGAATGTCAGGCTAGCATGACACAAGAGCGGGCCACTTCGGACCCGCAGAGGCAGGAAACGTTGTGGACACCGTAGCCGTCGTTCTCTCCGCGCCCGAAGACTTGGCCTTGCAGCGTTTGGCCCTGTCCGAACCCGGCGTTGGCGATGTGGTCGTGGATGTTGCCTGGAGCGGCATCAGCACCGGCACCGAGCGTTTGCTGTGGTCCGGCCGGATGCCGCCGTTCCCGGGCATGGGCTACCCGCTTGTGCCAGGCTACGAATCGGTCGGTTGCGTAACTGCCGCCGGCGCCGAGTCGGGATTGCGCGAGGGGCAAGCGGTGTTCGTGCCCGGCGCCAACTGCTTCGGCCCGGTGCGCGGATTGTTCGGCGGCGCCGCCAGCAAATTGGTCGTGCCCGGCGCGCGCATCACCCCGATCGGCGACGGCCTCGGCAAGGAAGGCGTGTTGCTCGCACTCGCCGCCACGGCCCAGCACGCCCTGGTCGGCGGCGCCCTGCCGGACCTCATCGTAGGGCACGGCGTGCTCGGCCGCGTGCTGGCCCGGCTCGTGGTGCTGGCCGGCGGCGCGCCGACCGTGTGGGAGCGCAATCCGGCGCGTTGCGGCGGCGCGGACGGATACACCGTGGCCGACCCGGCGGACGATACGCGGCGCGACTACGCCACGATCTGCGACGTCAGCGGCGACCCGGCGATCCTCGACACGCTCATCGCCCGCCTGGCCCCCGGCGGCGAGATCGTGCTCGCCGGGTTCTACAGCGAGCAACTCCATTTCGCCTTCCCGCCGGCCTTCATGCGGGAGGCGCGAATTCGCGTCGCCGCACAGTGGAAGCCGGCGGACCTCGCGACCGTCGCCGCCCTGGCACGGTCGGGCGAGCTGGCACTGGGCGGGTTGCTGACCCATTGCGAACCCGCCGCCAACGCCTCTGCCGCCTACCGCACCGCGTTCGAAGACGCGTCCTGCCTGAAGATGCTGCTCGATTGGAAAGGCTTCTCATGAACGCCACCGTGACCGATCCCGTGCCCGAGACACCGCTCGCCAGCATGACCGATGCGCTGCGGCTGGAGGCGTCGATCGAACCGGATGCGCCCTCCACCGAACCCGCCAAGAAAGAGAC
>CAXTCJ010000304.1:0-2516 GCA_964242215.1 uncultured Acetobacteraceae bacterium | reverse complement strand
TGCCGGATCGGGGTCGTCCTCCGCGATCGGCTCGTCGGCCGGGGCGCGGGCGTCGAGGAACCGGCGGAAACGGGCCAGCACCCGGCGCGACACCCATTCGATGGCGCGGGCAATCAGCAGGATCACGGCCAGCTTCCAGGCGGTCTCCACGATGCGGGTGCGCGCCGCCGGGTCGGTGGCGGTGCCGATGGTCCACCGCCACAGCAGCGGAACGTCGCCGACAGCCTCGGCCGTGGACTCGAACTGGCTGCCGAGTTGGCCGGCCCAGCGCGAGCCCTCCACCAACAATTGCGCGCCCACGCTGTTGGCCGCCAGCGGGACGACGGCGGCCTTGGCCGGTGCCACTGCGGGGACGCCGCGGACCATGTCCTCCAGCACGGTGGTGAATTCGGCGCGTTTCTTGTCGTCCTTCAGCACGTCCAGCACGGCCTGCGCCTGCGCCGGTGTCAGCGTGGTGGCCGCCGGCGTGGCGGCTGCCGTGGCGGTGACTTGTGCCCGGGCGAGGCAGGGAAGCAGCGCCAGGCAGACCAGAAACACGATACAAACTCTGCGCATGGCGCCGTACCGCCACAGCGAGGCGCCCGGAGTCAACCGAGAGCCGTGGAATGGGGTGCACAAACGGGCGAGCACACCCATTTCGATGCGATGAAAGTCGTTCTGATCGTGCTCGTGGTGGCGCTGATGCTTGCCACGGTCGGCGTGTTGTTTGCCGGGCTCATCGGGCTGACCCGAAAGGATCACGACCCATACCGCTCCAACCGGCTGATGCGCTACCGGGTCCTGTTGCAAGCGGGCACGCTGGTGCTGTTCGCCCTGCTGCTGCACCTGCTGCGGTCGTAGGGTGCGCTGCCCGCAGCCCGCCAATCGCCAGCACCGCGCCCGGTTTGACAGTGCGCGGCGGCCGCTTCTAAGGTCCGACGCATCAAGTGTAAGCGGCCTTGCAAGGCCCGGTTCGCCTCGCAGCCGGAACCGCTCGGCAGCGAGCGCGTAGGCTTACTCTAAGAACCAGGAAACCACGGCCAACCAATGAAAATCCTCGTCCCCGTCAAGCGAGTGGTCGATTACAACGTCAAAGTGCGCGTCAAGGCTGATGGCACCGGCGTCGAGACCTCCGGCGTCAAAATGTCGATGAACCCGTTCGACGAAATCGCCGTCGAGGAAGCCATCCGCCTCAAGGAAAAGGGCATTGCCACCGAGGTGATCGCCGTCTCCATGGGCATCGCGGCCTGCGCCGAGACCATCCGCACCGCCCTCGCAATGGGCGCCGATCGGGGCATCCTGGTCGAGACCGATGTCGAGCTGCAGCCGCTCGCCGTGGCCAAGATGCTGAAGGCCCTCGTCGACAAGGAGCAGCCGCGCCTGGTGATCATGGGCAAGCAGGCGATCGACGACGATATGAATGCCACCGGCCAAATGCTCGCGGCACTGCTCGGTTGGCCGCAGGGCACCTTTGCCTCCAAGATCACGGTCGAAGGCGACACCCTGACGGTGACCCGCGAGATCGATGGCGGACTGGAGACGCTGCAACTCGCGCTGCCAGCCATCATCACCAGCGACCTGCGCCTGAACGAGCCGCGCTATGCGTCGCTGCCGAACATCATGAAGGCGCGCAAGAAGCCGATCGAAAATATCAAGCCGGACGCGCTCGGCGTCGACCCGGCGCCGCGGCTGAAGCTGGTCAGCGTTGCCGAACCGCCGAAGCGGGTGGCTGGCAAGAAGGTCGGCTCGGTGGCCGAACTGGTCGCGAAACTGCGCACCGAAGCAAAGGTGATCTAAGATGGCATCGCTCGTCCTGCTCGATTTCGAGGGCACAACCATCAAGCAGCCTTCGCGCAGCGCCGTCGCCGCCGCGCTGAAGCTCGGTGAAGTTCATGTGCTGCTCGCCGGCAAAGACATCGGCGCAGCCTGCGAAGCCGCCGCCAAGCTCGAAGGCGTTACCAAGGTCCACAAAGCCGACAGCGCCGTGTACGAACACTCACTGGCCGAGCCACTGGCCGACCTGCTGGTGTCGCTCGCCGGGCACCACGACCACCTGTTCGCCGCCTCCACCGCGACCGGCAAAAACGTCATGCCGCGGGTCGCTGCCCTGCTGGACGTGCAGCCGATCAGCGACGTCTCCGGCGTGGTGGATGCCGACACGTTCATCCGGCCGATTTACGCAGGCAATGCGATGGCGACGGTGAAATCCTCCGACACCAAGAAGGTGCTGACGGTGCGCGCTGCCTCGTTCGACCCGGTCGCGACAGAGGGCGGCAACGCCCCGATCGAGGACGTGACTGCGACACCCGAGCAGTCCGCCTCCAAGTTCGTCTCGGCCGAGCTATCCAAGTCCGAGCGGCCGGAACTGACGGCAGCGAAGATCGTGATCTCCGGCGGCCGCGGCATGCAGAATGGCGACAACTTCAAGCTGATCGACCCGATCGCTGACAAGCTGGGCGCCGCCGTCGGGGCGTCGCGCGCGGCGGTGGACGCGGGCTACGTGCCGAACGACTACCAGGTGGGACAGACCGGCAAGA
>CAXTCJ010000303.1:0-2569 GCA_964242215.1 uncultured Acetobacteraceae bacterium | reverse complement strand
CGTGAAGAGTTTCGGGCGCCGGGAGGCGTACGAAAGTCCCCGAAGAACGAACCCGCGGTGACCGAGGCGGTCGGCTATGGGGATTGAACGCTCCGGCCCGATGGCGCGAGCGGGCACACCGGTCGACGAGGGGCTCGGTGGGGGCGTCGCGGCGGTCGGCCGGGCCGGGCTGATGGCTGGCCAGGGTTGGTCGGGGCGCTGATCGACCGGTCTCGACCTGGGCCGGGCGGCCGGGAGCACCGCTCAGCCTGGCAGGCGCGCAACGATCCTCCGGCCGCGGCGCGAAGGCCTGCGGCATGGTGGTGGCTGACGGCGTGCCGGGTCATGCCGCTCTCATCCCGGTCGGGGCGGATGCGGCCGGCGGGCCGCGCGGCTGCATGAAGCGACCGAAGATCTCGACGACCGTCATGCGCCCGCCGCAGCACGGACAGGGCGGGCGCCAGTCGGGCGGCGGAGTGGGCTCGGGCGGGATGACCGGCGACGGGACGGCCAGCAGCTCTCGGATACGGGCGAGATTGGCCCGGCGGCCGGCGCTGGCGAGCAGGCCGTAGTGGCGGATGCGATGGAAGCCTTTGGGCAGGACGTGCAGCAGGAACCGGCGGATGAACTCGTGCGTGGCGAGAGTCGTGATGCCGTAGCGCGCGGCCCCGTCGCGGCGGTAATCCTTGGTGCGGAAGGTGACGCCAGCCGCCTCGAACGCGACCAGCCGCCGGTTCGAGATCGCCACCCGGTGGGTGTAGCGTGACAGGTAGGCCAGAACCGCCGCGGGTCCGGCGAAGGGTGGTTTGGCATACACGACCCAGCGCTTCGTCCGAACCGGTGCCAGGTGGCGCAGGAAGGCGGGGCGGTCAGTCAGGTGCACCAAATCGCCGAAGAAGGCGAGCCGCCCGGCCTCGTGCAGGGCGATCAGCCCCGCGAGGAACAGCCGCCGGAACAGCTTGGCGAGAACCCGCACCGGCAGCAGGAAGGCCGGACGTACGGAGATCCAGCAACTACCATCGCGCGAAAGGCCGCCGCCGGGCACGATCATGTGGATGTGGGGGTGGTGGGTCATGGCCGAGCCCCAGGTGTGGAGCACGGCGGTCAGGCCGATGCGGGCACCGAGGTGCTTGGGGTCGGCGGCGATCGTCAGCATCGTCTCGGAGGCCGCCCGGAACAGCAGGTCGTAGACGGCCGCCTTGTTCTGGAAGGCGATGTGGGCGACCTGCGCCGGCAGGGTGAACACGACGTGGAAGTAGCCGACCGGCAGCAGGTCGGCCTCGCGCGCGGCCAGCCACGTGCGGGCCGCCGCGCCCTGGCATTTGGGGCAGTGCCGGTTGCGGCAGGAGTTGTAGGCGATGCGCGTGTGCTCGCAATCTGCGCAAGCCTCGACATGGCCGCCGAGCGCAGCCGTGCGGCAGTGCTCGATCGCCGCCATGACCTTGAGCTGGTGCAGGCTCAGGTGCCCGGCCTGGACTGTCCGGTAACCGGCACCCGCGGCTCGGAAGACGTCGGCCACCTCCAGCACGGAGGCCGGCACGGCGGCTTAGCCGCCAGGCGTGACCTCCTCCATCCTGAACAGGCCGAGCTTGTCGAGCGGGCTGGTCACGCTGCGCACCGTGCGTGTGGCGACCTTGGTGTAGAAGGCGGTGTTCTCCAGCTTGGCGTGGCCGAGCAGGACCTGGATCACCCGGATGTCGGTGCCGTCCTCCAGGAGGTGGGTGGCGAAGCTGTGGCGCAAGGTGTGCGGGCCGACCCGCTTGGCGATGTCGGCCGCCCGCGCCGCCTCGACGACGATGCGGTGGAGTTGCCGCGTGCTGATCGGCTTCATCGGATGCTGGCCGGGGAACAGCCAGCCGTCACGCTGCATCACGCCCTGCTCTTGGCCGACCCGCCACCACTGGCGCAGCAGGGTGAGCAAATCCGCCGGCAGCAGGGCGTTGCGATACTGTCCACCCTTGCCGCGCTCGACCCGGATCAGCATGCGCTGGCTGTCGATGTCGGTGACCTTCAGCGCCGCGACCTCGGCCACGCGCAGACCGGCGCCGTAGGCCACCGACAGCGCCGCCTGATGCTTGAGGCAGGTGGTGGCGTCGAGCAGGCGGGCGACCTCGTCGCGGCTGAGCACCGCGGGCAGCGTGCGCGGGTAGGCCAGCCGGACGAGCCGGCGTGCCAGGTCCGGGCGGTCGAGAGTGTGGGTGAAGAAGAAGCGCAACGCCGAGACGATGGCGTTCAGCGTCGGCACCGGCACGCCGGCTTCCTGCTGTTCGACCTGGAAGCGGCGCAGATCCTCGGCGGTGGCCGTGTCGGGCCGGCGCCCGAGGAAGGTGGCCAGGCGCCCGACGTCGCGGACGTAGTTGCGCTGGGTCTCGTGCGAGAACCGGCGCAGGCTCATGTCGTCGATCAGGCGCTGGCGCAGCGGGCTGAGCGCAGGGGCGGAGACGAGATCGTGCATCGTGGGGCTCCTCGGATGAAGGAGCCGCGATGCTCTGTCCGCCGCCGACGAGCCTCAAACAACGCACGAGGGTTCCGACCCTACCGCACCCTCACCGCGCCCGCCCTCCCGCGCAGCGGGTTCGTTCTTCGGCCA
>CAXTCJ010000302.1:0-2572 GCA_964242215.1 uncultured Acetobacteraceae bacterium | reverse complement strand
ACCCGGCGAGGTTGGCCTGCGACGACAGCACGTCCATCGACTGCGCCCGGGTGATCCGCGGCAGCAGCTCCATGGCCGCGACATCGATCCCGGCCTCGGCGAGCCCGGGTGCGAGCGCCGGGTCGGACCCGGCATTGGCCACGCACACCAGCAGCGCCCCGCGCGGTATTTTGCCCCGCGTGTCGGCGTCCGGCATCTGCACCGCGAACACCACGCCAGCGCTGGCCAGCACCGCCGCCGCATCGGCCGCGATCTCGGCCCCGGCGGCGGTGAACTCGGTGTCGGCGATGGACGCCTGCACCCCGGCGCCAGCCTGCACGGCCACCGTCATGCCGAGGGCTATGAGTTTCTTGACCGTTTCGGGGGTCGCTGCGACTCGCGTTTCCGCCGCCGCCGTTTCCTTCAGCACCGCCAGGCGCATCCGTTCTTCCTTATTCGTTGGCGACTGCCGCCGTTGGGGGACGAAAGATGCTGGACGGTGCGGCGGGACGCAAGGGTGGACGTAACGAGATGCCCGTGGCCGCGGCCGTTCGGCTTGCTTACCTTGTCAGCAAGGCGTCAGGCCTTCTTCAGAAGGTGGAGGATGGCCTGCTCGAACGCCGCGTGCGCCCGCGCCAACGTCTCGGCCGCGCTGCGCAGGTCCGGGCTGCCGAACGAATCCTCCCCCGCAAGCTGGCTCAGCACGTGCGGTACGCCGCTTTTGCGGAGTGCGTCCACCATCTCCTCCGCCCTCAGCGACACCTCGTCGTTCAGCCCATCGAGCCGCACGAATTCGAAGCCGGCCTCCGTCTCCCGCTGCCACCGCAGTTGCGCGACCCATATCGCCCCGGTCCGCAATTCGATCCTCACGTCCGGCGGGAACAACACTCTGACCTCGGTGCTGATCCGCATGCCGGTCTCCGACAGGTCCAGCACGAGGCAATCGTACACCGAGTCCGCGACATAGATCTTCGCGGTCTTCAGAACTGGCTGGCGAGCGATCAGGCGCTTATTCGCGTCGTCTTCGGGCAACTGAACCCCCTATATCCCGCCTGGAGCGACGGGTCAGCCGAGTGCAGAACGCGGAACCGTTCATAACGTCGCAGCAATACATCAGGGCTTCTGCGCACGTATGACCTTGGCGGACCCTCAGGCCGGGTCCACCGCTTCTACCGGCACACCGCCGGCTTCGATCGCTTCGCCGGCCAACAGGCACAGATCTTCGCGGAAGCGGCCGGCGATCACCTGCACGCCCACCGGGACCGTGCCCACCAGTCCCGTCGACACCGTCAGGCCCGGCATGCCGATCAGCGGCAAAGCGATCTGCGTCATCTGTGCCGCCCACACCCGGGCAAAGGCCGCGTCGCTCTGCTGGTCCAGGTCGTCGGGGAAGGGGAGCTCGGCCGAGACGGGGAGCAGCAGCACAGGGGTCTGCTCCAGAAACAGCCGCCACTGGCGGGCGATGGCGTTGCGCCGGGTCAGCAGGCGGGAGTAGGCGGCCATGTCCACGGAACGGGCCATCGCCGCGTGGTAGCGCAGCACGGTGAGCGCGCCGGGATCGCCCTCGGACTCGGCGGCAGCGAGCATCCCGTCGTAGCCGTCGCCCAGCCAGAGCCGAGTCTGCAGATCGGCGGCCTCGCGCATCGGTGGGATCTCGTGGATCAGCTCGACGGTCCAGCCGGCTTGCTCCATCCGCAGGGCGGCGCCGGTCAGGGCGGCGGCGATCTCGGGCGCGGTGTCCAGCCCGTCGGGGCGCAGGCACAGGGCGGCGCGCTTGGGAACATCGGGGCCGGTGAGCGGGGCGGGGGTCCACCAGGGGTCGCGCAGATCGGGCGCCGCCATGGCCGCGAGCGCCAGCCGCACATCGGCGATGGTGCGACCGAGCGGGCCGGAGACGGCGGTGAGTTGCGGGCCGATCGAGCGCTCCGGCGAGGACGGGTTCCAGGCGGGGACCCGGCCCGGCGTCGGGCGCAAGCCGTGTACGCCGCAGGCATAGGCCGGGTAGCGGACCGACCCGGCGATGTCCGTGCCATGCGCCAGCGCCCCGATGCCGGACGCGACTGCCGCCGCTGCGCCGCCGGAGGACCCGCCGGGGGTGCGGGCCGGGTCGCGCGGGTTTTTGGTGGCGCCGTGCAGCTGGTTGCTGGTGAACCAGCGGTAGGAGAAGGCCGGCGTGTTGGTGCGCCCCACGATCACCGCGCCGGCGCGTAGCAGGTTGTCCACCACGGGGTTATTGGCCTGCGCGATTTGGCCGCGCTGCGCCACCAGGCCATTGGTGGTGGCGAAACCGGCCTGGTCGGTGTTCACCTTCACCGTCACCGGCACGCCGGCGAGCATGCCCGGGTCATGGCCGGCAGCGATGGCGGCGTCCACGGCGTCGGCCTGGGCGAGGGTGGTTTCGGGGCGGTGGTCCACCACGGCGTTGATGGCCGGGTTCACGGCGTCGAGCCGGGCCAGTGCGTCCAGGGCGACTTCGCGGGCCGAGAGCTCGCGGCGACGGACGCGGCCGGCCAGGGTTGCGGCGGGGAGGCGCCAAAGTTCGGTCATGCTCGCTCCTGGGGTGCAGGTGGGTCCTGCGAAGATCGTGCCGCGG
>CAXTCJ010000301.1:0-2637 GCA_964242215.1 uncultured Acetobacteraceae bacterium | reverse complement strand
CCCCCGGCACGAATTCAGCGGCGTAACCACCCCTCACCCCGACCCTCTCCCTCAAGGGGAGAGGGAGAAGCGGTTACCGCAGTTGCTCCACCAGCCACTTCACCGCGGCCATCTGCAGCTTGGTGGCAGCCTCCGGCGGCAGACCCGCGTATTCGTGCCCGCCGGCAAACGACACCAACTCCGTCTTCACGTCATGCGCCCGCAGCGTATCGGCCAACTGGCGCGATTGCTGGAACGGCACGATGTCGTCGCTTTCCCCATGCAGGATGTAAACCGGCGCACTGTGCGCCGTCACCGACGGCAGCGGTGAAGCCGTCAGCAGCGCCTGGCCCGTCGGCGCCGCGATCCCGAACATCGCCTCGATCGACGCGGCGCCCGAGCGGCCCATGCCCGGCAGATCCGTCGGGCCGAACTGATCGACCACCGCCATCACGTCCGGCTTCTGGTCCGGATACAGCTCCGACCCGGCGCCCAGCACCACCCGGGGCAGCACGCCCAGAAACACCGCCAACTGCGCTCCCGCGGAATCGCCCATCGCCCCGATCCGCGCCGGGTCGACCGCGAACTCGTTTGCATGGGCGCGCAGGAAGCGGACGGCAAGCTGCGCATCCACCAACTGCGCCGGCCAGCGCGTGTCGGGCTTGGCCTTGTCCGCGAGCCGGTAGTCGATGTTGAACACCACCAGCCCCTGGGCGGCGATCAGGCGGGATAGGCCGTCATCGGCCTTGCGCGACCCCTCGATCCAGCCGCCGCCATGGATCAGGATGACGGCGGGCCGCCGGTCCTTCGGGTCCGCCGGCATATAGACATCCCCCAGCTCGGCGGGCAGCGCGCCGTAGGCGATATCCGCCCGCACCTCGACCGCAGAGGGTTGCGCCGCAGCCACAGCTGGCGTGCCAAACAGCCAACCTGCAACCACGAATTGCAGCCAGCGCCGCCGGACGATATATGCCGCGCGCACGCTGCCTCTGACCCCGGAACTGCCCATGCGCTTCACAGTGGACCGTCTCGACCACATCGTATTGAATTGCAAGGACGTGGAGATCACCGCGTCCTGGTACCAGCGCGTGCTGGGCATGGAGCGGGAGGAGTTCGGCGAGCATCGCACCGCGCTCAAGTTCGGCGGCCAGAAGCTGAACCTGCGCCCGCACGACGCCGACACGCGCGCCTGGGCAACCGGTGTGAATACGGACCCGGGTGCGGTCGATGCCTGCTTCATCACCGCTGTCGGCCCAGAGGACGTGGTCGATCACCTGCACGATTGCGGGATCGCCGTGGAGACGGGACCGGTGAGCAAGACGGGTGCGCTCGGCCTGATGCAATCCGTGTATTGCCGCGATCCCGACGGCAACCTGATCGAGATCAGCTCCTATCTGTCCCGTTGACGACGATGCGCCGGGCGGGCCGTTCGGGTTCGACCTACCCCCGGAGCTGATCGCCCAATCCCCCGCCCGGCCCCGCGAAGCCGCGCGGTTGCTGGCGGTGGGCGAGGCCCTGGCCGACCATGTCGTGGCGGACCTGCCGAGCCTGCTGCAGCCCGGCGATCTGCTGGTGGCCAACGACACGCGGGTGATCCCGGCGCAGCTCACCGCCCATCGCGGCGCGGCGCGCATCGGCCTGACGCTGGACCGCCCGCTCGCCGACGGCACCTGGCACGCTTTGGCCCGCAACGCCCGCCGGGTCGGGCCCGGCGACGTGCTGAGCCTGGACGGCACCGAGATGCGCGCGGCCGTCACCGCGCGGGAGGAGGGAAGCGTGACCCTGCGGTTCGACCGCGAGGCCGAGGCCTTTGCCGAGGCACTACGCCAAGCGGGTGCGTTGGCCCTGCCGCCCTACATCGCCCGCCCCACCGGCCCCACGGCCGCCGACGCCACCGACTACCAGACCGTGTTCGCCCGGGCGGAGGGTGCCGTCGCCGCCCCCACCGGCGGCCTGCACTTCACCCCCACCCTGCTCGCCCGGCTGGAGCAAGCCGGCATTCGCCGCACCACCGTCACCCTGCATGTCGGCGCCGGCACGTTCCTGCCCGTGCGTGGCGCCCCCGCGGACCACCGGATGCACCCGGAGCGCGGCGAGGTGACCGAAGCCGCCGCGACCCAGATCCGCGCCGCCGCCCGGGTGGTCGCGGTCGGCACCACCACGCTGCGCCTATTGGAGTCGTCCGCGACGGACGAAGGCGTGCAGCCCTTCGCCGGCGACACGTCGCTGTTCATCCGCCCGGGTTTCCGTTTTCGCGCCGTCCACCGGCTGATGACGAATTTTCACCTGCCGCAATCGACGTTGTTCATGCTGGTGTGCGCGTTCGCCGGCACCGAGCGCATGCGGGCGGCCTACGCGCACGCGATTGCGGACGGCTACCGCTTCTACAGCTACGGCGATTCCAGCCTGCTCGACCCGGCATGACAACCGCGGCTTTCTATCCCCCTCCCCTTGAGGGAGGGGCTAGGGGAGGGGTGGCCCGCCGCACGCGCTTGAGGGCTATGCTCAACAATTCCCAAGGTCAGTGCGTGTCCCACCCCTCCCCCCAGCCCCCTCCCTCAAGGGGAGGGGGAGAACGCCGATGACCCTGTCCTGGACCCTCGCCGCCACCGACGGCGCCGCCCGCACCGGCACGATCCACACCGCCCACGGCGACGT
>CAXTCJ010000300.1:0-2644 GCA_964242215.1 uncultured Acetobacteraceae bacterium | reverse complement strand
TCCCCCGTCCTTTACGGGGGAGGTGGCGGCGAAGCCGACGGAGGGGGCGCCCGGTTTGGTCAGCTCTTCGCCAGCCGATCGAACGCCGCCAGCCGCGCCACCAGCGCCGGCATTTCCCGCAACGGGATCATGTTCAGCCCGTCGCTCGGCGCGTGGTCCGGATCCGGATGGCACTCGATGAACACCGCCGCGACCCCCACCGCCAGCGCGGCGCGGGCCAGCACGGGGGCGAACTCCCGCTGGCCGCCGCTGCTGGTGCCCTGGCCGCCGGGCTGCTGCACGGAGTGGGTCGCGTCGAACACCACCGGGTACCCTGTCCGCGCCATGATCGGCAGCGAGCGCATGTCGGACACGAGAGTGTTGTAGCCGAACGAGGCGCCGCGTTCGGTCAGCAGGATGCGTTCGTTGCCGGTGGCCGAGATCTTGGCAGCGACGTTGGTCATGTCCCAGGGTGCCAGGAACTGGCCCTTCTTCACGTTGATGGCCGCCCCGGTTTCGCCGGCGGCGATCAGCAGGTCGGTTTGGCGGCAGAGGAAGGCGGGAATCTGCAGCACGTCCACCGCCTGTGCCGCCGGGCCGCACTGGCCGGCATCGTGCACGTCGGTCAGCACGGGAATGGCGAACTTCTCCCGCACGGCGGCGAGGATGGCGAGGCCCTCAGCGATGCCCACCCCGCGCGCGGCGGAGGCGCTGGTGCGGTTGGCTTTGTCGAAGCTGCTTTTGTAGATCAGCGGCACGTTGGCGGCACGGCACAGGGCAACCAGCGCGTCGGCGACCTCGAAGGCATGCGCCTCGGACTCGATCTGGCAGGGGCCCGCGATCAGCGTGAAGGGGCGGGTGTTGCCGACGGTGATGTCGCGGATGGTGACGTCGGGCATCGATGTTCCTTGTGTCTGGACCCCTCACCCGGCCCTCTACCACAAGCGGAGAGGGAGGAGGGCTAGACCAGCCTGGCTTGCTTTACCGCGGCGGCGATGAAGCCGCGGAACAGTGGGTGCGGGTCGAGCGGCTTGCTCTTGAGCTCCGGGTGGTACTGCACGCCCACGAACCACGGGTGGCCCGGCAGTTCGACCGTTTCCGGCAGGATCCCGTCTGGGGATAACCCGCTGAACCGCAGTCCCGCCGCCTCCAACCGCTCGCGATAGTGGATGTTCACCTCGAAGCGGTGCCGGTGTCGTTCGTTGATCTCCGGTGCCTCGCCGTACATGGCGCGCACCAGCGACCCCTCGCCGAGTGAAGCGGGGTAGGACCCCAGGCGCATGGTGCCGCCCAGATCGCCGCCTTCCTCGCGCACCTCCATCTCGTTGCCGCGGGCCCATTCGGTGAGCAATCCCACCACCGGCTCGTCGCAGGGGCCGAACTCGGTCGAGGAGGCATGGGGCAGGTTGGCGAGATGGCGGGCCGCCTCGATCACCGCCATCTGCATGCCGAAGCAGATGCCGAAGAACGGCACCCGGTGCTCGCGGGCGAACCGCACCGCCTCGATCTTGCCCTCGGTGCCGCGCTCGCCGAAGCCGCCGGGCACCAGGATGCCGTGCACGCCCTCAAGCCGGGCGATGGCGTGCGGCTGCTCGAACACCTGGCTGTCGACCCAGTCCAGATGCACCTTCACGCCGTTGGCGATCCCGCCGTGGGCGAGCGCCTCGTTCAGCGACTTATAGCTGTCGAGCAGGTTGGTGTATTTGCCCACCACGGCGATGCGCACCTCGCCCTCGGGCTTGCGCACGGTGTCCACGATGCCCTGCCACCGGGCCAGGTCGGGCGAGGCGTCGTGCTGCGGCAGGCCGAAATGGCGCAGCACCTCGCCGTCCATGCCCTCGCGGTGGTAGCTGATCGGCACCGCATAGATCGTGTCCACGTCCAGTGCGGCCACGACCGCCTCGACGCGTACGTTGCAGAAACTGGCGATCTTGCGCCGTTCCGCCTCGGGGATCTCGCGGTCGCAGCGGCACAGCAGCATCTGCGGCTGGATGCCGACGTTCTGCAGCTCCTTCACCGAGTGCTGCGTCGGCTTGGTCTTCAACTCGCCGGCGGAGGGAATGTAGGGCACCAGCGTCAGGTGCACGAACATGGTCCGCTGCGGCCCCAGTTCGTTGCCGAGTTGGCGGATCGCCTCCAGGAACGGCAGGCTCTCGATGTCGCCGACCGTACCGCCGATCTCGATCAGGGCAAAATCCAGCTCGTTGCCGTTCTCGTCCTGCAGGTCGCGGACGATGACTTCCTTGATGGCGTCGGTGATGTGGGGGATCACCTGGACGGTCGCGCCCAAATAGTCGCCCCGCCGCTCCTTCGCGATCACCTCGGAGTAGATGCGCCCCGTGGTGGCGTTGTCGCTCCGAGTCGCATGGACCCCGGTGAACCGCTCGTAGTGACCGAGGTCGAGGTCGGTCTCCGCCCCGTCATCGGTGACGAACACCTCGCCGTGCTGATACGGGCTCATCGTGCCCGGATCGACGTTGAGGTAGGGGTCGAGCTTGCGAAGTCGGACGGAGTAACCCCTGGCCTGCAGCAGCGCGCCGAGTGCCGCCGAAGCGACACCTTTGCCCAGGGAGGAGACCACGCCGCCGGTGATGAATACGAACCGCGTCATGGACCGCCTCCTTAGCGACGGAATGACCCGGCGTGAAGCCGCTCCGTGTCAGGG
>CAXTCJ010000299.1:0-2698 GCA_964242215.1 uncultured Acetobacteraceae bacterium | reverse complement strand
ATGGAGAAGGCCGCCCCGCGCGGTGACATCTTCGTGACGGCGACGGGCAACGTGGACGTGATCACGATCGAGCACATGCGGGCGATGAAGCACCGCGCTATCGTGTGCAACATCGGCCACTTCGACAGCGAGATCCAGATCGAGTCGCTGCGCAACTATACCTGGGACAACGTCAAGCCGCAGGTGGACGAGGTGGTGTTCCCGGATAGCAAGCGCCTGATCGTGTTGAGCGAAGGCCGCCTGGTGAACCTCGGCAACGCGACGGGGCATCCCTCCTTCGTGATGAGCGCGTCGTTCACCAACCAGGTTCTGGCGCAGCTGGAGCTGTGGGGCGCGCCGAAGGGTAAGTACGAGAACAAGGTCTACACGCTGCCGAAGCACCTCGACGAGAAGGTCGCCGCGCTGCATCTCGCCAAGGTCGGTGCCGAGCTGACGAAGCTGTCACCGAAGCAGGCCGAGTATATCGGCGCGCCGGTCTCCGGGCCGTTCAAGCACGACCTGTACCGCTACTAAGACAGCCAGCGTTGGCTGATCCTCCCCCGTGCTTCACGGGGGAGGTGGCGGCAAAGCCGACGGAGGGGGCGCGGCACCGTTCGTGCCTAAGAGCCCCCTCCACCATGCTTCGCATGGTCCCCCTCCCCCGCTTCGCGAGGGAGGATCTGGCAGATCTCAGCGGCGGAGGGCAGGCTGCGTTGGCTGCCTTGCCGCAGGCAACTCAGCCCCGCCGCGACATTGGCCCGGCGGAGCGCGGCCTCTGGGCTGGCCCCGCGGTCGAGGGCCGCCGCGAAGACGCCGACGAAGCAATCCCCAGCACAGGTCGTGTCGACTACGTCCAGCGCCAACGCGTCCACCTGCATCGTTCCGGCCGCGGACGCGGCGTCGATCCCCTGCGCGCCGCGGGTTCGCACCACGCCGACGCCCAGAGCCGCGTGCAGGGCGGCCGCATCGGCGGCGGCGCCGAGATGCCTACCGAGCCAGGCGGCCTCATCTTCATTCACCACGAGCCAGTCCACCAAGCGCAACGCGTCCTCCGCGAGCACCCCGGCTGGCGCGAGATTGAGCACGATCCGCGCACCTTGGGCACGGCGGATCAGGGAAGCGGTCTGTGTCGGGTCGACTTCCATTTGCAGAACCAGGGTGGTGCCGGGTCCGAGATCGGCATCCAACACCTGATCGGCGTGGGCGAACAGATTGGCGCCGCTGCCGACCGCGATCTGGTTCTGCCCGGCCTTGTCCACGCAGATCGAGGCCATGCCGGTATGGGCGTCCGTTCGCACCATGCGTGACAAGTCCACACCGGCCTCGCTCAGACCGGCCAGTGCGGTTTCGGCGGCCGCATCGTGTCCGACGGCCCCGGCAAATGCGACGACGGCGCCATCCAGCGCGGCAGCCGCGGCCTGGTTGGCGCCTTTGCCGCCGGGTTGGATCTGGACGTCGCGCCCGTTCACGGTCTGGCCGGGGCGCGGCAGTTCGTCCACGGCATGAATGACGTCCAGGTTCACGCTGCCGAACACCAGGATCATCCCAAAGCTGCCTCCAACTCCGCCCATTCCCGCTTGCTGAGGCCGCTGCCGGGCTGGTCCACCGCCTCGCCGGCCAACCGCCTCCTCAGCACCGCCAGCATGCCGGCCGAGAGGGTGACCGCCCCCATCCGGTAGTCGCAGAACGCAGCGTAGGTGGCGGGCACCCAGGCGGCGACGGTCGCGAGCATGGCGTCGGCATAGGCGCGGATCTCGTATTGCGCGTGGGAATCAGCGCGCAGCTGCAGGAAACCGAGCAGATTGTGCAGATCGGCCTTCCAATACCACTGGGTATATGTGTTGAGCGTCAGGTTCATGCGGGCCAGTTCCCGCGCGAGGCCTTGGCGCGCCGGGTCGGCCGCGTCCTCGTTCAGCATCCAGGCGTAGTGGTCGTAGGCGCTACCGGCGTCACGGCGGAGCAGGTCCAGAACGGCAGCTGCCTCGTCACCCTCCAGCACGGCGCCGCGGCCTTGGCGGTTGGTATCGGACTGCGCGGCGAGGTGTTCGGGGGCTGGGATGTAGAATTCGCGGTCCATCACGGAATAGCGGGCGGAATACTCGTTCACGTTGGCGGTGCGGTGGCGGATCCACTGCCGGGCGACGAAGATCGGCAGCTTCACGTGGTACTTGATCTCGCACATCTCGAACGGCGTGGAGTGCCGGTGGCGCATCAGGTAGCGGATCAGCCCGGCGTCCTCGCTGACCCGCTTGGTGCCGCGCCCATACGACACGCGGGCGGCCTGCACGACGGCCGCATCGTCGCCCATGTAGTCGATGACGCGAACGAAGCCGTGATCGAGCACGGGGGTGGCGTGGTACAGCATTGCCTCCAGCGCAGGCACGGTGGCGCGCAGGGTGGGGGCGGCGGTGGCGCGAAGTTCGGCGACCTCGGCGGTTTGGCTAGGGGATAGGGGCATCAAAGAGTATCGTCATGCCAGGCCTTGAGCCTGGTATTCACGGGGCGGCACACGCACCGTCGGTGCCCGGTCGGCAATGCCGGCGGCGGCGGAACGGCGTGGATACCAGGGTCGAGCCCTGGCACGACGGGATTTCGGTCGGTCATCCGCCACCCCTACCATTCCGGAAGAACGTCGCCTATATTCCCCAATGCTGGCTTGCCAGATATGGCGATAAACGATGCGTGGAATAATCGTTGTGGACCCGGGGGCGGTACCCGG
>CAXTCJ010000298.1:0-2840 GCA_964242215.1 uncultured Acetobacteraceae bacterium | reverse complement strand
GGCCTTGCTGTCCGTCGTCGCGATCCCGGAATTGATGCAACGGTCCTCCGTGATGGTGTCGGAGACGTTCCGGCCGCTCGAGGTGTACACGAGCGTCGCGGCGATGTATTTCGCCCTGCTGTTTCCGCTCGTTCTGCTCAGCAAGCGTTTGGAATTTCGGTTTGAATAGGGTAGGGGCGCGTCGCGTGCATGAACACGCAGGAGCAGCGCTGATGCATCACGATGCCAACAGAGCCGGTGGCCAGCACTGCCGCAGGGGATCCATCGGTGGCCACTGACGCAGCGGCGGACCGGTCGTCGGCGCCTATGCAGCGCGGACCGTTGCTGGCGGAGAAGCTAGCCGACGAGGTCCGGCAGGAGATCGCGGATGGCACGTTCCGGGCTGGGGAGCGATTGCCGACCGAACGCGAGATGTCGGAATCATACGGTGTCAGCCGTGCGATCGTGCGCGAAGCGCTCGGCCGCCTGAAGCATGACGGGCTGGTCGTATCCCGTCAGGGTTCCGGCGCGTTCGTTATGCAGGGTGCCGCGCCCACGCTTCGCCTACACGTTGTCCCGTCGGACGTGGCCGACCTGCGCTCGGTGGTGGAACTGCTGAGCGCAGTGCGTTCGGCCGCATCGGCGCATGCGGCACTTCGCCGCACGCCGGCGCAACTGGAAGCGATTACTCGGTGGTACGAGGCGATCGGCCAAGCCGTACGGGACGGCCAGGACGGCGAAGAGGAGGACATCGGCTTTCACCGCGCCATTATCGATGCCGCGGGAAACCCGCTATTCAATCAGATCCTGGATTTCCTCGACGCGCGCGTGCGTCATTTCGTGCGCACGGCCCGCACCAACTCGCGCCAGTGGGGTCTGACCGAGCTGGTGCAAGCGGAGCACCGGGCTATGCTGGATGCTATAGCGATCGGTAACGCCGATGCTGCCCGGACAGCTGCCGAGCGGCATCTGTCGAATGCCTTGGAGCGGCTAGCTTTAGCTAATAAGAGGCGCAGGTCGCGTAAGGCGCTGAAACCGGGTGCCGTTTGAGCGCCTTGGCTACGCTCAGATCAGCATTGGTGCTGGCTCGTTAGACGGAAGACAGCCTGCCGTCCTCGCCCGCGCCGTCGTCAATGCATCGTCAAGATCGTCGAGTCCGGCACCGTTCGGGACGTCAAGGGAATTGACCGTTTCGCTACGAAACGCCTGACTAGCTCCGAAGCAATTTGTTCGGCTTTGTCAATCGCTGCCGATCAGACTTTAGGACCAAACCAGATGAACGCGACTCTCCAATTCGAACGTGAGCACAACCCGGCTTTAACAAATCCAGTCGAACGGGCGGCTTTGCTCAAAGACCCGGGCTTCGGCCGCGTCTTCACGGACCATATGGCTACGATCCGCTACACGGATGGGGGTGGCTGGCACTCCCCGCGTATCGAACCTCGTGCAGCGATTACTCTCAACCCAGCTTCGATGGTCCTCCACTACGCGCAGGAAGTGTTCGAGGGGCTCAAGGCCTATCACATGTCCGACGGGGGAGCTTCGCTCTTTCGCCCAGACTTGAATGCCCTGCGGTTTCGTCGTTCGGCAGAGCGCCTCGCTATGGCGCAGCTGCCTGAGGAACTGTTTTTAGCGTCCGTTCGGGCACTTGTGCTGGCCGACCGGGACTGGATCCCCGAACTCGACGGCGGCGCGCTCTATCTGCGGCCATTCATGATTGCGACCGAGGTGGCGCTCGGCGTGAAGCCTGCTGCGGAGTATCTATACTGTGTCATTGCCTCTCCGGTGGGTTCTTACTTCAAAAGCGGTGCTGGCCCCGTCAGCATCTGGGTGACCGAGACTTTCACACGCGCTGCGATCGGTGGAACCGGCGAGGCCAAGTGTGGTGGTAACTACGCCGCCAGCCTCTGTGCACAGGCGGAAGCATCGAAGCATGGCTGTGACCAGGTGATGTTCCTGGATGCCGCGCAGCGCCGCTGGATTGAAGAACTCGGCGGCATGAACGTGTTCGTCGTGTTTGCCGACGGCTCGTTGCAAACGCCTCCGCTGACCGGAACCATTCTTCCCGGTGTCACCCGCACGTCGTTGATCACACTGGCGCACGATATGGGGCTCACCGTTCGTGAGGAACCGTACGAGATCGATCAATTGCAAGCCGACGCAGCAAGCGGCAAACTCATAGAGGCATTTGCTTGCGGAACCGCAGCGGTCGTCACGCCAATCGGGCGCGTCCGCGGGATTAACCGCGATATCGCAGTTGGTCACGGCCAAATTGGCGAAACCACGAAGCGCCTTCGCGACGCCCTGGTCAACATCCAGCGAGGCGAGGCGGCCGACCCGCATGGCTGGTGCGAGCGGCTCTTCTAATCCACACAAGCTGCTGACGTGGGGGTGGGACCTGCGTCAGCTCCGCCCCACTCCTTTACGCGCAAACGCCATCCGCCGAGCGGCTTGTGCCGCTAGAGCTCGGGCGAGAGAAGCCGGCGCTTACGAGACTGATCGCGGTTGGTCGCTTTCACACCGGTGGCACATCAGGATGATCGGCGTAGCCGGGCGCAGAGCCTGCGTAGAAGATTTTCCTGTCGTCCGGGGCAAGGGGCAGGACCTCGGCGAGGCAGTGGGGTAGGTCAAGATTGCTGATGAAGGGCTGCGCAAACAAGATCGCACCGGTCTGGCCGCTATCCAGCGCCGCCTTTGCCTTGGTTCCGTCGTAGTCGTAGTGAGCACGAGGGGACCTTTGAAGGCCCTGGTCATCTCGAGCGGTTCGGCGTTCCAGCTTCGGCAGCGGACCTTAGGGGGCACCGTTCGTCGGTAAGATCTCACTGATCGAGGCGACCCTGCACGGGTGGCGACGGTGCTCC
>CAXTCJ010000297.1:0-2873 GCA_964242215.1 uncultured Acetobacteraceae bacterium | reverse complement strand
CCGATGCGGACGGCAACCATGTCCTTGGCCACCATCTCGCCGGTGCGGATGCCGGCGTCGAAGCGCTCGGTCACGATGTCGGTCAGGCCGTAGTCGATGATGACCTCCACCTTGATGTCCGGGTGGTCCGGCAGGAGCTTTTCCAGGGCGGGCCAGAGGAAGGCACGCACGGCGTGGTCGTGCGCCGTGATGCGGATGGTGCCGGCGGGCTTCTCGCGCAGCTCGCTCAGGGCGGCCAGTTCGGCGTCGATCTCGTCCAGGCGCGGGCCGGCGGCGCCGAGCAGGCGTTCGCCGGCCTCGGTGGGTGCGACGCTGCGGGTGGTGCGGGTCAGCAGCCGCAGCCCGAGATGCGCTTCGAGGCCGCGGATGGTCTGGCTCAGCGCCGATTGGGACACGCCGAGCTGGGCGGCGGCGCGGGTGAAGCTGCGGGCGCGGGCCACGGTCAGGAAGGCCATGAGGTCGTTGAGGTCGGTGCGGGGCATTCAGTAGGTCAGCTTATAGGTGCATTCGGATTTTAGCGGCTAATCGGCGGTGGCTGCACCCTCCACATCACCGGTCAGGCGCAACCGAAGGGGACGGGCGATGGAGATCAAGCGAGCAGGCAGCCAAGCCTCGGGCAAGGGGCCGGCGGAGTACTTTACCGGGACGGTCCGCATCGACCCGCTGAACAGCCCGCCGGACCCGGCCCGGGTTGCGATGGCGCTGGTCACATTCGAGCCGGGGGCGCGGACGGCGTGGCATACGCATCCGCTGGGGCAGACGCTGGTCGTGACCGCGGGTTGCGGCTGGGCGCAGCGGGAGGGCGGGGCGGTCGAGGAGATCAGGCCCGGCGACGTGGTGTGGTTCGCGCCGGGCGAAAAGCACTGGCACGGGGCCGCGAGCACCACGGCGATGAGCCACATCGCCATCCAGGAGAAGCTGAACGGCTCGCCGGTGGACTGGATGGAGCACGTCGGCGACGCGCAGTACCAGCGCTGACCGCCCGGGATCTGGATCAGGAGACAGGGATGCAAAAGCGCATGCTTGGCAGCAGCGGCCTGGAGGTCTCGGCCATCGGCCTGGGCTGCATGGGATTGAACTATCACCGGGGCGTGATGCCGGACCGGAACGAGATGATCGCGCTCCTGCGCCAGGCGGTCGAGCGCGGCGTCAGCTTCTTTGATACGGCGGAGGCCTATGGGCCGTTCACCAACGAGAGCCTGGTTGGCGAGGCGCTGGAACCCTTTAAGGGGCAGGTCGTGATCGCGACGAAGTTCGGCCACGACCATGGGGGGCGTGGATCGTCCAACGGGCTGGACAGCCGGCCCGAACGCATCCGCCGGGTTGCCGAGGACTCGCTGAAGCGTCTGCGGGTGGATGCCATCGACCTGTTCTATCAGCACAGGGTCGATCCCAGCGTGCCGATCGAGGATGTGGCTGGTGCGGTGCGCGACCTGATCGCGGCGGGCAAGGTCAGGCACTTCGGCCTGTCCGAACCCGGTGCCCAGACCATCCGGCGCGCGCACGCGGTGCAGCCGGTTACGGCCATTCAGAACGAATACTCGCTTTGGTGGCGCCGGCCGGAGGATGCGGTGCTGCCGGCCTGCGAGGAGTTGGGGATCGGGTTTGTCCCGTACAGCCCGTTGGGCCGGGGGTTCCTTACCGGGAGCATTGACGAGACGACCCAGTTTGTCGGCGGCGACAACCGCGGCAGCCTGCCGCGGTTTGCGCCGGAGGCCCGCCTCGCGAACCGGCCGATGGTCACCTTGCTGGAGGACGTTGGACGCCAGAAGGGCGCGACGGCGGCGCAGGTCGCGCTGGCGTGGCTGCTGGCGCAGGCACCGTGGGTCGTGCCGATCCCGGGCACCACGAGATTGAACCGCCTGGAGGAGAACATCGGCGCGGCTTCCATCGAACTTACGCCTGACGACCTCCGTCATATCGAGGACGCTGCCGGGCGGATCACGGTCCAGGGAGACCGCTATCCCGAGGCGGTCGAAGCGCTGTCGGGCCTTTGAGCAGGAGTGAAAGCAAGTGAATCCGGCTTATGATTTCGGGGGCCAGGTCGCCCTCGTCACGGGCGCCAGTTCCGGCATTGGGCTGGCGGCGGCGAGGGCGTTTGCCGAAGCAGGCGCCGCGGTCGTGCTGGCCGATATCCACGGGCAGGTGGTGCGGCACGCGAGCGAGACGCTGAACGCCGCGGGGCACCGGACGGTCGCGGTGACCTGCGACGTAGCGGATGAAGGGCAGGCGGCGGCGATGGTGGAACGTGCCGTCACCGAGTTCGGGCGGCTCGACATGGCATATAACAATGCAGGCATCCTCGGCCCGATGGGCGACGTGACCGATGAGACGGCCGAGGCGTTCGACGAGGTGCATGCCGTCAACCTGCGCGGCATCTGGACGTGCATGAAGCATGAGCTGCTGCACATGCGGACGCGGGGCAGCGGGACGATCGTCAACTGTTCGTCGCTCGGCGGCCTTGTCGGGCTGCCTGGGCGGGCGGCCTATCATTCCAGCAAGCATGGGGTGATCGGGCTAACCAAGAGTGCCGCCCTGGACTATGCGACCAAGGGCGTCCGGGTGAATGCCGTGTGCCCGGGCTGCATCGACACGCCGATGGGCGACGGCATTGATCCCGCCGCGATGAAGGAGTTCCTGCGCGATCAGCCGATCGGGCGGATGGGGCTTGCCACCGAGGTTGCGGCGGCGGTGCTTTGGCTTTGCAGTCCGGGGGCGAGCTTCGTGCTCGGCGTGGCGCTGCCGGTCGATGGCGGCTTCACGGCGCACTGATGCCGTGAGGGCGGGGCGAAGGCTGCCGGCTGTGATGTGCGGGGTGTTGGTCGGGGCGAGAGGATTCGAACCTCCGGCCTCTTGCTCCCGAAGCAAGCGTA
>CAXTCJ010000296.1:0-2934 GCA_964242215.1 uncultured Acetobacteraceae bacterium | reverse complement strand
CGGGGAATCCGCGTCCTCCGGGGTAAACCCTCTGCAGCCGACCGCCTAAGTCGCCGGGGGCGCCGAACCAGCGATGGCCATAGCCATAATAGCCCCAGCCAAGCCCCGCGACGAACACCAACGGCAGATACGAGCCATCGACGACGTAGACCGGGTAACCGTTCAAGTAGGTCAATCCGTCTGGACCGATGTAGGGTTGTCCCGGGGCCGGAACGCCCGCCACCGGGTAGTCTGGTGCCGGATATCCCGGAGGTGCGTAACCCGGGGGTGCATAGCCCTGCTGGGGATAGCCCGGCTGCGCATAGGGAACCGACCCGCCCTGTGATGGATCGGCAGAGCCGTCCTGGTAACCCGGCGAGGCATAGCCCTGCGCGTCATAGCCTGGCGCGTATTGTGCCGGTTGCGCCGCCACGCTGCTGGCCAGCATGAGACCGACTGAGACGCCAACTGAGACGCCAGCTGACACGATGGTGTGGGGGAGATACGCCACGAGATATCCTTACCTGGGTCGATAACGGCGCGAACGGGCGACGGACGGCGGGAAGATTACGTCGAGCACAGCGCCCGCCCGTCGCTTCTTCGCCTCGGATATGGCTTTATTTTGGTCGGCGCCTCACGACGGGCCGATCGCCTTCAACTCGCCGATGTGGCGCAGGACGATGCGGTGGGTCTCGGCCGCGAACGCCTTCAGCTTCGGATCGGTGCCCAATTGGGCCTCCTTGGCGAACGCGGCGCCGTCCTTGGCGTGGACATCTTCCATCGCATGCAGGTAGGCGGCGTCGAACGACGTGCCCTGCATTGCCTTGATCTTGTCGAGTTGCCCCTGAAACGAGGCGTTCAATGCGTCTGGGAAAGGCAAGCCCGCATCCGTCATGATGCTCTTCAGCTTGTCGCCGACCAGTTGGTGGTCGTGAGCCTCGGTGTTGCCCTGGTCTCTGATATCCTGCGTCGAGCCCTGATCGGCGCCGAGTTGGCCGAGCTTGACCTCGAACATGCCGCCCTGACTGACCATGCCGACGAACGTCTTGTCTTGGGCCGACGTCACGTCCGCAGCCCGGGCTGCGATTGGGCCTGCAGCCAGACCCGCGACGACCATCGCGGCAGCGAGCGTTCCCTTGGAACAGTTCATAGTACTGGCCTCGCTCTGATGGTGTTCAGTGCAAACACAAATGATGCATTGGAGTTGCTGGAGACCTCCTGAGCCCGCGGCGCTGCAGCATCATCCCTGCCCGGCGCATTGACCGTCACCGCACCTGCGCGCGATACACCGGCAATGATCCTGCTGATCGACAATTACGACAGCTTCACGTTCAACCTTTTTCACCTGCTGGGCGAGGCAGGCGCGCGCTGTGACGTGCGGCGAAACGACGCGTTGACGGTGGAACAGGCCATGGCGATGGCCCCGGAAGCGATCGTGCTGTCGCCCGGCCCGTGCACGCCGGATGAGGCCGGGATCTGCTTGCCGCTGATTGCTGCGGCCGCGGGCCACGTTCCCGTGCTGGGCGTGTGCCTAGGTCACCAGGCGATCGGCCAGGTGTTCGGCGGCACCGTCCAACGCGCACCCTTGCCCATGCATGGCAAAGTGGGCCGGGTGGAACACGCCGGCAGCGACATCTTCGCCGGCTTGCCGAGCCCGTTCGACGCGGTCCGCTATCACAGCCTGATCGTGGAGCGCGCCAGCCTGCCGCCGGTGCTGGAGGCGACCGCCTGGACCGAGGACGGCCTGATCATGGGCCTACGTCACCGGGCCTTGCCGGTGTTCGGGGTGCAGTTTCATCCCGAGAGCATCGCCTCCGAACACGGGCATGATATCGTTGCAAATTTCCTCGCCATCGCCCGTGGCGCGAACGCGCCGCGCCGCGCCGCCTGACGAACCGTTGGACAGTAACCTAAAGCCTGCGATCGCCCGGCTGGCCCGGGGCGAGACGCTGTCGGAAGCCGAGGCGGAGGCCACCTTCGGCATCATCATGTCTGGCGAGGCGACCCCAGCGCAGATCGCCGGCCTGCTGATGATGATGCGGCTGCGCGGCGAGACGGTGGCCGAACTGGTGGGCGCCGTGCGAGCGATGCGGGCACGGATGTCGGCGGTCCAGGTGCCCCCGGGCGCGATGGATGTGTGCGGGACCGGCGGGGACGGCGCAGGCACGCTGAACGTGTCCACGGCCGTCACCTTCGTGCTCGCCGGGCTGGGCGTTCCCGTGGCCAAGCATGGCAACCGCGCCCTGTCGTCGCGGACTGGCGGGGCAGACGTGCTGACCGAGTTGGGCGTGAACGTCGATGTGCCACTCGACCGCTTGCCCGCGATCATCGAGCAGGCCGGGTGCGTGTTCCTGTTCGCGCCGCGTCACCATGCGGCCCTGCGCCATGCCGCCGGTCCGCGGGTGGAACTGGGCACAAGAACCATCTTCAACCTATTGGGACCGTTGGCTAATCCAGGCCGGGTCACCCGGCAGCTGACCGGGGTGTTCGACCCGGTGTGGGCGCGCCCGATGGCCGAGACGCTGGCGGAATTGGGCACGACACATGCGTGGATCGTGCATGGCCAAGGCCTGGACGAGCTGACGGTGGCGGGCGAGAGCCACGTCGTTGCCATCGCCGACGGGCAGATCACCGAGCGCGTCGTCGTGCCCGAGGACGCCGGTTTGCCGCGGTCACCGCTCGAGGCGATCAAGGGTGGTGAGGCGCCGGAAAACGCCCGGGCGTTGCGGGCGTTGCTGGAGGGGGCCCCCGGTGCCTACCGCGACACGGTCGTGCTGAACAGCGCGGCGGGTCTCGTGGTGGCCGGTCGGGCCGATAATTTGATGGACGGTGCGGCGCAGGCGTCGGCAGCGATCGAGACGGGGGCGGCACTGGCCGCGCTCCAACGGCTGCGGCAAGCCACCGCGTAACGGAGGCGGCGATGGACCAATCGATGCCCGACGTGCTCGCCCGTAT
>CAXTCJ010000295.1:0-2981 GCA_964242215.1 uncultured Acetobacteraceae bacterium | reverse complement strand
GCTGGATCGCCTCGCTGACCAAGGCCGTGACATCGGTTGCGGCCATGCAGATGGTGGAGCAGGGCCGGGTCGGGCTGGACCAGCCGCTCGGCCCGATCGTGCCCAAGCTCGCCAACCTGCAGGTGCTGGACGGCTTCGATGCCGACGGGCAGCCGATCCTGCGTCCGGCCCGGCGAGAGGTGACGCTGCACGACCTGCTGACGCACACCTCGGGCTTCGTCTACGAGATGTGGAACGCCTCCCTGGGCCGCTACGTGCAGGTCACCGGCAAGCCGGGCGCCGCCAGCGGGCTGAACGTCGGGCTGGAGATGCCGCTGGCGTTCGATCCCGGCGAGCGCTGGGAGTACGGCATCGGCGTGGATTGGGCGGGCAAGGTGGTGGAGGCACTCAGCGGCCAGGGCCTCGGGGCCTACTTTGCGGACCACATCACCGGCCCGCTCGGTATGGTGGACACGCAATTCGGCCGGCCGGACAGCGACCGTACCGTCACCCTGCACAACCGGCAGGCCGACGGCTCGCTGAAGGTGGGCCGCAGCGGACGTCCGTCGAAGCCCGAGTTGGAAGGCGGCGGCGGCGGGCTGTATTCGACGGCACCCGACTACCTCAAGTTCCTCGCCATGCTGTTGCGGGGCGGCGACGACGTGTTGCGGCCGGAGACGGTCGCGCAGATGGGCCGTAACCAGATCGGCCCGCTCGACGTAAGCCGATTGGTGACGGTGATGCCGCAGGCGTCCAACGATGCCGAGTTCTTTCCCGGGATGGCGAAGGGCTGGGGTTACGGCTTCGTCATCAACACCGCGCCGGGCCACGCTGGCCGCGCCGCCAACAGCATGGCCTGGGCCGGGTTGGCCAACTGCTACTACTGGATCGACCCGACGAGCCGCGTGGCCGGTGTGCTGATGACCCAGATCATGCCGTTTGCCGACCCGGTCGTGTTAAGCCTGTTCGACGCCTTCGAGTCCGCTATCTACGCGGCCTAAGGGTCGGCGGCGTCAATACCGAGCGATCCGAGCGCGTCCGGTCGAATACATGCGGACGTATCCGGTTAAACGTTCATGCCAGATGGAGGAGCCGATCGCTTTCCAGCCGTTGATTTGGTGGGCGATTCACCTGACGTTCGGGTTGTGAGCGTCAGGGTTGGATCACTTGTCGCCACACTATGACTAGCCAGCGCTCTGCAGCCGATGCGCTCGACACTTCTCGTGAAGCGCACAATCGATTCCCGCTTGTTTGTTATGTGCCTAGAGTCTAAATTTGCTTGTATTGCACAACTTCGGATTTGTTTTGTAGTCGCACGGGAGCCGGATCAGCCCACTCATTACGCCGATCACGTGCTATTTGATGGGAGTGACGGGCTGTGGCGTTAGCGGAAGAAGGTGCTGTCCGTGAAAGTGCCGGCACGGGACCGAGGCAAGGGCGACGTCTCTCGGACAAAGTCCTCGTGGCATTCCACCACGCATGCGACGTCGGTGACTTCGAGGTTGCGGATGCACTGCTACGGACGTTGGAACTTATGCTGACCCGCCGGCCAACTCCGGCCGACCTGGGTCGCCGCCGCAGCATGGAAAGCCTGGTCGCGGCGCACGAGCGGCTTTGGCACCTCCGGCATCCCACGATCGACGAGTAGCAGGCCGGCCCGAAGCGCCATCCACCCCCCCGCCACCGCGGCGATCGACCGGCTCACCCAAGTTTCAGCGCCGCGCCGTCCCATAGGATCGCACGGGCCGCGTCGGTGAATTTGTCGCCCTCGTGAAGCACCAGCCCGGCAAGTATGCGGCTGGGTCCCCGAGCCCCCTTGATGGCCTGCACCAACACCAGGCGGGCTTCCTGACCAGCTCTTGGCCAGAGCGGCAGCAGCGTCATGCTGCCGCACCCAAGGCCTGCCAGTGCCGCAACGGCCTCTGCCACGGCAGCGGCCGACAGGATGAAGCTCACGCCACCGCCGGGTCGCACCAGCCGAACCAGCGCCGCCGCCCAATCTCCGAGCAGGTCGGGGGCGGCGCGCTTGGCCGCATCGCGGCGGTGGATCGGCGAGGGCGTGCTGCGCGCATCGTGCCAGGGCGGGTTGGCCATCGCGTGATCGAAGGCGGCCATCGCGGGCAAAGCGAGCACGTCGGCAGTCTGCATCACGCCCGCCATGCCGTTCGCCGCCAGGTTGGCGCGGGCCAACTCGGCCAGTTCGGCGTCCTGCTCCACCCCGGTTGCGGCAACGCCGGGCACCCGCGCCAGCAGGCACAACAACCCCGCTCCGGCTCCGGTCCCAGCCTCGAGCACGCGCATCCCGGGCTGCGCCGCGACGCTGGCGGCGAGCAGCACCGGCTCGATTCCGGTCCGATAGCCGGCGCTCGGCTGCCGATAGATCACCCGGCCGCCCAGCAAGGTGCCGTCCGTCAGTTCCACGGCGTCTGGCCGTCTATCAGTCGCATTGCGTCTGGCCGCCTGTTAGTCCCATTGCGCCTCGCCAGCCTCCCGCAGGATCCGCAGGGCGGCGGGACCGTCCTCCTCGTGCACCGCCAGCCGGCGTGGGATCGCGCCGATGCTGCCGTCCGTGGCACTGGCGTAGGCGTCCAAAACGACCGCCTCGATCCCCGCATCTTGCAACAAGGCCACCAGAAAGCTCAGCCGGACCGGATCGTTGGTTTTGACGACGACGTGCATGGATGTCCTGTATAGGGGGCTCGCCTTGACCGGTTTTCCGGCGGGCCGATATGGTGGGGTAGTCTCCCCCTCCTCACCTCTCTCAACAAGCCGGAGTTTTCCGTATTGGGTGCGTTCGCCAGCCCTCCGCTGACCCACCCGGCACGCGACCCGGCCGGAACCGCCCGCGGCGATGCGGGCGAGGACGTTCTCAGCCGTCTGACCGCCTTGCTCGGCGACGACATGAAGGCGTGCAACCGCGCCATCCTGGCCCGCATGGACAGCCCGGTCAGCCTGATCCCGCAACTCGCCGCCCACATCGTGGCCGCCGGCGGCAAGCGGCT
>CAXTCJ010000294.1:0-2998 GCA_964242215.1 uncultured Acetobacteraceae bacterium | reverse complement strand
GCTGTCGGCCGTCACCCCGCGCGGCGAGGTGGTGGTGGAGGGGCACTCGGTCGGCCACGTGGAGGGGTTCGCCTTCGTCCCCGACCCGGCGGCGGTGGGGGACGAGAAGCGGCTGGTGCTGCGGGCCGCTCGCCGGGCGCTGCGGCAGGAGATGCCACGCCGGGTCGACGCGCTGGTGGGGTCGGCGGCCGACGCCTTCGTGTTGTCGCCGGACGGGCGGATCGCCTGGGGTGGCGGCCCGGTCGCGCGGTTGCGGCCTGGCAATACCATGCTGCGGCCGGCGGTCGAGGTGCTGGACAGCGAACATCTGGACGGCGCCGGGCGGGAGCACATCCGGGTTCGCGTGCAGGCCTACGTCACGGCGACGATAGAGGCCGAGCTGGGGCCGGTGCTTCGTCTGGCGGCCGTTGCCGACCCGGCGTTGCGCGGCCCCTTGCACCAGCTAGGCGAGGCGGGTGGCGTGGCGCCTGCCGTGCAGGTGGCGCCGCCGGAGCGCGCGCGGTTGAAGCTGCTGGGGGTGCGGGCGGGGCGGTTCGGCCTGTTCAGCCCCGCTGCGTTGAAGCCGCGGGCCATGGCGCTGCGGGCGATCCTGTGGTCGGTCGCGCATCGTCTGCCGCCGCCGGAGCTGCCCGCCCCCGGGCTGGTGTCGATGCCGGTGCCGGCGAGTTGGCCACAGGGCGTGGCGGCGGCGCTCGGGTGGTTCGAGGCCGGGCCGGTGCTGCTGCGGCTGGACATCGCCGAGCGGATCGCCGCCGAGCTTGCCCACGCGACGCGGCGCCGGGCCACGGCGTTGCCGGCCAATTTGGCGTCGCGGCTGTCGATCCGGGGCGAGTTGTTGCCGGCCGTGCTGCATGCGTTGGGTGCGCGGGTGGTGCCTGGCGTGGCTCTGGAGCCTGGCATGTTCGGGCCGCCGGTGCCGCCGATGCTGATGGCGCATGGCGGCCGCCGGCCGACTCGCGCACGGCCGGAGCCGAAGCCGGTGCCGGTGCGAGTCGACAGCCCGTTTGCGGCGCTTGCTTCGCTGCGGCTTAGGCCTTGAGCACCGGGTACCGGTCCTCCCCCGCAACGCGGGGGAAGTGGCGGCGAAGCCGACGGTGGGGGCGCGGGCATGGGGAGTGCGCGTGGCTCGCCCCTTCCACCATGCTTCGCGCGGTCCCCCTCCCCCGCTGCGCAGGGGAGGATGCAGGGTTGGCTGCCTCGTGAGCGAGGTCGAGGACCGCACATGGCAGCGGTTGGACAAGTGGCTGTGGTGCGCGCGGTTCATGAAAGTGCGCTCGGCCTGTGCCGAATGGGTCGCGGAGGGCAGGATCCGGATCAACCGGCAGCCCACCGACAAGCCCCACGCCCGGCTGCGGCCCGGTGACGTGCTCACCTTTCCGTCGGGCGACACCGTGCGGGTGATCCGCGTGTTAGGGCTGGCGGCGCGGCGTGGACCAGCGACCGAGGCTCGGCTGCTGTACGATGAGGTAACGGAGCCCGGCTTGCATGGGGGATGAAACGGCGGCATACCCGCCCACCTCAAGCCCAGTCGGTCGTTGGAGCGTAATACGTATGACCTACGTGGTCACCGAGAACTGCATCAAATGCAAGTATATGGATTGCGTCGAGGTTTGTCCGGTCGACTGTTTCTATGTCGGCGAGAACATGTTGATGATCCATCCCGACGAGTGCATCGACTGCGGCGTGTGCGAGCCGGAATGCCCCGCTGAGGCCATCGTGCCCGACAGCGACGATCGTGCGGCGGCCTGGGCGGAACGCAATCGTACGTTCTCGACGCAGTGGCCGAACATCACGCGCAAGGGCACGCCGCCGGCCGATGCCGACGAGTGGAAAGACAAGCCGGGAAAGGAAGCGCTGTTCTCAGCGGAACCCGGCTGAGGTTCGCCCTTCGGGGCTGACCATCGGCTGTTTTTGTGATATAGCATCGCGCGGGCGCCTGGCTGCACGCCGGTGAGCGCCCATCCACGACCACCATGGGGGATGGGGTTGGCATGTTTCTGCCACCCTCGGCCCCTGCTCGGTGTTGGAGGGAAGGGCGATGGCAGGATCAGCGTCCGGCGGGGCACGCCGGAAATCGCGCGATAAGACGCACGCATCAGATCGCGCATCGCCCGCCAAACCTCCAAGGCCCGTACGGCAGAAACCGGAGTTGAAGACCATTCCTGACACCACCATTCCCGACCCGCCCATCAAAGAGATCCACGCCGAGTTGGACGAGCCTATGCTGGACGCCGAAGACCCGGTCGCGCTGGACGAAGCCGAGGCCGCCCCCGAACTGGCGCCGGAAATCGGCGAGGCCGACATCGACCCGCTGGCTGCCGCCGACATCGAGGACGTCGTCGCAGAAGAGGACCTCGAGACGGACCTCGCAGTCGTCCCCGAGGAGGAAGAGGAGGAGGAAGATGATCTTCCGCCGGTGTCCAACCGGGTCGCGCCGCGCATGCCCGGCCACATGCCCGGCGTGCCGAACCGCCCGATCGTCCACGCCCGCATGCCCGCCAAGGCCGAGATCTTCCACGAGGGCGATCACGTGGTCTATCCGACCCATGGTGTCGGCAAGGTGGAGCGGATTGCGACGGAGGAGATCGCCGGTCACAAGCTGGAGCTGATCCACATCACCTTCGAGGAGAACCGGATGACGTTGCGCGTCCCGGTGTCGAAGGCGCGTTCGGCCGGGTTGCGCAAGCTCGCGACGCGCAAGATGTTCGACGAGGCGATGGCGGTGCTGAAGGGCCGCGCCCGGATCAAGCGCACCATGTGGTCCCGCCGCGCGCAGGAGTACGAGGCCAAGATTAACAGCGGCGACCCGATCGCGATCGCCGAGGTGGTGCGCGACCTGCACCGCAACGCGGGTCAGCCGGATCAGAGCTTCAGCGAGCGGCAGATCTACGAGGCCGCGATGGATCGGTTGGCCGCGGAGTTGGCGGCGCTGGACAAGACGGACAAGCCGACGGCGGTGACCAAGCTGGGCGATTTCCTGAAGACGGTCTGACGCGAC
>CAXTCJ010000293.1:0-3072 GCA_964242215.1 uncultured Acetobacteraceae bacterium | reverse complement strand
CGTAGATGAGCTGCGCCAGATCCTCGATCGAGTAGATGTCGTGATGCGGCGGCGGGCTGATCAGCGTGACACCCGGTGTCGAGTGCCGCAGCTTGGCGATCAGCTCCGTCACCTTGAAGCCGGGCAACTGGCCGCCCTCGCCGGGCTTGGCACCCTGGGCCACCTTGATCTCGATTTCCCGGCACGCGTTCAGATACTCCGCCGTGACGCCGAAACGGCCGGACGCGATCTGCTTAATGGCGGAGTTGGCGTTGTCGCCATTGGCCCGCGGCTTGTAGCGCGCCTCGTCCTCGCCGCCCTCGCCGCTGTCGGAGCGGGCGCCGATGCGGTTCATCGCGATCGCCAGCGTCTCGTGCGCTTCCGGGCTGAGCGCGCCGAGCGAGATGCCGGGCGCGATGAGGTGTTTCCTAATCTCGGTGATGCTCTCCACCTCGTCCACCGGGATCGCCGTGTGGCCCTCGGTGAAGTCCAGCAGGTCGCGCAACGCCACCGGCGGCTGGCGGCGGATCGCCTCGCTGTAGCGCATGTAGGTCTGGAAGCTGTCGTTGCTGACGGCGGTCTGCAGCGTGTGGATCAGGCTGCCTTCGAAGGCATGCGTCTCCCCCCGGCGCCGCAGCTTGTACAGCCCGCCCACCGGAAGCGCGATCGCATCCTGGTCCCAAGCGGTCTTGTGCAGGGCGGCCACGTCGCGCGCGATGCCGGGAATGCCGATGCCGCTGATGCGGGACTGCATGCCGGGGAAGAACTCCGCCACCAGCGCCCGCGACAGGCCAATTGCCTCGAAATTATAGCCGCCGCGATAGGAGGACACGACGGAGATGCCCATCTTGGACATCACCTTCAGCAACCCCTTGTCCACCGCTTTCTTGTAGCGGCGGACGGCCTCGCCGAGGCTGATGTTGCCGAACAGCCCCTTACGCTGCCGGTCGGCAATGCTCTCCTGGGCGAGATACGCGTTGATCGTGGTGGCCCCCACGCCGATCAGCACCGCGAACGCATGCACGTCCATGCACTCGGCCGAACGGACGTTGAGGCTGGTGAAGGTGCGCAGCGACGACCGCACTAGATGCGTGTGGATTGCCGCCGTGGCCAGGATCATCGGGATCCCGGCCCGCTCCGGCCCGGTATGCTCGTCGGTCGCGATGATGTGGGTGCAGCCCGCGCGCACCGCCTCTTCCGCCTCGCGCCGGATGCGGTTGATGCCGCCGCGCAGGTCGATGTGGTCGCCCTCCACGGCAACGGTGCAGTCGATCACGCACACGCTGGTGCCCATGAACTCCTGCATCGCCGCGAACTCGGCGTTGGACAGCACGGGGCTCTCCAGTTGCAGCAGGTCCAGTTGGTCGGCCGCCTCGTCCAGCACGTTGCCGAGATTGCCGAGCCGGGTTTTGAGCGACATCACCCGCGTCTCCCGCAAGCTGTCGATCGGCGGGTTGGTGACCTGGCTGAACGCCTGGCGGAAGTAATGGTGCAGGCCACGATAGCGCTCGGACAACACCGCCAGCGGCGTATCGTCGCCCATCGAGCCGACGGCTTCGGCCGCATCCTCCACCATCGGGTGCAGGATCATCTCGAGCTCTTCCAGCGTCGTGCCGACGGCGAGTTGGCGGCGGCGCAGCGCTTCGCCCTCGAACATCGTGGGCTCGGGAGCATCGGTCTTGACGATGTGGTCGATCTCGACGATGCGACGCGTCCAGGCGGCGTAGTCGTGCCGGCCGGCCAGCATGTCCTTCACCTCCTCGTCGCCGTAGAAGGTGCCGGTCTCGAGGTCCACCGCGATCGACTGCCCCGGACCGACGCGGCCCTTGGCGCGGATGTCGCGCTCGTCGAACTTCACCATGCCGGCCTCGGAGCCCACCACCAGCAGGCCGGTATGGGTTAGGCTGTACCGAAGCGGGCGCAACCCGTTGCGGTCCAGCCCGGCGAGCATCCAGCGGCCGTCAGTCGCCGCTACGGCGGCCGGGCCGTCCCACGGCTCCATGACGGCGTTGCAGTACAGGAACATGTCCTTGTGCGCCTGCTTCATCGTGGCGTCGGTGCTGATGGAAGCGGGGATCAGCATCGCCTTGGCCATCGGCGCGTCCCGCCCGGCGCGCACCAGCAGTTCGAACGCGCTGTCCAGCGCCGCGGTGTCGCTGCTGCCGGCCTGGATGACGGGCTTGATGTCGTCGATGTATGGGTCGAGCGCCGGGTCGCTGAGCCGGGTCTCGTGGCTCTTCATCCAGTTGGTGTTGCCGCTGATCGTGTTGATCTCGCCGTTATGGGCGAGCATGCGGAACGGCTGTGCCAACCGCCACGTCGGGAAGGTGTTGGTGGAATAGCGCTGGTGGTAGATGGCGAAGCGGCTGACGAAGCGCTCGTCCAGCAGGTCCGGGTAGAAGTCGGTCAGGTTCTCCGCCAGGAACATGCCCTTGTAGATGATCGAGCGGCAGGACATCGAGCAGATGTACAGCTCGTTGATCTGCGCCGCGATCGCCTGCTTCTCGATGCGACGGCGGATCACGTACAGGTCGCGCTCGAAGGTCGCCTCGTCCGCGCCAATGCCGTTGCGGATGATGATCTGCTCGATCTCGGGCCGCGTGGCGTTGGCCTTCTCGCCGATGCAGCGCACGTCGATCGGCACCTGGCGCCAGCCGTGGATCGCGTGGCCGAAGGTCAGGATCTCGGTCTCGACGATCTGCCGGCAACGCTCCTGCGCCGCAAGATCGGTCTTGGGCAGGAACACCTGGCCGACGGCGATCCGCTCGTGCGGCAGCGCGTCACCGCCACGCTGGATGTGCTCGGCGAAGAAATCCTGCGGGATCTCCACATGGATGCCGGCGCCGTCCCCGGTCTTGCCGTCGGCATCCACGGCACCGCGGTGCCAGACCGCCTTCAGCGCATCGATGCCGGCCTGCACCACGTCACGCCGGGCGCGGCCGTCCAGCGAGGCAACCAGGCCGACGCCGCAGTTGGCGTGCTCGTCTTCCGGACGGTACGTCTCGTGCAGGAGGGCGGCATTGGCATTCCAGTCGGCGATATGGTCCACGGTACCCTCCATTTCCTACTCCCCCTCCCCTTGAGGGAGGGGGC
>CAXTCJ010000292.1:0-3095 GCA_964242215.1 uncultured Acetobacteraceae bacterium | reverse complement strand
GGCGATCCGTGGCGACGATAGCAACGGCGCGTTCGAGATAGCTGGGAAGGAACATGCCGCTCGCCGTGATATGGAGGTTCCTGCGCATGTAGGCGTGTCGGATGGCGGGCGACCGCCGCCAGGGCGTCGTTGGCCCGCCGCGCCATGTCGTCGCTTTCCGGCCCGAGGTCATGCAGCGCGGGCATGGTGAGCGACAGGACCCGAACAACGAGGCCCGTTTCGTCCATTCCCGTTCCGTCCATCAGAGCAAGCCGATCTTTGGCCAGGTCGCATAGCCGGACCTCGATTGGGCCGGAATGGAACGCCACGCTCGGATCGACCGCGTCCAGACCGATGGCGTTCCGCGCTTCGCGCGTCTCGGCGGTCAGGAAATGTTCGTCGATACCGATCAACGTCACGAGCCACCTCGGTCACCAGGATTGCGGCTTGCAGCGCCACAGTGGGGAATGATGCGACCCGAGCCGGCGTTCACCACGGAACGGTGCGCCCCTCGCGGTCGAGATAGTGCAGACCGGGTTTGCCTTGCTGCGAGAGAAGCACGTCCACGACCTTTGGAATACTTTCCTCGATGCTGAACGTCGCGTTGGGCCCACCGAGAGCGGTGCGAATCCAGCCGGGCGCCATCAACACCAATGCGCGCATCTCTCCGGCGTGGCGGGCTGCGTAGCTTCGCATGAACATGTTCAATGCAGCCTTGCTGCCGCGGTAAACTTCAGCCCCGCCTTTTGTATTATTGATGATACTACCCTGCCCTGACGACATGATGCCGATCATGCCGCTTGCAGGGACAAGGTCCTGCAGTCTTTCTATGACCCGCATCGGGCTTAGCGCATTCGTTACCATTACGCGCACGAACTCTTCCGTTGAGATTTCGGCGATGGTTTCGCCCGGGTTCTTGTTGGCGGCGCCGGCGTTGTGGAACAGGATATCGAAGCTGCGGCCAGAAAGACGGTCGTGCAGCGCCGCGATCTCATCAGGTTCGGTTACGTCGAGGGTCTCGATTGCGACACGACCCGGATGTTTGTCCGCCAGATCGTGCAACTCGGTTCTGACGCTTCCTTGTACCGTACCGACGACGTTCCAACCCTTTGGCAGGAATTCAGCGGCCATGGCCAAGCCAAGGCCGCGGGACGCCCCGATGAGCAGGATCGTATGGCTGTTATCGGATGAAGTCGGGAGCATGGCGATGCCTTCCGCAGGTGAAGTCAGAAGCGAAAGTGAGGAGGCGATACTACCTGCGCCAGACGCACGCGACGCACTATATGTTTGCACCGGACGCTATATCCCGTCGCGTAGTCCGGATAGGCTCGGCTCATGGATGCTGTGGACCTGAACCTCCTGACGGCCCTGGACGCGCTTTTGTCCGAGGGCAGCGTCAGCAAAGCCGCCGTTCGCCTGGGCCTGAGTCCGTCCGCCATGAGCCGAACCCTCACGCGGCTCCGTGCCGCCACAGGCGATCCGTTGCTTGTGCGTGCCGGGCGCGGGCTCGTGCCGACGCCACGAGCCACCGAACTGCGCGACCGGGTCCACGAGCTTGCCCGTGACGTGCGGATGGCTCTAAGCCCGCAGGCCGGCACCCTGGACATAGCTTCACTGGAGCGGACCTTTACCATTCGCGCCAACGAGGGGTTCGTGAACCTGTTCTCCGCATCCCTGGTGGCGGCTGTCACCGAGGCCGCACCGCATGTCCGCCTGTGCTTCGCGCTCAAGCCCGACAAGGATGCGCGTCCGCTCCGGGAAGGGCACATCGATCTGGAGATCGGCGTCCTTGGAGTATCCGCACCCGAGATGCGCGCTCAGCTCATCTTCCGCGACGATTTCATCGGCGCGGTCCGGGCCGGGCATTCCCTGCTGACCGGGCCGGTGTCGCCCGAACGGTATGCGGCCTGCAGGCACGTGGTGGCGTCCCGCAGAGGGGCGTTCACCGGCCCGGTTGACGATGCTTTGGCGAAATTGGGGCTCAGGCGAGACGTCGTCGCCGTCGTGCCCGGCTTCCCCGATGCCATCCGCATCGCGCGCCGGTCGGACTTGATCGCGCTCGTGCCGCGCTCCTCTCTTGGTAGCTCCGACACGCTGACAGAGGGCCTCGCCACGTTCGAGCTTCCCGTCCGCACACCGGGAATCGTGATCTCGGCCATGTGGCATCCTCGCATGGATGCCGATCCAGCCCATCGCTGGCTACGCAGCACCGTAATGGCCTTGTGCCGCGCGGCAGCACCTCCACGATAAATCGGCGCGCTGGGCGGAATGGCTGGTTTCAAGGCTGCAGTGATCGGGGCAGATGACCAAAATGGATCGTGACCGGAGTTCTAACTCGGTCAAAGCACCATCAGACCCAAGCCAACTGCCCCGTTATTGCAAAGGGATCACATGCGGCCCTTATACGGCGGCATCGACAGGGGAGGCGCGTCCGATAAGTGCGCCTACTCCGGCGCCGTTATCCCCAGCGCCCGGATCAGCTCTCCCAGCGACCACGCCTGGAACGGGCACCCCCCCACCCGATGCGGCGCATCGCCGTCCGCGACTTCCGACACATGCCCCAGCCCGGCCACCTCCAGGTGCGCCAGCAGCGGCCCCAGCAATGCGCGCATCCGGGCGCGGGTGGCCGGCGTGCTGCCGTGCGCGCGCAGCCAGGCCTCGACGTAGGGGCCGGTCAGCCAAGGCCAAACCGTGCCCTGGTGGTAGGCGCCGTCCCGCTCCAGCCGGTTGCCGGCATAATGCGGACGGTAGGCCGGATGGTCCGGGGACAGCGTGCGCAGGCCCAGCGGCGTCAGCAGCCGCGCCTCCACCACGGCGAGCATGGAACGCGCTGCCGCCGGGTCCAGCACCGCATGCGGCAGCCCACCGGCGGCGAACACCTGGTTGGGCCGGACGGAGATGTCCACCGCGCCGGGCACGCTGTCCACGTCCACCACGTCATACAGGCCGCCGGACGGGTTGGGGAAGCGCCGCAGGAACGTCGCCGTCGCCTGCGCCGCTACCGCCGTCCAACGCGGATGCCAGCGGGCGCCGATCCGCAGCGCGTTGATCCACAGCGCCTGGATCTCGACGGGCTTGCCGATGCGCGGCGTCACCACCCAGTCGTCCACCTTCGC
>CAXTCJ010000291.1:0-3266 GCA_964242215.1 uncultured Acetobacteraceae bacterium | reverse complement strand
GCGGGCGGGCTCGGCCGCCCCATTGCAGGTCGAGGGGTTCGCCGGGCCGCAATGAACCAGTTCCTAGGAACGCACCAAAACCGGCTGGACGCAAAGGGTCGCGTATCGATCCCGGCGCCGTTCCGCGCGGCTTTGCGGGATGGGCTGGAAGGCGACGGGTCGGTGACGGTGTTCCTCAGCCCGTCGGCGAAGTTCGACTGCATCGAGGGTTGGTCTAAAAGGAAGTTCGACACCATGACCGCAAGGCTGGCGGCAATGGATCCGTTGACCGAGGAATACGAGAACACAGCGACGCTGCTGTTTTCCGATACGTACCAGGTCGACTCGGACAAGGAGGGCCGCATCATGCTGTCCGCCGATATGGTCAGCCGCGCCAACCTCACCGGCCCGGTCGCCTTCATGGGCATGGGCGACATGTTCCAGATCTGGGAACCCGCCGCCTGCGAGGCCCGTCGCCTCGCGGCCCGGGCCGCCCGCACGCGCGAACGCGCCGCCGCATGATCCACATCCCCGTCATGCTGCCGGAGGTGCTGACCGCCCTCGCCCCCCGCGACGGCGCCACCTATCTGGACGCGACCTTCGGTGGCGGCGGCTATGCGTCGGCGATCTTGGAGGCGGCGGATTGCACCCTGTGGGCGATCGACCGCGATCCGGACGCGATCGCGCGCGGTGCGGCGATCGCGGAAAAATTCCCGGGTCGCCTGCACCTGCTGCACGGCTCCTTCGCCGGCATGCTGTCCCTGCTGGCCGACCACGGCGTGACCCGGCTGGACGGGGTGGTGATGGATCTCGGCCTGTCCTCGTTCCAGATCGACGACCCGGCGCGCGGCTTCTCGTTCCGCACCGACGGCCCGTTAGACATGCGCATGGACCGCGCCGGGCCGACCGCCGCCGACCTGGTGGCGACGCTGGGCGAGGCCGAACTCGCCGACACGCTGTACGAACTGGGCGAGGAGCGCCTGTCCCGCCGCATCGCCAAGGCCATCGTGGCGGCTCGGGCCGAGGCGCCGATCACCACCACGGCGCAGCTCGCCGGCATCATCCGCCGCGTCGTGCCCAAGGACGCCTCCGGCATCGACCCGGCGACGCGCTCGTTTCAGGCGCTGCGCATCCGGGTCAACGACGAGCTGGGCCAGGTGGAGCGCGCGCTGGCGCAGGCGGCGTCGCTGCTGAGCCCGGGCGGCCGGCTGGTGGTGGTGTCGTTCCATTCGGGCGAGGACCGGTTGGTCAAGCGCTTCATGACCGACGCCGCGGGCCGCCAGCCGGCCCCCTCGCGCCATGACCCCCGCGGCCTGTCCGGCCGGCCGAAGACCGACTTCCATCTGCTGAGCACCCGTGCCGGCCGCCCTACCGACGCCGAAATTGCACGCAATCCTCGCGCTCGCAGCGCCCGGTTGCGCGCGCTTGAACGCCTTGCGGAGACTTCGCCATGATCCGTCCCATCACGTGCCTGTCCCTGATCGCCGCCCTCGGTGCGGGGGGCTACCTGTATCAGGAGAAGCACGTCGCCCAGCTGCTCGACCGCGACATCAACAAGACGATCAAGCAGGCCGACCAGGGCCGCGACCGGATCGGGCTGATGAAGGCCGAGTGGGCGCTGCTGAACGAGCCGGAGCGGCTGCAGGGCATGGCGCAGCAGCACCTGCCGTCGCTGCAGTCGCTGCAGCCGACGCAGTTCGCCCGGCTGGAGGATCTGCCGAGCCGCTTGCCCGCCCCGTCGGCCGCGCCGGTTGACGCGCCGCCGGTGGTTGACGCGCCGGTGGCGTCGGTCCAGCCGGTCGCCCCGATCGCAGCGCGGCCGCCGGTGATGGTGGCACAAGCGACCGTTGCCCCGGCGCCGGCGGCGCCTGTTCAGACCGTGGCGATGGCTGTGCCCGTGCCGTCCCCGATCCATGCCGCACCGGTGCAGCTGGCGGTCGCCCGGCCCAAGCCGGCGCCGCACGTGCCGGCCAAGCCGCGGGAGACTGAGCCGGTGCTGGCCGCCACCCCGGCGCCGCGGCCGTACTACGCGCCCGTCATGCCCGCCTACGCTCCGACACAAGTCGTCATCCACGCGCCGACCGTGCAGAGGGCCAGTGCGATCGAGCAGCCGGAGCCCGCGCCGTTCGTCGGTTCGGCGCTCGGCATGGCACGTTCGATGCTGGCCGCGCCGGTCCCGGTCGCCTCGGCCGCTTCCATGGGCTATTCCAACGCCCGATGAACGGGCCGCCCCCCTCGGACGCGCCGCCGCCGCCAGCCCACCGGCGCGGATCGCCCAGGCAAGGGGCGACCCCGCTGATGGAGAACGTACGCGTCACTGCGCCCGATCTGCAGCGCCGGGCCGCGCTGGACAAAATGCGCTCCCGCCTGCTGTTGTCCGCGGCCGGGTTCATGCTGCTGTTCGGCGCCGTGGTGGCCAAGCTGTCGAGCGCCACCATCCTGTTCCCGATGCTACCGAAGCTGCCGGCCGAGGTGGCCCGCGTGCCCGACCCGGCAGCGCTCGCCTTGGCCGACGGCGACGGCACTGCGCCGGCCCCCGCGCCGGGCACGATCCCGGCCTCCCACGGGCCGCGCGCCCAGATCGTCGACCGCAACGGCGAGATCCTGGCGATCTCGCTGCCGGTGTCGAGCCTCTATGCCAACCCGAAGGAGATGATCGACCCGGCGGACGCGGCCCATAAGCTGAAAAGCGCGCTGCCCCGGCTGGACGAGGACGCTGTCCGCACCCGGCTGACGGCGGCCAAGCAGTTCGTGTATTTGGCGCGCCAGATCACGCCGCAGGAGCAGTTGGCGATCAACGCGCTCGGCATCCCCGGCGTGTATTTCCAGGCCGGCGAGCGCCGCCGCTATCCGGAAGGCCGGGTTGCGGCGCAGGTGCTCGGCGGCGTGGACGTGGACAGCCACGGTATTGCCGGCGTGGAGAAATACTTCGACGACCGCCTGCGCGAAGACCCGGAGCCGCTGCGCCTGTCGATCGACGTGCGCATCCAGGGCGTGCTGCGCGACGAACTGGCCAAGTCGATGGACGAGTTCACCGCGATCGGCGGCTGCGGCATCGTGATGGACGTGCGGACCGGCGAGATCATCGCGATGGTCAGCCTACCCGACTACGACGCCAACAAAGCCGCTTCCGCCCCGCCCGAGGAACGCTTCAACCGTGCTGTCACCGGCATGTACGAGCCCGGTAGTACCTTTAAGCTACAGACCGCCGGCATGGCGCTGGACAGCGGCGCCGCCCAGCTGTGGAACGAGTTCGACGCGGCGCACGACATCCACATCGGCCGCTT
>CAXTCJ010000290.1:0-3267 GCA_964242215.1 uncultured Acetobacteraceae bacterium | reverse complement strand
GGGCGCGTTCCAGCTTGTCGCTGTCGCGCGTGATGTCCAGCACCTCTTTCTTGGTGAGGCCCTCGACGTTGCCGCTCAGCAGTTCCTCGATCTGGCGCAGGCGCTTGATCGAACCCGTGATGGTCTTCCAGTTGGTCAGCATCCCGCCGAGCCAGCGGTGGTTCACGTAATACTGACCGCAGCGCTTGGCCGCATCTGCCACATGCTCCGCCGCAGCACGCTTGGTGCCGACGAACAGCACGCGACCGCCACCGGCCGTCGTGTCGCGCACGGCGCGCAGAGCACGGTCCAGCATCGGCACGGTCTGCTGCAGGTCGATGATGTGGACCTGGTTGCGGATGCCGAACAGGTACGGCGCCATGCGTGGGTTCCAGCGGCGGGTGTGGTGGCCGAAATGGACGCCGGCTTCGAGCAGCTGACGCAGAGTGAAATCGGGCATCGCCATGAGTATGGTGCTTCCTTGCAGTCCGGTTGAGCCTCCGCGGGGGTTGGCCTTGCGGCACCGGTTCTGGCTGTTCAGGCCAGGAAGAGGCACCCCGCGTGTGAATTATCGGGCGCCCTTGTGGGCGGTGACCGACGGGCGGGGATATGGCGGAAACCGGCCCCGAAGGCAAGGCACTGCAACCGGGATGGAGCCGTGCTCGTTTGAGGGGCCTAATGGGAGAATGGCCATGAAGCGATTGATTTTGGCGACTGCGTTGCTGGCGGCGGTGCCGGCTTGCGCCCAGACACAAGGTCAGCCGACCCGAAACCAGCCGACCACGCCTGGCCCGACGTCGAGTCCGGAGACCATGAACCGGAACTCGTCCACCATCCCCGGCCTGGGCAGTTCCTCGACCGAATCCGCGCCCACAGCCTCGCCCGTCCCGGTGACCCCACCGAGCGGCGCCCCGCCCGATGTTATGGTGGTCCCGAAGTAACGGCCGTCCACGGGTTGAGCAGCGGGATGCCGGCACGGTCGAAATCAGCCGTGTTGCGCGTGACCACTGCCAGCCCGTGCGCCAGCGCCGTCGCCGCGATCAGGGCATCGGGCTGGGAGTAGGTGTAGTTCGCAGCTTTGCCCTCCCAGGCCAGGCGACGCCATTGCATCAACACGTTTTCGTCGACGCGGAGCAGGCGCTCGCCAAACCAGACCCGCACGCCGTCTTGCAGCCAGGCCTCCAGTTCGGCGCGGAAACCAGGGTCCGGCACACGGACGATGCCGAAGCGAATTTCCGCCACCGAAACAACGCTGAGGAAGCACGCGATCGGCGGGACGCTCTGTGCCCAAGCGGCGACGTTGCGGTCGGCGCGCTTACCCTTCCGCATCTCGGAAACGACATTGGTATCGAGCAGCCAGCCGCGCGGCGTTTCCGCCATCTAGAACTCTTGCGGATCCCGGAATGGTGACTGTTCGCCCGCCGGGGTGTCGAAGCTATCGAGCCGGCCGAACGGACTATCGGCGAACAATTCGAGCAGGTTCTGCGACGTAGCTGGCGCCAGGCGCGCATAATCCGCCACCGAAAGCACGACGACGGCATCCTTGCCGCGAACCGTCACCAGTTGCGGCCCATCGTCGCGCGCCCGGCGCACCAGATCGCTGAAACGGGACTTCGCGTCCTCCAGCTTCCAGCCGGGAAGGGGGCAAACAGCCTGCTGACCTGACAACTGATGCATACTCGACATCCTGACTAGACTAGTCAGATAACGGATCCTGCTACTATTTACAAGGTCAGACCTCTTCCACCCGCTCCACCCCCGGGATGAGCTTCAGTGCCTGCGCCAATCGCGGCGTGACGTTGAAGCCGCCCGGAATTTCGATCTCCACGTCCTGCGTCTCGCCCAGGCGCGGCAGCAGCGTCACCCTGCCTTTCCCCTTGCGTTCACGCTCCAGGATCGTGCGGATGTGCGGCACGGCGGCGCTCTGGCCGAGCCAGATCCGGATCGTCGCCCCCGCATCCGCGGCCGCCTGTTCCAGCGACACCGCACCGGCCGCGGTGATGCGCAGCGCCTCGCCCTCCTGCTTCAGATCGGCCGTGACCAGGATCGGCGCGCCCTCCCGCAACAGCTCGCCACAGGCGGCCAGCGTTTCGGAGAAGAACGTCACCTCGTAGCTGCCGGCCGCGTCGGACAGGCGCACCCAGGCCATCTTGTTGCCCGTGCGGGTGGGGCGCTCCTTGCGGCCGATCACGCAGCCGGCCAGTTTCACCCGCGTCACGCCGGACGCCGCCATCAGCTCGAGCCGGCTGGAGCCGACGGCACCGAGCCGGGTCAACAGGCCGGAATAGGTGTCGAGCGGGTGGCCGGTGAGGTGGAAACCGATCGCCTCCGCCTCGAAGCCCAGCTTCTCCAGTTGTGGCCAGTCGGGGATCGTGGGCAGGCGGATCGGCTCGGGCGCGGACCCGCCGAACAGGCCGATCTGGCCGCTTTCCTTCTGCTCGGCATCAGCCTGGGCGCGGCGCAGCACCTGCTCGGCCCCGGCGAATACCTGGGCGCGGTTCGGTGCGATCGTGTCCAGGGCGCCGGCGCGGACCAGGTTCTCGATCTGCATCTTGTTCAGCTGCTTCGGGTCGACGCGGCTGGCCAGATCGGTCACGTCGCGGAACGGCCGCTCGCCGCGCACCGCCACCAGCGACTGCATCGCCGCCATGCCAACCTTCTTCACCGCCGCCAGCGCGTAGCGGATCGCGGGCTTGCCGTTGGCGTCCACATCCGGCTTGAAGTCGGCGCCGGACTTGTTGATGTCGGGCGGCAAGACCTTGATGCCCAGCCGCTCCGCCTCCTGCCGCAGCGCCGCCAGCTTGTCGGTGTTGTTGATCGCCAGCGACATGCAGGCGGCCAGGAATTCCACCGGGTGGTTCTGCTTCATCCACGCCGTCTGGTAGGCGACCAGCGCGTAGGCCGCGGCGTGCGACTTGTTGAACCCGTAATCGGCGAACTTCGCCATCAGCTCGAAAACTTCGACGGCCTTGGCCTGCGGAATGCCGCGTGCGGTGGCACCGTTCACGAACGTCTCGCGCTGGCTGTCCATCTCGGCGCGGATTTTCTTGCCCATGGCGCGGCGCAGCAGGTCGGCGCCGCCCAGGCTGTAGCCGCCCATGGTCTGGGCGATCTGCATCACCTGCTCCTGGTAGACCATGATGCCGTAGGTCTCGTCCAGCACCGCTTTCAGCTCCGGATGCGGCGCCTCCCACGCCTCGCCGTGCTTGCGGCGGCAGTAGTCGGGGATGTTCGCCATCGGGCCGGGCCGGAACAGGGCGACGGCGGCGATCAGGTCCTCGAACCGGT
>CAXTCJ010000289.1:0-3299 GCA_964242215.1 uncultured Acetobacteraceae bacterium | reverse complement strand
GCGAACGGGCCGCCATGCACCAGCGCGGGCGAGCCCTCCAGCGTCTGCACCAAATTGGGCTGCAGCGCGTCCCGCAACAGCGCCGCCATCGCGCCATCCGCCTTCAGGTCCCGCGCGGTCACTGGGCCGTCGCGGCCGGGGGCGACCACCATGCGACCCAGCCGCTCCTGAAGATCGTGCAGGTCACGGGCCAGGCACAGCACCGCCATCACCTCGGAGGCGACGGTGATGTCGAACCCGTCCTCCCGCGGAGCGCCGTTGGCGGCACCACCCAGCCCCACCACTAGGCCACGCAGCGCCCGGTCGTTCATGTCCAGCGCGCGGCGCCAGCTGACCCGGCGCGTGTCGATGCCGAGTTCGTTGCCCCAGTAAACGTGGTTGTCCAGCATCGCCGCCAGCAGGTTGTTGGCAGCGGTGATGGCGTGGAAATCACCCGTGAAATGCAGGTTGATCTCCGCCATCGGCGCCACCTGCGCCATGCCGCCGCCGGTCGCCCCGCCCTTCACACCGAAGCACGGACCCAGCGACGGCTCACGCAAGCAGATCGCGGTCCGCCGCCCGATCCGCCGCAACGCATCGCCCAGACCGATCGTGGTCGTGGTCTTGCCCTCGCCCGCAGGGGTGGGGCTGATGCCGGTGACCAGGACCAATGCGCCGTCGTGCTTGGCCTGCAGGCCCGCAATGAAATCGGCACCGACCTTGGCCTTGTGCCGGCCGTATGGCTCCAACGCGTCGTCGGGGATGCCGAGCTCGGCCGCGACCTGCGCGATGGGGCGGAGCACGGTGGCATCCGCAATCTCGATGTCGCTGCGCATCAGGCTGCCTCCGCCCGGGTGATCCCGAGTTCACGGAGCGCCTCGCCCATGGCTGCGACGGCGACGCGCATGTCTTCCGGCGTGATGGCGCCGATGCAGCCGACGCGGAACGACGGCAGGGTGGTGTTGTAGAAGTTGCTGATGACGAAGCCGCGCGCCTTCACGGCGTCGACGAAGCCCTGCAGCGACCAGGCCTTATGGTCTGGCGCGTGCACGTTGACGACGATCGGGCCCTGCATCGCCTCCGGCAGATAGGGCACCAGGCCCAGCCTACGCACGCCGTCATACAGCACGCGCATGTTCTCGGTGTAGCGGGCGAGCCGGGCCGGGCGGCCGCCCTCGGCATCGTACAGGTCGAGCGCCACCTGAAACGCGGCCAGCACCTGGGCCGGTGGGGTGAAGCGGAAGCTGCCCCATCCAACGCGCAAGGCGTGCTGATAGATGTCGGCCAGGTCCAGCGACCAGCTGCGCGCCTGGCCCTGGCAGGCGATCAGCCGGTCGATCCGCGCCACGGCGAACGCGAGGCCGGGCAGTCCCTCCAGGCATTTGTTGGCGGTGAACACGGTGGCGTCCACCATCGGCAGTGCGCGCAGCTCCAGCGGCAGGGCACCGAATGCCGAAACCGCGTCCACGATGACCCGGCGTCCGGCCCGCCCGGCTGCCTCGGCGAGGGCGGGGACGTCGTGGATGATGCCGCTGCCAGTCTCGCTGTAGACGAGCACGACGTGACTGATCGCCGGGTCGGCGGCGAGCGCGGCTCGCAGGGTCGCCGGGTCGGCGCGTTCATTCTCCGCCACGGGCAGGGTCGCGACGTCGAACCCGGCCTCCTTCGCCAGGCGGATCGCGCGGTCGGCGTAGGCGCCCGTGTCCGCCACCAGCACCCGGCCGCCGGGCGGCACGAAGGTGCGCAGGGCTGCCTCCATCATGAAGTGGCCGCAGCCCTGCAGCGGCAGGGTCGCGTGCGTGGCATCGTCGGTGCCCGCGATCCGCAGGACGCGCGCCCGCACGTCCACGTTCATAGGGCGAAAATCGTTGTCCCAGGGGGCATAGTCCTGGGCGGCGGCGGCGCGCACGGCGGGCTGGGTGGAGACCGGGCCCGGGATCAGCAGCTTCATTGGAGGTTCCATGTCACTCTTGGGCAAGCCCTCGCTCGTTTGCGGCCCGAGATCAAGCGCCGGACGCTAGCGGCGGCACACCGGGTTCGCTAACGTCTTACTATGTCGCTGCCGTTCACTCTGCCCGATTGGGCGCCACACTGGGTCGGCTTCGTGCTTCTGGTCGTGGCCGGGCTGTTCTGCCTGGCCTTTCTGCTGATGCCGTTCAGCGTCTTCGGCCTCAAAGGCCGGCTGGAGGCGGTGGAGGCACGGCTGGACGAGATCCAAGGTGAAATTCGCAGCTTGGTGCTCCGCCTCCCCGAGCCGCGGCGCGCGGAGTACGAGGTCGAAGCCGAACCGCCGCGGCGTTGGGTCGAGCCGGCAAACCGTCCACCCATCCCACCCCGGACGCCGACGACGGCTGATCGCCCGCCGCCCTCCCCGACCCGGCGTGTAGAACCGACCCGCCGCTCCGAACCGCGGTTCGACCCCAGCTGACCCACGACCGCCCGCCCCCGGCATGAGCGGGGATAGCCCGGCGGTCGTGCCCGTCGAGCGGATCGCCTTCACGGCTGCAGCCACCACTGTGGCGAAGGAGAGCCGGGAGCGCCTGATCGAGCTGTATGGCAACGTGTCGTTGGCCGACGCCCAAGTGGTGGTGGCACTCGGCGGCGACGGTCATCTGCTGGAGACGCTGCACGCCATGACGGGGCAGCCGACGCCGATCTACGGCATGAACTGCGGCTCGGTCGGCTTCATGATGAACCCGTTCAACGAGGCAGACCTGCCGCGCCGGCTGGCCGAGGCGCAGGCCGCGTTGCTGCATCCGTTGCGCATGCACGCGGTGACGCAGACGGGCGCGGTGGAGGAGGCGGTTGCGCTGAACGAGGTCAGCTTGCTGCGGCAGTTGCGTCAGGCGGCGAAGATCCGCATCTCGGTGGACGGACGGGTGCGGATTGCGGAACTGATCTGCGATGGCGTGCTGATTTCGACGCCCGCCGGATCGACGGCGTATAATTTGTCGGCGCATGGGCCGATCGTGCCGCTGTCGGCCAATCTGCTGCCGCTGACCCCGATCAGCGCGTTTCGGCCACGGCGGTGGCGGGGGGCGTTGCTGCCGAGCACGGCGGACGTGCTGTTCGAGGTGCTGGAACCAGAGAAACGGCCGGTGGCGGCAGTGGCGGACGCGTTCGAGGTCCGGGACGTGGCGTCGGTCGCGGTGAGCGAGGACCGGACGATGGTCTGGACGGTGTTGTTCGATCCGGACATGGCGCTGTCGGAACGGATCATCATGGAACAGTTCACGGTCTGATTTCCTCATCCTCCCTCGCGCTGCGGGGGAGGGGGACCGCGCGAAGCGTGGTGGAGGGGGCATTTGGGCACACACCGC
>CAXTCJ010000288.1:0-3408 GCA_964242215.1 uncultured Acetobacteraceae bacterium | reverse complement strand
GATCGCGCTCCCGCTCAGCCAGCGTGCGACCATGGCGGGCGCGGTTTGCATCGGCCACGACAGCTTGTTCGGCCCGGACCTTTGCTTTTCGCACCCTGCGTAGACTGATGACCTCGCCCATGGCAACACCGTGGCACGACCGAAGGAGCGACGATATGGGACAAATGATCAAGTTGACCGCAGCCGATGGGCACGTCTTCGGAGCCTATCGCGCGGGCCCCGCGACCGCGAAGGCGGGCCTGGTCGTGGTCCAGGAAATCTTCGGCGTGAACCATCATATGCGGTTCGTGTGCGATCAGTTCGCCGATGCCGGCTATGCCGTGATCGCGCCGGCCCTGTTCGACCGCGCCGAACCCAACGTCGCACTCGGCTACGGCGAGGCAGACCGCAAGCGCGGCATGGAACTGCGCGCCAAAGTCCCGAACGAAGGAATGATGGCCGACGTCGCCGCCGCCGCAGATGCGCTGGGTGACATGACGCTCGGCATCGTCGGTTATTGCTGGGGCGGCACGGTCGCATGGTGGGGCGCCACGCGGATGGATCGCTTCGAGGCTGCAGTCGGTTGGTATGGCGGCGGGATCGCAGCGACGCGGGACGAGGCGCCGCGGTGTTCTGTGCAGCTGCATTTCGGCGCTGACGACCACGGCATACCGCTGTCGGACGTGGAAGCGATCCGCGCCTCGCAGCCCGGTGTCGAAATCTACGTGTATGACGGCGCCGGGCATGGCTTCGGCTGCGAAGAACGCGACAGCTTCAACCCGGTCGCCCACGACCAGGCGCAGACGCGCACGCTAGACTTCTTCCGCCGTCATCTGCGTCCCGATTAAAAGACTTGCCGTAATGGTGAAAGGTCAACCCTAAGGCACGTGGCCGTGAACTTGCGTTGCTTGAAGGCGTTCACATAGAGCAAGCAACACCGGAAGGGGTGTCACCCGTGGGTACGATTCTCGTCATTATCCTGATTGTTCTACTGCTCGGCGGCGGCGGCTACGGTTACAGCGCAGGTTGGGGCATGGGCCCGACCGGCGGCATCGGCCTGATCGTCCTGATCCTGATCGTTCTGCTGGTTCTCGGTCGAATTTAGCCGGGCCAACCGCTCGCTGGGGTGATCCCAGCGGGCGGTGAGTATACTGGCCGGCTAGGCGAGAACACGGCCGGCGACGGCGTCAAGCTTCGCCATCAACGCCGGGTCACGCTGATTCGCCGGAGTGACGATCGCATAGCCAAGCGCGCGATCGCATCCCGCGGGACATGGGCCTCGCGTCTGACCCAAATATGGAACCACCGAGCGGACCAAAGCCCTCGCATTGTCAGCGTTGGCGCCGAGGATCCGGTGGATCTGCTCAACGGTGACGTGGTCGTGGTCCGGATGCCAGCAATCGTAATCCGTCACCATCGCGACCGTCGCGTAACAAAGCTCGGCTTCACGGGCGAGCTTGGCCTCGGGCATGTTGGTCATGCCGATCACGCTGCAGCCCCAACTGCGATACAGATTGCTCTCGGCGACGGTGGAGAATTGCGGCCCCTCCATGACGAGGTAGCTGCCGCCACGGCTCACGGGCAGTCCAAGCTGCTTGGCTGAGGTCTCAAGTGCATCCCCAAGGCGCGGGCACACCGGGTGGGCGACGCTGACATGGGCGACGCAGCCGTCACCGAAGAAGCTTTTTTCCCGGGCAAAGCTGCGGTCGATGAACTGGTCGACAATCACGAAATGACCCGGCGGGTACTCAGCCTTCAAGCTTCCAACCGCGGAGAGCGACAGCACGTCGGTCACACCCGACCGTTTCAATGCATCGATGTTGGCACGGTAATTCAGGTGGCTTGGCGACAGTCGGTGGCCGCGCCCGTGCCTGGGCAGGAACACGCACCGCACCCCATCGAGCCGGCCGAATAGTAGCTGATCCGACGGCTCACCCCACGGGGTGGGGACGTGCCGCCACTCCTTGTCCTCCAGCCCGTCGATGTCATACAGGCCCGACCCGCCGATAATGCCGATTACCGGCTGGATCGTTCCCAAATCCGACACTTAGTGAAGGTCCGCCCAGATCTTACGCTTCACCGCGTAGGTCACGACCGTCATGCCCGCTAGGAACAGGACGATCTTCACGCCCATCCGCTTGCGCTGTTCCATGTCCGGATTGGCCATGTAGGTCAGGAACGTCGCGACGTCCTTGCCCATCTGCTCGACCGTGGCGGGGGTGCCGTCGGCATAGTCCACGGCGCCGTCGTGCAACGGCTGCGCCATCGCGATCTGACGGCCAGGGAAGTAGATATTGTAGTTCATCCCGGCGCCCATCTTCATGTCGGACGGCGGATCGCGATAGCCATTCATCAGCGCGTAGATGTAGGTGGCGCCACCCTCGCGCGCCTTTTCGATCAATGAATGGTCCGGCGGCAGCGCACCGTTATTGGCAGCGCGCGCGGCCTTGTCGTTGGCGAACGGCGAGCGGAAATGGTCCGCCGGCAGCGCGGGCCGGTCGATCGGATTGCCCGAATCGTCGGTGCTCCCAGACACGGTGATGGCCGCCGCGAACGCCTTTACCTGGTCCGGCGTCAGCCCGATGCCCTCGAGGTTGCGATAGTACGCTTCCTTCATCGAGTGGCACGCCGAGCAGACCTGCTGCCAAACCTGCAAGCCGCGCTGTTCGGACGCCCGGTCGAAGGTGCCGAACGGGCCGCTGAACGACCAATTCACGTCGGGCAGCGGGGCCGGGTCGGTGTCGGCCGCGTTTGCCAGCCCGGGCAGGGCCAGCATCGCGACGGCGGCGAGGGCGGCTAGGCGCATTACGACTTCTCCATGGGCTTGGCAGTGGCCGGTTGCGGCAGCGCGCCACCACCAGGCCCTCGCGGATTCCGCCCCTTGAGGACGGGGCTGCTGATGCTCTCCGGCAGCGGCAGCGTGCGTTCGATCTTGCCCAAGATCGGCAGCAGCACCAGGAAGTGCAGGAAGTAGTAGGTGGTGCCCACCCGGCCCAGAATGACCCAGATGCCCTCGGGACGATGCGCGCCGACCTCACCCAGGACGAACATGCAGATCACCAGCACGACCATCAGCTGACGGTAGATCGGGCGGAACCGCGCCGAGCGCACCGGCGAGGTGTCGAGCCAGGGCAGGAAGAACAGGATCAGGATGGAGCCGCCCATCATGGCCACGCCGCCGAGCTTGTTCGGGACGGAGCGCAGGATCGCGTAGAACGGTAGGAAGTACCATTCCGGCACGATTTCGGCCGGCGTCGCCAGCGGGTTCGCCGGGATGTAGTTGTCGGCGTGACCGAAATAGTTCGGCAGGAAGAACACGAGGAGCGCGAAGACCAGCAGGTAGACGCACATCCCCACGCTGTCTTTGATCGTGTAGTACGGGTGGAACGGGATGGTGTCCTGCGGGGTCTTCACGTCGATGCCCAGCGG
>CAXTCJ010000287.1:0-3417 GCA_964242215.1 uncultured Acetobacteraceae bacterium | reverse complement strand
AGGATTCCCACAGCGGTCATCTTCTGCGCGTGGACGACCAACCGATTGCTCGCCTTGCGTTCGGTGATATCGTGAACGTTGACCTGGATTCTATCCTTGCCGTCGTCCGAGTAGACTAGACTGGTAAGTTCGACATCGACGATGGCGCCGGTGCGCGTCCGCAATGGCACGTCGTAGTAGCGGCGGTATTGTTTCTGCTGCAGCGTCTCGAATCCCGGCTGGTCGACAACCAGGGCCTCAAACGATCCCAGATTCCAAAGGGTGCGCCCGATCACGTCGGTACGCGGATGATCCAGCAGGGCTATCATCGAGGGATTGGCATCCAGGATCAGACCGTCCGAGGTATCGACGATCAGGATCCCGGCGGAGGATGACTCGAAAAGGCGGCGGAACCTCATCTCCGACAGGTGTAGGATGCCCCTCATCCGCTCCTGTTCGCGGAGCTTCTCCTCCAGCGCCCGGTTCTCGGCCTCTGCGACCCGGGCGCGGGCGCTTGCGGCTTCGCTCTCGCGCAGCCGGCGCTCCTGGGCGACCTGGTGGGTGATATCGGACAGCAGCGCCATGTGCCGGTTGGGCGCCAGCCGTACAATGGTCAATGACAGCACGCTGGGTTCCCGTCCGGGACCGGGCGGCTCGGGGTGCAAGCGGAGGCCGTCGCAGAGCGTGCCGGACGTGATGGCGCTTTGCAGCACACTTGGCAGCGTCGGGGCGACTGGCAGCAGCACCTCGATGAGATTGAGCAGCATGCCGCCCGCGGGCAGCAGCGGCAGTGCGAGGCGGGCGAAGGCCGGATTGCACAGGGAGATCGCACCGTCATCGTCGAACTGTGCCAAGCCGGACGGACAGCGATACAAGAACTCAAGCAGCGCCTGGTGTTCGCTGTCCGACACGGCTGCCGCGCGCGTGTCACTCACGGTGGATCAAGACCCAGCGGCGCGGTGAACCGAGGCCGTGGAGGAGACGAAGCCGCACCGGGGTAGGACGCATCCGATAGGTAAGGACGTAGGGCATCGTGATGTCCAAAGGGGCCTGCTCTTCAAATCGCTCCGCCACGAGATAGTTGTTCATGCACGGGGCGATCTCGGTGAAGAACGGACGGTTGTGAACGCTATCTCGACTAAGCCCGCCATACTGGCTTTCATGCGCATTATAGCATTCCACGACGTTCTCGGCGCTCAGCCCAACGACGCCGAACGGTACTTCGTCCAGTTGCGCCTCGTTCAGCCCGTCAAGCAACCGACTCATTGATGGATCGGTGAATTCCAAGCTCATGCACTTACTCCGGATCGGAAAGGTCGCGGCTCACAGCACATGGCTCGATGGGAGGCTCGCTTTTCCTAATAACGAGGCCGGTATACGAGACTTGTTTCAACGTTGAAAGACATGGTTTAATAGGCTTTGGCCTACTAATTGATCAAATGGAATTTTATGTGAGATTAAGTCGAAATTGACGGTTCGCTCGACCCAGGGCCGGAGCTGGTGGGGTGTTGACGGCACGACATTGGCGCGAGTACTGGCCGATCAATTACATGGCGAATTCCGGCGGCTCCGTCTCGGCGAGCCCGGAAGACCACACCCCTGGTTGTGGAACGCTGACACGCCCCTCGGCGATCCTGGCTCCACCACGGTCGACTCGCTCGATCTGCTGTCGCTTTCAGTTGCCGCTGCGGAATTGTTACCCGATGCCGGCATCGGGCCGGGATTGATGGATGCGGCCACCTTCGGTGCCTGGTGTGAGGCCGTCGCCAGCAGCGTGCAGCGGCCTCCCGAGGCGATCGTCTTCCGCTCCTCCGGGAGCACCGGGAGTTTCAGCAGGACGACCCATCAACTCGCGCTCCTGGAGCAGGAGGCCGCTGCTCTGGCCGTGCTACTTGGTGGCGACCGGCGCCGGGTGTTGTCGGCAATACCGGCCAACCATGCCTACGGCTTCATCCACTCGGTGCTGCTGCCCAGGCATCTAGGGGCGCCGCCCGTCATCGACCTGCGCGCCTATGGCCCGGCCGAGCTCGCGGGGTTGCTGCAACCCGGCGACCTGGTGCTCGGCCATCCGCTGTTCTGGACGTCCGTGCTGCAGACCATCAACAAGCCCTTGCCGGCGGATGTGGTGGGCGTCACCTCATCCGCCCCTTGCCCGGCCGAAACCGCATCGGGGCTGACGCAGGCTGGACTGAGCCGCCTGCTGCAAGTGTATGGCGCATCGGAAACCGGCGGCATCGGTTGGCGTGACGATCCGACGAGCCCCTATACCCTGCTGGACGGTTGGCGGCGCGCTGGGGATCGGCTGGCGCGCGGGAGCGCCCTGCTCGACGCACCCGATCTGCTTCGCTGGGACGATGATGAGCGGTTCCACGTGCTCGGGCGACGCGACGGAGCCGTGCAGGTAGGCGGCGTGAACGTGCTGCCAGAGCATGTAGCGGCCGTCCTGCGCGAGCATCCCGCCGTGCATGACGTGCTGGTCAGGCCGATGCGGCCGGATGAGGGCTTTCGGCTAAAAGCCTTCGTGGTGCCGTCCCCGGACGCAGCACCGGCCGAAAGCCTGCGCGAAGATCTGCGCCGGTTTGCCACCGTCATGCTGGAACCGGCGGAACGGCCGAACTCTTATCGTTTTGGGCCGACCCTGCCCCGCACGCCGCTCGGAAAGTTTGCCGATTGGAGTTCGTCGTCAGCGCCAGACCTATGACGTAGTCAAGCGGTTGCCGCGGTGGTCCTGCTCGAGCCAGTTGTTCAAGTAGGCGCTCGCCGTCGGTATCGCCAAGCCTGAGCGAATTGCCGCGCCCCCATTCGTCTGTTCTCGACCGAACCGCAACAGAGCCCGTTGGCTAGGCCGTCTGCATCACCTCCTCGGATGCCACGGCCAGCCGCTTTCGGATTGCCTCGAGCCGATAGCCGTCTGTCACGCGAGGTGCGCAGAACCGACCGGGCTCCGGCGCATCGGGGTAGAGCGCGGCGAACTCGGCTGCGTTGCGAAACATCCCTCGGCTTTCGTCATCCAGGTAGCTTTCGGAAGGCGCACCTTCGGCGAGGAGCACGTCATGACTGTCAAGCTCGACGTGAAAATAATCCACGCGATTCAAACCGCGTTCTTGGACGATCGTCCTGCCGTTTACGAGGCACCGAGCCGGGACCAACTGCCCGTCCAGGACCATCGCATGGTCTGGCGAGACCAGCAGGTCGCGGCGCGGCAGTGCGTCGCCAAGCGAGCCGGCGCGGAAGCGGATGGGCTGCACGTGCGCGCTTGCCGCGAGGAAGCGGCCTGCGTAGCTGCGAATGCCCATCCACCGGACCGGACGGTTCTGGCCGGATGCGGTGACGATCATGTCGCCGATCGCCAAGCGTTCGACCGGAACCTCGCCCTGCGGCGTCAGGATGCGGGTGCCGGCCAGGAAGCAAGGCACTTCGACCGTCAGCAACGTCCCG
>CAXTCJ010000286.1:0-3443 GCA_964242215.1 uncultured Acetobacteraceae bacterium | reverse complement strand
GCGAGTGCAAATGCGATCTTCGGCAACAAGGCGTCGGTCCTGGTCGGCGATTTCCTGTTCGCCCGCGCCTTTCAGCTGATGGTCGAGGACGGCTCGCTCGAGGTGCTGGCCATCCTGTCACGCGCGGCCGCCACGATCGCCGAGGGTGAGGTGCTGCAACTCACCACGCAAAACGATCTGTCGACCTCCGAGGAGCAGTATTTGGACGTGATCGGCGGCAAGACGGCTGCCTTGTTCGCTGCCGCGTGCCAGGTGGGTGGCGTGGTCGCCGAACGTCCAGCCGCGGAAGTCGCCGCCTTGGCAGAATACGGCACCGCGATCGGCATGGCGTTCCAGTTGGTCGACGACGCGCTGGACTATGCGGCGGACCAGGTGACGCTGGGCAAGACGGTCGGCGACGATTTCCGCGAGGGCAAGATCACGCTCCCCGTGCTCGCCGCCTTCCACGCTGGGACGCCGAGCGAGCGCGCCTTTTGGTGCCGCACGATCGAGCAGTCGGAGCAGACCGAGGCTGATTTGGAGGAGGCTTTGGCGCTGATGGAGCGCCGCGGGGCTTTGCAGACGACCTTTGCGCGGGCGCGCCGGTTTGCGGACTTGGCGCAGAGTGCGCTCGCGCCGTTCCCGCCCAGCGCGCTGCGGACCTGCCTGCACGAAGTCGCTGACTTCACCGTAAGCCGCGCCGCCTAATCCCTACTCCCCCTCCCCTTGAGGGAGGGGGCTGGGGGGAGGGGTAAGCCACAAACGATCCAGTCGCCAAAGGTTCGTGCCGCGACCACCCCTCCCCTGACCCCTCCCTCAAGGGGAGGGGGACTTCTTGTTAGCTGGTCTCGGACACCATCGCCGCTTCGCCGGTCGGCATCGGCACTTGGTCCGCGTCCCGCAGCACCCGCCAAGCCCCACCGGCCAAAACTTCCGACGGCCGGAACCGAGCCTTGTAAGCCATCTTGGCACTCTCCGGGACCCAATAGCCCAGGTAGACGTAGGGCAGCCCCAACGTCCGGGCCCGTTCGATCAGCCACAGAATCGCGTAGTTGCCGAGCGAGCGCCGCTCCAGCTCGGGCGCGAAGAAGCTGTAAACCGCCGACAACCCGTCGCCGAGTCGGTCGGTCAGGCAGCCGCCCACCAGGCGGTCGTCTGCATCACGGAACTCGATGATGCTGGTCTCGATCGGAGTATCTTCCACCATCGCCCGATAGTCGTAGAAACTCATCGTGGCCATGTCGCCGTCGCCGTGCCGCGCCATCTGATAGCGCTGGAACAGCGCAAACTGCTCCGCCGTCGCCCGCGCCGCGACCTCGTAGCCCTCCACGCCGGCATTGTAGCGGGCGACCCGGCGCAGCGTCCGGTCCGGCTGGAAGGTGGCGACCGGGATGCGGATCGGCACGCAGGCGTTGCAGGCCGGGCAGACCGGCGCGTAGGCGATGTTGTGGCTGCGGCGGAACCCGGCGCGCGACAGGCGATCGTGCAGCCCGTCGCTGTCGGGACCGGTGATCTCGGTGACCACTTTGCGCTCGGTGCGGCCGGCAATGTACGGACACGGCAGAGGCGCCGTGGTGTAGAAGAATTGCGGCCGTCGCGGGGGCTTGTAGGTCATTGGTACCCCATCGTCCACGCCGCGAGGGAATCGGTCAATCGCCAGTTATGGATGTAGGTCGATCGAGGCATCGCCACCCTCCGCATCCGGGCCAATCGTCACGGTCTCACCATCGCGCCAACGCCGCAGAAGATCGTGAAAATGCGGGCTCACTGGATTACCGGACTCACCCGGCGCGGTGATGAACAGGCTGCGGTCCAAATCCGCCAGGTCGTACACGCCGCGGTAGCCGGGGCCATGCACGGCGTCGAAGCTGCCCGGCCGGCTGCCGCCACGGAAGATCGTGGTGTCGTCGCCGGGCTGCGGGATGCGTTGCGACAGGGGCGGGATCACCGGGTCGGCGAAGGTCGCGACATGTACGTCGCCCCATCGCCACAGCGCCGGGTCGGGGCCGAGCTTCGCGGCGAGCGGCGGTAGCACCTGCTGCAGGGCCTGGTCCAGCAGCGGCCCGCAATCGCCGCCGCACCAGCTGGCCCCGGCCGGGCTCAGCAGCCAGGCCGCCATGTCCGCCCAGGGGCGCGAGGCATTCGGCGGGATGCGGTTGTGCCGCAACGCCATATGCTCGAACGCCTGGATCCAGGCGTTGAAGATCAGCGGCTGCGGCAGGTCCAACCCCATCCGCCCATCCCACCGCACCAGCAGCGCCGCCGCCCGGCCGGCAAGGTCGTCGCCGCGGGGGCGGGCCAGCAGGGCCGGCAGCACCTGCTGGGCGAAGGTGCTGGTGGTGTCCACCTGCATGGTGGCGAAATCCGCGGGCGACAGCTTGCCGATGCCGAGCAACTGCCGCACCCGGCGCGCCCGCCAGTCGCCGAAGAAGTCGCGCCCCATGAAGACGGGGAAGTCGGGCGGCGCCACCCGCTCGTTGGTGTTGACGATGTGCCCGCTGGCTGGGTCGACCACGTGGGGCAGAGCGTCGCCGCTGGCCCAGCCGACCCAGTCGTGCGCGCCGTCAGCGCCGGGCTCGGGCCAGTCGCCGTCGCCGGCACGGCGCACCGGCACGCGGCCCGTGGTGAACTGGCCGATGCCGGCATGGTCCGCGACCAGCAGGTTCTGCACCGGTGACGTGATCAGCGCCGCTGCCCGCCCGGCGTCCGCCACCGACCCGGCGTGGTTCAGCGCCAGCAGGCCGCTGGCCGCATCGTCGCCGGGCTGCAAATTGGCCATCTGCGCGGCGAACACGCTACCGGCCGGGGCCGGGAAGCGGGCGAGATCGCTGACCACCGGGCCGTGCCGGGTCTCACGCACGGTGATGTCCTCCCCCGGTCCACCGCGGACGGCGATGTGCTCGACGCGCGTCTTGAAGGCGGCCGGGCCGTCGGGCGTGGCGTAGCGGCCGTCGGGCAGCACGGTCTCGGTGAACACGTCCTGGGTGTCGGCGCCGTTGGTGGTGAATGTCCAGCCGATGCGGCTGTTGTGGCCGATCACCAGAAACGGCACCCCGGGGGCGGTCGCGCCCACCAGAGTCCCCGTAGGCGTGTCGATCCGCGCCAGGTACCAGATGCCCGGCGTGCCATAGGCGAGGTGCGGGTCGCCCGCCAGCAGCGGTGCCCCCGTCGTGCTGTGCGCGCCATCCACTGCCCACTCGTTGGATGCGGTGTCCGGCAGCGTGAATGGGTCGGGGAAGTGCGGGACGGCAGCCCGGATCGCGCCCGCAAGCCCGGCGAACCTCGGCCCGGTGAGCTCGGCACTCGGACCCGGCGTTGAATCCTGCGGCGGCCAGAGCGCATCGACCATCGCGCGTGGCACCGTGGCGGACAGCGACATGCGCTCCAGCTCGTAGTCCCAGTTGCCCGACAGGTACATGCCCATCGTCTTGCCCCACAGCAGGCTGTCGACCGGCGTCCACGGC
>CAXTCJ010000285.1:0-3460 GCA_964242215.1 uncultured Acetobacteraceae bacterium | reverse complement strand
CTGCTGGTGACGGAGGGCTTCACCTCGGTCGAGGAACTGGCCTTCACCCCGGCCGACGAACTGGCCGACATCGAGGGGTTCGACGAGAACGTAGCCGCCGAGTTGATCAGCCGCGCCGATCTGTTCCTGCAGCGCCGCAACGTCGAGATGGACGAGAAGCGCCGCGACCTGGGCGTCGCCGACGAGATCGCCGAGATCGAGTCGCTCACCCCGGCCATGCTGGTCCAACTCGGCGAGAAGGGTGTGAAGACGCTGGACGACCTGGCGGACCTGGCTGGCGACGAGTTGGTGGAGATCGTCGGCGAGGACGCGATGGACGCTGAGACCGCCAATGCGATCATCATGTCCGCCCGGGCCCATTGGTTCGACGGCGAAGAGCCTGCCCCGCAGGAGACTGACAACGGCTGAACTAGATCCCGTTCCCACGGACCTTCTCCCTCTCCCGAACGTGAGAGAAGGAGAAGATAGTGAGGACGACGAGCGCGGCCCGACCCGGCGCTGCATCGTCACCCGCGAACATGGCCAGCGCGATCGCATGCTTCGGTTCGTTTTGGGGCCGGACCGTACTGTCGTCCCCGACCTTCTTGCACGGCTGCCCGGCCGGGGAATGTGGTTGAGCGCGCGGGCCGATGTGGTAGAAGCCGCTGCAGCCCGAGGTGCTTTTGCACGCGCGGCACGCGGCCCCGTCGTTCTTCCGCCGGAGCTTGCGACCGCGATACGGGCCGGATTGACCCGGCGTGTTACCGACCTTCTCGGACTAGCCCGGCGCGCCGGGCAGGCCGTGGGTGGATATGCGAAGGCGCGTGAAGCACTCGTTCAGAAGCGGGTGGGCGTCATCGTTCAGGCCGCGGACGGGAGTGACGAGGAGTGCCTTCGCTTGATGTCCGGTGCGCACGACGTCGCGGTCGTGCGCCCGCTCGCAGCATCGGCTCTAGGAGCGGTGTTCGGGCGTGACCATCTGGTGCATGTGGCGATTGCACCGGGTCGACTGGCGGATGGCGTGATGGCGGAGTGTTTCCGGCTGGCTGGTATGGCCACCCCGGTAGCGGGAATAAACAACCCGATGCCCAAGCGGCGTCGCGGTGCGATCGAACGGACGGGTGAATGAGCGAGAATAACGATCAGGACGCGGCTAAGGGGCGGCTCTCACTGCGCCCGGCGGGTCGTCTGGAACTAGGCCGGACGGTGGACGCCGGGTCGGTGCGACAGAGCTTCAGCCATGGCCGGTCCAAGGAAGTTCAGGTCGAGGTGCGCAAGAAGCGTGCGCCTTTCCCTGCCCCCAGCCAGACGGCTGCGCCCAGCACGGCGCCCTCCGTCCCCGGTGCACCACGTCCGCCGGCTGGACCGTCGCGCCCCAGCGCCGGTGCCGGCCGTGCGCTGACCGCGAGCGAACTCGCCACGCGTCAGCGCGTGCTGGAGGAGCAGAAGCGCGACGCCGCACGCCGCGAAACGGAGCGCCGCGAGCAGGAGAAGATCTCGATCCTTTCCGCCGCCGAGGAAGCCCGGCGCCGCGAGGATGAAGCTGCCAAGGCCGCCGAGATCGCCGCCCGCGAAGCTGCCGAACTGCAGGCACGCCAAGCCGCCGAGGAAGCCGCCGCCCGCAAGGCTGCGGAAGCCGCTGTCCCGGTGACCCCACCGACGCCGGCCGAGGCGGCCGCGATCGCTGCCGCTCCGCCAGCGCCGGTCGTCGTTGCGGGCGGGGCTGCTGCCCCGGTTCCAGCCCCCACCACGCCTGCAACGCCGACCGAGACGCTTCGGCTTAAGCCGACTCGGCCCGAGGATGAGGAGGCCCCGCGCCGCCGGCCTGGCATGGCGTTGCCGGCCCGCAAGGTGCCCGCGACAGTCGCCAAAAAGGGCGTCATGGGCCGCCGCGACGGCCGCATCGACGTGCAGGCCGCCATCGAAGGTGAGGACGAGAAGACGCGTTCGCTCGCCAGCGTCCGCCGCCAGCGCGACCGCGAGCGCCGCCAGCAGGAGCTGGAGCTGCTGCGCTCCGATGGCCTGAAGGTGACGCGCGACGTCGTGCTGCCGGACACGATCACCGTGCAGGAACTGGCCGCCCGTATGGCCGCCCGTGCCGGCGACGTGGTCAAGTCGCTGATGAAGATGGGCGTGATGGCCACCATCACCCAGTCGCTCGATGCCGACACCGCCGAGTTGGTGGTGCAGGAATTCGGCCACCGTGCCCGTCGCGTCAGCGAAAGCGACGTGGAGATCGGGATCGAGGGCGAGTCCGACATCGACACCGACATGGTGCCGCGGCCCCCCGTGGTGACCGTCATGGGTCACGTCGACCACGGCAAGACCAGCCTGCTGGATGCGTTGCGCTCGACCGATGTGGTGCGTGGCGAGGCCGGCGGAATCACCCAGCACATCGGCGCCTACCAGGTGCAGATGCCGTCGGGCAACAAGATCACCTTTATCGACACGCCGGGCCACGAGGCGTTCACCGCCATGCGCTCGCGCGGTGCGTCGGTGACCGACATCGTGGTGCTGGTGGTGGCGGCCGATGACGGCGTGATGCCGCAGACGATCGAGGCAATCCGTCACGCCAAGGCGTCGGGTGCACCGATCATCGTGGCCATCAACAAGATGGACAAGCCGGACGCCAACCCGGCTCGCGTGCGCCAGGAGCTGCTCAGCCACGAAATCGTGGTGGAAGAAATGGGCGGCGACACGCAGGACGTGGAGGTCAGCGCTACCAAGCGCACCGGCCTCGACAAGCTGGAGGAAGCGATCATCCTGCAGGCCGAGTTGCTCGACCTGAAGGCCAATCCGGACCGCACCGCCGAGGGCTCGGTCATCGAGAGCCGGCTGGACCGCGGCCGTGGCCCGGTCGCGACGGTGCTGGTGCAGAAGGGCACGCTGAACGCGGGCGACATCGTGGTGGCTGGCGCCGAATGGGGCCGGGTCCGCGCAATGACGGACGACAAGGGCAAGCCGATAAAGATCGCCCCCCCGTCTGTCCCCGTGGAGATCCAGGGCCTGTCGAGCGTGCCCCGCGCTGGCGAGCCGTTCGTCGTGGTTGAGAACGAGGGCCGCGCCCGCGAGATCAGCGAGTTCCGTCAGCGCAAGCTGAAGGAAACGGCGAGCGGCGCTCAGACCGCCGCCCGCGGCACGCTGGACGAGATGCTGGCCCGCATTCAGGCCGGCGAGCAGAAAGAGGTCGCGGTCGTCGTCAAGGCCGACGTGCAAGGCAGTGCGGAGGCGATCAACGTCACCGTGCTCAAGCTGGCGCATGAGGAAGTACGGGTGCGGGTGCTGCTGTCAGCGGTGGGCCAGATCACCGAGAGCGACATCCAGCTGGCCAAGGCGTCCAATGCGATGGTGGTGGCGTTCAACGTGCGCGCCACCAGCCAGGCGCGCGACCTGGCACAGCGCGAGGGCGTGGACATCCGCTACTATTCGATCATCTACGAGGTCGCCGACGACATCGAGAAGATGGTCCGCGGCAAGGTGG
>CAXTCJ010000284.1:0-3468 GCA_964242215.1 uncultured Acetobacteraceae bacterium | reverse complement strand
CCACGCCTAACCTCCTCGAACGCCGTGCGCCACCGCGGCGGTATCCGCGAGGGCCTAGATGTTGCCGTCAGGGTGGATCACCCGGCGGGGTTTGGCCGGGCGTTACCGACAACGCACTCCATGTAATTGCAGGGACAGTTTCTGTTGCGCACGTAAAGTCAACTGTTCCTCCTGTATTGAGATCCTGCAAAGCGCTTAGATAAGACAGCTCTATGTTGCCACTGAGCTTGTTATCGCCGTCGGGCCAAACGGTGTAATGAGTAAACCTACTGAAACTGCTCTTGTAATGCTCCTCTGGACCGGTCCACTGCACTACCTTGCCGACCTCTGTCACTGGCGCAAGCGTGGGAATGCCGCCTTCATAAAACTTGACCCATGGCGTGCCGTCCGGCTTGCGAAAGAAGACTGCTTGGGCCCAGGAACGGATCCCATACCAAGGGTGATTTCTTATCCCCTGTTTCACGACGGTTCCGGTGCAGGTCTTTTGCAGCATCGTCTCGAGGATCGGCGACTTGACCGGATCGTTCGCTATTGTGAACGGTCGGTTGGACGACACGGGCGTGTTACCGGCAGCGACCGGCTCATCGTGCCGGTGCGCCAGGACGTAGTGCAGCGAGAGGTCGATAGCGACCTCCGGCGCGCCCTCCGGGAACGGCCGCACGAACCCGCCGCGGAACGCCACAGCAGCCGCCGTGTCGATCGAGTTGGATCCCGAGCCGTCCATCACGTTGACCGCCGAGATGTTGCCGTCAGGCTGGATCACCAAGCGGACTTTGACACTGCCGCTCTCGTCGCTGTTCGAGGCGTGTTTGGGGTAGTAGGCGTGCACGTCCCACCAGGCCTGCAACTGCCGCATCAGGTCGCGACGGCCCGCGTTCGCCGGCGGCTCTTGGTTGGTGATGCTGAAATCTTGGGACCATGCGGGCGCGTGGCCGATGACGACCGGCGCCAGAGCGAACACCGCGGCGAAGGTGGCTGAGGCGACCGACAACCGCATCGCGTGTTCTCCCATGCTGAGACCGACAGCAGCCTTCCGGCGCGGAAGCGCTACGGTCTGTAGCATTAACCGGTGTCGGTTGTTTGTCCAGGAGTTTCTGCAGGGTCGGCGTCATCCTGTTCGCGCAAATTGCCTGGATGACGATCGCTATCTCGTGTCGGGCGCGGTGATGCTTTCACCGGGCCCGGCGTTCACCGGATCACCCGCCGTGATCCGCCGGACGGTCGTGCAAAGTCACCGCGACGTTCGGCTGCGGCCGCGAGGCAGATGTCAGCTCTTGCGATCGGAAAGGTGGGCGCCGCCTTCCTCGCAGGCAAAATCGATGGTGCCGTAAGGGCGTTGTGTGGTGCCAATGAGGTGGTTCGTGCCCTGCAGCAGCATCTTGAACGACGTATTGTTGCCGGCAATGAATTCCACCTCCTTGCCAGTCACTGTCACCGGCAAGGACACCGGGTCGCGCACACCGAGATAGAATTTCAGCCATGAGCTACCATTGGCTTCTCGAAAGAATTTTGCTCGTATGATATTGAGCGCGCCCCAACCGCTACTCTGCGCACCACCCATGGCTCCCGGAAGATATACGCCGTCGCAGGTTTGCTGATCGATCACCTTGAGGAGCGATGGCTCGCCGAGAGACGGGCTACCCTCCCCCTGCAAAGCAGGCGCATGCCTCACCTCGCCTGCGTCGCCAGTGGGTTTCGGGTCGGCATCGTCGATGATGCTGCGTGAGGGTCTGGGGATGCTCAGGGCCTCGCCATTCGAACGCGCGACGACATTGCCATGGGTGTCGGCGACCCGGCTACGGACTTGCACGGCGCGCGCTGGCGGCCAAGGATGCATGCTAGCGCCCATCGTTCGCGAAATTGGTCGCGGCGCCACCTGCACGCCTGAGGGCTGCTGCGCTACCGTCCGGGTCGCCCGCGCAAGCGGGGCTGCGGATCGGGAGGAAGGCAAGGGGGCGGCCTCGGCATGCGACGGCATCGGCGACGGGCGAGGCAGGCTGTTCATAGTCTGCTCGGGGGCCGGCGCAAAGCCGTCCGAAAGGGCAATGACGTTCCGTGGCCGCCCGCCTGCGATCGGGCTTGGTGGTGCGCCCGGGTTGAAGTCCGGGCTGGCAGCGGCGATCGAGGCGACCGCGGCACCAACGACGATCATCGATCGCTGAACCCCGCTCACCGGAGACGGCCCCACGCGGTCCGACAACACGCGCTCGATGCGCAGTTGCAGTGTGGAGGCCCGTGCCATGGCTAAACCCCGCAGCAGTGGTCCCGACCGACGGCCCATTTCAAGCAAGACCTCGGCGTACCCGGTGCGGTCGCCCGTCACCTCCATGGCATAGTCGTCACTAGCAAGCTCGGCGAGTGCGGCCAGTCGCCGATGCAGCAGCCATGGCACTGGGCTGAACCAGAACAGCGCACGATTGAACTGCGACAGCACCAGCCACGCGAAATCGCCCCGTGCGACGTGGGCACACTCATGCGCTATGGCAGCGTCGCGCATAGCGGGCGGCCAGTCGACAACATCGGGCGGCAGCAGAATGACATTGCCGACCGTCACCGGTGCTGCGACCGCCGGGCTGATGCGGATATGGGAATTTTGCGCCGTCTGCAGACGTAGCGGCGCCGTCTTACCGAGCAATCTCAAGGACAGTGCCACGCCCACCATCAAGCGTAGCAGCATGATACCGCTCACCAGACAATACCCGGCCTCCAACCAGAACTCCATCGCGGGCAGTCTCTGGACATCGACGGCCGATGGAGATCCGGATACAGTCGGCGCGACTTGCGGCTGAAGATCGGCAGCGCTGGTCAACCATGTGGCGGGAAGCCCGGGAACGATCGGCAACCGGAGTGGCGTGGCCCACTGAAGCACCGGCATGGCGAGGGACGCCGCCAGCACGACCGTCCATGTGACGAGCAGCAATTGTGCTCGTCGGATGCGAAGCACCCAAAGGGCGACTTGGACAGCGGCCGCTAGCAGCAGCGTGCGAAAAGCTGCTTCTGCCAACGCCCCTAGCATCACGTATCACCTTTGGCCGCGTCGATCCGCTTGGCCAGCAACGTCAGGACGCGCGGATCCAGCATACGCGCGTCGGCCATGCCGACGAGCACGTCCTCCACCGAACCGTTGCAGAACCACGCCACGATGCGCTTCACGGCCCTGGCGGCCACGTCCTGCCGGGCGTCGACGGCCTGGAAGATGAAGGTACGGCCATCAACTCTATGACCGACGTATCCCTTGCCTTCGAGCCGCCGGAGGACCGTGCGAACGGTCGACTCCTTGGCCTTGCGGCGCAGCTGCGATCGCACTTGGTCGGCCGTGACTTCGCCCGTATCCCAGACGATCTGCATGACCTCGAGCTCAAGTTCGCCAAGGTCAGACATACCTTCATTCACGGGCTGCGGTCTCCCAATGCTACGTCATGTAACCGCAGGTCCGAAAGGGACGCAAGCCAGGCCGCATCGATGGTC
>CAXTCJ010000283.1:0-3557 GCA_964242215.1 uncultured Acetobacteraceae bacterium | reverse complement strand
GGCCAGTGCCAGGTTCGATCGCCCGCATCCGCGACAGGCTGGCGGTGCTGCCGGATGGCAGCGCGCTGACGGCCTTCCTGCCGGGCTTCAAAGGGGAGGCCGTGGGCAGCCTCCGGGCACGATCGGCCTTGGCCAGCACGCTGATTGCCGGGCTAGAGCTCGCGCGCGACGGACAGCTGACGCTGGATCAGAAGGAACCGTGGAAGGTCATCCAGGTCGGGAAGCAATGCCTCACCTAGCCGGGGGGGGGCGGACATTGCGGTGGGAAGGGCCGAGCTGCAGGCCGAGCGGGATGCGCCGGGTTTGACGCACGTACCTGTGGGTCACGCGCCGAGCGCCCACATCCTTGCTCGGCACGCAGGCGTTCAAGTATTCGGTTACACCATCGATTTCTTGACCGTGCGACCATTTTGCGGAAGATGGGCAAAAGGCGTTGCCAAGCTCAAGCCTGGGACTTCTATGAGCGAAGGCGTCTTCAATGCCTGACTACCAAGTAGGCGATCGGAAGAAGCCATTGGGAAGGTTCATCCACACGGATCTCGCTGCATGCTGAATCCGCTCACTTCGGCCCCAGCGTCATCGACGCTGGCGACAATTGTCTATCGCAGCAAGGCTGTGCGTGATTTCTCGCAGTTCGAGCTTCGAGAACTAACGCAGGTGGCCCAGGCTCGGAACGAGCGAGAGTCGGTGACGGGGCTGATGCTCTATGACAACAACCGGTTCTTCCAGTGGCTGGAAGGGCCGCCCGGCAGCGTGGACCGGGTCATGGGATCGATCCGTGTGGACAAGCGCCACCGCGACCTGGAGGTTTTGGACTCCCGGCCGGCTCGTGCCCGCACCTTCGACGGCTGGACCATGAAGTTGGCCGCCCAGGTGCCGGCAACCACATCTTGGCGCCACGACGTGATCGCGCCGCCCCGGGAAATCGTCGAGGGCCTGCGCCGGCGTCCAGAAGCGGCACCCGCCCTGCTCGTCAAGCTGTTGCCGCTCTCAGCAAGTGAGCCGGAGACAAAGCTGGCGTCCGGTGCCGTTGCCCAAACGCCACTGCAAAGCGCGACCGCCGCGATTTTGAAGCGGGTGATCCTGGCCAAGGTGATCCCTCAGCTATCGATCGCAACACAAGGAAGGGTGCCCACCGCGAGCAAGCGGGCCGTCGAACTGGCCGAGCTGCTGACGGCTTCGGACGAAACGGCTGCGCGTGAATTGATCGACGAGCTACGCCCACATAACGGTGCGTTGCCCATGTTGTATGCGAGGCTGTTCGAACCGGCTGCTCGCGCGCTCGGCGATTTGTGGACCGAGGATCGGTGCAACGAATTTGACGTAACGCTAGGCCTGTTTCGTCTACAGAATGCAGTCCGCCTACTGACTGCGGACCAGCCGGCGCGGGTCGCCTACCGGGGCAACCATCCTGTTGTGCTGATCGCGCCAGAGCCAGGGGAGCTGCATCGCCTCGGCGCCGCCATGGACGGCGCCGTGTTACGCGATGCCGGATGGTCGCCTCATTGCGAATACCCGGCCGACGACGGAACACTGCAGGATATGCTGTCGACCAGTTGGGTGGACGTGTTGGACCTCTCCCTGAGTGTGGCTTTCCGTCGCGAGCATTGGATGGCGCGGGTGACAGAAACCATCATTCGGGCCCGGCGGGCCTCGCAAAATCCTGGCCTACGGGTGATGGTGGGTGGCCGTGTCTTCGCCGAGGACAGTTCGGCTGGCGCCACCGTGGGGGCTGACCTCTCCAGCACAACCGCTCTGGGGGTGGACGGGTCCATCCTACGGACCATCAACGCGTCCCGAACCTATGTGCCCGTGCCTCTGGCCGCAATGGACGTGACGGCCTTGCCGGCCTAAGCCCGGGGCAGCGACTTTAGGTCCCCTCTATCGCCGCGGCCCACCCGCTGTTCGATCCGCCGGCGGGAGGGCGACCAGGTGACCGACACTATCCCTAACGGGCATGGATCTTTGTAGTGCTGCCGCCGCAACTGGTGCCGATGGCCTGGATCTGGTGCCCCTTCTCCTTCGGCGGTGCCACAAATAAGATCAATGCTCTAAGCTCACCCTCACCAACCGTGTGGCACGGCCTGCCTGGCATATACAAAGCGAGCCAACCGATGTTCGACGAACCCGTTTTTCGAAGCGACCCTGACTATGACGCCACCGCGCCCACGCTGTACACTTTCGTATATTGCAGTCGTGCCGCCGATGGCGTGGACGACGCCGAGGTCAACCGCCTCATCGAGTCGGCGCAACGCCACAATCTCACCTGCGGCATCACCGGGGTGCTCGTTTTCGGCAGCGGCGTCTTCTTCCAATGGATCGAGGGGCCGGCAGCCGAGGTGCGGAAGCTGATGGCGAGCCTGCATGGCGATCCGCGCCATTACGATATCGTCTCACTGGACCAGAGCGAGGAAAAGCGTGAGCGTCTGTATCCGCATTGGCAGATGGAGCGTGTTGGTGCCGACGATATTCGCGAAGTGCTCCAGGACGCGCTCGGAAGCGCCGAAGACGAGAATAATATCGCAGCACTGAAACGTATTCTCGATCACCTAGCGACGAGATCAATGGGTTCGCTTGGGCGAGCTAATTAGATCAGCAACTGGCAACTTCGAGCCGATCAGCCACTGAGCCGAGGCGGCAAAAGGGTCCATCCCCTCCGCGTCCAAAGCGCCTACCATAGACATTGCCATCCCGGGCTGTTCGCCAGATAATGGAGCCGCTGACTGATCGATAGATTGGCGCCCATGACGAAACTTGTTGCAGAGTGACATTCTGCCCCAAATCGATCCGGAGCAGAGTGTTCCATTCCGGACCGGGCGGGGACGTATGCTGGCGGATCACAGTTAGAACAGGCAGGGCAACCGTACGGCCTTTAGGTGTTGAACGGCAATCGCTGCGCCGGAACGCATCATTTATGACTGGCCTGCTCAATGTGTTCTGCTCGGTTGAACGTGCCGATTGGATCGTCAGACCTAGTCCGATCCGGAATCTTACCCGCGACGATCGTCCGCTGATCTGGGTCGCGATCGATCCTGACAACGTCACCCGCGTCATTGAGGGCTTGGTACCAATTGCGCGGGCAAAGCTCGCCCGGGAGCCGTCCGGGGGTTACATGCCTGCAATCGATACTCTCAACGCCCTTTGCGCCCAAGCTCGCCGGTGCGAGGCTCATGCATCGGGCAGCCGGTATGTTTGCCGCGGAAGGCGGCGGAGTTCGTGTAGCTTTCCTTACGTGCTCGGTTGACACCCCCAAGCGGGCGATGAGCTGCTAGGCCGTGCCAGGGACCAAAGGCGAGACCATCATCGACTGCAGTCTTACTCTCAGCGCTCCACGCGTTCTGTGCCGCTACCGAAAGACGAGCCACGGTGATGTAAGGGCTTTGATCCTCAGGCCATGCGACCGATGCATCCTCGATCGGCATTGTCTCAAGGCTGGTATTAAGCTGGACCTTCAGGTCCCACTCCCCGCCATGGATACCGAAATGCTCGATGACCGCCTCTCGCAGCGCATCCGGCTTGCCATTCACATCGACGGACTGGCCGGTCAATGTCGTCAG
>CAXTCJ010000282.1:0-3586 GCA_964242215.1 uncultured Acetobacteraceae bacterium | reverse complement strand
TGCTCTCGTGGTTGCTGTTCATCGCCTCTGGGCTCGGCCCGTTCTCCGGCCAGGCCGTGCACTTCCAGTTTGCCGCGCCCGGGGGGTTGGATTACGCGGTCAATCGCTACCGCCGGGAGGCCGAACGGCACTATCAAGTGTTGAACGACCACCTTGCTGACCGCGAGTACGTTGTCGGCAGCAGCTACACCATTGCGGACATGTCGGCTTGGGGTTGGCTCGATCGGGCTTCGCGCGTGAGGAAGGGCGCAGAGGATCCGCTGGCGTCTTATCCCCATCTGAAGCGCCTCTTCCAGATGGTGGACGCCCGGCCCGCAGTGCAGCGGGCGCGGGCGGTTGGGCAGGACCACGAATTCAAGAAGATCAACGATGAGGAAACCAGGCATGCACTTTTCCCATCCAACTACCCGCCCTCTGTGTAAGGACGACGACCATGAAGCTTGATGGAAAGCGGGCCCTCGTGACCGGCGGCTCGAGCGGCATCGGGTTCGAGATCGCCAAGGCTCTTCTGGCGAAGGGCGCTCAGGTTGCAATCACCGGGCGCCGGGCGAACGTTGTCTCCGCTGCCGTCGAGGAGTTGCGCAAAAGCGGCGGAACGGTCGTCGGAATCGCCGCGGATGTGGGCACGGCGGAGGGGCGCACGGAAACCTTACAGGGTGCGCTCCATGCCCTCGGCGGCCTCGACGTTTTGGTCAACAACGCCGGCGGCGTTCGGGCCGGTCGACTGGAGGCCACGACCGAGGCCGAGATCGAGGCGATGCTGACCGTGGATCTCCTCGCACCGATCCTGCTCACGCGGGCAGCGCTACCATCACTCCGCATCAGCGGAGAGGCGATGGTGGTCAACGTCACATCGGGCGCCGCCCTGGTAGGGGCACCGTTCTACGCCACCTACGCGGCCGCCAAAGCGGGCCTTGCCCGTTTCGGTGAAGCCCTTCGTCGCGAGCTGAAGGGCGAAGGTGTCCATGTCATAACGGTCTACCCAGCCGGAACCGACACGCCGATGATGAAGACGAACCGGGCTGGGCCTGAACTCGGATTCGGCCGCGAACCTGCCTCCGCGGTTGCAGACGCCACTGTCGAAGGCATCGAGACCGACGCGTTCGAAGTGATCCGCGGTGGCGCGGCTCGCGCTCAGATGATCGCGCTCAATCGCGACAATCCCGCGGCGGTCGACGAGCGGATGCTGGCTATGAGGCCTGCCCTTGAGGAGGCGGTAAAGGACCACTCAGCTCTTTGAAGACGGTACATCGTCCCTCAATCGTCGACCACGGATGTCAGCAAAGATGATCGAGCTTTTCTATTGGCCCACCCCAAACGGCCACAAGATCACCATGTTTCTCGAGCAGGTCGGCCTCGATTACATCATCAGGCCGATCAACATCAGCGCAGGCGATCAGTTCAAACCTGAGTTTCTGGCGTTCTCCCCGAACAACAGGATGCCGGCGATCATCGACGACGACCCAGCCGATCACGGGGACGCCGTGACGGTTTTCGAGTCCGGCGCAATCCTTTTCTATCTCGCGGAGAAGACCGGCAAGTTTCTGCCAAACGACCTGCGCGGCCGCAAAACGGTCACCGAATGGCTATTCTGGCAGATGGGCGGGCTTGGACCCATGGCGGGCCAGAATCATCACTTCGGCGTTTATGCCTCGGAAAAGATCCCCTACGCCATCAATCGGTACGTCAACGAGACGAACCGGTTGTACGGCGTCTTGGATCGCCGTCTCGCCGCACGGCCGTTTTTGGCCGGCGACACGTACACGATCGCCGACATGGCCGCTTATCCCTGGGTCGTTCCCTGGAAACGCCAGCAACAGAACCTCGATGACTTCGTCAATGTGCGCCGGTGGTTCGAGAGTATCCGATCCCGCCCCGCAACGGTGCGCGCTTATGAGAAGGGAGAGCCGTTCTCTGCACAGCCGGCCGTGACCGAAGAGGGCAAGAAGCTGCTATTCGGGCAGACCGCGGCGAGCGGGGCCAAAAGCTGAGCCATTCGTCCGAGGGGCGCCACGCCTTGAAAAGCGACATCCAGAGGTTAGCCGAACGCCAGTGGTGCGACTACCGCGACCGTGAACCCGGGACATGCTTTTCGAACCCCGAGTTTACGCTGGATCTAGCGCAGGCGTACGCGCTGCAAGATGCTGTGACGGCGCTCCGCGTTACCGTCGGCGATCGCCTCTGTCAGGCTGCACGAAATTCCCGGATTCGGCAGATTAGACGTTTTTTACTGCACTTTAATCCGGATCGGCCGGCTGCTGAGTCCCGAATTTGCAGCAATTTGGGGACGAGCGCCTACGTTGGTTCGCTCAGGACAGTGACGATCGCATCTGCGGCGGAAGGGCATTGATCCAGCGTTCGAGGACGTGCTCACTCGGTTGTCTGCTGCATCTTGCACCCGGCGGAACGAAGCCTTGGGGTCAGCTAGGAAGTTTGAAAGACCCGCAAGCAGTATGATGCGAGCGGTGACGAGTTGGACTGGTTTCTGGGCTGTCCAGATATCTGGGATGAGGACGCCTTCCTCACGCGCGAGCTCGTGCAGTCCCGGTACGAACAGGTCAGCCACACGGTGTACTCCGTATAGGGGATCGTCGTCATCGGGCCACCCTGACGAAAGCGGCTTCGACAAAAGGCGAAGAACCGCGATAGGCGATAGCGCCACGTTAAACGGTCGCCGCGCAAATGCATGCAGGCGGACGGCCCCGCGGCGAGCTGTTGGCATGATGCCGGAAAACCAGTTCGGATGCTCGCGGGCGGGATTGCACCGATCAAGTATCGGGCTTCCGGGGGAAGACATGGGCCTCTGGCAGGCTTGGCACTCGATCTGCCAGAACTTGAACCAGGCCCGGAGGACAACAGACGGCGCATGGGCCGTAAGATGCCGAGTCCGGCAGGTGGCGCAGACTTGGATCGGTGCTCGGTCTGCCCGCAGCGAGCAAACCGACGGACGAAGCGGGTGATGCAGCCGCCGCCGGATGTCGCTCCGCTCCACTCGCGTCGCGTCTGCAAGTCGCTCTATCTCATCGGGCGAGAGGTCTTGGTCGATTTCGGCTGGCTTGGTTTTCAAAAGCCCGATGTGTCGGGCAAGCAACTCCAGGCTGACGCCGTATTCTGTCCCGGTGCGCCGCAGCCACGAAGACAGAAGTTCGTCGGGAAACAGCTCCGTCACGTAAGGTAATGGGAGACACCAAGGTCGCATCGGCTTCAAGCAAATGCGGGGGTCGGACGCGTCATCGGGCGCCATGCCGCGATGCTCTCGTCAGTGATGCACTCGGCGCCACTTTCGATCGCGTCGGCGGCAAGATCGTTGAACAACCTGAACACGCGCGAAGTAACACCGTCGGTCGCCTGCAGCACTTGCCGGAGAGCTCGGGCCGAGATCTGGCTGGCCGTCCTAAGCGGCAAGTGGCGCAGGACGGCAACAACGAGTTCTTGAAACTCTTCGTCACCCTGCCATCGCGTAGGATCAGTTCCTCGAACCGGCGAGCAAGTTGGACGTCACCGCCGATTGCTTCTCTTGCCTCCGAGATGGACCTTGTTGCATGCATGCTGTTGGCGTTGGCTGGGGTAGGATGGTCTGGGGGCG
>CAXTCJ010000281.1:0-3683 GCA_964242215.1 uncultured Acetobacteraceae bacterium | reverse complement strand
GGCGGATTTGCGGCAAGCCGGTTGCGTGGCCATCTACCGGGATCCTGCGGACTTGCTGCAGCAACTCGGACACAGCCTCTTTGCCGAGGGGCGCCGGGCGTTGGTCGCAAAGTAAACTAACACCACCAGCCTCAAGGCCTGCTCCTCGTCTCACATTGTAGGGTGCGATGCGCTTTGGCATTGCACCAGACAAACGCCCGATCATCGCGAGACGGGAAGGTGCAATCCTCCAAGCGGATTGCACCCTACGCTCGTCGTTCAGGCTGCCGCTAAGATGTGGCTTCGAGCACCGGCTGGGTGATCGGCACGAGGTTCGCGACGAACGATTCGCTGCAGGCGCGCCACGAGAAGCGGTCCGCATGGGCGCGGCAGGCAGCGCGGTCGCCGGTGGCAAGCGCTTGCAAGGCGGCAGTACGGAGGTCGGTGTTGGTGGCGCCGACGCCGGGTCCACCTTCCAGCAGCACGTCGCGCGGGCCGGTTACGGGGAAGGCGGCGACGGGTGTGCCGCACGCGAGGCTCTCCAGGATCACCAGGCCGAACGTGTCCGTCAGCGACGGGAAGACGAACACGTCGGACCCGGCGAACGATGCCGCCAGCGGCACCCCGTGGCGCATGCCGACGAAATGCGCATTGGGAAAGCGCCGTTCCAGCGACGCACGCGCCGGACCGTCGCCCACCACAACCTTCGTGCCGGGTAGCTCGAGGCTGAGAAAGGCGCCGATGTTCTTCTCCACCGCGACCCGCCCGACATAGGCGAAGATCGGGCGTGGGTAGGGCCAATCCTCCCGCGGCTCCGGCTGGAACAGATCGAGGTCCACCCCGCGCGACCAGGGCTTCATGGTGCGAAAGCCCCGCTGGGCCAATTCCTGCCGCAAGCTCTCGGTCGCCACCATCAGCCCGGCGCCAGCCCCGTGAAACCATCGCAGCCAGGCGTAACTCAGCGACACCGGGATCCGGGTCCGCGCATGCAGGTATTCCGCGAACCGCGTGTGAAAGGCGGTCGTGAACCGCCAGCCCCGCTTGATGGCGATCGCCCGGGCGGCGAGGCCGAGCGGGCCCTCGGTCGATATGTGCAGGGCATCGGGGGCAAAGGCGTCAATCATCTGGGCCAACCGGCGCCGGGGCAGGATCGAGAGGCGGATGTCCGGATACGTGGGACACGGCAGCGTCCGGAAGCGGTCGGGGCCGATGACCTCGGCAGTGTGCCCCATTGCGGTCAGTTCGCGGACCAGCGTCGATAAGGTCCGCACGACGCCATTCACCTGCGGCAGCCAGGCGTCCGATATGATGAGGATTCGCTGCGGCGCATTGGCGCGCGGAGCCAGGCCGATGTCAGGCAGGAACAGCCACCGCCGTGCGCCTCGGTGCCGTGAACGACAGACGGTTGATGGCCGCCCAGTCGATCAGCTCCAACCGCCCGTCCTCGTGCTCGACGAGTGCGGTGCAGCTTTCCACCCAGTCCCCGTCGTTGAGATACAGCACGCCACCCACCTCTCGCATTTCGGCGTGATGGATGTGGCCGCAGACCACCCCATCGAAGCCGCGCCGCCGGGCCTCACCGGCCACGGCAGTCTCGAACCGGTCGATAGCCTTCACCGCTTCCTTCACGCGACGCTTCAACCAGGCGGACAGGGACCAGTAAGGGTGCCCCAGTCGCCGGCGGATCGCGTTGAAGTAACGGTTGGCCACCAGGGCCACAGTGTAGGCACGGTCGCCGAGCAGTGCCAGGAATTTGGCGTAGCGCACGACGCTGTCGAACTCGTCACCGTGCATCACCAGCAGCCGGCGCCCGTCCACCATGGTGTGCTCGGCGTCCTTGCGCAATCTCACGCCGGCAACTTCCAAACCCAGCGGGAGCCAGGCGCGAAACAACTCGTCGTGGTTGCCTGGGATGTAGGTGATCTGCGTGCCGGAGCGCGCCTTGTTCAAAACCAGGCGGATCACATCGTCATGCGAGGCGTCCCAATACCAGGACTTTCGCAGCCGCCAACCGTCGACGATATCACCGACCAAATAAAGGTAGTCACAACTGCTCTGCCGCAGGAAATCGGCAAGAAAATCGCTGCGGCAATCCCGTGTCCCGAGATGCACATCCGAGATAAAAATAGCTCGGTAGCGGTAGCTCGGCCGGTTGGCATCGATTGAGGCGTTCATGAGGGCCGAATTTGCTCCCCGGAATACTCGTCGTACATGGGCTGCTCATAGGCGGCAGTCCCGCGTCGTGTCAGTTAAGATTACATGACGGGTCCGGAACACCAGGCCTGGACTTGGAACGTCACGAAACTGACCCCACTCTGTCATTCGAATGCAATCGCAACCTGGCCAGGGTGCCTGGTCATGTCGAATCGGCTCTCCCGTCCGCCCCCGCCCATCGTGATCTTCAACCCCACGGCGGGCCGTCGACGCGCGCATGCCTTGTGGCAGGTGCTCGACGTCATGTCGGCCAACGGCATGCGGATGGAACTGGCCGAGACGCACTGGGCGGGGCACGCGACCGAGTTGGCCCGCGACGCAGCCGCTGCCGGTACCAGGCTGATCGTGGCCGCGGGGGGCGATGGCACGATCGCCGAAGTCGCCAACGGGCTAGCCGGCAGCGGCGCGCATCTCGGGATCATCCCGTTGGGGACGGCCAATGTCCTGGCCCACGAACTCGCGCTGCCGTTCAGCCCGCGTGCCGTCGCGGCGGCCCTGGCGTTCGGACGCACCTGTATGCTGTGGCCCGGCATCGCCCAGGGGCCGGGCATGAAGCGGCTGTTCGTGCAGATGCTCGGGGTCGGGCTGGATGCCCAGGTCGTGCACGGCATCAGCCCGTCGTTGAAGCGGCTGCTGGGCAAGGGCGCCTATGTTGCGCAGACCGTCCGCGAGATGGGGCGCTACCGCTACCCGCGCCTGCGGCTGCGGCTGGATGGTGCGGAGACGGAGGCGGCCAGCGTGATCGTCAGCAAGGGGCGGTTGTATGCCGGCCGGTTCATGCTGGCGCCGGGGGCGGATGCCTGCCAGCCGGGGTTCAGCGTGGCGTTGTTCGAGCGGTATGGGACGGCGGCGGCGCTGATGTACGGCGCCGCCCTGCCGCTGAACCTGCTGCCCCGCATGCCCGGTCTGCAGATCCGCTCGGCGATGGCGGTCGAGATCCTGGGCAATGGCAGCGTGGCCGCCCAGGCCGATGGCGATCCGGCCGGTGAGACGCCGGTCTCCATCAGCAACGCACCCGTGCCCATCGCCGTCGTCGTAGGATAGACGACCCGACTGCTGTTGCCTGTTCGGCCGGTTTCTCCTTCACTGCCGACCGTCACGCGGCCCACGAGGAAACAGCATGCCTTTTGCCATACGAGACGGCGTACGCCTGTACTGGCGCGCCGACGGTCACCCCGATCGTCCCGCCCTGCTGCTGCTGAACTCGGTCGGCGCCGACCACGCGATGTGGAACGGCGTGGTGCGCGCGCTCTCCGGCCGCTTCCGTCTCCTCCGGATGGACGCCCGTGGCCACGGCGCATCCGATGTTCCGCCGGGCGACTATACGATGCAGGACTTGGCCCTGGACGCGCTGGCCGTGCTGGACGCGGCCGGTGCGTCGAAGGCCGCGGTGGCCGGCGTCTCGATGGGCGGCATGACGGCGATGCAGATTGCCGTGACGGCGCCCGAGCGGCTGACGGCGATCGCGATCTGCAACAGCACTGCGGACA
>CAXTCJ010000280.1:0-3800 GCA_964242215.1 uncultured Acetobacteraceae bacterium | reverse complement strand
GGGTGCTCGTCAAACCACCCAGCTGCGTGGTGGTGAACGAGCCGATGTCGGTGCTACTCAGCGCGCCCACCTGCGTGGTGCTGAGGGCCGCAAGCTGGGTGGACGCCAACATGTCAAGCTGTGTGGTGGTCAGGGCCGCAAGCGCCGCAGAGGTTAACCCGCCAACCTGTGTGGTCGTCAGCATGCCGAGGTCGGTAGTGCTTAGACCGACCATCTGGGTCGAGGTGAGCGCGGCGACCTGGCTGGAGGAGAACGCGGCGATGTCGGTCGTCGTCAGGCCCTGCAGAGTCGTCGTTGTTAGTCCGGCGATCTGTGTGGTCGAGAGTGCGGTGATTAGAGAGCTCATGCTGCGCACTCCCGGCGATACCGCAGGGAAAGACAATGCAACTCGATCGCGGACGCACTTGTCTTGAACATGAACAGCATCAAAATCCCCTAGCCAAGTATCGGCATATAGGCCATGTGCCGATTCTGGCATTCCGTATGGGCGATCGCCCACCCCATGCATTTGCACACCGAAAGGTTAAGCAAGCGTTTCGTTTTAGCCGTTTGCACCGTCTGCTTGCGGATTAGCGGACGTCGAGGGAACGGCAGCATGCTCACCTCCATTTGGAGCGCGTCTACGGAACGCGAATTGGAACGAATGGGCGCACTGCAACCAGGAATCGAAACCTCCATGTTGCAATTTCAATTGTTCGGGGCCGAGATGTGAGGCTTCGGCGCCGAGGTCATCCCGCGCTTGGACTACCTCATCGCCGGATCTGTCTGACCGCGTCTGCCTGAAGGGGACCCATATGACGATCGATAGGCTCTGGTTCACGCGCTGTCCGGCCCCGACGCCAGCAACGGTGGCAATCCATCAAGAATGGCTCGAAGAGGAATTCGCGGCAGACGGCATAACCGTGTCCTCGCTGGCGGCATCGCAGGACAGATCGGTTCATCTGTCGCATTCTTCGCATTCGCAGCCGAATTCCTTCCGCTTCGGTGGCTATGCCCCGCCGCTGATCACCCGTTCCCGCGGCAACGACGTGCGCCTGATCGGCATGAATTGGACCGACCGCGCGGCTGGGCTGTACGCACTGCCCAGCGCACGTATCAGCAGTATGTCCTACCTTAAGGGCCTCCGTCTTGCGGTGCCGCGACGGCTCAACGATTCGATCGACTGGTGGCGTGGCAACGTGCTCCCCGGCTATCGCACGGCTCTACGCCGGGCCGGTCTCGAATCTGGCAACCTGATCCTCGTAGACATCGACATAGGGCGGGAATTCGTCGACGACGTGACCCTGGGCGCGGTGCACACGTAGTCGCTATGGGGCTCGCGCAGCCAGTTTGCGGTGCAGCGCGAGGAAGTCGCCGCGCTGATCCGGGGCGAAGTCGATCTGCTATTCAGCGACGCAGCACTCGCCGCCTTGCTCGAGGCCTTCCTGGGCGTGCGCAAGGTCGTCGATCTGGCCGCTCCGGAGGACGGACTGACGTGGCGATCATCTCCGTTACGGCCGGGTGCCAGCCGGCAAAGGCTCCGACGGCCTCCCCCACGCGGGTGGGAATCGTCCAATTGTCGCGCCGGGGCCACTCCGCCGGGCCTTCGACGACGGCGAAGAAGTTGACGTCCTGTGCTTGCCCGCCGATCGCATAATGCAGCAAATGGGCGCCCGGGCCCATCCAGAACTGGATCGCTTGGGGGTCCGGCAAGGATGGCAGGCTCGATACCGGCACGATCCCGCGAAAGGCGCTGGTGCCGGAGTAACGGGGACTCCCCCGCCCGCCGAGCACCCAGTTCCGCACCACCGAGCGCACCCCGTCCGCGCCCACCACGATGTCCGCTCGCTCGACCCGGCCATTGGTGAACACCAGGCGCAGACCGTCGGCGTCCTCCTCCACCGATGCTAGCCGGTGGCCGAGATGCAGGTCGTCGCCGGCCACCGCACCGCTCAGCACCTTCTGCAGGTCCGCCCTGTGCACGCCGAAATAGGGCGCTCCGAACCGCGTGCGGTAGCTGTTGGCGTCCCGGACGGAATGGGCTGCGATCCGCTCGCCGGTCCGGCCGTCGCGAAAGATCAGCTCGCTCGGTTCGGTCGAGACGGCTTCGAGCCCGGGCATCAAGCCCAGCCGGTCGAGCTCCCGCGTGGCATTGGCGGACAGGGCAACGGCCGCGCCGATTTCCGTCAGGGCGGGAGCCTGCTCGAATACATCGGCCTGGATACCGCGTTGGCGCAGTGCCAAGGCAAGGGTCAGGCCGCCGATACCGGCGCCGATGATCGCGATCTTCATGCTTGGTCGTCTCCCTACCTCAAGGGTATGAGGGCCGCCTCCGAGGCGTCAACGCCGGTTATTGCCCGAAAATGATGTTGCTTGCGCGATACAAATCCTGAATCAGCCCGACGAGCAGATCGATCTCAGGCGAGGTATCGTTCTTACGGTAGCTCATCAGGATGGGCGAGATCGCATCCGGCTCGTCGAGAGCCACGTAACCGACGTTGTCGCGGCGGAAGCGCTGCACCGATGCAGGAACGATGCAGACGCCGACCTCGGCGGCCACCAGGCCCAGCGCGGTCTGCAACTCCCGCACCTCGTAAAGCCCGGCCGGCTTTATGCCGTGCTCGCGGAAAATGGACAGCACCTGGTCGGCGTAGCTGGGCCGCGGCGCCTTGGGATAGATGATCAGCGTCTCCGCCTGCAGATCCGCAAGCTTGAGCCCGGCAAGGCCTTGCTGGAATGCGGCGTGGTTGAGCGGCAGGGCCACGGCCAATGTCTCGTTGCGCAGCAACAGGCGGATGACCGCCGGGTCGTCTAACGGGATGCGCCCGAAGCCCACGTCGATGCGGCCCTCCTTGAGGGCCGTGACCTGTTCCATGGTGGTCATTTCCAGCAGCGTCAGCTCTACCGTGGGACGCGCCTTACGGTAGGCCCGGATGACCTCCGGCAGGCGGCCGTAGAGCGTGGAGGCCACGAACCCCATGCTGAAACGTGCCGTCCGCTCGAGCTGCAGGCGGCGCATCACGGACTGCATATCTTCGATGCGTTCGAGCACCTGGACGCAGTGCTCGTAGAACAGGCGTCCCGGTTCGGTGAGTTGAAACGGCCGGCTGCCACGGTGGATCAGCGTGGTGCCGAGCTCCTCCTCCAGTTGCTGGATCTGCCGGCTGAGCGGTGGTTGCGCCATGTTGAGGTCGGCCGCCGCGCGGGTAAACGAGCGGGCGCGGGCGACGGCCAGAAAGTAGCGTAAGTGGCGCAGCTCCATGCCCCAATACCTCTCAGGTATGCGACCGGACGTAAACAGTCTTGGACACGGGTCGTTTCCACGGGATAACTGAATGCAACGCCCGGCTGAATGCCAGGGTCAATGGCCGCGGGTGAACGCGGCCGGCAGGGAGACGTGGCATGTTGGACGATGTCCGCCAGACGCTCGAGGATGTGGTGCAAGAAGATGCCGCCACAGGCCATTACCGGTGCAAGCGCAACATCTTCACCGACCCGGCGCTGTTCGAACTCGAGATGAAGCACATCTTCGAGGGCAACTGGATCTACATGGCGCACGAGAGCCAGATCCCGAACAAGAACGATTATTTCACCACGTTCATGGGTCGCCAGCCGGTCTTCATCGCCCGCAACCGCAATGGCGAGCTGAACGCGTTCATCAACGCCTGCAGCCACCGCGGTGCCATGATCTGCCGCCACAAGCGCGACAACAAGTCGACTTTCACCTGCCCTTTCCATGGCTGGACGTTCAACAACAACGGCAAGTTGCTGAAGGTGAAGGACCCGGACGGCGCCGGCTACCCGGAGACCTTCAACAAGGA
>CAXTCJ010000279.1:0-3889 GCA_964242215.1 uncultured Acetobacteraceae bacterium | reverse complement strand
CCCAACAGAAGCAGTGGCAACGTAACGGCCGCCATCGCCGTTAACCACAACGTAAGCCAAAGCGGTTAGCGTGTTGCAGCCGATGCTGCACCGCACCATGTCCCGGAGATGAAAATTCCAACCCCTCCACTGCCGGACGCTTTTTCGTCGCTCCCTGGGCTGTCCACGCTCAAGATGGGGCTGGCTGAGCTGACCCGGGCGCGCCGGACTTGGGGGGCTGCCTTTGGCTCGCCAGAGACACCGGCGGGGGGCGACGCGCTGGATCTGGTGACGGAGTTCGGCCCGAACCCTGGCGCGCTGCGGATGCTGCGGTTCGTGCCGCCGGGTCTGCCGCCGGGGGCGCCGCTCGTGGTCGTGCTGCATGGCTGCACGCAGAACGCTGGCGGCTACGACAAGGGGTCGGGCTGGTCCACGCTCGCCGCCCGGCACGGCTTCGCGCTGCTGTATCCGGAACAGGTCCGCAGCAATAACAGCAACCTGTGCTTCAACTGGTTCGAGTCGGGCGACATCACGCGCGGGCAGGGAGAGGTGGCATCCGTCCGCAGCATGGTGGCCGCAACCATCGCCAGCCTGCGCATCGACCCGGCCCGGGTCTTCGTGACCGGGCTATCGGCAGGTGGCGCGATGACGGCGGCCTTGCTGGCGACCTACCCGGACGTGTTCGCGGCCGGCGCGATCATCGCGGGCCTCCCGTATGCCTGCGCCGGTTCCACGCAGGAGGCACTCGGGGCGATGTACCACGCCAACCCGCGCCTCGCGGCCGACCGCGGTGCCGCGGTGCGTCGCGCCAGCCCGTTGCCGCAGCGCCGGCCGATCGTGTCCATTTGGCACGGCGACTCCGACACCACCGTGGTGCCCGCCAACGCGCTGGAGCAGGCCAAGCAGTGGTGCGACGTACACGGCCTGCCGGAACAGGGCGGCGTGACCAGCACCGTCGACGGCGCATCGCATCGCCGCTGGGCCGATGCCGGCGGCACCGTTCGGGTGGAATTGTATCGCGTACCAGGCCTGGGTCACGGGACGCCGATCGACCCGGCGGCACCTGGCGACCGCGGGGTCGGGGTGGCCATGCCGCATATGCTCGACGCTGGCATTTCCTCCACTTGGCACATTGCTAAGCAGTGGGGACTGCTTGCGCGCTAAGCTTTGACGCGGAAATAGCCTGCTGGGCGGGCACTTGCACGAATAACGGGCAGCTTTGGTCTCGCGGCCAAAGTTTGCACCCAAACAATCCTTTCCATAGGCAACTTCAATGTGGCACCTGCGGGGTGCCGCGTTAGACTGCCGAATGATTGGGCGGCGCGGCATCCGAAACGAACCGGCTTGTCGGAGACCCGCGATGGCTGAAAGTAACAAAGCGACCCGTATCGACCTGTTCAGCTTGAGGACGCCGCAGATGCGGGCGTTCCACCTGACGTGGGTCGCCTTCTTCGTGTGCTTCTTCGCCTGGTTCGCCGTGGCGCCGCTCATGCCGGTGATCAAGGGCGACCTGCACCTGACGGTCGATCAGATCGCCAACATCAACATCGCCGCGGTCGGGATCACGATCCTCGTGCGCCTAGCGATCGGCCCGATGTGTGGGATCTACGGCCCGCGCGCGACCTATACCGGGTTGCTCGTGCTGGGCGCGATCCCGGTGATCGGCATCGCCTTCGCGCACTCCTACCTCGTGTTCCTGATCTTCCGCCTGGCGATCGGCGCAATCGGCGCCTCGTTCGTGATCACGCAATTCCATACCTCGGTGATGTTCGCGCCCAACGTGGTGGGCACCGCCAACGCCACCGTGGGCGGCTGGGGCAACGCCGGCGGCGGCGTGACCCAGAGCGTGATGCCGATGATCCTGGCCGCGCTGGTCAGCCTCGGCGTCGAGCAGACCATGGGCTGGCGCATGGCGATGATCGTGCCCGGCGTGCTGATGCTGATCGTGGCCGTGCTATATTGGAAGTACACCCAGGACACGCCGGAGGGGAACATCCCCGACCTGAAGCGTCGCGGCATCACCGTGTCCACCGGCAAGGAAGGCGGCATGGCCGTCTTCAAGCAGGCCGCGGCGAATTACCGCTCGTGGGTGCTGGCGGCGGCCTACGCGGCTGGCTTCGGCATCGAGTTGTTCATCCACGGCGTCGCAGCCAGCTACTACGTCGACCGCTTTGGGCTGGCGCTCGGCCCCGCCGGTTTGGCCGCCGGCAGCTTCGGCCTGCTGGCGCTGTTCGCCCGCGCTTTGGGCGGCATTGCCTCGGACGGGGTGGCGCGGCGGTTCGGCCTCGGCGGGCGGAACTGGCTGCTGTTCGGGTTGCTAGTGGGCGAGGGCGTCGGCCTGATGTTCTTCTCCACTATGAACACCTTCGTCCCCGCATTATTTGCGATGCTGGCGTTCGGCTTGTTCACCCACATGTCCTGCGGCTCGATTTACGCCTTGGTGCCGTTCGTCGATCGCAAGGCGCTGGGTGGCGTGACCGGGATCGTCGGCGCCGGCGGCAACATCGGTGCGGTGGCGGCTGGCTTCCTGCTGAAGTTCACAGGCAACCTCCCGCAGGCGCTGTTCACGCTGGGTGTCTCGGTGATCGTCATCGCCGCGTTGACCGCGACGATCCGGTTCTCCGCGGAGAAGAAGCGCGAGGAGCAGTCGCTCTACGACGAAGCCATTGCCCGCCGCCAAGCCACCGAGACCGGCGCCCTCGCGGGCATGGCGTAAGGCGCGCTCCCAGTATCCTCCCCCGTGAAGAACGGGGGAGGATTGATAGATGTCAGGCGATGTCGATCACGACGTTGCCCATGACGCCGCCGGTTTCCACCACTTCATGCGCGACCGCGATGTCGGCCAGCGGCAAGCGCAAACCGACCGTGTGCCGTAGCGCTTTGTGCTTCATCATCGACTGCAGCCCTGCCAGGGCGGCAGCGCGGTCGGCGGCGCTCAGTTCGTAAACCAGCATGAACTGCAGCGTGATGCTGCTGAACAGCATCCAGCCGCCGGGGATCGTCACCTCGGGCATGCCGGTGCCGTACACGACCGTCGTGCCCGGCGGACGCAGCACGCCCGGGAGCAGCTTGGCATTGGCGGCCACGTCCACCTCCACCACGGCATCCGCCCCGAAGCCGTGCGTCAGGTCGGAGACGCGCTGCATCACGTTCTCCTTGTGGCGGTCGATCACGTAATCCGCCCCGGCGTCCCGGGCATGCGCCGCTTTGGTTTCGTTGCTCACGGTGCCGATCACGCGCGCACCCCGGGCACGGGCGAATTGCACCGCGTAGTGCCCGACGGCCCCCGCCGCGCCCATCACCAGCAGCGTGCGGCCCGGCTCTGCGCCCGCCAGCCGCACCGCCTGCCACGCCGTCATCGCCGGAATGCCGAGGCAGGCCGCTTCCGCCCACTCCACGCCGTCGTGCAGCGGCACCGCCTGCTCGGCGGGCAGGGTGATGTATTCCGCCGCGGTGCCGAACGGCCGCTTCCACTGCCCGTTCCACAGCCACACCCGCTGGCCAATGCGCTTGTCGCTGACCCCTGCGCCGACCGCGTCGATCTCGCCGGCCCCATCGCTATGCGGGATGACGCGGGCGAACGGCATCGGCCGGCGCGTGCTGCCGCTGCGGCTCTTCACGTCCGACGGATTGACGCCGGAGGTCCGCACCCGCACGCGCACCTCGCCGGGCTGCGGGTCGGGCGTGGGCACTTCCTCGACCCGCAGCACGTCCTGCGCGGCACCCTGTCGTTCGTAAAACGCTGCCAGCATCCGAAGGCTCTCCTGTCGCCGTGCGGGGGTTGCAATGCATCTGCGCCATGACAGGCCTTGCTTCGGCCGATCAATGCGCCATTTTGGTCATATCGAGGACCTTAGCGGTCCGCATTCGAAGGATCCCACCCAAATGTTCATCGAGACCGAGGGCACCC
>CAXTCJ010000278.1:0-3906 GCA_964242215.1 uncultured Acetobacteraceae bacterium | reverse complement strand
CCTGCTCAAGGGGAGGGGGATGCACCGTGGCTTGAACACACATCGTTGCACCGCTATGCGCCCGGTATGAGCACCGTCAGCGACATCGTCCCCATCACCCGCGCCCTCATTTCGGTATCCGACAAACAGGGGCTGGTCGAACTGGCGCGTGCCTTGGTGGCGCATGGGGCGGAGATCCTGTCCACCGGCGGATCCGCCGCGGCGCTGCGCCAGGCGGGCGTGCCGGTGAAGGAGGTCTCGGACCATACCGGGTTCCCCGAGATCCTGGACGGCCGGGTCAAGACGCTGGTGCCGCAGATCCATGGCGGGCTGCTCGGGCGGCGCGACCTGCCGGCGCACCGCGCGCAGATGGCGGAACACGGCATCGCGCCGATCGACCTGCTGGTGAGCAATCTGTATCCGTTCGAGGCGACCGTCGCATCCGGCGCGTCCGCCGACGATTGCATCGAGAACATCGACATCGGCGGCCCCGCGCTGATCAGGGCCGGCGCCAAGAACCACGACCACGTCGCCGTCGTCACCGACCCGGCGCAATACGCCGACTTGCTGGCGGCCTTGGCGAACGGAGGCACCTCGCTGGCCTTGCGCCGCAGGTTCGCCGCCGCGGCCTATGCGCGCACCGCCGCGTACGACTCGGCCATCGCCGCTTGGTTCGCCGGCCAGCAAGGCACCGAGTTCCCCGCCCGCTTCACTGTGTCCGGCAGCCTGCGGCAGACACTGCGGTACGGCGAGAACCCGCATCAGCGCGCCGCCCTGTACGTCACGGGGGATCGGCCCGGCGTGGCGCACGCGCAGCAGGTCCAGGGCAAGGAGCTGTCGTTCAACAACCTGAACGACACCGACGCAGCGCTGGAATGCGTGGCCGAGTTCATCGAGCCCACCATCGTGATCGTCAAGCACGCCAATCCCTGTGGCGTCGCCTCCGCCGCCTCGCTGGCCGAAGCGTGGGATGCGGCGTTGCGCTGCGACCCGGTGTCCGCCTTCGGGGGCATCGTGGCGGCCAACCGCACGCTGGACGCGGCCGCGGCAGAACGCATCGCCGCCATCTTCAGCGAAGTGATCGTGGCGCCCAACGCCGACGACGCGGCTCGCGCGATCCTGTCCCGCAAGAAGAATTTGCGCCTGCTGCTGACCGGCACCCTGCCCGACCCGGCGTCGCCCGGTCTGCAGGTGCGCAGCATCGCCGGCGGCTTGCTGGTGCAGACCCGCGACGCCGGCCGGGTCGGCCCCGAGGCGCTGAAAGTGATGACGCAACGTGCGCCAACCCCGGCCGAGTTGGCGGACCTGCTGTTCGCCTTCCGCGTCTGCAAGCATGTGAAATCCAATGCGATCGTCTACGCGCGCGGCGGTGCCACCGTGGGCGTCGGCGCCGGGCAGATGAGCCGGGTCGACTCCGCGCGGATCGCCGCCTGGAAGGGCGATGCGGCAGCCAAGGCAGCCGGCGCGTCGGCCAATTTCACGCAGGGCAGCGTCGCTGCGTCGGACGCGTTCTTCCCGTTCGCTGACGGTCTGGAAGCACTGATCGAGGCCGGCGCCACAGCGGTGATCCAGCCGGGCGGGTCGATCCGCGACCCCGAGGTCATTGCAGCGGCAGACAAAGCGGGCATTGCCATGGTCTTTACTGGCATGCGTCACTTCCGACACTGAGAAGCATTCGCAACCCGTTCAAGATGACTTGCTGAATACAGCAACACCGCTTATGTGCGGTGCATGCGTGCTTTCGACTCCCTGTCTGAACGTGAAATTCTTGCGCTTGCCATCAGCAACGAGGAGGAGGACGGCCGCGTCTATGCCGACTTCGCCGAAGGGCTGCGGGAGCACTTTCCGGACACCGCGAAGATCTTCACCGACATGGCGGTGGAGGAAGACGGTCACCGCCGGATGCTGATCGAGACCTACAGCGAGCGGTTCGGCAACCATATCCCGCTGATCCGCCGCGAGGACATCAAGGGCCTCACGTCCCGCCGCCCCGTTTGGCAGGTGCGCCCGCTGGGGGTGGAGGCGGTCCGCCGCCACGCGAGCCAGATGGAGAACGACGCCGCCCGGTTCTACACCACCGCGGCCGGGCGCGCGACCGACACCGCCGTGCGCCGCCTGTTGGGGGACCTGGCCGCCGCCGAAGCCGCCCACGAGATGACCGCCGGCGAGATCGTGGCCAAGCGCCTGCCCGGCGACGTACGCGAGCGCGAGGACAGCGACGCCAAGCGCCGCTTCATCCTGCAGATCGTGCAGCCGGGCCTGGTCGGGCTGATGGATGGCTCGGTCTCCACCCTGGCCCCCGTGTTCGCCGCAGCATTCGCGACCCACTCGACGTGGAACACCTTCCTGGTCGGCCTGGCGGCGTCGATCGGCGCGGGCATCTCGATGGGGTTCGCGGAGGCGCTGGCCGACGACGGCAAGCTGTCCGGCCGAGGCACGCCGTATCTGCGTGGGCTGGTGTGCGGGCTGATGACGATGGCGGGCGGGATCGGGCACACGCTGCCGTATTTGATTCCGGACTTCTGGACGGCGACGGGCGTGTCGATCGTGGTCGTGTTCTTCGAACTGGCGGCGATCGCGTGGATCCAGTGGAAATACATGCAGACGTCGCCGATTTCGGCCATGGCAAAGGTGATGCTGGGGGGTGCCGTGGTACTCGCCGTCGGTATCCTGATCGGCAGCGGCTAAACCGTCTCGGCGGCTTGACAGTCCGGAGGGCCTGGGCTCACGTCTGCATCGAAATGGCGCGCTAAAAGCCAGGTGTATGAAGTCGGGGAGAGCGAGGCGATGACGGATTCCGCTGGACGCCGTGGGCTGCTGCAGGGGGCTGCACTCGGCTCGGCGATGGCGCTGCTTGCGGGTGCACGCACCGCCCGCGCGGCTGAGGCCCCGTTCCCCGACCACCCGCGCTGGCGTTTCGTGTTCGTCAACCACGTCACCACCAACCCGTTCTTTGTACCCACGCAATACGGCCTGGCGGATGCCTGCGACCTGCTGGGATGCGACCATCAATGGACCGGGTCGGCGAACTCGGACGTGGCCGAGATGGTCAATGCGATGAACGCAGCGATCGCAGCGAAGGCGGCGGCGATCGCCGTGCCGCTGATCGACCCGAAGGCGTTCGACGCCCCCACCGACCGGGCGCTGGCGGCGGGCATTCCCGTCTTCGCGTATAATGCCGATTCGCCGCAGGGCAGCCAGAACAAGCGGCTCGCCTATATCGGGCAGGATTTGTACAAGGCCGGCTATGCGATGGGCCAGCGGATCGCGAGCATGGTGAGCGGCGGGTCCATCGCGCTGTTCATCGCAACGCCGGGTGCGCTGAACATCCAACCCCGCATCGACGGCGCGCAGGACGCGATCAAGAAATCCGGCAAGACCTACGACGTGCAGGTGATCGCCACCGGCGCCACGGTGAACGAGGAGATCTCCAAGGTCGAGGCGTTCTATCTCGGCCATCAGGACGTGAAGGGCATGTTCGCCGTCGATGGCGGCACCACCCAGGGCGTGGCCGAAACGATGAACAAGCACGGCCTGGCGGCGAAGGGCGTGATCGGCGGCGGCTTCGATCTGCTGCCGCGCACGCTTGCCTTGATCCAGTCGGGTGCGATGCATTTCACCATCGATCAGCAGCCGTACCTGCAAGGCTTCTACACCGTGATGCAGATGTTCACCTTCCTGTCGTCCGGCGGCTTGGTCGGCCCGGCGGATTGCAACACCGGGCTGAAATTCGTCACCAAGGACACCGTGGGCAGCTATCTCACCACCAGCACGCGCTACGAAGGCAAGACCGACAAGCGGGAGATCGTCCCCCGCTCCGGTCCGATCGCGACCTAATATGCTCAACCGGGTGCTGCGGTGGCAGGAGCTGAGCATCCTGGTGGTGGCGTTGATCCTGACGGCCTATTTCGAATGGGCGAACACGGA
>CAXTCJ010000277.1:0-3971 GCA_964242215.1 uncultured Acetobacteraceae bacterium | reverse complement strand
TCGAAGACAGCCGCCACATACAACCAGCCTTCGACCGTCCATGTAGGTAAAATCGCGATCCGCTTCTGGTTTGGCGCCGTGGCCTCGAACTTCCGATCCAGCACGTGTCGGCCGCCTCGTTCCGGACGCCCTGGTCCGAAGGCAAGCTCCTGCGGCGTCGCCGGGCCTGCAAAGCTTGATCACGCATCAGTTGCTCAACTCGATGAAGTCCGCGTGCGGCACCCTCGGCCAGCACGTCGTGCCAGACCCGCCGGGCACTATACGTCCGTTCGCTGCCGACGAAGCTGACCTTGACCTGCGCGCCGGCAACGTCATCGACGCGTGCCCGAGCGCTGGACGGCCGGGTGAGCCAGGCGTGAAAGCCACTGCGCGAGACACCGAGCGCCCCGCAACGCCACCGCACCGGCCAGATCCCTCGATGTTTCGCGACAAAGCCGAACTTCACATCGACTCCTTCGCGAAGTAGGCCGCGGCTTTCTCTAAGATGTCGCGCTCCGCCTTGAGCTAGGCGACCTCACGTCGTAGCCGATCAATCTCCTGCTGCTCCTGCACGTCGGCGTTGGATGACCGCCACAGGGCTGGACAGGCGGAAAATCCAACCGCTATATCTGTCTGAGCATAACGGAGTTTAGACATGCGCGGTGCGGTGGCCGGATGAGGGTGTTTGCGACGCCATGATCGCCTTGCCCCGCCACGCCGACACCTGTTCGCATCTTAGGCCCGCCGGGGACTTCACGCTTTCGGCTGAAGTCTTGTCATCGCTTCAGAAACAACCGCGGCCACTCTGCTCCGCCGCCGCGCGGCAACGAGCCAAGCTGTGGGAGCTGAACGGCTCCGTTCATTGCTCGATCGTCGGCACGTGCTTGACCACCGGCGAACTCCGCCGGGCCATGGGCAAGTTCGCGAAAAATGACATCGGGCACCTCTCGGATCACGATTTGCACTCGGAAGCCGTTGGCTTGTGCGGCCACCACAATCCTTGCTCGAAGCTGTTGAACAAGACGCTCGATCAACGGCACCAGGTCGTGATCAAGCAGTTCGCCCGGCTGCAAGGCGAGGCGGCCGTGCTGGAACGATGGCGCGAGGCCCGGCAGGCCGGTGACATCCCTGGCGCTTACTGGGCGGTTCTCACCCACCCCGACGTGGGTAGCACGGGCATACGCCAGGCGTTCGGCGACGTTCACATGCTGTCGCACCTCATTGGCTCCGCCAACCGCGCCGACATAAAGCGCCTCGCGGCTCTCGAAGGGGATAAGGCGGAACTCCTCGCCAAGGTCGAGCGCCAACAGATACGCCTGTGCGAGGCCGTGACATCCCGGGACGCGACAATCCGGCGTCTCAGTTCGCTCGCCGCGGAGCAGGTCGTACCGATCGGCAGGGCCGACCCGGATGACGAACTCGCGGCACTTCGCCACCTGGTGGGTGATCTGCAAACCAGGCTGGCGGCGGAGATGGCCCGCCGGGAGCGAGCGGAACTCCGGCTGGCGGAGGCGTCCGAGGCCAGCCAGTCGTGGCAGTCGCGCGCCGCTGCCCTGGCGAGTGAACGCGACGCCCTCCTGCTCGAGTTGCGAGCTCTGGAACAGGGCCGCGGCGACACGGACAATGCCAAGCTGCAGGGGGTCATCCCGGCCGAACGCGTGCTGTATGTCGGCGGCCGCCCTGGCACGGTCGAGCAGATGCGCGACGCCCTGGTGGTCGCCGGTGGCGAGTTGATGACCCATGATGGCGGTCGGCATGACCAGCCCTCGTTACTCGCCGGGTTGATAAGTCAGGCAGATCGGGTCGTGTTCCCGGTCGATTGCGTCAGTCACGATGCTGCGCTGACCGTCAAACGCCTCTGTCGCCAACTGGGCAAACCGTGGTCGCCGCTGCGCTCCTCAGGCCTCGGCTCGTTTCTGTCCGCGCTCACCGAAATGGCAGGCGAAAAGACCTGCCACGAGACAACACCCTAGTCCACGAGCACGAAGGAGGACCGCCATGGCTGTCGTCACACCGATCGACACCAACAAGCACCCATTCCTGCCCGGCAAGGCGAAGCGGCTGTTCATTGACGGCAAGTGGGTCGAAGCGGCGGCGGGCAAGACGTTCGAGACGATCAATCCCTCGACCGGCGAAGTTCTTGCGTCCGTTGCCGGGGGGGATAGCGAAGACATCGACCGTGCTGTCGAGGCTGCCCGGCGCGCATTCAACGGTCCCTGGAGCAAGTTCAAGCCATTCGACCGCCAGAACCTTCTGTTGAAGCTGGCCGAACTGGTCGAGGCGAATTTCGACGAATTGGCAGCCCTCGATACGCTCGACATGGGCGCGCCGATCACCCGCACGAAGGGCAGCCGCCTGCGCGCCTTGGGCATGCTGCGCTACTACGCCGGGCAGGCCACTTCCATCCACGGCGAGACGATCGAGAACTCGCTACCGGGCGAGTACGTCAGCTTCACGTTGAAGGAACCGGTTGGTGTCGTTGGCGCGATCATTCCCTGGAATGCCATTGACGTCGATTCGTCGGGCCGAACTTTGCCAGGAGGCAGGCGTACCGCCTGGCGTAGTGAACGTCGTCACCGGGTATGGCGAAACCGCTGACGACGCGCTTTCCGGCCACCCGGACGTGGACAAGGTCGCAGTCACCGGGTCCCACCTGACCGGGCAGAAGATCATCCAAGCCTCTGCCGGGAACCTCAAGCGCGTCTCGCTCGAGCTCGGCGGCAAGTCGCCGGACATCGTGTTCGCCGACGCGGATCTCGATGCCGCCGTTCCTGGTGCTGGCATGGCTGTGTTCGCCAACTCGGGCCAGATCTGCAGCGCGGGCACGCGGCTGCTCGTGGAACGCAAGATCTATGACGAGTTCACCGCCCGGGTGGCCGAGTTCAGCAAGTCGCTCAAAATCGGCAATAGCAGTGACCCGGCGACCCAGGTCGGTCCGCTCGTCTCGACCGAGCAGCTCGACCGCGTCACCGGTTACCTGGCGGTTGGCCGGCAGGAAGGCGCGCGCCCGTTGTCGGGTGGCGAGCGTCCGACGGACGGCGACATGGCCCGGGGATACTTCGTGCCGCCGACCGTGTTTGCCGACGTGAAGGACGACATGCGGATTGCGCAGGAGGAGATTTTCGGCCCGGTGATCTCCGCCATTCCCTTCACCGACATCGAGGAGGTGACGGAGCGCGCCAACAAGACCAGCTTCGGTCTGGGCAGTGGCGTGTGGACCAAGGACGTGGGCAAGGCGCATAAGTTGGCCCGTAGCATCCGCGCCGGGTCGGTGTGGATCAACTGCTACCAGGCGATGGATCCGGCCGTACCGTTCGGCGGCTACAAGATGAGCGGTTATGGCCGAGAGAGCGGCAAGCCGCACGTCGAGGAGCAACTCAACGTGAAAGCCGTCTGGATAAAGACCGCTTGAGCCTAGTGCCGGTGCACAGTTGCGCGTGCTTATCTGTCGAGTTGACGGTGAGCGGCCAATGGTGACCCGGCAGTGATTGGCGAGCATCGACCGTGAGTGCCGTGCTTCTGGCACTCGCGGCCGGAGTTCTGACGGTCGCCGCTCCATGCATACTACCAATGCTGCCGATCCTGCTCGGCGCGTCGGTCGGCCAAACCAGCCGAGCCCGTCCGGCATTCATAACATTAGGTTTCGTCGTTTCTTTCTCCGTCGTGGCTCTCCTGTTCGGCGCCTTTGCCGAGAGCCTCGGCGCTTCGGAGGAAGTGCTGCGGGAAATCGCCATCGCACTGCTTCTCGTATTCGGTGCGCTGATGATCTTCCCCCACCCGTTCCGCATCTTGACGGCGCGCATGCACGGCGTCGTCAACCGAGCCCACAATTTCGGGGCGGAGGCGGGGTCCGGCAACGATCCTGTTGAGGGGAGCGGGGCGTTGCACAGGCCTCAGGATGATCTGGCCGGCGATTTGGGAAAGCAGAGCGTGCGGCCGGCCACGGTCGCGATGCTGATACTGCGTCCATACGTTGCGCTGAGGCGAGCCTC
>CAXTCJ010000276.1:0-3990 GCA_964242215.1 uncultured Acetobacteraceae bacterium | reverse complement strand
CGCCAACGGCTGTGGCCTGCGCGTTCGACTCGTGGCAGTTACCGAACAGACCCTGCTGGCAGAAGTGGCATTTGCCGCAGGCGATGTTGAACGGAACCAGGACATGGTCGCCGACCTGAAGGTTGCGCACTTCGGGCCCGACTTCTTCAACCACGCCGCAGAATTCGTGGCCGAAGGTCATGCCGACGCGTGTGTCCGGCACCATGCCGTGATACAGATGCAGGTCCGATCCGCAGATACAGGACCGGGTTACCCGCACGATAGCGTCCTCGCAGTGCAGTATCCTCGGCATCGGCTTCTGGTCCGCCCGGACGCGGTACGGTCCCCGGTAATTCATCGCCAGCATGCTGACCTCCTTCAGTTCTCTGGATTTCGGATGGATCGGTCCGTCCTCGGAAAGCTTCCGGACAGTGGTTTGCATCTAGATCGGTGTAAAGCGACGTTCCTCGATAGACCAAGCCAGTTCCGTAAGCTTCCTTGTCCGAGATTAACCACGTCCTCACCAGCGAGTTTCAAAGCTGGCGAATGGCTTGATGGACGCGATGCATGCCCGTCTCAGCGCGCCTGTGAGTGGACCACGGTGAAGGAGACGAGCCTCTTGGCCTGACGCCTATCCATACCGAATTAGCGCCAAGGCGCGGAAGTCCAGGTGGCGGTCTCCTTAACCAACAATCAGTTGGCTCGCGAAGACGGACTGGACATGCTGCAGGGTGGGTTTTCGTTTGATCCACAGGCGAAGGGCGACTGCGCCTGCCGCAGCCGTCCCGATTAGCAAACCAGGCAAGCATTGGATTCTAAGCTAAGCAGGTCGGTCGCTTCACGCCGTGCGGGCTGCGGAGTTCCTCTCCCCGCCGATGACAAATCGAAGGCTGTCAAAAACCGTTGCGGGAGGCACCGTCGTGGCTGAGCCGCGTTGCGAACGAGGGGGGAAGCCATCTTGGGCAATCGCGACATCATCGTCATCGGAGGGTCGAGCGGCTGTTTCGACACGTTGAAGCGCGTCTTCGCGAGATGCGCGACCCATCCCGGCTCAGGTTCCGATGCCAAATTGGACACGGCTACAGCGCCGAAGCTCTCGATGAGGCGCAAGGGTCGTCGGTGCTGCAAGCGATGGGCGTTGCCATCGGCGTCCTGGAAGAACGACATACTTTGCTGGTGAAGATGGCCGAGGACGCGACGCGCCGGGGTCAGACACCCAGCGCGGGGCAGTTGTCCGCGCGGGCGGCCGAATACCGGAAGCAAGCCGACACGCTCAGGAAAGCCATCCTGGACGATCTGCCGTGACGCCGCGCGACACGCTGGCCGATTTCGGACTGATTCAAGCCACCGTCTCGGAACTGGGTTCGCTCGCGTCGCTGAAGGTCACCGAGGGCGCGGATCATTCGTTCCACGTCCTAGCCCGCTCCGGGCGAACTGACCCGCAAGCCATGGCGGAGATGCTGGATGCGTTCCAGGCGTGGGTCCACGTCGTGATCGACGTACGAGACGGAGTAACGGAGGGGTGACAACTGGTTCACGGAGGTCATCGAACCAGCAGCCCGCATGTCGCCCTCGACAAGGTCTGGAACTCTCCAGACGGTCGGTGATGACGTGGATAACGTCCCCCTCCCGCTGCACTCAGCCGTGGCAGGCGATCATGCCCGCCGAAAGGACGAGCCTACGCTGGGCTTCGAAGCGGTCCGCCTACAGGACCAGGTTCGCCACCCCGGTCTCGTCCTCGATGGTGATGAACATCACGCCCTTGGCCGATCCCGACTTCTGCTGCACCAGCACGATGCCCGGCACGACGACCCGGCGGCCGTCCCGCAGGTGCAGCAGGTCGCCGTACTCGATCATGCCACGCGCCTTCAACTCCGCCCGCAACAACGTCACCGGGTGCCGCGCCAGCGTCAACCCGACGCTGCGGTAGTCCTCCACCACCTCCCGGCCTTACTTCAGCGGCGCCAAACGGCGGCTTCGACCAACTCCGGCTGTGGCCGCCCCTGCCCGTACGCCGCGGCGAACAGCGGCAGCACCGTGTCGGCCAGCCCCCGCACCCCCCACAGCGCCGCGCGCCGATCCAGCCCGAGCACTTGGTGCGCGACCGTCTGCGCCGCATGCTCGTCGCCCAGGTTGGTGTGAAAGCAAAAGATGATTCGAATCCATGTGTCACATCGAACCGACCTTGCAACATTGTGGCTTCACGCTTGACGTTTCCTGAACGCCGAGCCTAACAAGCTGCAGACGACAGGTTCGGCAACCTCTCGCGTAAGCGTTAACGTCAACCAACGCATCGCCATCGATCGCGCCCGAGCGTGGCGCATCGCCCGCGCGAGGTTGTCGATTGCCCTCTCTCATCCCGAATTCTTCCGTTCGCGCCGCTAGTCCCAAGCTCGCGCTTTGCTTGGGCATCATCCTCATCGGCGCCAACCTTCGAGCGCCCATTACCAGCCTCGGGCCCGTCCTCCCGGACATCCAAATGGCGCTGCACCTGGATGGGGCCGCCGCCGGTCTACTCAACGCCCTCCCGCTACTGTTGTTTGCCCTGCTGTCCTTGATCGCGCCTGCGCTGGGACGACGCCACGGCCTGGAACGGGTCCTCGCAGGTTCCATCCTGGCCATTTCCGTCGGCACTTTCGTCCGCTCGCTGCCTTTGCCCAGTGCGATTTGGCTCGGGACACTCATTCTCAGCGCTGGGATCGCTTTCGGCAACGTCCTACTACCCGGACTTGTGAAACGCGACTTCCCGGAACGCGCAGCCGGGCTAATCGGCCTCTACGCGGCTGCGATGGCGGGGATTGCGGGGCTGTCCGCCGGTCTCGCCGTCCCGATAGCTCGACGTCCGGGTTCCAATTGGCGCTGGTCTATCGGCGTCTGGGCGCTCCTATCACTCGCCACCCTGATCGTGTGGAAACGGCAAATCCGAGGACCCCAGCACCGCTTGGTGCCCGTTCAGGCCCCGCAGGCCCATGTTTCCCCCTGGCGACATCCAGTCGGCTGGCAAGTGTCCCTGTTCTTCGCGCTCCATTCGCTCGTCTTTTATTCTGTCGTGGACTGGTTCGCGTCCTACGCCGAGCAATCGGGCATCCCTCTCGGGACAGCCGGGTTGTACCTGCTGATCTACCAAGTTGTGGCGGTGGCCACCAATCTGGGATGCGCCTCCATTATCCGCCGCACCTCCGACCAGAAGCTTCTCGGCTTGGCCTGCGGCATTCTCCTGCTGATCGGAACCGCAGGCCTTCTCGTCCGCCCTGATCTCTCTCTGCTGTGGCTGGTCGCAGCCGGTCTGGGTGCGGGCGTGGCCATGGTCACCAGCCTCTCCCTGTTCGCCCTCCGCACGCATGATCATCACCAAGCTGGCGCGCTTTCCGGAATGGCCCAAGCCATCGGATACTCGGGCGCGGCGGCTGGGCCGCTCCTAGTCGGCGTGCTGCGCGATGCCACCGGAAGCTGGACTCCGCCCCTCGCATTGTTGATTGCGTCAAGTGCGCTGGTCGCCGTATTCGCCACTCTCGCGGGACGACAACGCTTCGTTGACTGAGTGGTAAACGCCGTATCGCAAGGGCAAGAAGTGAATCGCAACTCTCTGGCGGCGAAACTTCGACCGGTCGCCTTGGCCTTCGTGTGGCGAACGGGACCGCTCTACCCGTGTTTGGACCTTTTGCGGTCGTTCGCGTGCGGGTGGGCAAGAAGCACGGCGGCTCTATCTAATTCGTCGGCCCGACAGCCGCCGACGTCGAACTGGTGTTCAGGAAGTCCCGTTGGGTGGCAATGTGAAAACGTGGGCATTGGCGCCGTCGACTAATGGCAAACGGATCGATATCGGGTGCCAATTTGGGCTAATGCTCGCTTAGATACCAACGTGAAGTCTTATGTAATCATCGGCGTCCCAGGCGGAGATCGCCCGTTTAGTTCATGTTTTCCGCTCTGACGCCTAGACGGCCGCTGCTTCGGCATGGGCATCGGTCAGGCAGTGACCATGATCGTGGTCCGCCAGGGTGGCCAGGATCC
>CAXTCJ010000275.1:0-4015 GCA_964242215.1 uncultured Acetobacteraceae bacterium | reverse complement strand
CCCGGACGGTGGTCTCGGTCGCGACGGAGACGGCGTAGCTCATCACCTCCACGTCGGAGCCGGGCACGGGGCGGTCGTAGAACCGAGCGTATTCCGCATCGAACGCCACACGCATCGCCGCAGGATCGAGCGGGCCGTCGGTCAGCCGGACCGGGATCTCGTGCCCCTGGCCGACATAGCGCATGAACGCCGTCCGGACGGTGCGGGTCGGCACGCCGAAGCGGCCGGGCTCGACCACGGCGGCCGCGTCCGCTGCCATCGCCGCGAGCAGTTCGTCCGCCGCGGCACCATCGAAGCGGCCGAGGCGGCCGTACTGGCTGCGCACCACCTCGTACCCCACCGGCGCGCGAAGAAAGCCGATGGCGCTACCCACTCCGGCGCCGGGCGGCACGATGATGCGGTCGGCGCCGATCTTCTCCGCGACCCGGCACGCATGCACCGGTCCACCGCCGCCGAACGCGATCACGGTGCGGCCCTCGAAGGTCTTGCCACTCTCGATGGCGTGGATGCGGGCCGCATTGGCCATGGTCTCGTCCACCATCTCGATCACGCCGCCCGCCGCGGCCCCGCTGTCGACGCCCAACGCGTGCCCAACCGCGTGGTCCAGCGCCGCTTCCGCCGCCGCCGTGTCCAACGCCATGGTGCCGCCGGCGAACCGCGCCGGGTCGTAGCGGCCCAGCACCAAATTGGCGTCGGTGACCGCCGGCTGGGTGCCGCCGCGGCCATAGCAGGCCGGGCCCGGCATGGCGCCGGCCGATTCCGGGCCAACGGCGATGCGGCCGAGCGCATCCAAATGCGCCAGGCTGCCGCCGCCGGCGCCGATCTCCACCATCTCGATCACCGGAATGCGCAGCGGCAGGCCGGAGCCTTTCTTGAACCGCCCGATCCGCGCCACTTCGAACGAACGCGAGGTCTGCGGCTGGCCGTCGTCGATCAGGCAGATCTTGGCCGTCGTGCCGCCCATGTCGAACGACAGCACCCGGTCCAGCCCGGCCGCCCTCGCGACGGCGGCGGAGAAGATGGCACCCCCGGCCGGCCCGCTCTCCACCAGGCGGATCGGGAAGCGGCAGGCGGTGTCCACCGTGGTCAGCCCGCCGCCGGACAGCATCAGGAACACGGGCGCGTTCAGCCCCATGGCGTGCAGCTCGCGCTCCAGCCGGCGCAGATAACCTTGCATTAACGGCTGCACGTATGCGTTGGCGGCGGCGGTGGAGAAGCGCTCCCACTCTCGCATCTCGGGCGACACGTCGGAGGACAGGGTTACCGGGAACCCGGCGGCCTCCAGGATCGCGCCGGCCCGTTGTTCGTGCACCGGGTTGGTGAAAGCGTGCAGGAACCCGACCGCGACCGACTGCACCCCCTCGGCGCGCAACATTGGGATCAAGGCACGCACTGCGTCCTCGTCCAGCGGGAGCAGCACGCGGCCGTCGGCGTCCATCCGCTCGGGCACCGGCAGCCGTAGATGGCGGGGCACCAGCGGCTCCGGCAGGCGGATCTGCAGGTCGTACTGGTCGTAGCGGCTCTCGTTGCCCATCGCGAGCACGTCGCGGAAGCCCTCGGTGGTGATCAGGGCGGTGGGGGCGCCCTTGCGCTCGATGATGGCGTTGGTGGCCAGCGTGGTCCCGTGCACCACCAGCGCAACATCCCCCGGCGCCAACCCGGCGTCCCGCAGGATCTGGGCGATGCCGGTGAGCACGCCCTGCTCCGGGGCGGCCGGGGTGGTAAGGGTCTTGGCAGTGAACCGTGCCCCGCCCTGTTCGAGGGCGAGGTCGGTGAAGGTGCCGCCGATGTCGACAGCCAAACGAGCAGAGGTCGTGGGAGCAGAGGTCATGGGGCAGCAGTGTAGACCTATGTCGGCGACGGATAGAAGTATCGACTCCGCGCGTTTTCGGCTCGGCGTGCTACAAGCCTCCAATGGGAACCGAGCCCCAACAAGCCGCCGCCGCTTTCTACGCGACCACCCAAGGGGCTGTTGCGCTGCAACTCGTGCGGGAGCGGCTGGTCGAGCTGTGGCCGGATATGGCCGGGCAAACCTTGCTGGGCCTTGGGTATGCCGGCCCCTATTTGCGGATTTGGCGGGATACGGCGGATCGCTGCATTGCCGCCACCCCAAGCCCTGCCACGGCCTGCGCCTGGCCCGGCGATGGCCCGAGCCTGTCCTGCTGGGTGGAGGAGAACGCGCTGCCGTTGCCGGGCCAGTGCATCGACCGCGTCCTGCTGGTGCACGGGCTGGAGAACGCGGAGAACGCGCGGCGCATGCTGCGCGAGGTGTGGCGCGTGCTGAAGGATGACGGGCGGGTGCTGGTGCTGACCCCCAACCGCGTCGGCCTGTGGGCGCACGTGGAGAGCACGCCATTCGGCCAGGGCCAACCCTACTCCCAGGGTCAGATTGGGCGCTTGCTGGCGGCGAGCCTATTCCGGGTGGAGCGGCGGGACCGGGCACTGTACATGCCGCCTTACTCGCACCGTCTCATCCTGCAAACCGCTCGCCTGTGGGAGCGCGCTGGCCGCAAACTGGCCCCTCAATTCGCCGGCGTGACGATCACCGAGGCGGTGAAGGACGTATACGCCGCGCTGCCGCTGGCCGCGACCGCACGGCGCCGGCTGGTGGTGTCGACAGCGGCCTGACTGCTCCCTCTCCCCTTGAGGGAGAGGGCTGGGGTGAGGGGTAAGCCACCAAGCACTTCGCCGGCCGGAAGCCACCCGTGACCGGCCGACATCACCGCAATTGGCCACCCCTCAACCCGGCTCTCTCCCTCAAGGGGAGAGGGAGAAGGGAGGCTTGCGCGGGGGGGTCACCCCGCGGCATAGGCCGGGGATGATAGCCCTCCTCGTCCTCTTCGGTGCCGCGATCTTGGCCGGCGCGCAGAATGCCCTGGCTGGGGGCGGGTCGTTCATCACCTTCCCGGCGCTGTTGCTGGCCGGGCTGGACGCGCGGGCGGCCAATATCACTTCCACCATCGCGCTGTTTCCGGGCCAGGTCAGCACCGGGCTGGCCGGCCGCCGCATGGTGACCGGCGTGCCGAACCTGCCGTTCCGGGCGCTGGCGGGGATCAGCCTGGTCGGCGGCGTGATCGGGGCGGTGCTGCTGCTGGAAACGCCGGCGTCGTTCTTCGCCCGGCTGGTGCCCTGGCTGGTGCTGTTCGCGACCGCTGTGTTCGCCTGGGGCAGCTTCCGCCGCAAACCGACGGAAGGGCGCAGCCTGCCCCGCGTGCCGGCGGCGATCATGCAGTTCCTGATCTCGATCTACGGCGGGTATTTCGGCGGCGGCATCGGCTTCCTGATGCTGGCGGCGCTCACCGCGGCGGGGCTGCCGGTGCGCAACGCCGGGGCGACCAAGAACGTGCTGGCAGGCGTGATGAACGCGTCCGCAGTGGTGGTGTTCATGTTCTCGCCGGACGTGGCCTGGCTGAAGGCGGCCGTCGTGGCGGTGGGCGCAATCGGCGGCGGGCTGATCGGCGCCTGGGCACTTCGCCGCGTGAACGAGCGCGTATTGCGGGTCGGCGTGGTCGTGATCGGCATCATCCTGACGATCGGATTGTTCGAGCAGAGCCCCTGAGATGCTGTTCAACTCGCAGGTCTTCATCCTCGGGTTCCTGCCCTGCGTGCTCGCCCTCTACTACGCACTGGCCGAGCGGGCGGTGTGGCGCCAGGCCGTGATGGTCGCCTCCTCGCTGGTGTTCTACGGCTGGTGGGACGTGCGCTTCGTGCCGTTGCTGATCGGCCTGACGCTTGCCAATTGGCTGGTGGTGCGTGCCTACGCGGCCTGGCGCCAAGATGCCTGGCTAGTCGCCGGCGTCGCGATGAACCTGCTCGTGCTCGGTGTTTGCAAATACGCCGACTTTGCCGCGAACACGCTGGCCGAGCTTCTGGGCAAGGTGCATCACCCGTTCGGCATCGTGTTGCCGCTGGGCATCTCGTTCTTCACCTTCCAGAAGATCAGCTACCTGGTCGACATCAGGCGGGGCGACCGGCACCGGTATAACCTGCTGGAGTTCGCCGCCTTCGTGACGTT
>CAXTCJ010000274.1:0-4034 GCA_964242215.1 uncultured Acetobacteraceae bacterium | reverse complement strand
CGCTCGCCGGCCCAGGCCTCGGTGATCGTGGCCCGGCCGTGACGTAGGCTTTTGACCTCCGGCCCCTTCAGCACGATGCCGGCCTCGACCGTCTGCTTGATGGTGTAATCGTAACGGGCTTTGCGGTTCTGTGCCGCCAGCCCGTGACTGATCAGGCTGCCCTTCTTCTTCTCGGCGGTCATGAGGCTAGTTGAGCAACCCCGCATTCGTCATTGCCGACCGAACGCGCTGCTTGGTCGCCTCGGCGATCGGTGCCAGTGGCAGGCGGCAATGGCCGCTGCCGTAGCCCAGCAAGCTGGCCGCATACTTCGCCGGGCCGGGGTTCGACTCGGCGAACATCGCATCGTGCACCGGCAACAATCGCCGCTGGATCGCCATCGCGTCCGCCACCCGGCCCTCGGCCCAGGCGGCGTGCATGGCGCTGCACTGGGCCGGGGCGATGTTGGCGGTCACGCTGATGCACCCCTGCCCGCCCGCGGCCAGGAACGGCAGCGCGGTGTGATCCTCGCCCGACAACTGAATGAAGGCGTCGCCGCAGGCCGCCGCCGTGTGCTGCGGCCGGGTCAGATTGGCGGTCGCGTCCTTCACGCCGATGATGTTCCGGTGCTTCGCCAGCCGGGCCATCGTCTCAACGCTCATGTCCACCACGGAGCGGGGCGGAATGTTATAGATAATCAATGGGATCTCGACGCTATCTGCAATGGCGCTGAAATGCAGGTATAGCCCCTCCTGCGTCGGCTTGTTGTAGTACGGCGTCACCACCAGCACCGCGTCCGCGCCGGCATCCTTGGCGTGCTGTGCCAGGTGGATCGCCTCCGCCGTGCTGTTGGACCCAGCGCCCGCTATCACCGGCACCCGGCCGGCCGCTGCCTCGATGGTGATCTCGACGGCGCGGCGATGCTCCTCGTGGTTCAGCGTCGGGCTCTCTCCCGTGGTGCCGACCGGGATCAGCCCCTGCGTGCCCTGGGAGACCTGCCACTCCACGAAGCTGGCCAGCGCGGAATCGTCCATGCTGCCATCGGCGCGCATGGGGGTAACGAGAGCAACGAGCGAGCCGGTGAACATGACGGGCAATCCGGGTTGGGGGCCACGAACCTAGGCACACGCCGAACCTGCTGCAAGGATCAGGATCTTTATGCCATTATAGCGGGCATGTTGCGCTTCGCCGCCGTTCTCTCCGTGCTGCTGGTCTCAGTGATCCCGGTCCGCGCCGACGAGATCGGGCAGGCGCTGCACGACAACCGCTGGGCCGATGCGGACGCCCTCGCCGCTGCCTCGCCCGACCCGGTGGCACGCAAGCTAGTGCTGTATTTCCGCCTGCTGACGCCGGGCGCCGCGCACCCGGCCGAGATCGCGTCGTTCATGGCGGACAATCCGCTCTGGCCAAACCAAGGCGTGCTGTCCCGCCGGCTGTCCGAGGCAATGGCCGCCGAACCGGACGACCATGCCGTGCTGGAGATCTGCGCCCACCAGCCGGTGCGTGAGGTGCCCTCGCTGCTGCGTTGCGCCAACGCCGACGCCAACGCCGGGCGCACGCCGGATGCGGCCGAGGTGGCGCGGCAGGCTTGGCTGACCGGCATCACGGACGCGCCGACCGAAGCGGCCTTCCTGCGCCAATGGGGCAAGGTGCTGACGCCGGCCGACCAGTGGCGCCGCTTCGACCGGCTGGCCTGGGTGGATAATGGCACGCTCGGCAGCCCCGCCACCCGGCAGATCGCCCGGCTCGACCCCTCCCAACGCGCCGCGGCCGAAGCCCGCCTGGCGCTCCGCCGCGACGACCCCGCCGCCCGCTCGCTGGTCGTGGCGCTGCCAGGCGGCGCCACCGTCGACCCGGCGTTGATGCTGGAGTTGGCCAAGTGGCTGCGCCGCGCCAACGCGGACGACGACGCGCAGAAACTCTGGGTGGCAATGGGTGCGGACGCCGAGCGTGCCACGACGCCCGAACACCGGCCCGCGTTCTGGGACGAGCGCAACCTGCTCGCCCGCCGCCGCTTGCGGGCAGGCGATTCGGCCGGCGCCTACGCCCTGGTGGACGGCGCGACCGGATCGGCCCCCGAACAGGCGATCGATGCCGAGTTCCTGGCCGGCTTCATCGCGTTGCGGCGGTTGAACGATACCGACGCCGCGTCGCGTCACTTCCGCACCCTGGCCACGCTGAGCCACGCCGCCATCACCCAGGGCCGCGCCTATTACTGGCTAGGCCGCACCGCCGACGCGCGCCACGACCTGGCCGGCGCCCACGAGGCCTATGCCCAAGCTGCGGCATGGCCGACGACGTTCTACGGCCAACTCGCCGCCCGTGCCCTCGGCGAGGACGACGCCACGCTCGCTGCCCGCATCCGCGCCGCTCGCGACCCGGGCTGGACGCCGACCCGCGCGCTCGACTTCGCCGGCAGTGAGAATGCCCGCGCCGCGGCGCTGCTAGTCGCCTGGGGGGAGCCACGCCGCGCCCGCGCCTTCGTGCTGCGCCTGGACGAGTCGGCGGCCGACGGCACGGACCGCACCCTGGCCGCCCGGCTAGCCGTGGGGTTCGGCCTGCCCGATCTGGCGGTGGCGATCGCACGCCGGGCCGGCCGAGATGGCGTGATGCTGACGGAGGCCGGGTGGCCGCTCGCCGTCGATCCCCCGGCTGGGCCCGTGGAACCCGCCTTGGCGCTCGGGCTGATCCGGCAGGAGAGCAACTTCAACACCGAGGCAATGAGCCCGGTGGGTGCGCGCGGGCTGATGCAGTTGATGCCAGCCACGGCGCAGGCGGTGGCGCACCGGCTGGGGGATGGGACGCTCAACATCACCGCGCTGTCGACCGACCCGGCGTATAACATGCGGCTCGGCACCGCCTATTTGGGCGGGCTGCTGGACCAATTTGGCGGGTCGATGCCGTTCGCGGTGGCGAGCTACAACGCCGGACCGGGCCGGGTGGCGGACTGGGTCGCTGCGAACGGCAACCCGGCTGCAGCGAGCGGCGTGGATATGGTGGATTGGATCGAGCTGATCCCATTCAGTGAGACCCGCAACTACGTGCAACGCGTGGTGGAGAACGTGGTGGTGTACCGCGCCTTGGCCGGCGTGACCCTGCCGCACCCGCTCGCACGCTGGCTGGGTTGAGTATCGCACGGCTCACGGCCAGCGCCGGTGGGATCGGTTTCCTGCCGCGTGCCCCCGGGACGTGGGGATCCGCCGCGGCAGCTCTGCTCGGGGCGGCCCTTCTCGCCGCGGCGGGTCAGCGCGCCTTGGCCGCGGCGGCGGTGTTCGCGATCGTGGCCGGCCTGTGGGCGATCCCGCGCGCCGGCGGCGACGCCGACCCCGGCTGGGTGGTGATCGACGAGGTGGCCGGCATGTGGCTGGCGATGCTGCCCCTGTCCTGGCCGTCACCGCTGGGGGTTTTGGGAGCGTTTGCCCTGTTCCGCCTGTTCGACATCACCAAGCCAGGCCCGATCGGCAGGCTGGACCGAATCCCCGGCCGGGTCGGCGTCATGAGCGACGACGTGGCCGCCGGGCTGGCGGCCGCGCTCGTGCTATGGCTGGTGCAACGAGCTGTGCAGTGAGGAACGCATGATGCTGGACGATGCCATCCTGACCCAGGCGGCCGACTTGCTGGCCGAATTCCGGACGCGCGGCTGGCGCATCGCCACGGCGGAAAGCTGCACCGGCGGCCTGATCGCGGCAGCGCTGACCCATGTGGCCGGCTCGTCCGACGTGGTGGACCGGGGGTTCGTGACGTATTCGAACGAGGCGAAGACCGAGATGCTTGGCGTCGACGCGGCATTGATCGCGGCCCATGGCGCCGTCAGCCAACCCGTCGCAGCGGCGATGGCGGAGGGTGCGATCGCGCGTTCGCTGGCCGATGTCGCCGTCGCCGTGACGGGGGTCGCCGGCCCGGGCGGCGGCAGTGCGGAGAAGCCGGTGGGCACGGTGTGGTTCGGTTGCGCCCGACGCGGCCACAAGGCGGTGACAGAACGCGTCGTGTTCCCTGGCGATCGCGCGGCGGTTCGGGCCGCCACGGTAGCGCGTGCGTTCGATCTGCTGACTGCAAC
>CAXTCJ010000273.1:0-4048 GCA_964242215.1 uncultured Acetobacteraceae bacterium | reverse complement strand
GCCAACACCGACGCGCAGCAGCTGATGCACAGCCGGGCTGACCGCCGCATCCAGCTTGGCCCACACCTGACGCAGGGCCTGGGTGCCGGCGCCAAGCCCGAGATCGGCCGCGCCGCCGCCGAGGAAGCCAGCGAGGAGCTCGCCCGGCATCTCGAGGGCACGCACATGGTGTTCATCACCGCCGGCATGGGCGGCGGCACCGGAACCGGTGCCGCCCCGGTGATCGCCCGCATGGCGCGTGAGCGCGGCGTGCTGACGGTCGGCGTGGTGACCAAGCCGTTCACCTTCGAAGGCGGCCGCCGGGCGAAGTCCGCCGAGGCCGGCATCGCCGAGCTGCAGAGCTATGTGGACACACTGATCGTGATCCCGAACCAGAACCTGTTCCGCCTGGCCAACGAGCGCACCGGCTGGAAGGAAGCGTTCAAGATGGCCGACCACGTGCTGTACATGGGCGTGCGCGGCGTGACCGACCTGATGATGGCGCCCGGCCTGGTGAACCTGGACTTCGCCGACATCCGCACCGTGATGGCGGAGATGGGCAAGGCCATGATGGGCACCGGCGAGGCCGAGGGCGAGAACCGCGCCATCCGCGCCGCCGAGGCCGCCATCAGCAACCCGCTGCTCGAGGACACCTCGATGGCCGGCGCGCGCGGCCTGCTGATCAACATCACCGGCGGCGAGGACATGACGCTGTTCGAGGTGGACCAGGCCGCCAACCGCATCCGCGAGGAAGTGGCCGACGACGCCAACATCATCTTCGGCTCCGCGGTGGACGACAACCTGTCCGGCCGGGTCCGCGTGTCGGTGGTCGCGACCGGCATCGACACGGTGCTGCCGTCGGCGGAAGCGGCGCGTCCGCGGCTGGTGGCGGTCGGCGGTGGTGCCGCAGTGGCGGTGGCGCAGCCGATGATGGCCGTCGCCCAGCCGATGGGGATGCAGCAGCAGCACGCCCCGGCCCCGAATCCGGCCATGGCGATGCAGCAGACTGGCTATCCGAACAGCGCCCCGGCCCCGGTCAGCCTGATGGGCGCCCCGGTGCTGCCGCAACCTGCCGAACAGGAGCCAGCCGCGCCGGCCCCCGCCCCGGTGGAGATGGCGCGTCCGCGTCCGCAGCCGGTGCAGATGGCGGCTCCCGTGGCCACCGCAGCGCCGCCCCGTACGGCGGCGCCCGCCCGCGGGTTGTTCGCCGAGCAGCCGGCCACGGCCCCGTCGGCACCCGCACCCGCCCCGCGCAACAGCTTGTTCGGCATCGTGACCGGGGCGATTCGCGGCCGGGCCGCACCGCAGCCGATGGCGGAGGCACCGCGGTCCGAGCCGGCGTTTCCGAGCCATGCCGAGCCGGCACCGACCGTGCGCCCGGCCCAAACGGAGGAGATGGGGCTGGACATCCCCGCCTTTCTGCGTCGCCAGTCGTCGTAATGGAACCAGTGTTTAGTTTAAAATCAAAGCATTGAGCCGTAATATCCGGCAACAATGATTGACTTGGACATCCCGGGGGCAGGTCATAGTTTGCTCCCGGGTTGCTCTGCAGCATCCCGGACTCGAAACACGGGCCTCGGCCCTGCAAGGCGACGACGGAATGGATGGACTGCCCTCTGACCTCACGTATTCACCGCGATCCCGGCAGCGTACGCTGGCTGCCCCGATCGGGTGCGTTGGTGTAGGGCTGCACACCGGGCAGCGGATCGAACTGACGCTGGAGCCGGCTCCAGCCGGCAGTGGCATCGTGTTCCGCCGCACCGATCTGGGCGTCGACATCGCCGCCCGCTATGACAACGTCACCGACACGCGCCTCTGCACCGTCCTGTCGGACCCAGACTCGCCCGATATCCGCGTCGGCACCGTCGAGCACGTGATGGCCGCCTTGGCCGCTTGCGGTATCGACAACGCGATCGTGGCCGTCGACGGGCCGGAGATCCCGGTGCTGGACGGGTCCGCCGCGCCGTTCGTGTTCCTGGTGGATTGCGCTGGCATCGTCGAGCAGGACGCACTGGTCCGGACCGTCGAGGTGCTTCGCCCGGTCCGCGTGACCGAGGGTGATGCGTTCGCCGAACTGCGCCCCGCGGTCGCGGGCGGTTTCGAGATGGCGGTGTCGATCGACTTCGCCGCCGCCGCGATCGGCCGCCAGTCGCTGACGTTGCGCGTAACCGAAGGCAGTTTCCGGCGTGACCTGGCCTCCGCACGGACGTTCGGGCTCGCGTCCGATATCGCCGGGTTGCAGGCGGCCGGGCTAGCGCGCGGTGGCAGTCTGAAGAACGCCGTCGTCGTCGATGGTGGCCGGGTGTTGAACCCCGGTGGCCTGCGCATGTCGGACGAGTTCGTGCGCCACAAGGCGCTGGATGCCGTCGGAGACTTGGCGATGGCGGGTGCGGTGCTGCAAGCCCGTTTCATCGCGCACCGGCCGGGGCACTCGATCAACAACAAGCTGCTCCGGGCGTTGCTGGCGGACCAGTCTGCCTGGACGCTGGTGGATGCCCCGTCCTACGGCGGCTGGGGCGCGGTCCCGGTCGCAGCAGCCGCCGCACCGGTTTAGCCGCACCACCCGTCATGCCAGGGCTCGACCCTGGTATCCACGTCGCTCCACAAACGCCGGCCCGGGCGTCTTACACGCAATGGTGCCAAACACTCGTCTGACGTCACCAGCCCATCCCCGTGGATACCAGGGTCAAGCCCTGGCATGACGGTGTTAGCTGGGGCGGTAGTCCAGTCGCTGGGCTAGCCAACTGCGTAGGGCGAGCTGCCCGGCCGCATCCGCTACGACGGCGGCCATGGTGGTCGCGGCGGCCGGTGTTGCAACCGGCCTCACGCCAAACGCAGTTGCTTGCGCCTGCACGGCCCCAGTCGACATCGCCTGAGTGGCCGCACGGCGCCAGAGGGCCACGATCGCCGCGGGCGTGAGCTGCGGCAGCACCATCGCGACGTCTAAATCAGACGCTGCCGCCGTCGCGTACCAGGCGCGCCGCAGCGCCTCGTCACCGGGCCGGCCGGCGAGCAGTTCGGACATCGCGGGCACGCCGGGAAACGCCGGGTCGCGCTGGTTCGCCTCGTCCATGCAGCCGAACGAGAACAGGGGTTGGGCGCCGAACGAGCCGATCACCTGCGCCATCTCCGCGACCCGGCGGCCATGCAGGCACACCACGTCCACCTGGCCGTGGCCGAGAGCATCCGTGGCGGCCGCGTCGGAGAGACCGAACAAGGGCTCCCACTTCGCGCCGAGCAGGTCGAGGGCGAGCATCGCCGGCAGCTCCGGACCGGTCGCGTCGGTGGCGGCGATGCGCACCGGGAAGCCCCCCATGATGCGGGCGGCCGACAGCCGGCTGACCACCAGCCCGGGGGTGACCCCCGCCAAGGCCGGCACCCAATGGGCGACGTCGAAGCGGGCCCGCGGGTCGCCAACCAGCGAGGCCATCGCCGCCGAACCGGGCAGCAGCATCGCGGTGCTGCCGTCGGGCACGATGCGGGCGTCGAATTGGTTGGCGGCGGTCACGCCGTCGACCCCGCCCACCATGTCCTTGCGGAGCTGGGTGCCGGGGGGCAAGGCGCGGCCCAGGCCAGGGCTCAGCCACTCGGCCCAGGAATCGGCGGGGCTGCCGCCAGGGCCGCCGACGAGCAGCGTGGCGCTGTCGGGGAAGGCGGAGGGGGCAGGGGAAGCGGCGGTCGTGACCGCTGCTGTGGCGGAGCCGAGGAACAGGCGACGGGTGATCGCTGCCGTCACGGGGTTGATCCCTGTTGTTGACACCGTGTGGTAGCCGGAATGGCCACATACGCCAAATCGGGCAGGCCCAAATCAGGAATCATAGGCAACCAGGGACTCGAACGGCACGCCCAGCTTGGCGCGGCCCGCCAGGAAGGTGAGCTCGATCAGCGCCGCGGCCCCCGGCACTTCGGCGCCGACCGCCTGCAGCAGCGCGATGCCGGCAGCCATGGTGCCCCCCGTCGCCAGCAGGTCGTCCACCACCACCACGCGCTGGCCCGGCGTCACCGCATCGGCCTGGATCTCCAGCCGGTCGGTGCCGTATTCCAGGGCGTAGTCGTGGCCGATCACGCG
>CAXTCJ010000272.1:0-4100 GCA_964242215.1 uncultured Acetobacteraceae bacterium | reverse complement strand
GTAACGGCGAGAGAGTCCCGGCACCGATTGACACCGTAAGGCGCCGCCGCTTCATACTTACCTGTCCAAGCTGCATAGCTTTGCGGCCTCTCCGTAATCAGGGTGCCTGTACAGGGCCCTCTGCAGGAGCGTGCTTCTGAAGTGCGCTTGGCGTGCGACCATGCTTGAGCAAGAGGTCCAGCACTGCCTCGGTGAGCAGCTCGTCCATCTGGCGCTTTTCGTCCACCGACAGCCGCCTCACCTCGTCACGCAGGCTTTCAGGGACGCGGAAAAGCATCTGCGCGATCGGCTCCTCCTTGTTGCGCCGGCTTTCCACGATCCTTTGCGCAGTCAGTGCCGTGAACACCGTCGTTGAGTAGCCGGCCGCTTCCTTGGCAGAGGCAGCCACCCAACTCGCAGCACCACCGGCTACTTCGTAGATGGTGGATGCCGCAGAGCCTGCAACATTCGCCACCCTGCCTGCGGCCGTCTCAGCACCGGCCGCGGCTTCCTGCCCGGTCTGGCCGAGCCGTCGAAGCAAACGCTGATAGAGAGCTTCTTCCGCGACTGCGGACAGCCTAACTTCGGGATCGCTCACGATTAGTTTACCTTGCTATCTAGATATCCAGATTGTGGGTAGCGTGCCAGTTCGATATCTAGATATCTAGCAACGCCGGTGCGGCGAAGCAAGCCACGGCAGGGTGGCAGAAGGTGGAGATATCAGAATTATGAGCGAAGCGACCGGTAGCAGCGTACCAAAGAGCACTTTGATAGCGCGCTCGCTGGATGCCGTTTGGGACGGTGTGGTTATCGGCAACAGCAAGTGGAACCCGGACCGGACCTGCTACGAATTGGCCGACGAGTACCGACGCAGCAGGCGCACGGTTGATGAGTGCGTTCGGAACTTCATCACGTGGCAGACAGCAAAGGCGGGCGGCGCTGGGTTCGTCCTTGGCTTACCAGGTTTAGCGTTCGGCATCGTCACCATTCCGGCCGACCTGACGGTCACGATCTATCTTCAACTGCGGATGGTCGCCGTGATCGCCCTCCTGCACGGGTGGGATGCCAAGTCAGATCGCCTGAAGACCCTGGCGTTCCTCAGCATGCTCGGGACCGGCGCGGCGGAGACTGTCCGGGCAGCCGGCGTCCAGGTTGGCACGAGGCTGACCGCCGCCGCCTTGAAGCAGGTTCCCGGTCGCGTCCTGATAGAGATCAACAAGGCGGTCGGCTTCCGCCTCGTGACTAAGGCCGGCTCGCAGGGCGTGGTGAACCTGGTCAAGTTCGTGCCCATCGCGGGCGGCCTGGTGAGCGGCGGCCTGAATGCAGTGGCAACGCGTGGCACCGGCTACACCGCCCATAGCGTCCTCAAGGGCGGACCCGACATGGCCTGTTAGGAGTATGCAAAGCCGGATCGGCCCTGGACACCGCCGTTCGAAAGCCCCGTACGCCCGAGGCCGGACGTGGTGTCAGCTACCCGCGCATCAAAGACTTCTCTGTAGGGATCCTATACGAAACCTTGCCATCGTCCCTGTTCAGGATCCTCCCTTCCGCAAAGGACACGGTTTCACCTCCAGAAATGATATTAATAATATCATAACGTCATTGACACGTGCCTATGACTGAGAGATTTTGGTGTTGAAGATGATTACCGTAAACCACATCCGGAGGTTAGAACGATGGAACTGAATAGGACGAAGCATGGTGAACAGCAGCACCAGCGCCGGGCTACCCTCGGCTTGTTCGAGGATCTCCTGCTGGATCACGGATCCCGTGTCCGTTCCCACGGTGCCGACATCGTCTTCCTCGACAAGGAAGCGCGGCGGAGCCTCTCCAAGTCAGTCGGAGGAAAGCGCGGCATGCGCATCCTGGAACGCTACTGCAACAGCTACCTCGTCGTTGCCGATAACAGCCAGGTCATCACCACCGGTCACCGGACCCGCCGCGTAAGGCGGCGCTGAGCCGGCTCGAACAATCGATCTCTGCAAACCCACAAGGACACCAACACCAGAGTGCATAACATCGATCTTGCCCACTTCGCCGCTCACGCTCGTCAATCGACCATGACGAATCCCCTTGATGACCCCGCTCTTGAGCTCGCCCGCGAAGGCCGGCTCTCCGTTCATTGGGCGCCGTTCGACCATGTCGCGCCAGCCGCTCGCCTGGTGCTGGTTGGCATCACCCCCGGCCGCGATCAGGCTGGCAACGCCTACGCGGCGTTCCGCTCGGCGCTTCAGCACCACCCGCTTGAGGAGGCGCTGCGCATCGCGAAGCGCACTGGCAGCTTTAGCGGACCGCTGCGGGGCAACCTCGTTCGGATGCTGGACGCGGTCGGCGTCCAGAAGCCCTTCCAACTGAGGACGTGCGCCGCCCTCTTCGACGGGCCTAGTGAGCAGGTCCATATGACTTCGGCCCTGCGCTACCCCGTGCTTTATGCTGGTGCGAACTATAACGGCACGCCCGACATGCTGCGTACGCCGCTCCTGCGCCGAATGGTCGAGACATACTTGGCGGACGAACTGCGATCCTTGCCGCGGGCGCTCGTGCTTCCGCTCGGACCCAAGCCGACGGCGGCACTGCGGCATCTCGTATCGTTGGGCGTGCTGTCGAAAGACAGGGTGCTCGAGGGTTTGCCACATCCCAGTGGCGCCAATGGCGAGCGCATCAGCTACTTCCTCGGTCTCAAGCCGAAGGCCGTCCTATCCGTAAAAACCCGGCCCGAGATGATCGACAAGGCGCGCGGTGTGCTTCTCGCCCAGGTTGCTAGCATGATGAAGGCCTGAGATGGCCGTCAGGATCACCAGGTTGAACCCCCGGACCGGCCGCGTCGAGCGGCCGTGGCTCAACCGGGATCGTCTCTTCGTTCTGGGAGACCCAGCCCACGGCGCCCAGAAACACCACGACAAATTCGCGGTGAAGGTGCCGACGATCTCGGAAGCCGCGGCCCTTGTCGGCAAGGGTTTCTCCATCCGCATGACGGACGGGGAGACGCCACCAGCACTGATCTCTCCGGACGCGCTGAGCGTGGAAGAGGTCGACGAGGCCGACGCTGCCCCCCTGTGGACGGAGATGGCCGCCAAGCCGCCTTTCTCGAAGGATGAGATGATGGGGGAACTGAGGCTCGCCATGCTTGTCCAGGCAAACCAGATCGCCCACGCCGGTGGCCCTGATTATGCGGAAAAGTTCATGGGCTTCGAGCCGACGGATCCGCTCTATCCGTACTGCGGCGAGGAGCCGACGAAGGTCGACCTCGATCGTTTCCGAGCCACCGCGTACCTGGATCGAGCCTACGACTATGCCTTCCAGGTTGGCTCGTATTGGCTGTTCGGCGATGACACGGTGCAGAACGTGAACGAGTTCATCCGCGGAGCCAATCTGCAAGCCAGCAATGGCAAGTCTTCTCCGCTGGCCAACCCGAATGGCTTATGCCGGCATGCGGCCGACATGGCCTTCGCTCGATGGAAGCTCGAGAAAGGGCATGATCTGACAGCGCGTGAGCTCGCTCTCCTTGGGCAGATCTCGGAGCCTGCAGCACGAAACTCCCTCAGCAAGGAGCGCATCGCGATCGAGAAGGGGCAGGTTGACGGCACCGTTGCGCTCGTCTGGTTGCAGGAACGGCGTGACTTCATTCCGACCCGCACCGACGAGGGACACAAGGAGCGATGGAAAGCGACATCTCGGTTCCTGCTCGAGCGACGCAGCTTCGGGGCCGCCTTCGCGGAGATCCTCCGGAACTACCCAATGAGCGCCAAGGAGCTTGCCAGAAGGGCCAAGGTCAAAGGCACGTTCGTCGACGCGCTTGTTGCCGGTCGTCCAAGCCCTGAGCTGGACGCGTTGCTGCGCGTCGGCCAGGCGCTCGATCTCGATCCCCCTCAGTTCGCAGGGGCAGCAGTCCAGGCAACTCTCCGTCAAGGATGAACCTCATGCTTCCGGACATCGGCCGATGGTGGCGTTCCTCGGGCTGGCGTGACGCTCGTATGTCCTATTAAGACTTGCCCCAATCGGACGTCCCATGCCGTCGTGTCGAAAGGGTTACCTCAACGGAAGCTACTGGCCAGAACTTGTATGTGAATTAAGGTGTCAAGTGTTCTTTGTCCTTTCAGGGCTTGACCAAGTAGGCTTAG
>CAXTCJ010000271.1:0-4104 GCA_964242215.1 uncultured Acetobacteraceae bacterium | reverse complement strand
AATTGTGGCGCTACCACAAGCCCGAGGGCCTGGTGACCACCCACAAGGACCCGGAAGGCCGCCCCACCGTGTTCGAGCGCCTGCCCGAGCACCTGCCCCGCGTCGTCAGCGTCGGCCGGCTGGACCTGAACAGCGAAGGGCTGCTGCTGCTCACCAACGATGGCGGCCTGGCGCGGCGGCTGGAGCTGCCGTCCAACGGTTGGATCCGCCGCTACCGCGTCCGTGTGCACGGCGTGGTGCCGAGCCGCGCGCTGGCTGGGCTCGCGGACGGCGTGGTGGTGGGGGGCGTCAAGTACGGCCCGATCGAGGCGGCGGTGGACTCGCGCGCGATCAGCAACACCTGGCTCAGCGTCGCCCTGCGCGAGGGCCGCAACCGCGAGGTGCGCAAGGTGATGGCACACCTGAACCTGCAGGTGACCCGGCTGATCCGGGTGGCTTACGGGCCGTTCCAATTGGGCAACCTCGACCGCGGCGGCGTGGACGAGATCAGCGGCAAGGTGCTGCGCGAACAGCTTCCCGATCTACCTAAAGAAAAGACCCGCTGAGGATCATCGCCGGGCGTTGGCGGGGCCGCACGCTGCGGGCGCCGCCGGGTTTGACGACACGGCCGACGGCAGAACGGCTGCGCCAGGCGGTGTTCGACATGCTGCTGCACGCGCCGTGGGGCGGCCAGCTGGACGGAATTGCTGTGCTGGACGCCTTCGCCGGCACCGGCGCGCTGGGGCTGGAGGCGCTGTCCCGCGGCGCTGCGTCCGCCGTGTTCATGGAACGCGACCGGGCAGCTTTGGCGACGCTCCGCGCCAACATCGCCGACTGCGAGGGTGCGGCGGCCCGGGTGATCGCGGCCGACGTGCTGCATCCCCCGCCGGGCCAACCGTGCGGCCTGTCGTTCCTGGACCCTCCCTATGGCGCGGACCTGCTGCCGGCGGCGGTGACGGCCCTGGCGCGCGCGGGATGGTTCGCCCCCGGGGCACTGCTGGTGGCGGAAGCCGCACGAACCGAAACGCCCGCGTTGGGGGAATTGCTGGCGGAGCGCACCCACGGCGCCGGCCGTGTCTCCGTATGGCGCATGTTTCCGTTTTCGTAATCTTTGGCGCCGATCCTGCCGGAATGTCCACGACCGCCATCTTGATCGACGCCATCACTCACGCCCGGGCCGGTCGCCATAGCGAGGCGGAGGCAATCCTTCGCGAGGTCCTCTCGCATGACCCGGACGACCCGTATGCGCTATACCTACTGGGTGAATGCGCACTGGTCTCGGACCACCCCGCCGAGGCGGTCGGGCTACTGACTCGGGCGCTTTTCCTGCGGCCCACCCACCGGGATAGCCGCCTGAACTTGGCCCGTGCGCTGCTCGCCAGCCATCGCCCGGCGGAGGCACTGAGCACGCTGGCCCCGCTCGCGGGCGACACGAGCCTTGCCGCGGCCCAGAGCCTCCGGGGTACGGCGTTGAACGCACTCGGGCGCTCGGCGGAGGCCATTATGGCGTTCGAACACGCCCTCAGCCTGGACCCGGACGACGCGGAGGCGCTGCTGAACTGCGGCAATGCCTATGCCGACCTGGACCAGGTGGACCCGGCCGAGCATCACATCCGCCGCGCCCTGGCGTGCAACCCCGACATGGCAGAGGCTCATGTCAGCTTGGGTGATCTGCTGATCCGGGCCGGCAAGCTGCCGGAGGCGATCGCCGCCAGTGCCGAGGCCATTGCGTTGCAGCCGGATTTCGCGACGGCACACTGGAATCAGGGGGTGGCCCTGCTGCTGAGTGGCGACTTGCCGGGCGGCTGGCACGAATACGAGTGGCGCAAGCGCAATTTCCCCGCCGCGTTCGCGAGCCTGCCCGGACCGCAATGGGACGGGTGCCCACTCCAGGGCCGCACGGTGCTGGTGCTCGCCGAGCAGGGTTTGGGGGACACGATCCAGTTCGCCCGCTATCTGCCCATGCTGACGCGCGCTGGCGCACGGGTCGTGCTGCGATGCGCACCGTCGCTGGTCTCGCTACTCGGCCGTCTCGAGGGTGTGCAGACCTGCATGCCCGGAGCCGAGCCAGCCTACGATTACTGGGTCGACCAAATGAGCTTGCCTCTCCTGTTCGGCACCACGCTGCACACGGTTCCGTCGCCGGCGGGGTATCTGTCGCCCGATCCCGCGCGCGCTGCCGCATGGGACCAGCTGCTGCCAGGCGGGCTGCGGGCCGGGCTGGTTTGGGCGGGCAATCCGCTCCATTCCAACGACCGTCGCCGCTCGATGCCGGTGGCAGCGCTAGCCCCCCTGATTGCCGCCGGGCGCAGCACCCTGGTCAGCCTGCAAACCGGGGCGCGCGCCCAGGATCTGGCGCGCCTGTTCGGCCTTCCCGACTATTCCAGCCGGCTGACCGACTGGAGCGAGACAGCCGCGGCGGTCAGCGCACTGGACGTCGTGATCACCGTGGACACAGCGGTCGCGCACCTCGCCGGGGCACTCGGCATACCGGTCTGGCTGATGCTGCCCCATGCACCCGACTGGCGCTGGATGTTGGAGCGGGAGGATACGCCCTGGTACACTGCCGCCCGCCTGTTTCGCCAGGAGCGGCCGGGCGGTTGGGCCGGCGTGATCGAACGGGTGGCGGGTGCCCTGGCCGCGATCGCCAGCCCGAGCTACACCATGGCCATGCCGCCGTTGACGTGGAGTGTCGCCCCCGTCACCCAACCCGCTTCGGCAGACGCCAGATAAGCAACCGCCGCCGCGACGTCCGCCGGCTGCCCCATGCGGCCGAGCGGGATCGCATCATTGAGCTTCTTCTTCTGCTCGTCGGTGAGCGCGTCCGTCATCGGCGTCTGGATGAAGCCGGGCGCCACGATGTTGACCGTGATACCCCGCGAGCCGACTTCCTGGGCCAGCGCCTTCGTCATACCCACCAACCCGGCCTTGGCCGCAGCGTAGTTGGCCTGCCCCGGGTTGCCCGTGGTGCCAACGATACTGGCGATGCCGATGATCCGCCCCGCCCGGCGCCGCAGCATCCCCCGCATCGCCGCCCGCGCTAGCCGGAACGGCGCCGTCAGGTCCACGTCCAGTACCGCCTGCCAATCCTCGTCCTTCATCCGCAACGCCAGCATGTCCCGCGTGAACCCGGCGTTGTTCACCAGCACATCGAGTGGCCCCGCCACCTTCTCCGCCGCTGCCACGAGCGCATCGGGCGCCGCCGGGTCGCGCAGATCGGCCGGGCAGACATACGCCCGCTCGCCGAGTTCGGCCGCCAAGGCCTCCAACGCATCGGCGCGCGTGCCGGACAGCGCAACGGCAGCCCCTTGGGCATGCAATGTACGCGCGATAGAGGCGCCGATGCCACCCGATGCGCCGGTAATCAGGGCGATCTTGCCGTCGAGGCGAAACATGGACGCGTTCTCCGAAATGGGTCGTGCGCCCTAGCGTGTTGAGGCAGCCAGTGTCCACCCCGGTTGCTAATCGCCCTTGTACTGGATCTCCCGCTCTTCCCGATGGATGGCGGCCGCTTCCTGCGCTGGGGTCCGTGGATCGTACACCGGCTCCATGTCATAAACCGGGGCAGGCCCGGGGGCGACCGTGCGGGGTTGGCTCAGAACCGCCTCGACTTGAGCCGCGTAGGCCTCATCGACCTGGACGACGACGAGGTATTGCCCGCGCTGCAGCCCCGAGGCCAGCACGTGCGCCTTGCGATTGGTCACCCCGACCCGGGTCACCGCGCCCAGCACCGCCCCGATGATCGCGCCAACACCGGCGAACGCCAGCATCGGCAGCACCCATCCGGTCTGCACCAAACCCTCGGTATACGGAATCGTGATCGCACCCACGCCGTCCAGCACGCCGATGCCGCCACCCACCACCGCGCCCATCGTGGCACCCGTTCCAGCCGGGTTCTGCGCCGCATCCTCGGCTACCTCGCTGGGCAACCGAGGGTCCGACTCGCTCTCGATCAGGCTGATATTGGCCGACGGAACGCCGATGGCCGTGAGGTCGGCAACGACCTGCACCGCCTCCTCATAGGTCCGGTAGAAATGGTCGATCGTTCGCTGCGCCATCGTAAGGCTTCATCCCCGCGATTTGTCGCCGAACACCCAGCGATCTAAAGCTCATCTAATACACTCA
>CAXTCJ010000270.1:0-4127 GCA_964242215.1 uncultured Acetobacteraceae bacterium | reverse complement strand
ACCCTCGTATGCAGCTTGGGAAGCTGCCGTTCTACCATTGAACTACACCCGCGGCATCGCCCTTATACGGTTTGGCCGTTGACCGTGCAACGCCCGCTTCGGTATCTTCCCGCTCCCTCGTGATTTGTCCGGCCGGATTGCGGCGAGGTTAAACAAACGCGCTAAAGAGGCCTGCGGCAACCCGGCACCCGGGTTCCGCCGGCATCGTCGGCCCTGTACTTGGAGGCCTCATGCCCAATATCCCGCTCCGCCCCGCCACCCGGCTCGTTCACGGCGGCACCGCCCGCACCCCCTACGGCGAGACGTCCGAAGCGTTGTTCCTCACCTCCGGCTTCGTCTACGACAGCGCCGAGCAGGCCGAGGACACCTTCACCGGCGCCGCCACCCACTACCAATACAGCCGCTTCGGCAACCCGACCGTGACCATGCTGGAGGATCGGCTGGCCGCGGTTGAGGGCGCCGAAGCCTGCCGCGCCACCGCGACCGGCATGGCGGCCGTCCATGCAGCCATGCTGAGCCACCTCAAGGCGGGGGACCGCGTCGTGGCGTCCCGTGCGCTGTTCGGCTCCTGTCACTGGATCGTCTCCACCCTGCTGCCGCGCTACGGCATCGACTCCGAGTTCGTGGACGGCACCGACCTCGACGCCTGGCGCGCCGCGCTGTCCAGCCCGGCGACGATGGTGCTGGTGGAAAGCCCGTCCAACCCGATGCTGGAAGTGCTGGACCTGCGCGCCATCTGCGGGCTGGCGCACGCTGCCGGGGCGCTGGTGGTGGTGGACAACGTGTTCGCCACGCCGCTGCTGCAAAAGCCGCTCGATCTCGGCGCGGACATCGTCGTGTATTCCTGCACCAAGCACATCGACGGCCAGGGCCGCGTGCTGGGTGGCGCCGTGCTGGGCCGCAAGGCCTGGATCGAGGACACCCTGCAACCGTTCATCCGCAACACCGGGCCGAGCCTGTCGCCGTTCAACGCCTGGCTGCTGCTGAAGGGGCTGGAGACGCTGCACCTGCGCGTGGACGCCGCCAGCCGGGCCGCCGCCGCGGTGGCCGACAGCCTGGCCGCGCACCCGGCGGTGTCCCGCGTGTGGTATCCCGGTCGTGCCGACCATCCGCAGCACGCCCTGGCGATGTCGCAGATGAGCGCCGGCGGCACCCTGGTCACGTTCGAGCTGGCCGGCGGCAAGGCGCCCGCGTTCCGCATGATGAACGCGCTGCGTCTGGTGGCGGTCTCCAACAACCTCGGCGACTCGAAGTCCCTGGTCACCCATCCCGCCACCACCACGCACATGCGGATCGGCGCGGAGGAGCGGGCGCGGCTGGGCATCGGCGACGGCGCGGTACGGCTCTCGGTCGGGTTGGAAGACGCCTTGGACCTGATCGACGACCTGAACCAGGCGCTGGACGTCGCCGCGCAGCCCGGCCTGCGCCAGGCGGCGGAATAGCCATGGCCGACTACACCGCCACGACGCGCGGCGTCGAGGTCACTGTCGAGGCCTTCTACCTGGATGAGCAGTCGGACCCGGAGGAGGGGAGCTGGGTGTGGGCCTACCGCGTGCGGATCGCCAACCGGGGCACGCAGACGGTGCAGTTGCTGCGCCGCACCTGGCGGATCACCGACGCGCTCGGCCGGGTGCAGTGGGTCGAAGGACCCGGCGTCATCGGCGAGACGCCCGTGCTGAAGCCGGGCCAGGCGTTCGAATACACCTCTGGCACGCCATTGCCGACTGACTCCGGTTTCATGGCGGGAACGTATCACATGACGATAACGGGCACCGGCGAAATGTTCGATGCCGAGGTTCCGATGTTCAGCCTGGACCCGCCGCAGACCGGCCGCAGCGTTCATTAATCATCCGTGATTAGCCGCCAATTCCAACATTTCATCACACGAAGTTAACTCTGGGCTAGACTACGCTGGGGCCAGGCCGGTCAGTGCGCACTGAGGATCTAGAACTTGAACGAAATCACATCGGTCCCGAAGATCAGACCCGCTCCTGGCGACCCTCGTCCGACCATGGAGGAGGCCGAGGCTGCGGTCCGCGTGCTTCTGCGCTGGGCGGGCGATGACCCCAGCCGCGAGGGCTTGATCGATACGCCCCGCCGCGTCGCGAAATCCTACAAGGAGCTGTTCGGCGGTTATGCCGTCGATCCCGTCCAACTGCTGGAACGCACGTTCGAGGAGGTCGAGGGCTACGACGAGATCGTGCTGCTCCGCGACATCCGGCTCGAAAGCTACTGCGAGCACCACATGGTCCCGATCATCGGCGTGTGCCACGTCGCATACTTGCCGCGCAGCCGGGTGGTCGGGATCAGCAAGCTGGCCCGCGTGGTGGACGCCTATTCCAAGCGCCTGCAAATCCAGGAGAAGTTGACTGTCCAGATCGCCGCCACCATCAACGATGTGCTGCAGCCGCGCGGCGTTGGCGTGGTCATCGAGGCCGGGCACCAGTGCATGACCACCCGCGGCGTCCACAAGCCCGGCGTCAGCATGGTCACCAGCCGGATGCTGGGCGCGTTCCGCGACGAGCCCGAGACCCGGCGAGAGCTGATGGCGCTGATCGGCCCGCGGTCGAACCGGAATTTCGAAACCTAAAGCGGCACGGTCGCCGCGGCCGGCGGCCTGGGAGGACCGGCTGCGATCAGCTTGCGGATCGTCTCGACCGAGGCGGTGGAGGACCAGTCCACCGCGCCTTCTACCCGGCCCCGCTCCTGCCCGTCGCGGTTGATCAGCAGCGTGGTCGGGATGCCGCGCACGCCAACGGCGCGGGACACCTCGCCGCGGGGGTCCAGCAGCACGGCAAGGGTGCGGATGCCGCGCTCGCGATAGAAGCGGTCCACCACGGGCGCGCCGCCGCGGTCCGACGACAGGGCCAGGACGGTGACGCCGTTGTCCGACAGCTTGCGCGCCATCTCGTCCAGCGTCGCCATCTCGGCCACGCAGGGCGCGCACCAGGTCGCCCACATGTTGAGCACTACGCCGTGGCCGGCATAGTCGGCCAGGCTGCGCGCGGTGCCGTCCGCCAGAGTGAAGCGCAGGTCCGGCAGCGGCGCCGGGTCGATGGGCACGAGCCTGTCCAAGCCGCCCAACCTGCCCTCGGCCCGCGCCGGTTTGCGCGGCAGGACCGCCGCCGGTAGGGTCAGGGCCGCCGTCAGCAGGGTGCGGCGCGTCGTTGGGGTCATTGTGCGTCCTTGAGCAGCTCAGCAGAACCAGGCCCCGTCCCGGTCACCGGGGAACAGGAAGCCCGCAGCACCGATAATCGAAACGTGGGGGCCAACGCGCAATGGGGCGGCCGTTTTGCCCGCGGTCCCTCGGTGGTGATGCAGGAGATAAATGCCTCGATCGGCTTCGACCGCAAGATGTGGCGGCAGGACATCCGCGGCAGCCTGGCCCATGCCGCCATGCTGGCCCGCGCCGGGGTGATCGGCGCCGAGGACGAGCAGGCCATCCGCACCGGCCTGCACGGCATTGCCGCCGAGATCGAGGCCGGGCGGTTCCCGTTCGTGGATGAGCTTGAGGACATCCACATGAACATCGAATCGCGGCTGATCGACCGCGTCGGTGAGGCCGGCAAGCGCCTGCACACCGCGCGCAGCCGCAACGACCAGGTGGCGACCGATTTCCGCCTGTGGGTGCGCGATGCCATTGACGGGCTGGATGCTCAGGTGGCCGACCTGATGAGCGGGTTGGCGGACCGTGCGGCGGAGTTCGCGGGGGCGCCGATGCCGGGCTTCACGCACTTGCAGACGGCGCAGCCCGTCACCTTCGGGCACCACCTGTTGGCTTACGTGGAGATGCTGGCGCGCGACCGCGGGCGCCTGGCCGACTGCCGGCGGCGGCTGAATGAATGCCCGCTGGGGTCTGCCGCGCTGGCTGGCACCAGCTTCCCGATCGACCGCGGGCATACCGCGGCGGCGCTGGGCTTCGACCGGCCGACCGCCAACTCGCTGGATGCGGTGTCGGATCGCGATTTCGCGCTGGAGTTCCTGGGGGCGGCGGCGATCTGCGGCGTCCACCTCAGCCGGTTAGCGGAGGAGTTCGTGATCTGGTGCAGCGCGCCATTCGGCTTCGTGCGGCTGTCGGACGCCTTCACCACCGGCAGCAGCATCATGCCGCAGAAGCGCAACCCGGA
>CAXTCJ010000269.1:0-4213 GCA_964242215.1 uncultured Acetobacteraceae bacterium | reverse complement strand
CCCACAGATGCTCCTGCCCGGCCATGCACTCGATGGCGGCGCGCTTCTTCTCCCAGACGCTGCTGATGTCGAGCAGAACGTCGGGCTTCCAGTTGCACTGCTCCGGCTGGTGCGGCTCGAACAGGAAGACGGGCGGGGCGCCGAGCACCTTCTGGCCGGGATTGTGCCCGTGCGCCTGCGCGATGATGCGGGCGTGCTGGGCAAAATCGGTCACGGCCGGATGGTCGTGGTTATACAGGTCCTCGCTGGAGTGCGAGAGGATGAAAGCGGGGTGGATGGCGCGCATGACGTCCACCATCCGGTATAGCGACGCGTCGGAGAGCGTGATCGGGTAGTCGCCGAGATTCCAGAACTGGATGTCCGCGACGCCCAACTGCTGGGCTGCCGCCTCGGCTTCTTTTTGCCGCTCGGCTTTCACCCGCTCCAACGTCATGCCTTCCTGCCGCCACAGCTTCGCCGACTCGCCGCGCTCGCCGTAGGATAGGCATACGACAGTGACGGCGTAGCCCTTCGCGGTGTGCAGTGCGATCGCGCCGCCGGCCCGCCATACGAAGTCCGCCGAATGCGCGCTCACGATTAGCGCCGTCTTGTTCGTCCCGCTCATGATGCGATTCCTTTGTCAGCCAAATCGTCCCCCGCTTCAGTGCCGTGATCCGGCGGCAGAGGCGGGGTGCCGTGCGTGTGGAAACTCTCGATGGTTTTTAGGCCCCAGGCCTGGCCCTTCTTGCGCTCCGTCTCCGTCCAGGTGATCGGTTTCCAGTCCGGCGCAAGCACCAGGCGTGCGCCGGCATTGGCGACCTCCACCCGGTTGCCGCCGGGTTCGTAGACGTACAGGAAGAAGGTCTGCTGCACGGCGTGCTTGTGCGGCCCGGTCTCGATGAACACGCCGTTTTCGAGGAAGATGTCGGCCGCTTGCAGGACCGCCTCGCGGCTATCGAGGGCGAAGGTGACGTGGTGGAACCGCCCCTTTACTCCGTGCGCTTCCCGCGTGTAGGCGAAGTCGTAGCTCTTGTTCGTGGCGGTCAGCCACATGCCGGCCTCGGTGCCGTTGTCGAGCACGATCTGCTCGGTCAGGCGGAAGCCGAGGGCGCGTTGGAAGAACTCGCGGTCGGCTTTGACGTCGGCGGACAGGCAGTTGAAGTGGTCCAACCGGCGGACGTTCACGCCGCGGCCAGGGACGCGCTGCGCCTGGTTCTTCAACGCGGGCCGCAAGTTCTCCGGCGGCTGATACCATTCGGTTTCGTAGTAGATCTCCAGCAGGTGGCCGTCCGGATCGTGGAACTGGTAGGCCGGGCCGTGGCCTAGTTCGCCCTCGTGCCAGCCGATGCCGAGGCCGGTTTCCTGCAGCGCGGCGACCCGGCGTTGCAACGCCTGCGGGCTGCGCGCCCGGAACGCCGCATGCCCCATGCCGGACGTGTGCGACCCGGTGAGCTTCAGCGAATAGCGCTCGTAATCGTCCCAGCCGCGCAGATACACCGACTGCCCCTGCCGGCCGCTTTCCGTCATGCCGAGCACGTCCACGAAGAAGCGGAGCGACTCGTCCGGCGTCGGTGTCAGGAGTTCGATGTGGCCGAGATGGGCCACGTCCATGATCGGTTCGTCGTGCAACGGAGGTCTCCATCGGGCGGTCGGTGCAGCCGCGCGTTTTTGCTTTTCGACGGGACGCTACGTCGCCTGACCCGGCGCGTCCAATCGCTTTTCGGGGTCTAGATAGTCGCGTGGGTTATAGCGTCGGCGATGCCCCGCTCCGCCAGTTCGGCCATGTAGGACCGCAAACACGTCACGAACGACCGTCCCGCCGGGGGTAGCAGACGGCCGCGCGGCAGGATCAGCCCGGCGTGGCGATCCTCGGCGGTTATAGGCAGTGGCACCACCCGCAGCGTGCCGCGCAGCAGGTCACCCGCCATCAGCAGCCGCGGCATGATCGACAACAAATCGGTGCTGTGCAGCATCTCGCGGATGAACCCGTACGAACTCGAGCGCAACGATGCGGTGGGCGTCAGGCCCAACGCCGAGAGCAGGGTCTCGATCTCCTGCCCGACACGCTGGGTGACGGTGGGCAACACCAGATCGTAGCGGCGCAGTTCCTCGATGGACATGCTCGGCATGGCGAACAGCGGGTGCTCCGCGCGGGCGAGGATGGAGATCGGCTCGGTCCAGAGCGGCTCGCGTTCGAAGCCGTCCGGCACCTGGGGGGCGTAGAGCCGGCCGACGATGAGGTCGATCTCCCCCGAGGCGAGCAGCGGCAGTAATTCCTCCGTGCGGCCCTGTTGCAGGCGGACGCGGATCTCGGGGTGCGTCTCCTTCAGTCGGGTCAGCGTGCCCGGCAGCACGCCCGCGGCGGCGACCGGCAGCGCGCCCAGTGCCACCGTTCCGCCGCCGGGTCGGGAGAGCAGGTCGAGCTCCTCGTCCAGCCGGCGTAGCTCGGCCAGGATGCGCCGGGCGGAACCGACGACGACATTGCCCGCCTCGGTCGGGGTGACGCCGCGGGGATGGCGGTCGAACAGGCGCAGTTGGAGGGTTTCCTCCAGCTCCTGCAGGCTTTTGCTCAGGGCGGGTTGGCTGAGGCCGAGGCCGGCCGATGCCTTCAGCAGGCTGCGATGCGTTTCGATGGCGTCGACGGCCCGGAGCAGGTGCAGGCGAAGGCGTTGGTCGAGGTATCGCCGGGTCGTCATTCCACCGCAACGTGGTGGAGGTCGGTGCCGCTGGTCTCCGGCAGCAAGAGGGCCGCGACCAGCGCGACGGCGTAGGAGCACAGGGCGCAGCCGCCCATGGCCTCACCCAGCGGAAGCGTGGCCGCCAGGATGCCGACGGTCGCCGGCACCACCGAGCCGAAACCGCGGCCGCCGCCGAGGCAGAAGCCTTGGCCACTGGCGCGGATGCTGGTGGGATACAGTTCGGCGAAGGTGGGAAGCAGGCCGGACGCGAGGCCGCCCTGGAACGCGCCGAGGAAGAAGCTCAGGACGATGATGGTCGTGGCCCCCACTGGTGCCAGCAGGTAGATGGCGACGTTGCCGGCTTGCAGCAGCAGGAAGACCACGAAGCCGAACCGGCGGCCGATCCGGTCCGAGAGCCAGCCGTACATCAGCGGCCCCGCCAGCGAGCCGAGGATGTTCATCGCCAGGTAGCCGGAGCTGCTGGCGACCGAAAGATGCAGGGCCGTGCGCAGGTAGGTCGGCAGCCAGGTGATCATCACGTAGGCGCCGCCGAAGATGCCGGTGGACATGATGGCGGCGATGACGGTGTGGCGCAGATGCGGCCCGGCAAAGATGCCCCAAAACGGCGTCGTCGCCGCGCCGCCGGCCCGCAGCGCCGCCGCATCGGTGTAAACGCCGGATTCCGGCACCAGGCGACGGATGAAGAACACCAGAGCGGCGGGGATCACGCCGATGCCGAACAGCACGCGCCAGCTGATGGTTTCAGGGAACAGGGCGAAGACGATCGGCAGCAAGCCGACGGAGAATGCGTAGCCCACGGCGTAACCGCTCTGGATCGACGCCGCGACCCGGCCGCGCAGGGCCGGGCGGACGACCTCACTGATCAGCACCCCGCCGACGGCTGCCTCGCCGCCATAGCCAAGGCCCTGCAGCAGGCGCACGACCAGCAACTGGGAGAAATCGTTGGTGAAGGCGGCGGCGAGGGTGCAAATGGCCACCCAAAGGATGGTCAGCTGCAGGATGCGCACCCGGCCGATCCGGTCCGCGAGCACGCCGGCGCCCCAGCCGCCCAGTGCTGCCCCGACGAGGGCTGCGGTCGCAAGGTAGCCGGCTTCCGGGCGGGAGATGCCGAGCACGGCGATCAAGGACGGGATCACCAGGGCGTACATGGTGGTGTCCATCGAATCGAGGCCGAACCCCGCGAAGCAGGCCCAGAAGGTGCGCCGCTCCGTCGGCTGCAGGTCGGAATACCAGCCGAGCTTCATGGGGTTCTCGGGTGGTCGGGGATGGACGGCATAATTCCTCCGCTGCGCGTTGATCGCGCTGCGCCGGACCATGAAGGCGGACCGGCGTGGGTTGGTTATACGAATTTGGCTCGGGGGTATCACTCGCGGATATACCCTCTCCAGCTCCCCGATTGGATCCATACATCCTCACTCGCGAAGCGGGGGAGGGGGACCATGCGAAGCATGGTGGTGGGGGCTCTTGGGCACGGACGGTGCTGCGCCCCCTCCGTCGGCTTCGCCGCCACCTCCCCCGTGAAGAACGGGGGAGGA
>CAXTCJ010000268.1:0-4230 GCA_964242215.1 uncultured Acetobacteraceae bacterium | reverse complement strand
AATCCTCAATTCGATCTAACGCTACCCAACAAGTCTGTGAATCGGGCGTTGTCGTTGTGCGCCGGGCTTAAAGCATTGGCTTTGTCTCACCTCGTAGGGTGCAATGCGCTTTGGCATTGCATCAGGCAAACGCGCCGACGACCGCGACATGAAGGTGCAATCCTCCAAGTGGATTGCACCCTACGTTCGTAAGTCTATGTCTGCGACGGCTGGTATGAGCGAGTGAAGACGAGATCATGCTTTCTGAATTGCGTCTTCCGCATCTCCAGCTCGTCCAGTTCCAACCAGTCTTAGCTTCGATCTCGACCTTAGACGGCGGGAAGATGCGGCAGCAGCTTGTCGAGCGTGATCGGAAAATCACGCACGCGAATACCCGTGGCATTGAAGATGGCATTGGCTATCGCCGCGCCGGCACCGCAGATACCGACTTCCCCAATGCCCTTGGCGTGGATCGGGTTGGCATGGATGTCGCGCTCTGGGAGGAAGACGACTTGGAGCTGCGGCACGTCCGCGTTGACCGGCACGTGGTATTCGGCCAGGTCGCGAATGATCAACTGACCGGTGCGGCTATCGTGAATCATGTCCTCAGTAAGCGCGGCGCCGATACCGAAGGCCATTCCGCCCAAACACTGCGAGCGAGCCGTCTTTTCATTCAAGATACGGCCAGCCGCGAAGACGCCGAGCATCCGGCGAACGCGAGTTTCGCCCGTGACAACGTTGACCGCAACTTCAGCGAAATGTGCTCCATAGGTGGCCTGATTGACTGCCTTCGCCTGCTTGCCGGGCTTGATCGTCCCAACGGCCTCCATGCCCTCACCGACGAGTTCGGCAATTGAAACGGACCGGTTGTCACCGATGGCCTGGCCGTCCTTGAGGGTCAGCGCTGCTGCATCGACACCGAGCGCCTTGGCAAGCTTGCCGCGCAGGGACTCGCACGCAACGTAGATCGCCGAACCGGAGGAGCAGGCGCCCCAGGACCCGCCGGAGCCGGCGGCTGGAACGTCGTTGGTGTCGCCCAACTCCATTGTGATCCTGTCCATGGGCACACCGAGCAGTTCTGAGGCGACTTGGGAGAGGATAGTGTAGCTGCCGGTACCGATGTCGGTCATGGCTGAGGAGACAGTGACGGAGCCGTCCTTACCGATGGCGACCTTGGCCGACGTCTCCATCAAGAGGTTGGCACGGGCGGCGGCGGCGACGCCCATGCCGATGAGCCACTCGCCCTCGCGTCGCTGGCCTGGCTTCTGCCGCTTACTCCAGCCGAATGTCTCGGCACCGGTGTCGAGGGCCTCGATCAGGTGGCGCGATGAGAACGGAACCTTCTTCTCCGGGTCCTGCGGCGGTTCGTTGCGGCGGCGCAGTTCGATCGGGTCGATCCCGACCTTCTCGGCCAACTCATCGATCGCTCCCTCAAGACCCATGAGGCCGACGGCCTCGCCGGGAGCCCGCATGGAACCGGAGAGCAGCCAGTTGACCCGTACCAAATCATGCGTGATCAGCCGGTTCTCGCCGGCGTAGAGGAAGTGGGTCGAGAGGCCAGCCGGCTCAAAATAATCCTGCTCGGCCAGGTTGGAGGCAGTGGTCTCGTGACCGATGCCGGTGATGGTGCCGTCAGCGGTGGCGGCCAGGCGCATGCGCTGCGAGGTATTGGAACGACGCACCGTCGCCTCGAACACCTGCTGACGAAGCATGACGGCCTTCACCGGCCGGCCCAGCTTTTTGGCGGCTAGTGCGGCGGCGACGCTCTCGGGAGCGATGCCGAGCTTGGAGCCGAAACCGCCGCCGATGAAGTGCGAGATGATCCGCACCTTGGAGGCGGAGAGGCCGAGCGCTTTCGCGAGCTGCTGCGCGTCCGAGGTCGGCATCTGGTAGGCGCCGTAGAGGGTCAATGCGCCGTCGTCCCAGGTGGCGATCGACGCGTGCGGCTCCATGGCCGCCGAGTTCTGGCTCGGGGTGGTGTAGACCTCGTCGACGGTGAAGGCGGCCTCGTGCATGGCCTTGTCGAGGTCACCCTGCTCGGAGTGCGCCGGGGTGTTGTTGTCGGGCAGCTTCTTGTCGTGCTTGTGCTCGAGCGAGAAGTCGAACACGCCCGTTGCACGCTCGTAAACGACCGGGAGCTGCTCGGCTGCGTCGCGGGCGGCCTCGAAGGATTCACCGACGACGATTGCGATGATCTGGCCGAAATACTCGATGTCCTTGACGCCTTGGGCCGGCGCTGCCGTCTCACCGCCCTGTTGGGACACGAGGGCGAAGGTGTCGAAATCGATGACCACGTCGATCACGCCCGGGAACGCGCGGGCAGCGTCCACGTCGATGGAAACAACCTTTCCTTTGCCGATCGTGGCACTGACCAGGACGCCGTAAGCCATGTTGGCGAGCTGGTACTCCGCCGCGTAGGTAGCTGTGCCTGACACCTTGCGTGGGCCGTCAACGCGGCTGAGCGGCTTGCCGATGACGTCCTGAACACCCGTGTCGAGGAGGCTTTCGGCGTGAGGCCGGTCCATCGTGAGGGTGACGTCGTTGCTGTTGCCAAAACCGAACATGACTATTCCCCAGTCAAGTCGCGCAGGCACGCGATGAGCGTGCGGCGGACCAGCAGTATTTTAAAATCGTTGGCGCCTTGGCCCTTCGCTTCGGCGAGAAGATGGTCCGCGGCCTTCTCGAACAACGCGTCGGAGGGCGCCTGGCCGATTAGGGCCTGTTCCATCGCTGTGTTTCGCCAAGGCATGGGCGCCAGGCCACCGAAGGCGAGCGCGGCGGTCGCGATCTTACCATTCTCGACTGTGACCACGCCCGCGATGGACACCAGTGCGAAGGCGTAGGAAGCGCGATCGCGCACCTTACGATATTGCTGGCGAGCGCCCTTCGGCGACGGCGGCAGCTCGACATGCGTTATGAGCTCGTCATGCTCCAGCACGGTCTCGATCTCCGGCGTCTGATCCGGCAACCGATAGAACTCATGGATCGAGACCCGGCGTCGCGTTCCGTCCGCCTTGAGCGTGGCGATCGTGGCGTCCAGCGCGCGCATGGCAACCGGCATGTCGCCCGGGTGGGTCGCGATGCATTTGTCGCTGGTCCCGAGGATGGCGAGGATGCGGTTGACTCCGCCGATGGCACCACAGCCGGTACCGGGCTCGCGCTTGTTGCAGGGGCTCGCGGTATTGGTGAAATAGTAGCAGCGGGTCCGCTGCAGGAGATTGCCGCCAGTGGTGGCCTTGTTGCGGAGCTGGCCAGATGCGCCAGCGAGAAGGGCGCGGCTCAGTACCTCGTAGCGCGCGATCACGCGTGGGTCAGCGGCCAGATTGCTGTTTGGCACGAGCGCACCTATGCGCAAGCCGCCGTCATCCATGTCCTCGATATCCGACAAGGCGAGGCGGCTGATATCAACGAGGCGGTCGGGTGTTTCGACCTGAAGCTTCATGAGGTCGACCAGATTGGTGCCACCGGCGATGAACTTGGCATGCGGCGGGGCGACGCTCTTGACGGCGGCCGCCGGGCTGTCGGCCTGGTCGTAGGTGAAGGTTCTCATGCGTCAGCTCCCGCGACCTCACGAATGGCGTCGACGATGTTCGGGTAGGCGGCGCAGCGGCAGAGATTGCCGCTCATGCGCTCGCTGATCTCGGCCTCCGACAGCTCGCAGTGGCCGAGGTCGCTCGAGACGTAGCTGGGCCAGCCCTTGGCCACCTCGTCGAGCATGCCGACGGCCGAGCAGATCTGGCCGGGAGTACAGTAGCCGCACTGGTAACCGTCGTGCTTGACAAAGGCCTCCTGCAACGGGTGGAGGTCGCCGACGGCGCCGAGGCCCTCGATGGTGGTGATCTCGTCCCCCTGGTGCATGACGGCGAGCGCCAGGCAGCTGTTGACCCGGCGGCCGTTGATCAGGATGGTGCAGGCGCCGCATTGTCCGTGGTCGCAGCCCTTTTTGCTGCCAGTCAGGCCGATATGTTCGCGCAGCAGGTCCAGCACAGTGGTGCGGACATCGACATCTACTTTGCGCGACGCGCCGTTGATCATGAATTCCATTGATGTCCCTCAAGACGTCTGACGCGGCCTGGCGTCGGCAACCGCAGTGTGGGGCTACCTTGTCGGTAGCGCGTCGTCGCCCGCCAAGTTGCCCAACGCTCTCCAGCAATCGCCCCGTTTATAGGTCTACTGACGTAAACTGCCAGGACGGGCGCCGGCGCGTCGCCGGACGTCACCAAACACGATTTCGTCAGAACCAATCAGCCG
>CAXTCJ010000267.1:0-4255 GCA_964242215.1 uncultured Acetobacteraceae bacterium | reverse complement strand
CGCTGGCGGTCGCACTTCGCCTGGTGTCCCGGCAACGCGTCCGCAACGGCGAGATTTGGACCGTACGGAGCGACGACGGCCAGACTGCGCGTTGGCCAGTGCCGCGCCGGTCTGCACCCTTCACACTGGGCTCGGCCAGCCAGATCCTAGGGCTGCAACGCACAGCTGACAGCGAGATCATGCCGCTGGACGAGAAGCTGAGTTGGGTGGACCTGTCACCCGCCGAACGTGCCGCCGCCCTCGGCACGGTCCACGGTCGTTAAGGCAATCACTTACAGTCATGCCAGGGCTTGACCCTGGTATCCACGGGGCTGGGCTCAAGACGTCAGACGAGTGCTTGCCACCGGCGCGTGCACCACGGTCATAGCCGGTGTCTGCGGAACCCCGTGGATACCCGGGTCAAGCCCGGGCATGACGGTAACGCTCTGATCCTATCGAATTTCGGGCGAACCTGACCGTAGTGACTCAAGCTGGCATAACGCGGTCCCGTTATCCTCTAGTCGTTGACCGAGAGTACCATGATGGGATCGGCAATCCGCTCGGGCGCAATCTCCTGCTCCAACGGAAGCACGGCCGTTCCGATCGCGAAGAACTCGATCACGTGGCTTTGCCAGCCATGACTGCCCTCGTGGATGTCCACGCCCACCACGCCCTCGGCTTTAGCGGCGGAGGCTTCGATCTGCATGCGCTCGACGGCGATCTCGCGCGCCTCGTACATCGCGGAGGTGAAGTTCTCCAACTCGACGTTACGGCCAACTGTGCCTAGGCCGGACAGCATCCCGCGATGCGCGACGTGGTAGACACAGCTTCCCATCACCATCTCCACCGGGCGATAACCGGCGTGCAGCAAGGACCAAAAATCCTGGCCGGACAGGTCCGAGGTGAACGGGCCGCCATCGTGGGCGCGGAACCCTTTGTGCCCATCGCCATGCACGACGCCAGTGCCAATGGCGATGAATTCGAGCAACTGGTCGTCCCACTCGAGCCGCTTGATGGTCAGCTTCACGCCGACGATGCCGTCCGCGTTCATCGCCGATGCCTCCGCCCGCATCCGCGACATCGCAAGTTCGCGGGCGTGGTACATCGCGCGGCTCAGTACATCGAGTTCCTGATTGCGGTTCCACGACCCGTACTGCACGCCGACATGATACACGCAGCTGCCGACGCACAGCCCGATCGGCTCGAACCCGGCCTTCCGCACCAGCAGGAATTCGTTGACCGAGAAGTCGGACGTGAACACGCCGCTGGAATGCGCCGAGGTTCGCAGCCCCTTCAGGCGCTCCTTGGCGTGGACCGGGATCACATCGGCCATTCTCAGATCGCTCCTTCTTCATCGTTGGACGCGTAGGACTGATGATGCGGGCGCCGCCCAACCAGCGGCGTCGACCCGGCGTGCATGTCGACGACCATCTTCACGTCGTGCGGAAACGGCTGTCCGCGCCGGCCGTCGATCGTGGTGGCAACGACGATATGGCGGCCGAGATACTGCTTGGTGTCGTTCTGCTCGAACTCGAACATCTGGCTGAAGTTGAGATGGGCCAGCACGCCGTTGCCCTGCGGCGCGGCATTCTTGCGAAGCTCGGCATGCGCCTCCTTGCGGACCTTTTCCCAGAAGCGGCTGAGCACTGTGGACTCGGTGTTGCCCATCCAGGTCTGCCGGGCCGCGTTGCGCCAATCCGTCAACCACTCGTATTTGGCGCCGATCGCGATGCCGGTCGGAACCACGTCCGCTTCCAGCAGCTTGACGAACTCGAGCGCGGGGACCGTGGCGACCACCGGGTTGTCGCTGGCCGGCAAGCCTTCGACCCGAACGGCGGTGCCGACGAGCGTGAAATCCATGCTGTCCTGCACCTGCAAGGGGATGGTGCGCATCTTCACGTCCAGCACCGCATTGGCACCGGCAGCCTTGGCCTCGTCGCGCAGCCGGCGCAGCGCGGTATTCCACCCTTGGCTATGTCCCTCGGTCCAGGACCAGCCGTAATGCAGCCAGCACGTGGCGGACACCGACGCGATGGGCCGCAACCCGTGCGAGCGTGCGATCATCAGCTCCGCCGGCGTCAGCGTCGCCGTCCAGGGCAGCCGCCCTGCCCGGGCGCCTTCCAGCCGTTCCCGCGTGGACGTTGGCACGCGTTTGTCGCGCAGGCTCGCCTCGATGTCGGCCAGGCGCTCCCGGTTGGCCGCCTGGACGGCTTGGCTCTCGGGGCTGGGAGCCTTGAAGATATCGAACAGGCTCATCCTAAGTCGCCATGAAGCCGGCCAGCGACTGGCTCAAGCTACGGGCGTGGTCGCTGGCCTTCTTGGTTTCCTCCATTAGGCGCGCGAACCACTCCGCCGGGTCCACCATGCGGGTGTTGAGCGCGATGCCCCGGACCACAAGTGCGACGCTGGCCTTCAAGCGGCTGCCATCCAATTCGAGCTTGTAGCGGTTGTCGCCGAGTTCGACCTGCACGCCGGTGATCTTGCCCGAACGTTGGAACAATCCCTTGCTCTCGTACACCGTGACCAGCTCCGGCATCGCCTCACGCAGACGAAGAGCGAACGCGCGCAGGTTGCTCTCGCTGTCCGACGTGAAGCGGCGCAGCCACGCGGCCTGGGTGTCGAAATCGAGGCTGCCGCTCATGGTGCGATCGCATGGCGATTGACGCCCTGCATCCCGGTCACGAGGCGGTCGCGGATCACCGTCAGCTTGGCCTCGCGCTCCCGGTCCGCGCTGGCGACCTCGCGCTCGATGTCGATCACCTCGTGCATGGTGCGGATCGCCTCGTCGGCTACCTGGGCCAGCACGTCGATATTCCGCTGATCGCCACCCAGGCTCCGCGCGGCGGAGGTGGCGGCGTCGTGGGCGCCCTTGGCGGCGAGCAGGCTGATCTGGCGGGCGGCTTCGTCCAGTTTCTCGGCCTCCTCGGCGCCCCGTCGGATGTCGACCTGAACCGCCGCCTGGGACGCGACCGCCATCAGCCGCGGGATGACGACCAGCATGCCGTTCGAGATCTTCATCATCCGGGTTTCGGCGGCTTGCCGGTTCTGCGCGATGATCGGGATCAGCATGGCGGACCCGACCAGGTTCTCGCGCATGTCGGCGATCTTGCCGCGGAAATTGGCGACGGCGCCGCGGAACTCGAGCACGTCGGCGGCATCGGCCGCATCCCCAGTACGCACCGCGTTTTGACGAAGCTGCTCCAGCTCCTCCTGCCCGCGGTCGAGGGCGATCTGGCCGGCGGCGATCTCGTTCTTCAGACCGTGCAGGCTGCGGCGGATCGCGGCCGCCTGCTGATCGAGCAGCTCGATCGACACGGCCAGATCCGCCTTGGTTTTACGCGTTTTCGCCTGCTCCTCGTCCATCAGTTCGAGGAACTTCTTGCGGCTCTCGGCGAAGCCTTTGAAGGCGGTGTGGGCGTCCGCAGCGACGCCCATCAGCCGGCCCAGCAAGCCTTTGCGCGCGGCGGGCTGGCCACCGGCAGCTTCGGCCTGGAGGTCCTCGATACGGAGGATCTTGACGCCATCGATAACGGAGGCGGCGATGCGCCCTACCTCGCCGGCATCGCCCAGGCGCACCCCGGTCAGCAACTGGCGGGAGGATTGGGCGATTTCGGCCAACACCCCGTCGCCATGCGAGAGCAGCGTCGCTGTTTTACGGAAGTCGATTTGCTTGGCGGATTGCTCCGCCTGGGCGCGGTCTTCTGGGCTGAGGCTGCCGATTTCGACGAGACGGGGCAGTTGCGGCTCGGGCGCGAGCCGGGGATCGGTTACTGTCGTCCCCGCCGGGACGGTGAGCGCGGTCACCGCGGGGGCGGGGATGGTCGCAGGTGCCGGGTCCAAGTTGTCGAAGATCGCGAGGTCCAGCGGCTTATTCTCGATAGGATCGGACAAACCTGCAGTCTCCGAAGAGTTACGTCCACCGGCTTGGATATTCGCGCTGAAAATGCCCCAAGGCAAATGGCGGACCCGCCGCCGGAACGCCGATGCGCGCGAGGAGGCACCCTGCCCTATTCCGCCGGTTGCTCCACCGCATCCAGGTCCGGCCGCCGCCGTCGACCGATGCGCCGGGCCAACCGCGAAAGATCGTCCATCACCGTGTAGAAGCTCGGCACGAACACCAGGCTCAGCAGCGTGCTCACCACCAGACCGCCGATGACGCCAATCGCCATGGGCGCGCGAAACTCGCCGCCGTCGCCGATGCCGAGGGCAGACGGGATCATGCCGGCCACCATCGCCACCGTGGTCATCACGATCGGCCGCGCGCGCTTGCTGCCGG
>CAXTCJ010000266.1:0-4346 GCA_964242215.1 uncultured Acetobacteraceae bacterium | reverse complement strand
CGGCGGCGTGGCAGTTCTTCAGCCTCCCGCGGCATCGGCCAGGAGCGTCGACCCAGAAGGGAACTGGCGCATGGCTGCGATCGCTTAGAGCGCGGGAAATCGAATTGGGGGCAGTCATGAAGATCATCGGCCTTGAGGAGCATTTCGTCACCGCGGACATGCTCGCCGCTTGGCGTGGGCTCGACCCGCGCTGGCAAGATGTAGCGCTTCAGCACTCGGACGGCGGCGAGGTGGGCGCACGGCTTGCCGACCTTGCCGATGAGCGTATCGCGGCGATGGACGAGACGGGCGTGGACGTTCAGGTCCTTTCGCTCACGACCCCAGGCGTGCAGAGCCTGGAGCTGGACGCAGCGGTCGCGCTGCAGACCGCGTCGAACGACCTGCTTGCCGGCATCGTTCGTCGCCGGCCCGACCGCTTCCAGGGCTTTGCGACGCTTGCCACGCCAGACCCGGCGGCCGCCGCACGCGAGCTCGACCGCACTGTGACGAAGCTGGGCCTGAATGGCGCAATGATGTTCGGCCGCACCCGCGATCGCAACCTCGACCATCCCGACAACTGGCCGATCTTCGAGGTGGCCGCGGCGCTCCGAGCGCCCCTCTTCATTCACCCGCAATCGCCGGCGCCAGCAGTGCGGGACGCCATCTACGGCGGCCTTGGCGAGGCGACCGACGCCGCGCTCGCTACGTTTGGCTTGGGTTGGCACTACGAAACGGGCGTGCAAATTCTCCGCATGGTGCTGGCCGGCGTCTTCGACCGCTTTCCAGACCTGCAGCTCATAACCGGTCACTGGGGCGAGGTTGTGCTGTTCTACCTGGACCGGATCGACAACTTGGCCGGGCCGGCCAAGCTCGCCCACCCAGTGTCAGAGTATTTTCGCCGACACGTCTCGGTGACGCCGAGCGGCGTGTGGAGCGAGCGCTACCTGCGATGGGCGCTCGAGGTTCTCGGCCCCGAGCGGATCCTGTTCTCGACCGACTATCCTTATCGCTTCACGCCAAATGGCGGCGCGCGGCGCTTTCTTCAGGAAGCGAAACTGACCGACGCCGATAAGGACGCCATCGCTCACGGGAATTGGGAGCGTATGGTCGCGAATATCCGTCGCAGCTAGGCGAAGGCCGCGTGTGTCCGTAGTATTCGGCGCCACGATGTCCACGGAGAAAACTGCCTTCCTCGCCGCTCTTCACCAGATACCAGCCGACTACAGCGCAGATTGAAGGTTTCAATATCATGGCAGCACAGCGGTTCAAGGTAGGCATCATCGGCGTACAACCGGGCAGGAGCTGGGCGGCTCGGGCCCATATTCCAGCTCTCCGCGCGCTTCCCGAAAGCTTCGACATCATCGGTATCGCCAACACCAGCCTCGCCAGCGCGCAAAAGGCTGCGGATGAGATGAGCATACCCAAGGCATACGCGGGCGTGGCAGAGCTGCTCGCGGCGCCCGAGATCGACATCGTGACCGTCGCGGTGAAGGTGCCCCACCACCTCGCGATCGTGAAGGCGGCCATTGCAGCAGGCAAACACGTCTATTGCGAGTGGCCGTTGGGCAACGGGCTTGCGGAAGCGGAGATACTGGCGGATCTCGCCCGAACGAAGGGCGTATTGGGGGTTGTCGGAACGCAGGCGCGACTTGCTCCGGAAATCGCATACCTGACGCAGTTGATGGCCGACGGCTTCATTGGCGAGGTCCTATCGACAACCATAGTCGCGCGAGGCGGTGGCTGGGGCGGCGTCATCCCGCAGAAGAAAACCAGCGAATATCTGCTGGACCGGGCTAATGGGGCCACCATGCTGACAATCCCGGTGGGGCACACCCTGGCCGCCCTCCAGCAAGTGTTGGGCGAGGTGGCGCACGTGTCATCGGTGCTGGCGACCCGGCGCAGTTCGGCTCTCGTAGCCGATACCGGGGAGAGATTGCCCGTGAGCGCACCTGACCAGGTGCTGCTGAGCGGCGTCCTTGCTGGCGGCGCTCCAATCTCCATTCACTACCGGGGCGGTATGCCACGTGACGGAGAGGGCCTGCTCTGGGAGATCAACGGCACCGAGGGCGACGTCCGCGTAACGGGGCCCACTGGCCACGCGCAGATGGTGCCCCTCGTCCTGAAGGCATCCCGCCACGACGAGAAGACGTTCCAGACTGTGCAAATCCCGGCGCCGTACCGAACCGGGTTTCCCGAGGACGTGGTGCCGGGCAACGTTGCGAGGATCTACGCGAAGATGGCCCAGGATTTGACCACCGGGACGCGAAGCGCGCCATCATTCGACGACGCGGTCGGCGTCCATCGGATCATCGCGGCAATCGAGAGATCTGCCAATGATGGGCGACGCGTTGATGTGGTGCCAACCTGAGGGCCAGGTGCCGGTATCCGGTCGGTTTACTCCAGGCAGGGCGGCGCGTGACAGAAGTGTGCGCGCTTGTGTGACATGTTGTCGTTGCGGCTAGCGTAGTTCCTTCCGCGGGACCAATCCGTCCAGCTCGTCGCGGGTGAAAGCGATGTTGGCCGTCGTGCCGGTATCAGCCTGCACCTTGCGCGCAATCAGCTGATTGGTGGGAGCGAGCACGCTGAAGTGGTCTACGCCTTGGACCGGCTCGAAGTGGATGTTCGGGTTATGCGTCGCGTGCTCGAGCTTGTGCAGATCGTTGATGTTGCTCACCCGACCGGAGGCACCTTCGAATAGGAAAAGCGGCGCACGCACCGAGTCCAGCCATGTGATCGGTCGGCGCAGGTTCATCTCGCGCTCGTTCGTCGGGTCCAAGGGCACGTCATCGCGCGGGTACTCGGCCGGGTCAGCCACCGGGCCGAATGCGAACACCGCCCGGAACCGGGGCGAGGCTTCGGCCACCAGCAGCACGAGCGTCGCCCCGGTGCTGTGCCCTCCAAGGTAGATCCGGTGCGGGTCGATGCCTGGTTGCGCGGCCAGCCAATCGGCAGCAGCGAGCACGTCATTGACTTCCCCGTAATAACCTTCGCGATTCCCGGGATTGTCGTTGCCGCCCCTCAGTGAGGGATAGAAGGTCACGATGCCGGCTTCACGATACTGGCGCGCGGTCTGATCGTTCCGCGGCGGGGCTGTGTTCCAGACGCTGTCATCGACGGAGGTGAAGTCACCGCCGGTGATCCAGATTATGGCAGGGTGCTGGCGCCCGTCCATCGGCACTGCGGTGAGCAGGCCTGCCAATGGTCCGACGGCGGAGGGATAATGCACGAGCCGCCCCTGCTCGCGCGCCGGCACAGGCACCGGCGCGCCGGGCGGACGAACCTCGTGGAAGGTGGTCACGAAGCCGCTGCGGGCGTCGGCGAGCGGCGTCTGCGCCGCGGCCGGGCCGCCGAAAGTCATAGACGCCACCAGGCACGATAGAGCCAGTGTGGTTACACGCCGCGCCACCCTGAAGCCGCAAGTGAGATGCAGCATACGTCCTTGGTTCTCCATACAATGCGACTCAACGGCCCTGAAATCGTATATTGGCGAGTTCCTTTGCCTTCTGCACCACCCACGACGATAGTTGTCCCATGCCGCTCCCCGTTGCCCCGCGCCACCCTGTCACGATCGAGCAACTCGGTCGCACACGCACCGACGATTACGCCTGGCTGAAGGACCCGAACTGGCAGGCCGTGCTGCGTGACCCGACCGTGCTACGGTCCGACATCCGTGACCATCTGCTGGCGGAGAACGCCTACACGGCGTCGGTGCTGTCCGACACGGCGGCGCTGCAGCAAACCTTGTTCGACGAGATGGTCGGGCGCATCCGGGCGGATGATAGCACCGTGCCGGCGCCGGACGGTCCCTGGGCCTACTACCGCCGCTACGCGCCCGGGGCGCAGCACCCGCTGCTGGTCCGGGTGCCGGTGGAGGCACAGGGGAATGCCGCTGCGGAGCAGGTGCTACTCGATGTCGATGCCACGGCCAAGCCGCATGCCTACTTCCGCCTGGCGGGCGCCGAACATAGCGCCGACCACCGCCGCTTCGCCTGGGCCGAGGACCGGCAGGGCTCGGAAGTGTACACCGTCCACGTCATCGAGTTGGACACACGGGCCCCGCTAGGCGCTCCCATCGAGAGCTGCACGGGCAACTTCGCCTTCTCCCCCTGCGGCAACCATTTGTTCTGGACGCTGCGCGACGACAATGGGCGGCCATCCGCCGTGTTCCGCCGGCCAGTGGGGGGCGGCCCGGCGGACGACGTGCTCGTGCACCGCGAGGCGGATCCAGGTTTCTTCTTGAGCGTCGGGGTCGCGTCGTCGCGGCAGTGGATCGTGCTCTCGCTCGGCAACCAGGAAACCAGCGAGGCATGGGTCGTGCCAGCTGAGCAGCCCACCGCTCCGCCGCGCCTGGTTGCGGCGCGCGAAAC
>CAXTCJ010000265.1:0-4352 GCA_964242215.1 uncultured Acetobacteraceae bacterium | reverse complement strand
CTCAGCTGGGCTGATAGACCGCGCACAGCTTGTTGCCAGCCGGGTCGCGCAGATAGGCGAGGACCAACGGAGTGCCGGCACGCGGACCCGGTGGGTCTTCGCACGTCGTACCGCCCGCAGCCACGCCGGCATCGTGCCACGCATGGAGCTGCTCTGCCGTCGCCGCCTTGAACCCAACCGTGCCGCCGTTGGCGCAGGTAGCGGGGTTGCCATCGAGGGGCTTGATGATCGCCAGCACCCCGTCCGACGTTTTCCACCAGACGCGCCCCTTGTCGTCGGGCTTGCCCGGGCCGTGGCCGAGCGCGCCCAACGTCGCGTCATAGAACTTCTTCGAAACCTCGAGATCGTTGGCACCGACCATGATGTGATTGAACACGCTCGTCTCCCTGAGTTGCGGGGCCGTTTTACCAAATAGGCGGCGCAACGCCACACCAGGCCGTCATCAAACCGTCACGAGTCACCCTGCACGACTGTAACAATGGAAGGCCAGACAGCGCTTCATGCCTGACGCGCTCCCTCCTCCCTCCGTAGCGCAGGCCGCGTCCGTGCGGCCGTTGCGGCTGCGACCGATCACGGAAAGCGAGCGCGCAGCACTGTGGCTGCTGCTGCCATCAGTGGTGTTGCTCGGCGCCTTTACCTATTGGCCCATCGTGGAGGTGGCATGGCGTTCGCTGGATCAGGCGCGGTTCGGCCAGGCGCCGCGGCTCGGCCTTGGCAATTACGTGCGCATGTTCGCCGACCCGCATTTCGCCAAGGCGGCCGCGAACAACGCACTGTATGCGGTGTTCACGGTCATACCGTCGGTGCTACTCGCGCTGCTATTCGCTTTGGCGTTGCGCGAGGGCACCCGCATCGACGCCATTCTGCGCACGCTCGTCGTGCTGCCGCTGCTGATCCCACTGGTCGCCGCCGCCGCTTTGTTCACCTTCATCCTACTGCCCGGCGAGGGGCTGCTGGACCATTATCTGGCTCGGCTCGGCGTGGGTGCGACGAACTGGCTGGGTGACCCGTCCCTCGCCCTCGGTTCCGTAATCGCCATTACGGTGTGGAAGAACACCGGCTACTACATGCTGTTCTTCATAGCGGGCCTGGCGGCGGTGCCGGCGGAGCTGCTGGACGCCGCCCGTGTCGACGGCGCCGGCGCCTGGGCCCGGCTGCGCCACGTGACGTTGCCGATGTTAGGGCCAACCTTCGGCTTCGTCATACCGATCGCGCTGCTGAACGCACTGACCCAGGTCGACCACGTGGTGACCATGACCCAGGGCGGTCCGTCCGACGCCACCAACTTGCTACTATATTATATCTATCAACAGGCGGAGCAGAACTTCGACGTAGGCTTAGCCTCCGCCGCCACCGTGGTCAGCGTGGCGGCCCTACTGGCGCTGGCCTGGATCGCGTTCCGCGTCTCCGACCGCACGGCTCACCATGCGAGTTGAACGGCTGATCGCGGCGCCGGCGGCGATCCTGTGGGCGGTGCCGTTCGCCTGGATGGCAGTGGCGACGCTGCGGCCGGGCTACGCGCCGGACATCGCCTCGCTGTGGCCGGCGGGACCGTTCGACGCCAGCAACATCGTCGAGGCCTGGCAGGATGGCAGCTTCCCGATTTGGTACCTGAACACGGTGCTGCTGTGCGCCGGCATCCTGATCGTGCAGTTCGTGACCGTGTCGATGGCCGGCTACGCGTTTGCCCGGCTGCGCTTCAGCGGCGAGCGCCTGGTGTTCGCGGCGTTCCTGCTGCAGTTGCTGCTGGTGCCGACGCTTTTGATCGTGCCGAACCTCACCACCCTCTCCGCGCTCGGGCTGTACGACACATTGCCGGGTGTCGCAGCACCGTATCTCGCCTCCGCGTTCGGCGTGTTCCTGATGCGGCAGACCTTCCGTGGCATCCCGCGCGACTACGAGGAAGCGGCGATGCTCGACGGCGCCAACCGGTGGCACATCATCACGCGCATTCTGCTGCCAATGGCGCGACCCGGCCTCGCCGCCTTCGCCGTGGTCTCGGTCACGTCGCATTGGAACGAGTTCTTGTGGCCGCTGATGGTGATCTCGTCGCCGGGTCACCAGGTGCTGACCGTAGGCCTGGCCTCATTCACCTCGAGTTCGGAGGCGGGTGGCTCGTGGGGCGTGCTCGCCGCCGGCACGCTGCTCGTGGCCGGGCCGTTGCTGGTGGGTTTCCTCGCCTTCCAGCGCTTCTTCACCAGTTCGTTCGTCTTCACCGGGATCAAGTAGGAGTATCCTTATGCGCCGTTCCTTGTTGGCCGCCGTGGCCGTGTCATGCCTGTTCGCCAGCGGCGCACGGGCGGCGACGGAGATCGACTTCTTCTTCCCCGTGCCCGTGCAGGGGCGCCTCTCCAACGAGATCCAGCGGCTGGTGACCGACTTCAACACCCGCCATCCGGACATCCACGTGACACCGTCCTACACCGGCACCTACGACGACACGAACCTCAAGACCCACGCCGCCATCCAGGCCGGCCATTCCCCCGCAGTCGTGCTGATGAGCGCCAACTTCGTGCGCGAGTACGTCATCACCGGCGACGCCGTCTCGCTGGACCCGTTCATCCAGGCCGACGGGCAGACCGACGAGCAATACATGGACCGCTTCTGGCCCGCCCTACGCATCAACGCGGAGGAGAACGGCCACGTCTACGGCATCCCGTACCAGAACTCGACGCCGGTGCTGTACTATAACGAGGCCGCGTTCCGTGAAGTGGGGCTCGACCCTGACCACCCGCCCACCACCTGGGCCGAATGGGTCGACGCCGCCAAGAAGCTCACCAAACGTGACGGGACCAATACGACGCGTTGGGGACTGGAAATCGTGTCCTCCTACGACACGCTGGGCTGGCTGGTCAGCGGCTTCACCATGTCCAATGGCGGACAATATTACGACCAGGCCTGGGGCGGCGAGGTGTACTACAACCAGCCCTCCACGCTCGGCGCCGTGACGTTCCTGGACGATCTGGTGCACAAGTGGAAGGTGATGCCGGAGGGCGTGACCGATCCGAACGCCGTAGGCTCAGCCTTCTTCTCTGGGCGCGCGGCGATGATCGTGAACTCCACCGGCGCGCTGGGCTTCGTGCGCGACAACATGAAGCAGCCGTACCGCGTGGCCTTCATCCCCCGCGCCCTCCGCAACGCCGTGGCGATCGGCGGCGGCAGCCTGATCATCCCCAAGGGCAACTCGCCCGAGCGGGAGAAGGCCGCCTGGACCTTCATCAACGAGATGACCAACCCCGCTACGTCCGGCGGCTGGAGCCGCTTCACCGGCTATTTCGCACCGAACCGCCACGCCTACGAACTGCCGGAGATGAAGGACTACCTGGCCCAGCACCCGGACGCGAAGGTGGCGCTGGACCAGCTGCAATACGCCCAGCCCTGGTTCGCCACCTACGCCACCGTCGCCGTGCGCAAGGCGATGGAGGATCAGGTGCAGTCGGTGCTCTCCGGCCGCACCAAACCCGTCGACGCCGTTGCCAACGCGCAGAAGGCGGCCGACGAGTTGCTCCGCCCGTATGCCGAGAAGACCGCACTGGATCTGCCGCAATGACCGTCACGATCGTCCAGCTGACGGATCTGCACGTCCGTCCGTCCGGGGTCGCGGCCTATCGGGTGTGTGAGAGCAACATGATGGCCGAACGCGCGCTGCGGGCGGTGGCGCGGCTCAAGCCGGATGCGCTGATGATCACGGGGGACCTGACGGATTGCGGCCTGCCGAGCGAGTACGAGTTGCTGAACGAAATGCTCGCGCGGCTCATCAGCTGCCCGGTGCACGTCATCCCCGGCAACCATGACCGACGGGAGAACCTGCTGGCCGGGCTGTCGGGCGTGGCGTCGCATGGTGGCTTCGTCCAGTACGCCGTGGAGGCCGGGCCGGTTCGGCTGGTGATGCTGGACACGATCGTGCCCGGCGCCGGCTGGGGCAGCATGGATGGCGGCCGGCTCGAATGGTTGGACCGCACGCTCGGGGCGGCCCCGCAAATGCCGACGCTGATCGGGATGCACCACCCGCCCTTCGTGTGCGGCATCGGCCACATGGATAGGATCAACCTACGCGACGCCGATGCGTTCACAGCCGTAATCGCGCGGCATCCCCAAGTGCGCCGCATTGTGTGCGGCCATCATCACCGCCCGGTGGTGGCGCAGGTGGCGCATGCGATTGCCTCCATCTCGCCGGCGACCGCGCACCAGGTGGAACTGGACCTGACCGATACCGCCCCCGGCGCCTTCGTGCTGGAGCCGCCAGCGTTCCAGATCCATACGTGGTCGCAGCTGACGGGATTCGTGTCCCACACGGCGCTGGTGGAGGACTACCCGGGCCCATTCCCGTTCACGCTGGACCCGGACTACCC
>CAXTCJ010000264.1:0-4366 GCA_964242215.1 uncultured Acetobacteraceae bacterium | reverse complement strand
GGGATCAGGATGCGGGCCGGTGCGCGGACTGGCTGTGGCGCAGTTCACGAGGTCAAGGTATGGTTTTGATCGAGATTGTGCGGCCGGATCGGTCCTTGGCGGGAGTCGGCTGCTTAGGCGGGGAGGCTTAATGATCCGCAAGCGACTCGTGCAGGACGACATAGTGAAAATCCTGGCGCAGCTCGGCCGCCACCGCATCTTAGGCGGCGTGGCGGAACCGGACCTGCGCTCAATGCTTGAGCGCTCGGTCATCACCATGGTGCCGGAGCGCGAAACGCTGTTCCACCAGGGTGACCCCGGGCGGGCGGTGGCGGTCGTGCTCAACGGCTTCGTCAAGCTTTCAACGGTAGCGGGCGGCCGGGAGGTGATCCTCGAGGTCTGCGGAGCCGACAGCATGTTCGGTGAACTGGCCGTCCTGAACGGCTGGCCACGCAGTGCCGATGCCGTCGCGCTTGCCCCGAGCGAGGTGCTGTCCATCGATGGCGAGGCGTTCCGCTCCACCTTGGTGCGTTCACCGGCGGCGATGTTCGCCCTGCTCGGCGTGCTGAGCCGCCGGTTGCGCGAGGCGACTGAGCTGCTGATCGACGGCGCCTCGCTGCCCGGTCCGGCCCGCCTTGCCAAAGCGTTATGCAAGCTGGCGGGAACCTATGGCCGCCCTGGGCAAGCGGGACTGCAGATCGACGTCGCCCTGTCGCAACGGGAACTCGGCGGCATGACGGGCCTGTCGCGCGAAAGCATCAACAAGCAGTTGTCGAGCTGGCGCGACTGCGGCTGGATCGATCTGCCGCCGCGCTACATCGTCGTGCACGCCGTCGAGGCGTTGCGCGGCTGCATTGACGACGCTCTGGCCGCATGATGCAGTGCACGCAATGCCAGGCCCCCAGCCTGCCGGGCAAGCGGTTCTGCGGCGACTGCGGCGCCCCGCTTGCTCAGGTCTGTCCCGCCTGCGGCGTGCAGGGCGCCCCAGGGAAGAAGTTCTGCGGCGATTGCGGGGCGGCGTTCTCGGCCGATCCGCGCCCGGTCCCGCCCGCCCCGCCCACTCGGCCCGTTGCGACCACTGCGCCGGCCCAGCCTGCTCCGGTCCTCCCGCCCGCACCTGCCGTCGCGAACCCGACGGCAGAGCGGCGCCACATGACGATCATGTTCTGCGACCTGGTCGGGTCCACCCCGCTCGCCGAACGCCTCGATCTCGAGGATATGCGCGACGTGATCGCCGCCTATCACCGCACCGTCGCCTCGGTCATCACAGAGGGCGGCGGCTTCCTGGCGCGCTACATCGGCGACGGCGTGCTCGCCTACTTCGGCTATCCTCATTCGCGTGAGGAAGGTCCCGAATGGGCCGTCCGTGCCGGCCTGGCCGTCACGGGCGCCGTCATTCGCCTGGTCTCGCCGGCGGGGCCGGCCGGCACCTTGCTGGCCCGCGTCGGCATCGCCAGCGGCCTGGTCGTCGTCGGCGACATGGCCGAGGCCGGCACCGGGGAAAGCCATGCCGTCGTCGGCGAGACACCCAACCTGGCGGCCCGGCTGCAGAGCCTCGCGGCGCCGGGCAGCGTGGTCATCGATTCCGCGACCCGGCGCCTGGTCGGGGGCCTGTTTGTCTGCGCGACGCTCGGCGCACAGGTACTCAAGGGCCTGGCCGACCCCGTGCAGGCCTGGCTGGTGCAGGCGGAGAGCCGGGGCCTCAGCCGGTTCGAGGCGCTGCGAACCGAAAGCCACGGCGCGCTGATCGGCCGGCAGGAGGAACTCGAGTTCCTGCGCCGCCGCTGGCGCCGGGCGCGCGACGGCGACGGCTGCGCCGTGCTGATCTCGGGCGAGGGCGGCATCGGCAAGTCGCGCCTGGTCGATGCGCTCGAGGCGGGTCTCGCCGACGAGGCCGCCACCCGCCTGCACTGCTACTGTGCGCCACACCACCAGGGCAGCCCCTATCACCCGCTGATCGCCTTCCTCGAGCAGGCGGCTGGCTTCGAGACCGGGGACGAGCCGGCGGTCCGGCTCGCCAAGCTGTCCGGCCTGCTCGGCCGCGTCGGCCTGTCCGGCGACGCCGTGGCCGCCCTGTCCGACTTGCTGTCCATTCCGGGCGACCGGCCCAAGCTGCCGGCGCACCGCCGCAAGGAGCGGATCGTCGATGCCTTGGTCGGCTATGTCGAGGCCGTCGCCCGGCACAGCCCGGCGCTCCTGCTGGTCGAGGACGCGCATTGGCTCGACCCGAGCTCGCGCGAGCTGCTCGACATGATCGTCGAACGGCTCCTGGCCCTGCCGCTGCTGATGGTCGTCACGTTCCGGCCAGAGTTCGAGGCGCCGTGGCTGGGCCACCCCGAGGTGAGCCTGCTGTCGCTGAGCCGGCTCGACCGCCGCCAGGCCGCAGCCATCGTCGCGCAGGTGGCAGCAAGCTCCGGGCTGTCGGAGGAACTGTGCGAGCGGATCGTGACCGGCGCCGACGGCGTGCCGCTCTATGTCGAGGAGCTGACGAAGGCCGTGCTGGACGGCCAGCGCACCCTGCACGGCCGCGGGTCCGACCGGCTGGTGGTGCCGAGCAGCCTGCAGGCATCGCTCATGGCGAGGCTCGACCGCCAGCCGGCCGCGAAGGAGGTGGCGCAGATCGGATCGGTGATCGGCCGTAGCTTCGCCGAGGCCCTGCTCACCTCCGTCGCCCAACTGCCCGAGGCGCTTGTGCAATTGGGCTTCAAGGAACTCATCGCGTCACGGATCGCCTCGCGGCGGGGCGAGTCGCCGAATGCGACCTACACGTTCAAGCATGCCCTGGTGCAGGACGCCGCCTACGACAGCATGCTGCGGGACCGCCGGATCTCTCTGCACGACCGCGTGGCCGCCCGGCTCCGGCAGGGCGAGCCGGGCGACATGGAGGCGCCGCCGGAACTGCTGGGCCATCATTACGCGGAGGCCCGGCAGACGGAGGAGGCGGCACGGCACTTCCTGTGGGCGGGGCAACGGTCGGCCGAGCGGTCGGCGATGGCCGAGGCCCGCGCCCACCTCACCCGCGGCGCGACGCTGGCAGCGGAGCTGCCGCCGGGTCCGGTCCGGGCCTTGCTGGAGGCCGAGCTGGGATTGCTGCTCGGCAACGTGCAGATGTCGGTGCACGGGTTCGGCTCGGCCGAGCACGCCGCGGCCTTCGCGCAGGCGGCCGTGCTGTGCCGCATCCTGGAACGACTGGAGCCGCGCCAGGTCCGGTTCCCGATGCGGGCGCTCTACGGCGACTGGACCTGCAAGCTGCACCGCGGCGACCTCGTCGTGGCCATGCCGGTCGCGACCGAGATGCGCGGGCTCGGGTCGGCCCAGCCCGATCCCGAAACGCGCATCACGTCCGAGACGACCTATGGCTTCACGCGGCTGCTGGGTGGCCATCTCACCGAGGCCTGGCAGGTTTACCGGGCCGCGCTGCCGCTCGCCGGCGAACCCGCGAGCGGGACCAGCATGGCCGAGTACGGCTTCGACGCTGCGGCGCTGCTGCACGGCCAGTCCTCGCGCGCCCTCGCCTGCCTTGGCTTCATCGACCAGGCCGAGCAGCAGGCGGAGCTTGCGCTCGCAGCCGCACGCCGCGTCAACCACCAGCCGACGCTGGCCATCACGCTGACCGTGTGCGCGACCACCGCATGGATCCTGCGCGACACGCAGGCGACCGCCAGCCGGAGCGCCGAGCTGCTCGCCCTTACCGCCGAGTATGGCTTTGCCTTTTGGCTCGCGCGCGGCAAGGGCTATGCCGGCTGGGCGGCGTCCCAGGCCGGCATGCCCGATCGCGGCGCCGCGATCGTGCGCGAGGGCATGGAAACGCTGAGCGGATCCGGGATTGCACTCTACGGTCCCGGCATGGCGGCGATGCTTGCCGACGCCTGCCTGGGTACCGGCAAGACCGAGGCGGCGATGGAGGCGGTCGAAGCCGGCCTCGATCTCGCCTATCGCACCGGTGAGGTCTGGTTCGCAGCCGAGCTGCACCGCCGCCGCGCCGAGTTGCTGCAACTTCTCGCCCCGCGCGACGAGGCTGCCGGCGAGGCTGAGCTGCTCCGCGCCATCGCGTTGGCCCAAAGCCAAGGCGCCAAGCTGTTCGAGTTGCGCGCCGCAGCCAGCCTCGCGGAACTCTGGCGGGACCAGGGCCGCCAGGCTGAAGCTTATCACTTGCTCAGTCCAGTTCACGGCTGGTTTACCGAAGGCCTCAGCGGCCGCGACCTCAATCATGCCGGCTCGCTCCTCAACCAGGTCGCGCCGGCAAGCCGGAATATGGACCGTGGTACTGGCATTCGACACGGCTGAAGTCTGCACCATCTCAATCGCTCGATTGCCATCACCTGTCCAACGCCAGCCCGCGCCGCGATGCGTCGCCCCCCGAAGCTCACCACCCAAGCTGCGGATT
>CAXTCJ010000263.1:0-4401 GCA_964242215.1 uncultured Acetobacteraceae bacterium | reverse complement strand
ACGTGAGGCCGTCCACTGCTTGCTTATCCTCCCCCGCAAAGCGGGGGAGGGGGACCATGCGAAGCATGGTGGAGGGGGCCATGTGGCACGGTCAGTGCCCGCGCCCCTTCCGTCGGCTTCGCCGCCACCTCGCTCGTGAAGGACGGGGGAGGATCGATCTTCCATGATCAACGAACGCCGCTTGATCCGGGCGGAGCCGTCCTTCGGGCTCACCACCAAGCTGTTCCAGATCTCGTGGACCTACGTTCTGCTGATCTGCGCCCTTGCCGGCGTCGGTTACGCCGCGCTGTACTCCGCAGCCGGGGGTTCGCCCGACCCATACGCCTCAAAACAGGCTATCCGATTCGCCTTCGGCCTGGTGATGATGCTTTGCATCGCCCTGGTCGACATCCGCTTCATCGAGCGGCTGGCCTGGCCGTTCTACGCGATCTCGCTGGCGCTGCTGGCTCTGGTGTTGCGCGTGGGCCATGTCGGCAAGGGCGCGCAGCGCTGGATCGAACTCGGTGGCACCCAGCTGCAGCCCTCCGAGCTAATGAAGATCGCCCTGGTGGTGGCACTCGCCGCTTGGTTCCACCGGGCCACCTGGGAGCGGATGGGCAACCCGCTGTTCCTGATCCCGCCCGCACTCGCCGTGGCAGCCCCGGTGGCGCTGATCCTGAAGGAGCCCAATCTCGGCACCGCCGTCATCACGGGACTTGTCGGCGGCGCGGTGTTCCTGGCCGCCGGCGTGCGCTGGTGGAAGATGGCGCTGGTCGTGCTGCCAGTCCCGTTCGCCGCCCGCATCGCATACGGCTACCTGCACGACTACCAAAAGGCCCGTATCGAAACCTTCTTCAATCCGGAAAGCGACCCGCTCGGCGCCGGCTACAACATCCAGCAATCCAAGATCGCGCTCGGCTCGGGCGGCATGTGGGGCAAGGGCTATCTGCAGGGCACCCAGGGGCACCTCAACTTCCTGCCCGAAAAACAGACAGACTTCATCTTCACCATGATGGCGGAGGAGTTCGGCTTCGTCGGCTGCCTGGCGATCCTGGGACTGTTACTGCTGATCGTGCTGGGCGGCATGGCCATCGCACTCCGGTGCCGCCACCAGTTCGGCCGGCTAGTGGCACTCGGCATATCGGTGAACTTCTTCCTGTACGTCGCCGTGAACATCGCCATGGTCACGGGCGCGATTCCGGTCGGCGGTGTGCCGCTCCCGCTCGTCTCGTACGGCGGCTCCGCCTCGCTCACCGTGATGCTCGGGTTCGGCATCCTGATGAGTGCGTACGTCCATCGCGACGTGGAGTTCAAGGACCGTCGGGAGGACTAGCTCCCGTCCTCGGGGCCGGCCAGCAGGGTGGAGGTGCGTTCGACCGCGCGCACCATGATATCGGCCGCACGCTTGACCACCGGGTCTCCATGTCCGAGCAGCCGGTCCGCGGTGAGTAGGGCGGGGGAGAGCGCGCCACGAATATCGTGCCTCACCCGGCGCTGCTGCTCCGCAAGGCCGGCAAGCTGCCTTTGAACCGCGTCGGCGGCGAGTGCCTTGGCTTGCAGCGCCTCGAGGTCCATCGCGGCCTCCGCGAGCGGGCGTAGCAGGAGACGCGTCAGCACCGCTGTTGCGACTCCGCCGATCACCAGGGCCAAGACAACGGACGCAACCCAGGCCAGGGCGGGTGGTGCATGGAGTGGCGGGGCACCCCAAGCGAGGCAGACGGCAACGCCAGCAGCCTCACTGCACAAGACGAGCACGACAATGCAGGCGAACCAGGGCCAGGCCTGGGATGCACGTGCCCGCTGGGCGGGTGACAAATTGGCCAAGCTTCGTTCACTCACATCAGCTTGGTGTCGAACGTTGTTCATCCCCTGCCCGTTCCGCCGACCTGTGATATCCCTGCGTCCGCGCGCGGGTTCGATTGACGGGACGGCATCCGCACGCTTATAAGCCGCGCCTTGAACAGGGCCCGCGTGAGCGTGCGCCCTTGCTGTTGCTGGAGACATTCGCCGTGAAGCGCACCTACCAACCCTCGAAGCTGGTCCGCAAGCACCGGCATGGCTTCCGCGCCCGCATGGCAACTGTTGGCGGCCGCAAGGTCATCGCCAACCGCCGCCGCATGGGCCGCAAGAAGCTGTCGGCTTAGGACTTTCCCATGGCGCCGGACCAGGCGCCGACACCGATACGGTTGAAGCGGCGGGCAGAGTTTCTGCGCGTCGCCAAGACTGGCCGAAAGGCGGCGACGCACGGCCTGGTGCTACAAGCGCTCGCGCGGACGGAGCCCGATCCTGCCCACCCAGGTCCCGCTCGACTCGGTTTCACCGTCACCAAAAAGGTCGGAAACGCCGTGATCCGCAACCGCACTCGCCGCCGCTTGAAGGAGGCCGCCCGTCTGCTGCTGCGGGAGCGCAGCGTGGTTGGGGTGGATCTGGTAGTGATCGGCCGCGATGGCACCCGTGCCCGCCCGTTTACTGCCTTGATGGATGATCTGCGCCGCGCGCTCGATAAGGCGGGTGTGGCGTGAGCCCGGCAGCCGCCGTCCTCGGTGGCGCCGTGACCGTCTATCAATGGACCGTCCGGCCGCTGATCGGCCCCAATTGCCGTTTCCACCCGGGGTGCAGTGATTACGCGCTGCAAGCCCTGCAGACCCACGGCGCAGCACGGGGCAGCCTCCTCGCCGCCCGGCGTGTCCTGCGCTGCAATCCGTGGCACGAGGGCGGCTTCGACCCGGTGCCGCCCGCATCACAATCTCCTGCCACACAATCCGAGAGCTGACGGTTTCGCATGGACCAGAAACGCCTCATTATCGCCATCGCGGTCTCCATCGCGATCCTGCTCGGCTTCCAGTTCCTGCTCCCCAAGCGGCAACCGACAATTCCTGCCCAGGAAACAGCCGCCTCGGTCAACCAGCCGGCGCCGAACGCCCGGCCCCGGGTGGACCCGTCTTTCCCAGGCACCGAGCCGGAGGCCGTGCCTCCGCCCAGGAACGTGCCGCGCGTGCCGGTCAGTGCCGGCCGCGTGAGCGGCAGCATAAGCCTGCGCGGCGCCGTGTTGGACGACTTGGTGTTGCGCGACTACCACGAGGAGGTGAGCCCCACTTCGCCGCTGGTGCGGCTTCTGGAGCCGCAATCCGATCCTGAGCCGAACTACATCCAGTATGGCTGGAACAGCGACACGCCCGGCGTGAAGCTGCCCGACGAGTCCACGATGTGGACCCCGTCCGCGCCCGGCATGACGCAGGCCGATCCGGTCACGCTGACTTGGGACAATGGCGCCGGGCTTGTATTCACAATCAAGTTCGCGGTCGATGGCGACTACATGTTCACCGTCACCCAAGGGGTTACGAACAACACCGGGTCGCCGGTGGCCTTGCACCCCTTCTCCCGCGTGCGGCGCGACTACCAGCCGGTCACCGCCGGCTACTACATCCTGCACGAGGGCCCGGTCGGCGTGCTCGGCGGCCGGTTGCAGGACCCGAGCTACGCCACCACGAAGACCGACGCGGCAAAGAATGCGGGCATCGCGCAGACCGAGCAGAGCACCGGCGGCTGGCTAGGGATCACCGACAAATACTGGCTGACCGCAATCATTCCGGACCAGGCCGTGCCCGTCACCGCCGACTTCCGCTATGGCAAGTCGGCAACCGGCCCGGACCGATACCAGGCAGATTACACGTCGGTGGCGCCGCTGACGGTGGCGCCGGGGGCGTCGGCCGAGATGACATCGCGCGCCTTCGCCGGGGCCAAGGAAGTCCACCTGCTGGCGCTGTACGAGTCGCGGGACCATGTGCCACTGTTCTCCTACGCAGTGGATTTCGGCTGGTTCTGGTTCCTGACCAAGCCGATCTTCTATGCGCTGGACTGGCTGAACGGCGTGTTGGGCAATTTCGGCCTGGCCATCATGGTGTTCACCGTGTTCGCCAAGCTGCTGTTCTTCCCGCTGGCCAACAAATCGTATCGGTCAATGAGCAAGATGAAGCTGCTCGGGCCGAAGATGACAGCGCTACGGGAGCGCTACAAGGAAGAGCCGGCCAAGCTGCAAGCCGAGACGATGGCGTTGTACCGGACGGAGAAGGTGAACCCGGCGGCCGGCTGCCTGCCGATGGTGGTGCAGATTCCGGTGTTCTTCTCGCTGTACAAGGACATCTTCGTCACCATCGAGATGCGGCATGCGCCGTTCTTCGGCTGGATCCACGATCTGTCGGCGCTGGACCCGACCAACGTGTTCAACCTGTTCGGCCTGATCCCGTACGATCCGACCCATATCGCGGCTTTCCTGCATCTGTCGGCATGGACGCTGATCATGGGCTTCACCATGTATATGCAGCAGCAGTTGAACCCGCCGCCGCCCGACCCGATGCAGGCGCGCTTGTTCAAGTTCATGCCGCTGATATTCATGTTCATGATGGGCCGGTTCCCCGCCGG
>CAXTCJ010000262.1:0-4403 GCA_964242215.1 uncultured Acetobacteraceae bacterium | reverse complement strand
CCAAAAGGACGCCGCCAAACTATCCCTTCCTCAGCAGATTTACTTGTCAATGAACAACACCCAAACAGCAAGGCGACCCGCACTACGGGCCGGTCTGCCATTCTGCTTGGCTGGCGCTACACCCAGCGCGAACCGGGGAAGCTAATCGATTGGGCCGCGGAAGGCAACAAGTCATTTCCGCAACCCGATGACGGCTATCTAGTCCTGCTCAGGGAGGCGGTCAAGCGGTTCCGTCAAACGTTCCGCACATAACCGTGGCGGAAGACGGTTTGCGTGCTAACTCCCGGTCCGGACGTGGAGCCACGCGATGCAGCATTTCCCCATCTTCATGGACCTGCAGGGCCGGCGCGCCCTCGTTCTTGGCTCTGGCGAGGCCGCCGATCGGAAAGCCGAGGCCTTGCGCCGCTGCGGGGCCGAAGTGGTGCAGATGGCGGAACTCGCGCCCAACGCCCTGAACGACTGCGCGATCGCGATTGGCGCTGAGGCGTCGGAGGCCGACCTTGCGGCGCTGGTGAAGGACGCCAACAGCCGTGGCATCCCGGTCAACGTCGTCGACCGTCCGGCACTCTGCAGCTTCATCACACCAGCTGTGGTCGATCGCGCGCCCATCACCGTCGCCATCTCGTCAGGAGGGGCGGCACCCGTGCTGGCAAGGCTCATCCGCGCCCGGATCGAGGCGCTGGTCCCCCCGTCCCTTGGTCGACTGGCCGCCATCGCCGACGAGTTCAAGGCTCAGATCCGCGCCCACCTTCCCGATACCGCGCTGCGCCGCCGGGTGCTCGAGCGGGCGCTGGGCGGCCGGGTCGCCGACCTGGTCGCGGCCGGCCAGGAGGATGCCGCGCGGCACGAAATGGCCCGGCAGATTGCCACCGGAGCCGAGCCGAGCGGCATCGTCTACATCGTCGGCGCCGGGCCGGGTGCCGCCGATCTGCTGACGCTGCGCGCCCACCGCCTGCTGGGCGAGGCCGACGTGATCGTGCACGACCGGCTGATCGGGGAGGATGTGCTCGACATGGCCCGGCGCGACGCCGAGCGGATCTACGTCGGAAAAGCCCGCGCCAACCACTGCCTGCCACAGGAGGGGATCAACGCCCTGCTTATCCGCCTCGCCCGCGAGGGACGCAAAGTGGTGCGCCTGAAGGGCGGCGACCCCTTTGTGTTCGGCCGCGGCGGCGAGGAAGCGGAGGCACTGGCCGAGGCCGGCGTGACGTTCGAAGTGGTGCCCGGCGTCACGGCGGCGCTGGCCTGCGCGGCCCAGGCGGCCATCCCGCTCACCCATCGCGACGCGGCACGGACCGTCACCTTTGCGACCGGGCACACCAAAGACGGCAAACAGGACCTCGACTTCGACCAACTCGCGCGCGGTGGCACGATCGCGATCTACATGGGCGTGGTCAGCCTGCCGGCGCTCCGGGACGGGCTACTCGGCGCCGGGCTGCCCGCAACCACCCCGGCCGCCCTGATCGAGCGCGGCGGTACACGCGCGCAACGCCTGCTCAAAGGCACGCTGGACGAGTTGGTGGACTCGGCGATCGCGTGGTCCACTGGCGGTCCGACCCTCGTGCTGATCGGCGAAGTTGTGGCGCGTCAGGCGGTGAGCCAGCCCCAAACGGCCGTCGCCAGCTACTGAGCCGTCCAACCGCCATCGATGGAGTAGGGCGACCCGGTCATCGTCGCCGCGGCGTCCGAGCATAGGAACAGCGCCAACGCGCCGATCGACTCGGGCGTGGAAAACTTTGCCATCGCCTGTTTGTCGGTGAGGAAGGTGTGCGTCACCTCGGCGACCGTCCGGCCTTCGCGCTCGGCCCGCGCGTCCAACTGCTTCTGGACCAGCGGCGTCAGCACCCAGCCGGGGCAGATCGCATTGCACGTTATGCCAACATTCGCGAGCTCGAGCGCGGCCACTTTGGTGAGGCCGATGATGCCGTGCTTGGCAGCGACATACGCCGATTTCTGAGCGCTCCCGACCAACCCGTGGGCGGAGGCGATATTGATAATCCGGCCCCAGCCGCGCGCCTTCATGCCGGGTATCGCCGCGTGCATGGCGTGGAAGGCGCTCGACAGGTTGATGGCGATGATGGCGTCCCACCGCTCCGCCGGGAAGTCGGCAATCGAGGCGACGTGTTGGATGCCGGCATTGTTGACCAGGATGTCCAACCGGCCGAGCTCGGCCTCGGTGCGGGCGATCATGGCTTCGATGGGGGCGGCTTGGCTGACGTCGGCGCCATCGTGCAGGACGCGGACGCTGTGCTCGGCGGCGATGCCGGCACGCAATTCCTCGATGATCGCCGGGTCACCGAAGCCGTTCAGCACGAGGTCGGCGCCATCGGCGGCCATCGCCCGGGCAATTCCGAGCCCGATGCCGCTGGTCGACCCCGTGACCAACGCCACTTTACCGTGCAGACTCATCCACTCATCCTCGCAAAACGTTGGGGCGGATGATTGGCACTTCGCTCAGACATGACAAGGCGGGCCGGTATGACAAGCCGGTTCGGTGTGCCAGAACAGCAGACAGCCGCTATGGAGACGCAAGCGCATGGACGCCGGACCCCTTCACCACCCCCACCACTCCTGGCGGCCCGAGGGATGCGACCGCGTGGGTTTACTGCTGCAAGGCGGCGGCGCGTTAGGCGCGTATCAGGCCGGCGTCTACCAAGGCATGCAGGAGGCCGGCATCGAGCCGGACTGGCTTGCAGGCGTGTCCATTGGAAGCGTGAATGCGGCATTGATCGCGGGCAATCCACCGGAAACTCGCCTCGCCGCGCTGCGGGAGTTCTGGCGCATCGCAACGCAGCGTCCCGTGTGGGGCTTCCTGCCGGACGGGGATGACCTGCGGAAGATGCACAATCTCTGGTCATGCTTCATGACCATGACACAGGGCCAGCCCGGCCTGTTCGCCCCGAACATAATGTCGCCCTGGCTGCAACCTCGGGGCGCGAGCGGTGCCACCGCTTTCTACAACAGCGACCAGTTGCGAAGCACTCTGCTGCGGTTGGTGGATTTCGACCGTATCAACAATGGCGAGATGCGCTTCGCCGTCGGCGCCGTGAATGTCGCGACCGGGAACTTCGTCTATTTCGACAACGCCGAGACGAAGATCCATGTCGACCACATCATGGCCAGTGGCGCCCTACCGCCCGCTTTGCCGATGATAGAGATCGCCGGCGACTACTTCTGGGACGGCGGCATCGTGTCGAACACGCCGCTGCAGCATTTATTGGACCACATCGATGGCGAGAACGCCCTGGTGTTCCAAGTGGATTTGTTCAGCGCCCGCGGCCCGGTGCCGCGGGACATGCCCGAGACGTTGGGCCGCTCGAAAGACATCCAGTATTCCTCCCGCACCCGGCTCACCACCGACTACTACCGGCAAGCGCATCTGCAGCGCATCCAGATGAAGCGGTTGCTGGCTAAGGTCCCAGACGACCAACTCTCCGACGAGGAACGCGCACTGAAGGCAAAGCTCGCGACGTTGCCCGCAATCAATATTCTGCAGCTGATCTATCAGGAAGCAGCGCATGAGGGGCAAGCGAAGGACTACGATTTCAGCAAGTCTTCGATGCGCGACCATTGGGCGTCCGGGCTACGGGACACCAGCACCACACTGACCCGGCGAGACTGGTTGTCCATGCCCTCGGAAGAGAGCGGCATCGTCACGTATGATATCCACCGGGCGCGCGGCTGAGGCAAGACGCGAAGGTGCGAGGAAGGCAACGACCGTGGCAGTCGCGCGTTCTGCGGCTAGTCCTCAACAGGAGATGATGATGGCCAATCCGAAAACCGATAAGATGCCCGATGAGCAGACCGCAAGCGGGGCTCGCCTGCATCGCACCCGCAACAACCAGAACGGCCGCGGCGTGTCGGTCGCGTTGCTGGAAGCTCGGATTGCGGACGGCATCGACATGGGGCTGATCACTAAGCAGGCGCATTGGAACTTGAAGGGGCCGCAGTTCATCGGCGTTCACCTCATGCTCGACACTTTCCGCGAGGAACAGGATGAGTTCGTGGACACGATGGCCGAGCGCATCACCCAGCTGGGTGGCACGGCGTTCGGAACCGTGCAGGAAGTCGCCAAGCGGACGGCCCTGCCGCCCTATCCGGTGGACATCTACCAGGTGAGCGATCACATCCATGCGCTGATCGAGCGCTATGCAATCGTTGCGAACGCCATCCGCAAGAGCATCGACGAAGCGGATGAGGCTGGCGACGCCGACACTGCCGATATTTTCACGGAAGTATCCCGCGGGATCGACAAGCAGCTTTGGTTCCTGGAGGCCCACACGCAGGAGCAGTCGCCGAGCGCGAGCTTCCCGACCGACAAGTAGTCGCTTGCCCCCGACTCCCCTGTGCGCCTAGCGTGCGGGGGAGACACGGGAACACAGCATGAACGACCTCTTCGGCTC
>CAXTCJ010000261.1:0-4404 GCA_964242215.1 uncultured Acetobacteraceae bacterium | reverse complement strand
CGGGGGAGGATCAGCGACATGCGATCGCCGAAAGAGCGGCTTCGGCCTAGCCTAAGCCGCTTTCTGCAGCGCCGTCACCCGGCCCATGATCTCCTCGGCGACCCGGTAGTATACGATGCGGTCGAAGTGGTCCCCCATCTCGGCCGAGCGCTCCGTCGGGACCTGGATGCACTGGTCGATATCGATCAGTTCCACGTTCGAACGGCCGGCGAGCTCCTCCTTGCACCAACGCGCATGATCCGTGTTGCGCTTGTTGGCGGAACCGTCGGACGACCAGCAAGACGGCAGCACCAAGGCCAACGTCGCACCGGCCGGGATGTGGTCGGCGATCACGCGCAGGTTCGCCTTGACCTGCGCCTCGTCCACTTGGCCGACGAACACGTAATTGCGCCGCAACTCGGCCACGATGTCGAACAGCCGCGTCCGCACGGCCGGATCCAGGTTGCTTGCATCCGCCTGCGCGGCCAACGCCTCGTCCGTCCAGGCGGCGATGTCACCGCCGACATAGGTCTTGCCCCACCCCATGAAACCCGACACGACCAGGTGCGCGAAGAACCCGCTTTCCCGGTGCCGGTACATTGGGACGTGCAACTCGCCCCAGAGATTGAGCACGAGCAGAGTGGGGCCGGACACGGCGCCATAAAACGCCGAACGCAGGCTCTCGGGCGGGAAGTCCAGCCGGGCGAGGTTGGCCAGCCGCTCCGGCCCGCCCTGCACCAAATTGATCAGGCTGGCCGCGGTGTCGAGCTTGATGACGAAGATGTCGCGCGGGAAATTCGTCTCCACGCAGGTCACCGGGCCGGCCACCTTGAAGTAATGCGCCAGCGCCGAGATTTCGCAGCCGCCCCGCAGCCGGATTTCAGCGAACTGCCCGAGCCGCCGCCCCGACCCGGCGCCACCGCCAGACTGGTTGATCCAGTCCACCGGCTTGGCCTTGTGAACGTCCGACAGCACCTCGCCCACCGGGTGCAGCCACGGCCGGCCGAGCGTCTGGTACACCCATTGCTCGATCCCCATACCCAGGGTGCGGCACGAGAAGCAGAAATGCTTCAGGCTGCCGGCGCCCAATCCCTCATCGAGCGTCTTGAGGTAGAAGCCGACGAAACCGTAGTCGCCGTAGCGGTCGGACACCTTCACCAGCCCAGCCTGATGGCCGAAATAGCGGACCTGCTTCAGCGCCTCCGCGCGCGCCTCGACCGGATCCTCCGGCAGGCGCTGCTTGGTGAAGTTCAACTGGTTGGTGCGGTTGATCAGCTCGACGACGCGGTCGATATGCTGCTCCACATCGTGCTCGATCGTCACGCGGATGTCGCAGCCCCTTAGGAAGCCGACATTGTCGCCGGCGGCCTGAACCTCGTCCTGCTTCTTGCGCTCCAGCAACTTGTACTGGGCAAGCCGTGTCATGCCGCCATCATCCTTGCCGGCGAACATGGCATGGTCGGCGATGCTGTGGATGAAGGCTTCGCTGGCGACCACGATGCCGGGAACGCTATCGGCGACTTCGGCGCGGTTGTTCGGACTGTCGTCGATGAACAGGATGGTGGGCGGCCGCAATCCGATCGCCTCGACCATGGCGGCGATACGCGGCCCCTTCGGTGACCAGTCGATCGACGGGAAGATGAAATAATCCCACAAGCCCTGCTCCTGCAGGATCGTGCGGACCCGATCGTGGTCGTTTTTCGAGCAGATGGCGCTCATGATGCCGCGCCGGGCGAGTGCGGGGACGAGGTCGTGGTTCGCCTGGATGAACGCCTCGATGCCGCCTTCGGTCAGGGTGCCTTTCCAGAAGGTCTCGTCGAGGTCCCAGATGATCAGACGTATCGGTTCAAGTAGGTCAACCATCTTGCCCTCTCAAATGTATGGTGGGCTTCAGCCCACCAGCTTGCTGCGGCTGGTGGGCTGAAGCCCACCCTACAGCACCGCGGCATCGTCTCGCCACCGCCGGTCAGGGTTCGGTCTTCTGCAGGATCCACTTGGGCGGCTGGATGCTCAACGGACGGTTCACGCGGGCGGAGAACTCGCCAGCCGCGCGGATGACGCCGGGCCAGACGGGGTCGTAGTCGTCACCGATCATGTAGCCACCGACGGACAGTATGTCCCAATAGCTTTCCACGTCGCGGATGACGTCGAGATACTCGTGGGCGGCGTCGACATGGACCACCGCGGGCTTGATGTTGATTTTCTTGAGCACGTAGGCCGCGGTCACCGACATCTGCGGCATCGGCACGACATAATCGGTCAGCCCGGCATCGTACACGTTGCGCAGGAACCGGTCGTAGATGTCGGGGCGGCCCATCGGGCGTTCGAACAGGTTGCCGGCCATCCACCAATGCTCCGGCGAGCCGAGAAAGGTGTCGACGGCGATGATGCAGCCATCGATGCCGGCCGCTTTCATCGCGCTGGCCATGTTGATGGTCGATTGGCCCTTCCAAACCCCGACATCGACCACGATCTTCGCGCCGGGTTGGCTGGCCAGCATACCGAGGGAAGGATGGTTGCCGGCCCAACCCTGCAGGTCGGCCGGCATATCCCCGCGCTGGTAATTGCTCCAGAGATTGGTCCGATAGAGTGCCTGCATCACGGCTTGCGCGACTTCCGGCATGGCGATTCCCCCGCTTAATGACCGCATCTAACGAATGCAGTCCAGCGAGGTCAAACGCAGCCTATCCATACAGTGACTTCAGCGTCGCACCGAGCAATTGCAGGTCCACGACATAGTCGTTTTTAGCAAGTTCAGGCGTATAGCCCGTCAATGGTGCCGCAAATAGCCAGTTGAAGCGTTGGCTGAGCAAGCAGCTGAAATCCCAGAAATAGAAGTCGCCGATCCCCGGGTCGATCATCAGCACGTCGCAGCCCGGCGGGGCCCAGCCGATGTTGGCCATCCCCGCTCCCATCGCGCCGGCGATGTGGCTCGCAGAGGCAAACAGGCGGATCTGCTGCTCGAGCGGCAGGTCGGCCGGATAGACGCTCTCGTAGCCACGCTGGACGAACAGCGCCTCCACCCCCTGCCCGTCTTGCAGCGTTCGGGTATCGCTCGGCCCGCGCCGGACGTAGATCCGCCGCGTGCGCTCCAAGCGGATGTTGTAGAGCGCCGCAAGCCGGTCGGCGAGTTCCAGGAACGTGGTCGATTTGCGGGTATTGTGCTGCCCCACCGGGGAGAACAGGTAGACGTCCCGCGCCTCCTTCAGGGTGGCCAGCGCATGGAACTCCAACTCCGCCTGCACCCCGGCCTGCGCCAGCAGCGCGGAAATCAGGCCGGCGAAATGCTGCATCGCCGTCGGCAGCAGCAGACGGATCGCCGGCAGGCCCGCGCGTGCGATGTTGACCAGCTTGGGCAGGATGTCGGTCAGCACATGGCCGTAATTGCTCGCCCCGGCCTTGGCGATCACCACCGTCTTGAACGGGGACGGATCGAGGTTGCGGTGATGACGCCCCTGGATCACGCCCTGGATCACCGGCTTGATCACCTCCGCAATGCCGTAATCGGTCACCGTATCCGGCACCCATTCGAGATCCGGGGTCATCACGTGGCAGCCGTCATAGATGTAGCAGTGGTCGAGGACGGTGTAGCCCTCGGCCGGACACGCCACCCGCTCGTGGCAGAATATGTAATAGAACGCGCGCAGCGACGCGTCGTTGGTGCCCTGCAGATTGAACAGGTTGGGCGGCGTTCGCCCGTATGAGTGCGGCGGCTTCAACTCGGTGAACGGCATGGCCGCGAAATGAACCGGATGGCCCCGTGACGTCAAGCAAGCCGGCCAGCCAGGCGCCCTGGCACCGCTTTTGCAGGCCCGAGCCGAACCGCACGTGGGATGGCATGATCGCCGGCATCGACCAACCGACCCTGCTGAGCGTGCGCGGCCTGACAAAGCACTTTCCACTGACGGGCGGGTTCCTGGGTCGCACCGCCGGGTCGGTGCGGGCGGTGGATGACGTCTCGTTCAGCGTGCGCGCCGGCGAGACGCTCGGCATCGTGGGTGAGTCCGGCTGCGGCAAATCCACCACGTCGCGGTTGATCATGGCGCTGCTGCAGCCCACCGCCGGCGAGGTAATCTTTAACGGCCAGCCGGTGGCGCCCGCCGCCGGGGGCCTGCCGCTGAAGGCGTATCGCCGCCAGGTGCAGATGGTGTTCCAGGACAGCTACGCCTCGTTGAACCCGCGACTGACCATCGGCGAGAGCGTCGCGTTCGCCCCGCAGGTCCACGGCATGGCCCGGCGGCCAGCCTTCGCGCGGGCGGCGGAGCTGTTGGCGGCGGTGGGACTGGAGCCGGGGCAGTATGCCCGCCGCTTCCCCCACGAGCTGTCCGGCGGGCAGCGCCAGCGGGTCAACATCGCCCGGGCGCTGGCCTTGCAGCCCCGGCTGCTGATCCTGGACGAACCGGTGTCGGCGCTCGACAAATCCGT
>CAXTCJ010000260.1:0-4463 GCA_964242215.1 uncultured Acetobacteraceae bacterium | reverse complement strand
CTCTCGGCCGTGCGCCTGGCGATGCCGCAGGTGATCAACACCCCCGAGCTGCGCTTCGACTGCGCCGACACCCGCAAATTCGGCGTGATCGAGGAAGTGGCGGCGCGCCTGAAGCAGGAAGGCGCCACCGTCGCCGACATCGACGGCGTCCGCGTCATGACCGAAGACGGCTGGTGGCTGTTGCGTGCGTCCAACACTCAGGCGGTGCTGGTGGCGCGGTGCGAGGCGACCAGCGAGGCCGGGCTGGACCGGCTGAAGGCCGCTTTGTCGGCGCAACTCGAAGCGTCTGGGCTGGCTGCCCCCGATTTCACCGGTGAGAACGCCGGGCATTGACCGATGAAGATTGGATGCGCCGCGCCATAGCTCTCGGCCGCCAGAACCCGGGTTCGCCGATCGGTTGCGTCATTGTGCGCGACGGCAAGGTGCTGGCCGAGGGGCATAATGAGGTGGACCCTAACCACGATCCGACCGCCCATGCCGAGATCACGGCCATCCGTCGCGCCTGTGCCGCTGTAGGCGACCAGCAGTTGTCGGGCAGCACGTTGTATTCGACCTTACAGCCCTGCGGCATGTGCAGCATGGCTAGTATCTGGGCCCGGGTCGGCCGTATCGTTTATGGTGCGGAACGGTCGCAGGTTCATTCGATGTATTTCGAGGATCGCCACCTCGACACGATGGATTTCATCCGCGACGCCTACCGCGAAGACATGCCGGTCCAAGGCGGTGTGCTCGGCGACGAGTGTGCTGAGATGTACTACGGCCCGAACGACACTCCGCCCGACGAGGAACAGGCCAATACCTGACCTAGAAGACCGTCTGATCGTCGCACTCGACGTTCCCACGATCGACGGCGCGAGGCGCATCGTGGAAGCGCTCGACGGCACCGTTACCTTCTACAAGCTCGGCATGTGGCTGTTGTTTCAGCCAGGCGCCCACGGCCTTATCAGCGAGCTCGTGCAAGCCGGCCGCAACGTCTTCCTCGACTACAAGCTCTACGACATCGGTGAGACCGTGCACCACGGCGTCGCCTGCATCGCGCAACTCGGTGGCCGGTTCGTAACCGTGCACGGCGACCCGCAAATCTTGCGGGCCGCGGTGGCTGGCGCCGCCGGGTCGCAGCTCGGGGTGCTGGCGGTGACCGTGCTGACGAACCTGGACGACAGCGCGATACGGGGCATGGGCTACGATTTGAGCATGCGCGAACTCGTCACTCGCCGCACCCGTGATGCGGCTGCGGCCGGTTGTGCCGGTATCGTTGCCTCGGCAGCGGACGATCCGAATGCGTTGCGCGAGGCGTCCGGCCGGGCGGATCTGCTCGTCATCACGCCGGGCATCCGGATGCCTGGCGACGACCCCGGCGATCAAAGCCGCACCGCCACACCCGGCGAAGCGATCCGACGCGGCGCGGATTATCTGGTGGTGGGGCGCCCGATCGTGCGCGCCGCATCGCCGAGGGATGCGGCCGGCCGGGTGTTGGACGATATGGCGGCGAATGACTGAGACGGCCAGCTACACCCGGCAGTCTCAACCCTAAACGCCTCAGGCGTTCCCGCGGTCCTCCCGCCACAGCCCCAGCACTTCCTGCACCGGGCGATCGGAGTAGGAGAACATGACCGTCTCCTCGTCCGCCTCGTGTTCGACGCGGTGCCAGCTCGGCACCACGAACACGTCGCGCGGCCCCCATTCAAACACCGACCCGGCGATCGTGCTGCGGCCGCGCCCCTCCATGGGAACGAAGATGGTGGCGTCGGTGGAGCGGTAGCCGTGCGTCTTGAAGCCCTTGGGCAGCAGCTGCATGAACGTGCCCATCGTCGCCATCGCGTGGCCACCGGTTTCCGGGTTGGCGTAGCGCATCTTCAGCCCGTGGCACTCATCCCAGTCATTGGCCTGCTTCATCGCTTCCAGCGCCTCGCGGGTGCGCTCGTATGGGTAGTTGAAGATCGGCGAATAGCCCGTGCCGCGGCGGCTGTTGAACGGCAGCATGTTTGCGCCATACCGCGCGTGACTGTCGCCGAGCGGGCGATTGATGGGCTGCTCGTCGCCGTCATGGTGCTCGGCAAAGGACGCGTCCAGGAACTGCACCAGCGGGATGTCCAGCCCGTCCAGCCAGAACATCGGCGCGTCGCTCGTGTTGCCGTGGTCGTGCCACATCATCGGCGGGGTGATAACGAAATCGCCCTCGTGCATGATCGTCTTCTCGCCGCCGACCACGGTGTGCGCACCCTTGCCTTCCAGCACGAATCGCAGCGCCGTCTGAGTGTGGCGATGCGCGGGGGCGACTTCGCCGGGCAGCACCAACTGCACGCCGGCATACAGGTCGGTGGTGATCTTGGACTGGCCGCGCAGGCCCGGGTTTTCCAGCACCAGCACGCGACGCTCCGCCTCCTTGGCGGTGATGAGTTGGCCGGCCTCCATCATGGCGGCGCGGATCTCGTCGAATTGCCACGACGCTGGTTGGCAAAGGCTGACCGGCTCCGGCGTGACCAGGTTGGCCAACGATTTCCAGAGCGGTGCTAGGTTCTTGCCGTCGATCTTGTCGTAGAACCGGGTCCGTTCCGGCGTGTCCGTCGTGGCTTGCATCGGATCCTCCTCGCGGTTCTTGATGACCAGGCGTTGGTTGACAGCATACTGTCGATCTGATTACGGTCAACAACGTTTCGGACGCAGATCCGGGCGTGGGAGCAATAGCGCGTGAAGCAACAGCGCACCGTTCAACCATGGTTCCAGCCCGGGCGATGCCGCCTATCGCGAAGGTGCGTGCCGACATGGATTTGCCTCGATGAGCGATTTCCATGCGATGCCGGGCCATCTGATCCGCCGGGCGCATCAGGCCTCCACCGCCTTGTTCGCGGCCGAGTGCGGGCGGTTCGATCTGACATCGGTGCAGTTCGCGGCGATGTCGGCCATCCGCGACACCCCGGATCTCGACGCGACCCGGCTGGCCGCGCTGATCGCGTTCGATCGTTCTACGATGGGCGACGTACTCGAGCGGCTGGAGGCGAAGGGCTGGGTGGTGCGTCTAGCCAGCCCCAGCGACCGCCGGGTCAAGAAGTTAGGCCTATCCGAAGCCGGTGCCGCGCTGCTGGACCAGGTGCAACCCGCCGTGCGCCGCGTGCAGGAGCGGTTGCTGGCACCGTTCCCGCCGGAGGAGCACGCGGCCGTTCTGCAGCTTCTGCGTCGGTTGAGCGCCGCGGTCTAGCGGCTCGACAGCTCGGCCCGTACATAGGAAATTCCTTATGATCCTCCGCGCGCTCGCCCTTTTGCTCGCGACTACCGCACCGATCGCGTCGTGGGCACAGATACCCGGCAATACGATCCGTATCGGCGTGCTGAACGACATGTCGGGACCGTTTGCCGATCTCTCGGGCAAGGATTCGGTGGTTGCGGCGCAGATGGCGGCAGACGACTTCGCGAAGGATGCCGGTTCGGGCGCGCCTAAGGTCGAGATCCTGTCGGCCGACCATCAGAACAAAGCCGATATCGGTGCCGCCATCGCGCGCCGCTGGGCCGATCAGGACAATGTGGCCGCCGTGGTGGACGTGCCGAACTCGGCCGTGGCGCTCGCCGTCAACCAGGTGATGAAGGAGAAGGACCGCACCTTCCTCGCGTCCAGCAGCGCCACGTCCGATCTCACCGGGCCGCAGTGCACCCGCACCACCGTGCAGTGGACCTTCGATACCTGGGCGCTCGCCAACGGCACGGCGCGTGCGCTGGTGGCGCGGGGTGGCAGCACCTGGTTCTTCCTGGCAAGCGACTATGCGTTCGGTGCGGCGCTCACCCGGGATGCGACTGCGCTGGTGAAGCAGAGCGGCGGCACCGTGCTCGGCGGCGTGCGCATGCCGCTCGGTGCACCGGACATGAGCTCATACCTGTTGCAGGCGCAGGCGTCGGGCGCTCAGGTGCTCGGCATTGCCGCCGCGGGCGACGACGTCACCAACATCGTCAAGCAGGCGGCGGAGTTCGGGCTCGGGCGCAACAATACCCAGCGTCTGGCCGGGTTGCTGGTCTTCCTGACCGACGTGAAATCCATGGGGTTGCAGACCGCGCAGGGCCTGTTGCTGACCGAAGCGTTCTACTGGGACCTGAACGACAAGACGCGTGCGTGGAGCGACCGCTTCGCCGCCAAGGCCGGCGGCCGCAAGCCCACGATGAACCATGCCGGCGTGTATTCCTCGGTGCTGGCCTATTTGCGCGCAGCGGCGGTGGTGCAGAGCATTTCCGGCCAGGCGGTGGTGGCGAAGATGGAGGCGGCGCCGATCGACGACGCGCTGTTCGGCCCGACCACGGTCCGCCCGGACGGCCGCGCCGTGCATGCGATGTACCTGTTCCAGGTAAAGACGCCGGCGCAATCCAAGGGGCCGTGGGACTTCTACAATCTCGTCAGCACGATTCCGCCGGAGCAAGCCTTCCGCCCGATGAATGAGGGCGGCTGTCCGCTGGTCAAGGCTGACTGACCCGTTGCA
>CAXTCJ010000259.1:0-4463 GCA_964242215.1 uncultured Acetobacteraceae bacterium | reverse complement strand
TTGGCGGCGGCGGGGCTGAAGGGCCGCATGCTGCTGCAGGTGCACGACGAGCTGCTGTTCGAGGCGCCGGAGGATGAGGCGGACACGCTGGCCGAGGTGGCGCGGGACGTGATGCAGCGCGCGGCGGTGCTGTCGGTGCCGCTGGTGGTGGAAACAGGCAAGGGTCGAAGCTGGGGCGACGCCCACTGACTGCGTTTATCCTCCCTCGCGCAGCGGGGGAGGTGGACCATGCGCAGGATGGTGGGGGGGCTAGCCACACGCTGCGGTCCTGCCGTGGCGCCCCCTCCGTCGGCTTCGCCGCCACCTCCCCCTTAAAAGGGGGAGGATGATCCGTCTTCCTGCTCAGCCGCCGAGGCGCAGGCCTGCAACCCCCGCCAGGATCAGCATCACGCAGCCAATCCGCAGCAACCCGGCCGGTTCGCCCTCCATGGCGATTCCCCACACCAGACCGCCGGCGGCCCCGATGCCGGTCCACACCGCATAAACCGTCCCCATCGGCAGCACGCGCAACGCCTGGGACATCGTGGCGAAGCTACCGCCCATGGCGACGAGGGTGGCGATGCTCCAGCCCAACTGACGGAACCCGTCGGTTTGCTTCAGCAGCACCACCCACACCACTTCCAGCAGCCCGGCTGCGGACAGCCACAGCCAGGCATTCAAGCGCCTAAGCTGCCTTGGTCAGCAGTCTCCGTGCCACCAGCGTCTCGGCGATCTGCACGGCGTTCAGCGCGGCGCCCTTGCGCAGATTGTCGGCAACACACCAGAACGCCAGCCCATTGCTCACCGTCGGATCGCGGCGGATGCGGCTGACGTACACTTCGTCCTCGCCGGCGGTATCGAGCGGGGTCGCATAGCCGCCGTCGTCGCGGCTGTCGACGACGTGCACGCCGGGCGCGCTGCGGAGCACTGCGCGGGCCTCGGCCGGGGTCACCGGGTGCTCGAACTCCACGTTGATCGACTCCGCATGGCCGACGAACACGGGCACGCGCACGCAGGTGGCATGGACCTTGATGTCGGGATCCAGGATCTTGCGGGTCTCCACGACCATCTTCCACTCTTCCTTGGTGGAGCCGTCATCCATGAACTTGTCGATGTGCGGGATGACGTTGAACGCGATCGGCTTGGTGAATTGCTGGGCGGTCGGCGCGTCGTTGACGAACATGCCTTTGCTCTGCACCCACAACTCGTCCATGCCCTCCTTGCCCGCGCCCGACACCGACTGGTAGGTCGACACCACGACCCGGCGCACGCGGAACTTGTCGTGCAGCGGCTTCAGCGCGACAACCATCTGGATGGTCGAGCAATTCGGGTTGGCGATGATGCCGCGGCGGATGCGGCTCAGCGCCTCGGGGTTCACCTCCGGCACCACCAACGGCACATCCGGCTCCATGCGGAATTGGCTGGTGTTGTCGATCACGATGCACCCGGCCTCTGCCGCACGGGGCGCGTGGATCGCCGACACGGCGGCACCTGGGCTGAACAGGCCGATGTCCCAACCCTTGAAGTCGAAGCTATCGAGCGCCTGGATCTTCAGGATGCGCTTGTCGCCGAACGAGACATCCTGGCCTACGGACCGGCCGGAGGCGAGGGCGGCGATGTCGCTGACCGGGAACTTGCGCTCGGCGAGGACCTTCAGGATCTCGCGCCCGACCGCACCCGTGGCACCCACGACCGCAACCCTGTAGGCCATCGCACCCTATCCTTTTCCGCTGTGAACACCGACGTTCGCCGGGACCGCACGAGCAATACGCTCGCCGCGAGGACCGGACCTAGCGCCGAGTGCCGGCGGTTACAAGGTTCGAGGCAGCGCTGCTAGGCCGCAGCGTCCATCCGGCGGGGCATGTCGCGATAGATCGCCGTGTGGCCGATGCCGGATTCGTCGATCGTGCCGCGGTACATGCCGCGGCCGTTGAACGGCATCGCCACCTGGCCTGCCGCATCGATCGCGATCAATCCGCCCGACCCGCCGCGCCGGCCCACATCGGCGATCACCTCCTCAGCGGCGGCCTCTACCGACTGGCCCGCATAGCGCAGCCGTGCATTGATCTCGTGGCCGACGCCGACGCGGATGAAGTGCTCTCCGTCGCCGGTTGCCGACACCGCGACCAGGTCGGACGCCCAGGTGCCGGCACCGATCAGCGGGCTATCGCCCACGCGGCCGGGCAGCTTCGCCGTCATGCCTCCGGTCGAGGTTGCCGTCGCAAGCCCGCCGCTCATGTCCAGGGCGACCGCACCCACCGTGCCGTGGCGGTCGGCGTCGTCCAATGGAGCGATGTTCCCGGCGCGCCGCCCGACCAGCTTGTCCTGCAGCGCGCGCCAGCGGCGTTCGGTCTGGAAGTACTCTTCATCCTCGAACTCAATGCCGCAGTTACGGGCGAACTGCATCGCGCCTTCGCCGATCATCATGATGTGGCTGGAGTGATCCATCACCGCGCGCGCTGCCAGGACCGGGTTGCGCGGCCCGCAGATCCCGGCCACGGCGCCTGCAGCGCGGGTGGCTCCGTCCATCACCGCGGCGTCCATCTCCTGCCGGCCAGCTGCGTTGAACACGGCGCCATACCCGGCGTTGAATTGCGGATCGTCCTCGAGCACGACGACCGCCGCGGTCACCGCATCGATGGCCGAGCCGCCCGCCGCCAGTATCGTGTTCCCGGCGCGTAAGGCCTTCCGCAAGGCGGAATGGATGGATTGCTCGATGCCAACGGTCATGGTTTCGGGCGCCAACGTCCCCGCACCACCGTGCACAGCCAGAACGAATTTACCGACCATCCAGCGCCTCCAAGCGTCCCACTACACAGCACCGTCGCACTATTATCGACAAAGTCGACTGGCAAAGCGTCATTCTAACGGCCACTCGTCCTAATTTCCCAAGTTTGTGTAATGATCTCATTCAAGATTGATACTTAAGTCGCGTAATGCGATCGTATGATGGTGGTGAGCACGGCCTAGCCTTAGGTTCTCGCTCGAGACGGTTTCGACCAGGACGCCCCCCTGCATGACTCCCAACCGGGGACATAGATGCGTGACCACGGCCAGATTGTGGCTCACCAGGATGGTCGTCAGGCCTCGATCCCGTTGCAGCGTGGCGAGCAGGTTCAGAACCTCCGCCTGCACCGACACGTCCAAAGCACTGGTCGGCTCGTCCAGCAGTAAGACGGCGGGCTCCGTCATCAGGGCACGGGCGATGGCTACGCGCTGGCGCTGCCCGCCCGACAACTGGTGCGGATAACGGAACCGCACCGTCCGCGGCAAGGCCACCTCGTCCAAGGCGCGTGCGATCCGCCGGTCCCGGTCGGGCAAGCCATGCACGGCGAGCGGTTCGGACAACGCACGGTCGACGGTCTGGCGCGGATGCAGGGAGCCGTACGGGTCCTGGAACACCATCTGCACCCGGCGCAGGAAACCGCGATCGCGCTTCTGGCCCCCCCGCTTCGAGTGCATGGCCATGCCGTCGATCGCGACCTCGCCGGTCCAATCCGGGTTCAGCCCGGCGAGCGCCCGCAGGATGGTGGATTTGCCCGAGCCGCTCTCTCCCACCAGCCCGAACGATCCCCCGGCGGGCACGTCGAAGCTCACGTCCCGCACGATCGGCATGTGGCCGATGCGGACGGTCAGGCCGGACACGCGAATCACGCCTGGAGAGCCTCCGCTTGGTGAGACCAGGCTGGGTCGCGGACAAGTACCGGCAGCACCGGCTTGGGTTGCGTCAACGAGGGCATGCAGCGTAGCAGCCCCTGCGTGTAGGGGTGCTGCGCCCGGATCAGTTCGCCGGCGCCGAGTTCCTCCACCACGCGTCCGGCATACATCACCGCCACCCGGTCGCAGAAATGACCGACCAGCGGCAGGTCGTGGCTGATCAGCACCAGGCCCATGCCGCGGCGGGTTACCAGATCCTCGATCAGGCGCAGGATCTCGGCCTGCACGCTGGCATCCAGGGCGCTGGTTGGCTCGTCGGCGATCAGCAGTTCGGGGTCGGGCGCCAACATGATCGCGATCATCACGCGCTGGCCCATGCCGCCCGAGAGTTCGTGCGGATACAGCCCGGCCACGCGCGCCGGGTCGCGGATCTGCACCTGGCTCAGCAGGTCCACCGCGCCCGCGCGTGCCTGGCGCCACGTGCCGCCCTTGTGCGCGCGCCAGGCCTCGGCGATCTGGTCGCCGGCTGTCATGATCGGGTTGAGCGAATATTTCGGGTCCTGCAGCACCAGCCCGGCCCGGCGGCCCCGTATGCGGCGCATGGTGCGCTCCGACGCCGTCAGCACGTCGATGCCGTCGAAGCTCAGCCGCTTGGCGGTGACCTGGGCGTTGCCGGGCAGCAGCTTGAGGATGGCGCGCGCGGTCAGCGACTTGCCGGAGCCGCTCTCGCCCACGATGCCGAACTTCTCCCGCCCGACGGTGAGCGAGACGCCCCGCACCGCCTCGGCCATGCCGGAGGGGGTGCGAAAGGCGATGCGCAGGTCCTC
>CAXTCJ010000258.1:0-4466 GCA_964242215.1 uncultured Acetobacteraceae bacterium | reverse complement strand
CGTCCTGCCGGCCTGAAAACCCTTTTGCCAGGAGGGAGATCCGGCCGTATTCCCCCCTACCTGGCCGGGCATGTAGGCGCCGTGGCAGGCCGCCTTCGACATGGACTGGGGCAGACCGGGGACCGGGGCACATCGGGCCTGGTGCCGCAGCGGTGAAGCGCGGCCCGGCATCCATCCCGCTTCTGCGCCGTTGCTCCCGCTTCCAACATACGGGAGCACCCGACCATGATCAGCACGCGGCTGCACGGCGCCATCGACTACGCCGTAGCCTCACTGCTCGGCACCCTGGCGATTTCCAGCACCCTGCCGCCGCCGGTGCGGGCCACGCTCGGGACCGCCAGCCTGTCCCACACGGGCTATGCGGTGCTGACCGACTACGAGGCCGGCCTGTCGCCCCGGCTGACCATGCGCCAGCACTTGGCGCTCGACGCCCTCGCGGGTGCGGCGCTGTGCGGCGCGGGGCTGCTGATGCGCCGCCAGCCCGCCGGCGCCCGCGCGCTGCTGGTTGCGGTCGGCCTGTCCGAGCTGGCGGTGGTCGCGCTCAGCAGCGCCAAGCCGGTCAGCGGCCCCGGCCAGGGCACATGGGCGGACCGCATGACGGGCAGCGCCCCTGCCACCAAGGCCGGCTATCCGCCGCTGGACACCCCCAAGCCGGTCGCGGACGGCGTGTTCATCGTGGACAGCATGTTGTCCGGCCTGGCCGGGCGGATCATGCCGGCCCGCATGACGGTCATCCGCCTGCCCGACGGCGGCCTGCTGCTGCATTCCCCCACCCGGTTCAGCCTCGCCCTTAAGAAGCAAATCGAGGCGCTCGGCCCCATCCGGCACCTCGTGGCCCCCAACGTCGTGCATTGGACGTTCCTGCCGGAGTGGCAGCGCGCCTGCCCGGACGCCACCACCTGGGCAGCGCCCGGCTTGCGCGACCGCTCGCAGGTGCAGGAGAGCGGCGTGCGGCTGGACCACGACCTGTCCAACACGCCGCCGGCCGAGTGGGGCGGGGCCATCGAGCTGGCGGATGTGCCAGGCGGCCTCGGCTTCAACGAGGTGGCGCTGTTCCATCGTCCCACGCGCACCCTGGTGCTGACCGACCTCGTGCTGAATTTGGAGCCGGACAAGCTGCCGGCGCTGCTGCGCCCGGTAGCCCGCCTGTTCGGCATCACGGCGCCGGATGGCGTGCCGCCGCCCTACTTGCGGGCCGCGGTCAAGCTGCGGCGGCAGGAAGCGGCGCAACGCGCAAGGCGGCTGGTCGCGCTGCAGCCCGAGCGCGTCATCTTCGCGCACGGACGGTGGTTTGACCGGGACGGCACGGCGGCGCTGCGGCGTTCGCTCCGCTGGCTGCTGGACTGATGCCACCCGCCCGACGCTCTGACCCGCCGCGTCAGCGCGTATCGTCATTGCGAGCCACCCTCGCGGCGTGGCAATCCAGGGCCGCGATGGGCAGTGTCTCAGTTCGAAGGTCGGCTTTCGACACTTTGCAGACCCGCGCTGCCCGGATGGCGGCGGTATCACCTCTCTCGAAAGGACCGTCTGTCGGGAACACCTCGGTTGGTTTCGTGACCCACCTTGGTGCCCTATCAACGTCCGATGGATGTAGCCGGCTTTGACCTCAACCTGCTGAAGGCGTTCGACGCCCTCTACGCCGAGCGCCACGTCACTCATGCGGGGCAGCGCATCGGCCTGAGCCAATCGGCAATGAGCGGTGCGCTCACCCGCTTGCGCGAGGTGTTCAAGGACGAACTGTTTGTCCGGTCGCCGACCGGCATGCAGCCGACGCCGCGCGCCGATGACCTCGCCGGCCCTGTGTCGGCGGCGCTTCGCCTCATGCGGGACGTGTTGCAGGCGGCTACGTTCGATCCCACGGCGGCTGATCACACGGTCACGGTCGCGATGACCGACTATGCCGCCTTCGTCCTGCTGCCGCCGTTGCTGGCGCGGCTCGCGGTCGAGGCCCCCGGCCTCGATGTGCAGGTGCGCGGTATTTTTGGCCGGAACGAAGCCCTCGATCTGCTCGACAGCGGCGAGGCGAGTCTTGCGATCGGCTACCCCGTCGAAGCGTCGGCTCGCATCCTAGTCCTCCCGTTGCTCCATGAAGGCTTCACGTGCATTGCGCGGCGTGGCCATCCGGCCTTCGCGGAGGGCGCAGGTCTGGAGGCGTTCGCAGCCGCCCCGCACCTCCTGGTATCGCCCGAAGGCGACCGCATGGGCCTCGTTGACCACACGCTGGCCGCGCTCGGCCTCGAACGCCGCATCGTCCTGAGCCTGCCGCAATTCCTGGTCGCGCCATTCGTGGTCGCCGACACCGACCTTGTTGCGACGCTCGCCTCGCGTGTCGCCCGGCGGTTCGCCGCGGCCAGCCTTGGCATTGCCGTGCATGAGCCGCCGGTCGCGCTGCCCGGCTGGCCGCTGGCGATGATGTGGCATCGCCGGGTGGACGACCACCCCGCCACGACCTGGCTGCGCGACCGCATCGCCGAAGTCTCCGCCCTGGCCTGACACCATCGGCGGCAGCGATACCACCACATCACGTCTCGCAGTTTCCCTTCCCTTGGCCCCTCTGCATTTTATGGCGCCATCGAAGCAAAGGGGTGCTGACCATGCGGGTTTTGGTTACGGGTGCGACGGGCTTGATCGGCGGCGCAGTCGCACGCCGGCTGGCGTCAGCGGGGCACGAGGTCGTGGGGCTTGCGCGTTCGGACGCGAGCGCGGCCAAGCTCGCCGGCCAGGGATACGCGGCGGTCCACGGCGACCTCGCCGACGCGGCCAGCATTGCCGAAGCCGCCCGCAGGGTCGATGCGGTCGTTCATGCCGCCTCGCCCGGCGATCAGAACACGGGGGCTTATGACGAAGCGGCGACGCGTGCGATCATCGACGCCCTGCGCGGCGCGGCCAAGCGGTTCGTCTATACGAGCGGTTGCCTGCTGTACGGAGCGACCGGCGACACGCCCGCGACCGAGGACAGCCCGCTTCATCCCATCGACCTGGTGCGCTTCCGCCAGGCTCTCGAAGGTGAAGTCCTCGCCGCCGCCGCCGATGGCGTCCACTCGATCGTGATCCGTCCGGGTTGGGTGTACGGCAACTGGGGCGGCACCGCGATGATGATGTACGGCTCGGCGAAGCAGCATGGCGCGGCGCGCTACGTCGGCGACGGGAAGAACCGTTGGACGACGGTCCATGCCGACGATCTGGCGGACCTCTATCTGCTCGCGCTCGAAAAGGCGCCCGCGGCCTCGATCTTCAACGGCGCCCATGGCGCGGCCATCCCGCTCATCGAGATCGCGCGTGCGGCAAGCGAGGGCGCAGGCGCCGGGGGCCGGGTAGCGGAATGGCCGCTGGACGACGCACGGCAGGCGCTCTCTGGCTTCGCGGACGCGATCGCGTGCGATCAGGTGATCTCGGGCGAGCTGGCCGGGTTCGAGCTTGGGTGGAGCCCGTCGCGGCACTCTATCGTTGATGAACTGCGCTCCTACGCCCCAACGGTCGCCTGACGCCGGCTTCAGGCCTGCCGCCCCACTCACCCTTGGCTGCCCGGCCGGTGTTGGGTGGGGAGAGCTTGCCGCCAAGATGCAAGCCGCCGACTAAACAGGCGCGGGACGCCAGCCGGAGGCTGGTCCACCCCCAATTCATGCGTGACGGCCAACGCGAGGCGTTGAAGGAATGCTAGGATGCTGCATGGTATCGTGGTCTGGCTGCTCGTCGTCGCGTTCTTCGGCGCAGGGCTGTTCAATGCGATCGGCACGCGCGCCACGCAGGACGATTTCGCCCGGTGGGGTTATCCGCGTTGGTGGTGCCGCGTGACTGGCGGCCTAGAAATCATCGGCGCAGCGCTGATCGCCTTTCCTGCCGGCCGCGGCGTCGGCATGGGGTTTGGTGCCATCATCATCGCCGCCGCCGTCGTCACGGTGCTGCGACGCCGGGAGTTCTCGCATACAGCACCGCTTGGCGTGTTCGCCGCTCTGCTCGTGCTAGCGGCGGCAACATCCTGAACCACTGGCTCTTCCCGCAAGGGAACGATCAGCGGGAAGACGGCCCCGCAGCGTGGCGGAGTAGCGGTAGAGGGTGCCGCTTTTCCGAAACCTGTTCCCAAATTCATCTTCCGAAATTGCTCGGTTCACATGGAGAAACGGGAACCCCTCGGGTGCTGGAACGCCCGCTTGCGCTCGCGTCGAGCCATCCGTGTCTGCTCACCACTCCAGGCAGACATTCAAACTGCGACACTACCCCGCAACGGGTGGTTTGCGGAAGGGCAGCCATCAGGTCGAGGAACGTCCAAGCTTGCCGTTTAGCTACACCTCCCCTCATTGACCGCTGGTCTATTCAGCACCCTTCCCGATCAGGCATCGCCAGCTACCATGCGCGAACGCGGCTCTCGCGGACTCGTCAAGATCACAATTCTTCATAAACTGCCTTGCGTCGCTCCGGGACGATACTGGCAGGAGAAGTCGGTCGAGGAGAGGAGGCGATCCGTG
>CAXTCJ010000257.1:0-4514 GCA_964242215.1 uncultured Acetobacteraceae bacterium | reverse complement strand
GCACCGCCGCCGCGCCGGCATCCTCGAACGAGCGCACCATGTGCATGCAGTTCAGCGCCTCGCCATACCCGGTGTCACCGTCCACCAGCAGCGGCAGCCCCGAGGCGCGCACGACCTGGCGGATGAAGAAGCACACCTCGTCGACCGTGATCACGCCGAGGTCCGGCAGCCCCATCGAGGCCGTCATCGCCGCACCGGACAGATACAGCGCCTCGAACCCGGCGTGCTTGGCCTGCAGGGCCGCCATGCCGTTATGCGTACCGGGCATCTGCAGGATACCGGGCCGCGCCAGCAGCGCACGCAGGCGATCCCCGGCGTTCCCGCTCGGCAGGTCGGCGGCGACGAGATAGGTCATGGCGTGTGGCTCCCGTGGTTATGCCTTCCATAAGGGGGCGGCGAGCAGTCGGCAAACCAGGCACACGGCCGTTCGTTGTCACGACAACTATGCGTCAGGTTGCGTGCTGCGGCGCCATGTCGGACATTGCGCCGCCCAATGGAGACTCTTGATCGATGGACATGACAGGCGAGCGGCGTATTCCCGCCCCGCGACAGACGGTATGGGACGCGCTGAACGACCCCGAGGTGCTCCGCGCCGCGATCCCCGGCTGCAAGACGCTGGAGAAGACGTCCGACACGGATATGAAGGCGACGGCCGGGGTGCGCATCGGGCCGATCTCGGCCTCGTTCACCGGCAAGGTGCAGTTGCTGGACCTGGATCCTCCCAACTCCTACCGGATCGCCGGCGAGGGCCAGGGTGGCGTCGCCGGTTTCGCCAATGGCGGCGCCGTGGTGCGCTTGGCCGATGACGGCGCGGACACGTTGCTGACCTACGAGGTGAAGGCGCAGGTCGGCGGCAAGATCGCCCAACTCGGTGCGCGCCTGATCGACGCCACGGCAAAGCAGATGGCAGACCAATTCTTCGACAAATTCAGCGCACAGGTATCCAGCATGTCCGCCACCGCTCCAATGCCCCAGCAGATCCCCGGCCAGGTCGCATCCCCCGGCGCCACCCATGTGCCAGGCCATGTCCCCGAATACGCAGCCGACGGCACGCTGACCGGCGGCGTGGAGGCAATCCGCGCCGTGGCGAACGCGCCGGCCACCGTCAGCCTGTTCAGCCTCATTCCGAAGGAGCCTGGTGGCTTGCCGCTGGTGTTCTGGATCGGCAGCGTGATCTTCCTGTTCATCTTCTTCCTGATCTTCGGCAGCCTGGTCTTTTGATCCCAGCCACGGTCGACGCCACCGCCGAGTTGCTCGCCGCCCAGGGCTACGTCGCCGGCCGGGCCCTGGCGACCACCGTGCACCTGTCGTTGTGCATGGCCCGCCCGCTGTTCCTCGAGGGCGAGCCGGGCACGGGCAAGACCGAGATCGCCCGCGTGTTGGCCGCCGGGTTGGGCCGGCGGCTGGTTCGCCTGCAATGCTACGACGGGATGGACCTATCGGCCGCCGCCTACGAGTGGGACCGCGCCCGCCAATTGCTGGCGATCCGCCTGGCCGAGGCGCAAGGCACAGTGTCGTCTACCGCGACGGACATCTACGCCCGGCAATACTTGCAGGCCCGCCCCCTGCTGTCGGCGATCGACCCCGATCTGCCCCCGGCCGTGCTGCTGATCGACGAATTGGACCGCGCGGACGAACCGTTCGAGGCCTTCCTGCTCGAACTGTTGGCGGACTTCCAGATCACCGTGCCCGAATACGGCACCATTCGCGCCGCGACGCCGCCGGTGGTGATCCTGACGTCGAACCGCACGCGCGAGGTGCACGACGCGATCCGCCGCCGCTGCCTGTATCAGTGGGTGGACTACCCCGACGCCGCCCGCGAACGCGAAATCCTGCGCGCGCGCGCCCCGGGTGTCGCCGAGCGGTTGTCGGCCCAGGTGGTGGCGTTCGTGCAGGAGCTGCGCGGGGCGGAGCTGTTCAAGCTGCCCGGTGTGGCGGAGACGATCGACTGGTCCCGCGCGCTCACCCACATGAATGCGGTGGAGCTGACCCCGCAAGCCGTCGACGCCACGCTGGGCGTGCTGCTGAAGTATCAGGACGACATCGCGAAGGTGCGCGGCGAGATGGCGGCGTCGCTGCTGGCGGGTGTGAAAGACGCGGCTTAGCCGGCTTGCGAGCGCTGCTTAGCTGGCATCGCGCCGAGTTACGCAAGCGACTGGGTTTGGTGGAAAGCAGTCCGTCCGCTTCAAAACCGGATGGTGACATAGCTGACGTTCCAAGATCGGCTTGATTGAACCGAAAGCAGACAATCCGGTTCCCAGCGACTGGGACCGCCGGGCAACGGCGGCGGCGTGGCGACCATCTTGAATCCGGTCACCGGCTGTAAGATGATTGTGGAGGGAGACCTGCGGCGATGTCGAGCAACCTCGATTGGGCCGACAGGATGGTGATTCCGTTGCCGTTCGTCCAAGCTGTGGGACAGCCTGACGGACCGGCTTTCATGACGGCGCTGGCATCCTGGCGGTGGACCGCGCCGAAAATCGACACCGACCTTTGGTTTCGTAAGATGGTTACCTTGCGGGCACCGCCGTTAACCGTTGGCCAATTTGATGCGTCCAGCACGGCGAAGTCGGCCTTCTACGACGCGCTACTGCACAAGTGCCTCAACCTTTACGGTGGGTCCGGCCGGGCGGCGGATCCTCTAGCCCTCGCGCGCCATCCAAGGACTCTTACCACGCACGAGTTCGCTAGCGCCTTCCAGGCGATTACCGGCGGAGACCTGCCGTCCACCGTGCCTGACGAGCGCCGTTCGATGAGCCTGCGCTACGGCTTAATAGCCGCGGCACCGAGCGCGGCGGGCATCGCCTTGGGCATCGCCACCGCCAACCCGATTGGGGCGGGCGCGGCAACCGGGGTGGCGGTGGCGGTGGCGACGGCCGGCGTTGCCATCGACGTTTCGCGGGACGACGAGCGTGTCCGCCAACTTGGGATGCTCCGCGAGAACCTCGCGGGTTACGCCACCGTCTATAGGAAGGAGGCTGCTTACCGTGCCAAGGAGGGCGACGCCGCGATGAATTCGTGAAATCACCCAGCCGCTGGGTCAACCTACTCCTCGCCATCGCGCTCGCGATGGTGCTCGGCGCCGCGGCCGTCTCGCAGCAATGGTTCGGCTTTGTGCTGTGCCTCGGTGCCGCGGTGTTCACGCTAAGTTGGGCGGCCTTGTTAAACCGGACCGGCGTGTGGGTGATCTGCTCGATGATCGAGCTTTTGATCATGTTCAACGCCTACTTCCATTTTCATCGGGCGATGCTGCCGAAGCTGTAGCCGTGCGGCGTCACGTTCAATTGACAGGCAGACCTAGCTCCCGGAACCTCTTGCAAAGAGCGACATGCAACGGGTGGCCAGCGTAGCCCGTGCCGCGCTTGGGCGATGCGGGACCTGCGGCTGAGACATCCGAGGTCAGCGTGGTGGGACGGTGCGGCGAACCCGGGATGATCCCAGCTGACCAGTCCGACATGAAGTGCCATGCGTCGCCTCGCCGCTCTCCCGGCCGTTCATCGACCCGCGAACGGCAGCATGGCCCATCACTCGATCACCCCATCTCAGACTTGATAGACAAACTCAGCCCGGTTGTGTTCTTATTTCGTTCATGACGCCCGACCCTCTCTCGACCGAGCCGGCCCCGGACCTTCGGCACGAAAACGCGCAACACTACATCCGCGTGCTCCACCGCCTGATCGACCTCGGGGCCAGCCTGGCCGAGCGGATCCAGCAACAACCCGTTAACCACTCCGAAGCAATCGCCGCCGGGATCGAGCCCAGTGCCGAGCTCGCCTCCGCCGTGAGCCTCGAATTCGATCGCACCGTTCTCGGCATCCGGCGCAGCATCCTGCTTGCTCAGCACATCCAGAACCCGGCGCCCGTTCGCGCCGCGTCCGACCCGGCGCAGCACCGCACGCTCGTCCGCCAGCGCCTCATCCGTGTGGTCGATGACGAGATCCATGAAAAATTCCGCGGTGAAGCGGCTGACGCGCTGCGACGGGAGTTGGTGGAACGGCTGGAAAGCCCCGAACTCGAGTACGAGATCGACACCCGTCCGGCCGACGACATCATCACCGATATTCGCCGGGACCTCGGCATCGTCGGGTTGCCCGGCTACCACCATCCGTGGAAGCGCCGCACAGCCAGAGACGTGGCCGAACTCCACGCCCGCGCCGCCGAACGGCATCCTGCCGCGCAAACGCCTTGCGTGCGCCGCCCCGCGCGGGAACGGCCGGCCAACGATGGCGATGCGGTGGCCACGCTGCTGCAAGGCGACGGGCGATTACCAGGGTAGCGTGTATCGCGCTTGGCGCTGCGGGACCGCTGGCGACCATGCAACCGAGACACAGGCTCGACGACCAATTCCCGCATCGCCACGAGCGATACGGGCTACGCGGCGACGCGCCATCGGTGGCTGAACACCTCGAACCCGTCGCTCCGGGCAACCGCGACCAGCGTGATGCCGGCTGCCTCCGCCACCCGGATTGCCAGCGCCGTGGGCACCGAGACCGCCGCCAGCAGGCCGACGCCGG
>CAXTCJ010000256.1:0-4514 GCA_964242215.1 uncultured Acetobacteraceae bacterium | reverse complement strand
CGCAGATCACCGGCGTGATCACCAACGACCTGCAGCGCTGCGGCCTGTTCAAGCCACTCAGCGGCCAGCAGCCCGGCGACGCGCCCGACTTCGCGCCGTGGAAGGGGCAGGGCGCGCAGGCGCTCGTCACCGGCAACGCCAGCAGCGGCCGGGTGGAGTTCCGCCTGTGGGACGTGCCGCAGGGCCAGCAGATCCAGGGCACCGCCTACACCACCGCGGCCGGCAACTGGCGCCGGGTCGCGCACATCATCGCCGACGTCATCTACGAGCGGCTGCTCGGCGAGAAGGGCTATTTCGACACCCGCATCGTGTATGTCGCCGGCTCCGGCCCGCGGGACCGCCGGGTCAAGCGGCTGGCGATCATGGACCAGGACAGCGACAATAACCGCTACCTGACGGACGGCTCGTGGTTGGTTCTGACGCCGCGCTTCCATCCGACCCGCGACGAGATCGTGTTCATGTCGTACGCGAACAACCGCCCGCGGGTGTATTCCTTCAATCTCGGCAGCGGCTCGCAGCGCGTGCTCGGCGAGTTCGACGGCATCACCTTCGCCCCCCGGTTCGCCCCGGACGGCAGCCACGTGATCATGTCGGTCACCCGCGGCGCCGGGTCGGACATCGTGACGGTGGGGCTGAACGGCGGCGGCTCGCAGCGGCTGACCAATTCGGGCGCGATCGACACCAGCCCCTGCTACAGCCCGGACGGCTCGCAGATCGTGTTCAACTCCGACCGCGGCGGCGACCAGCAGCTGTACGTGATGGGGGCCGGCGGCGGCGGGGCGAAGCGCATCTCGTTCGGCAACGGCCAATACGCGACGCCAGTGTGGTCGCCGCGCGGGGACCTGATCGCCTTCACCCGGCTCGGCGGCTCCGCGTTCGGCATCGGCGTGATGCACCCAGACGGCTCGGGCGAGCGCATCCTGTCCGAGAGCTTCGACGTGGAGGGCCCGACCTTCTGCCCGAACGGCCGCGTGCTGATGTTCTTCCGCGAAAGTGCCGCGCACGACAGCCGCGGCAACGGCTATGGGTCGCGGCTGGTGTCGATCGACATCACCGGATTCAACGAGCGTGCGGTCTCCACGCCCGGTGACGCGTCCGACCCGGCCTGGTCGCCTTTGCTGGCCTGAATTGCGAAAATTACCATTCCCCCGGAACGATCTTCCCTGTACGGCGTTCCGGCGGTCACGTCTTAAGATCCACTAGTGCTAGGAATAGATCCCCGATGAACACCAAGACCTTGGCCATGCTGGCCGCCCTCGCCCTTCTGTCCGCGTGCGCAAAGCAGGCCGACACGTCGGGCCTGGCCAACGGCAACGGCGCGTCCGCCAGCGGCTCCGGCTCCGCTGTCCCGGGCAGCGAGGAAGATCTGGTGGCCAATGTCGGTGACCGCGTGTTCTTCGCCACGGCCCAGAACAGCTTGAGCGGCGACGCCCGCGGCACGCTGGATCGCCAGTCGGAGTGGCTGGGCCGCTACCCGCAGGACAACGTGCAGCTCGCCGGCAACTGCGACGAGCGCGGCACCGAGGAATACAACATCGCCCTCGGCGCCCGCCGTGCCAACGCCGCCCGCGATTACCTGGTCGCCCACGGCATCTCGTCCGCGCGCATCACCACGATCAGCTACGGCAAGGATCGCCCGACGGCCCTGGGCTCCGACGAGAGCGCGTACCAGCAGAACCGCAACGCCATCACCTCCGTCCGCTAAGACAACGACCTTCTCCCTCTCCCCTTGTGGGAGAGGGCCGGGGCGAGGGGTAAGCACCCCACCGGGGTGAAAAGTAGCCTTCCGTTCGGGTTGCCCGTTGCAGCAATCCGACCGTAGAACCCGCCGCATCAGGTGTTGCTGGAGTGTGTCGGATGCGGGTTGCGGGAATGGTGCTGGCGGGGATGCTGCTGATCGGTGGCTCGGCGTCGGCCCAAATGGACAGCCGGGACGCGATCACGCTGCAGAACCAGATCCTGGAACTCCGCCAGCAAATCCAGATTTTGCAGCAGCAACGCGGCGGTGGCGCCCCCGCCCCTCGCCCGGACCGCTCGCAAGGCAGCGGCGATGCCGGTGGGCTCGTGGCGCAACTGCTGGACCGGGTGTCGACGCTCGAGGATCAGGTGCGCGACTTGCGGGGGCAAGTGGACCGGCTGACCAACGCGCAGCAACGCCAGCAGGAGGAGTTCACCAAGCAGATTGGTGACCTTACCTTCGCGATGCAGAACAGCACGGGGCAGAGCAGCACCGGCGGTGGTGCCCGCGCCCCGCAGGCCCAGGCGCCGCAGGCACCGCAGATCACGTTGAGCCCGCCACCGTCCGCTCTCGGCGGTGGTTCGCCGCCGACCGCTCCCACCGGGCCGACGCCGCGGACCCCGGAACTGGCGATGCAGGAAGCCAACGCGGCGCTGGCCCGGCGTGATTACGCGGCCGCCGAGGCCGCGGCTCGCGAAGTCATTGCCAAGCGTAGCCCTCGCGCTGCCGACGCGCAGTTCGTGCTGGCGCAAGCCGAGATGGGCGAGCGCAACTACCAGCAGGCGGCGCCCGATTTCTACGACGCCTATAACCGCTCCCGCACCGGCGCCCGCGCGCCCGACGCCTTGCTGGGAGTGGCCAATGCCCTGATCTCGCTCGGTGACCGTCCCTCGGCCTGCGACGCGCTGGCCAAGTTGCGGGCCGAATTCCCCCAGCCCCGCGCTGATATTCGCGAGGGGGAGGCAGCCGCCAGAACGCGTGCCGCCTGCCGCTGACGCACGCGACGCAGGCCGGCTTTGACGCCGCCATGGCCCGGTTGGGCCCGTGGGATGCGGGTCGCCGGGTCGCGGTGGCGGTGTCCGGCGGGCCCGATAGTCTGGCTTTGGCGGTTTTGACCCGTCGGTGGGGAGACCCGCTGGCGCTGATCGTGGACCACGACCTGCGGGCCGAATCCGCCGCCGAGGCGCAGGGTGCGTGTGCAGCGATGCAGGCCCTCGGCGTGCCGTCCCGGGTGCTCCGGCTGGATTTGCCCAAGGGCGCCGGATTGTCCGCCCGCGCCCGCACCGCCCGCTACGCCGCGCTCACCACCGCGTGCCGCGACGCCGGCCTGGTCGACCTCCTGCTCGGCCATCATGCGGGGGACCAGGCGGAGACGGTGCTGATGCGCCGCCGCCGAGGAAGCGGCCCAACGGGACGCGCGGGCATGGCGGCACTGGTCGAAACCGACGACATCCGCCTGCTGCGCCCCTTGCTCGCGGTCGACCCGGCCGTCTTGCGGGGCATCGTGGCCGCTGCCGGGCTGACTGCCGCCGAGGACCCGTCCAACACCGACGAGCGCGCCACCCGGGCCCGCCTGCGCCGCGAGATCGGCAGCGACCGGGCAGCCTTGTTGGCGGAAGCGGCCGCGTGCGCCCGGACCCGGGCCGCCGACGAGGTGGCCGTCGCGGCCGAGTTGGCGGCGCGTGCTTGCCTATACCCCGAGGGCTTTGCCGTCGTCTCTCCCGGCCCGATCGGCGAACGTTCGCTCGCTTCCGTGCTCCGCAGCGTTTCGGGGCGGCGCTACCCGGTAGCGGCCGCAGCCCTTGCCGCCGAACCCCGCGCGGCGACCTTGGCCGGGGTGCAGTTGCAAGCCACGCGCGCGGGCTGGCGGCTGACTCGGGAGGCGGCTGCGGTCTCACCCGCGATCCCCGCCGGGCCCGGTGCCGTTTGGGATGGCCGTTTCAGGGTTGGACGTGCCGCCGCTGGTGGCGAGATCGGGCCGCTCGGTGCGGATTCGGCGCGGTTCCGCGGGGCGTCGGAGCACCCGGCAGCAGTGCTGCGCGGCCTGCCTGCTCTGCGTTACAATGGCGTCCTATCCGCGGTGCCGCATTTAGGGTATGAATTGCCAGCTATGGTTGCAGACCGGGTTGTCGTCCGGAACGCGTGCTTGCCGGCGTCCGGGGCGCCTTTCTTGGCGGCTTGATCGGGACGGGGGTGTGTTAGCCCCGGTTCGCGCCCATCTTGAGGTGACACGGCCATCACTGTGTGATGGTGTGCAAATGTATCGTCCCGAGCGTCCGGCCACCGGCGCGGAGGGGAAAGCTGTGGATGGCCAGGGAACCTAGATGAGCAATTTCGGCCGCAACCTCGCGCTCTGGGTGATCATCGCCCTGCTGCTGGTGGTGCTGTTCAACCTCTTTCAGCCGGGGACGACGCAACGCTCCGCGTCGCAGATCGCGTATTCCGACTTCTTGGGCGACGTCGCAAGTGGCCGGGTCCACGATGTGACGATCCAAGGCCGGGTCGTGACCGGGCAGATGACGGACAACCGCACATTCCAGACCTACACGCCGGATGATCCGACGCTGGTCCAGAAGCTGACGGACAAGGGCGTGCGCGTCGTCGCGAAGCCGGAGGACGAGGGCAGCAACTCGATCTTCCACTATCTGCTGAACTGGTTCCCGATGCTGCTGCTGATCGGCGTCTGGGTGTTCTTCATGCGCCAGATGCAGTCGGGCGGCGGTCGCGCGATGGGCTTCGGTAAGTCCCGCGCCCGGATGCTGACCGAGAAGCAGGG
>CAXTCJ010000255.1:0-4527 GCA_964242215.1 uncultured Acetobacteraceae bacterium | reverse complement strand
ATGGGCCCGGGCACCTACACGTCGGCGACGCAGGTGGCGGCGGACGCAATTGGCTTGCCGCTGCAACGGGTTCGGTTCGAACTAGGGGACTCGACGTTTCCGCCCGCTAAGGAACATGGCGGCTCGACCACGATGGCTAGCGTAGGGTCGGCAGTGCAGGCGGCCTGCGCGGCGTTGCGATCCAAGTTCGCTGGAATCGACCGCGGCACGAACGATTATGGCAGGCTGCTTCACAATGCAGGGTTGGAACGTCTGGATGCGGGAGGCAGCGCCGCGCCCGGCGACGAGGCAAAGAAATACAGCTCGGTCGGCTTTGGCGCGGTGTTCGCTGAGGTGCGGGTCGATCCCGACCTCTGCACCATCCGCGTGGCGCGTATGATCGGCGCCTACGACGCAGGACGCATCATCAATCCCCGGCTGGCGCACAGCCAATGTATCGGCGGCATGGTCGGGGGTATCGGCATGGCATTGCTGGAAGAGGCAGAGTGGGATGCAAACCTCGGCCGGATCGCCAACGCGACCATTGCCGAGTACCTCGTCCCAGTCTGCGCCGACATCCGCGAACTCGATGCGCTGTTTGTCGAAAGCGAGGACACCATCCTGAACCCGCTTGGCGTCAAAGGGGTGGCTGAGCTCGGCTTGTGCGGAGTAGCGCCCGCCATCGCCAACGCGGTCTGGCACGCGACGGGCAAGCGAATGCGTGAACTGCCAATCACGCCCGACCGCCTGCTCATGGCCTGAACAGCGGAGATCCCGAGATGCGCCTTCCGACCTTCCCGCCCGACCAGCTCACCCCAGAGCAGCGCGCTTTATACGACCGCAACCGCGACCAGATCGCCCACGGTTTCACTGCCTTTAAGACGACGCGGGAAGATGGTGCGTTGCTCGGCCCCTGGGGCGTGTTCCTCCACGAGCCGCCAGTTGGCCAGGCTCATTACGATGTGATCGCAGCAATCTCCGCAATGAAGCGGCTTTCGCCATCCGCCAAGCAGGTCGCGATCATCGTGGCGGGCGCGCACTTCCGCGCCGCCTACGAGCTTTATGCCCATGTAGCGACTGCCGCCGCCGAGGGCATGGACCCGGCCAAGATCGCGACGCTTGCCGCTGGCGGCCGTCCACTCGACCTGACACCCGAGGAGGCGTGTGCGTTCGACGTGGCGACCGCGCTGCTCGGCGGTGGCGTGCTGCCTGGCGCGACCTACCGAGTGGCGCGCGACCTGCTCGGCCAAGGTGCCTTGAACGAGCTAGTGCTTTGGATCGGCACTTACGCCCAGGTTGCGATCACGCTCAATGCGTTCGACGTGCCAAGCGAAGAGGTATTCAACTGATGACGACGATGTACGTGACCTATCCCGGTGATGCGGACACGCGCTTCGACCGTGACTACTACGTCCGGCACCATCTGCCGCTGGTGATGGAATGCTGGGGCCCACTTGGACTGGAGACGTGCGCCGCTTTCTGGCCAGCCGATACGGCCGCGCAGACGATCTGCATCTGCGAATGCCGGTTCCGCGACGACGCGGCGCTGCGCGCGGCGCTCGCCTCGCCCGAGACGCCGCGCGTGATGGCGGACGTTGCCTGCTTCACCGACGCAAAACCGGCGCAGACTCTTGCAGGCACGGTCTGATCACACGATGATCACGATCCTGTCGCATAGCGACGACGCTGCGCGGGGGACGACTTGATGACCGCCTATCTCGTCATGCAGATCACGGTCACCGATCCGAAGCGATGGGCGGACTACCGCGACGCCGTCATGCCCCTCATCGCCAGGTTCGGCGGCCGCCATGCATCCAAGGCCGAAGGTGTCGCAATGCTTGAGGGCCGGACCGACGAGCGACGGATCGCCATCTTCGAGTTTGTGTCCGTAGATGATATTCATGCCTTCTGGAGTTCGCCCGAGTACGGGCCCGTCAAAGAGCTTCGACAAGGAGCTGCGGTTTTGGAGGCTTGGGCGGTTCCTGGAGTGTGAGCGCCACAGACGGGGTAGCTGACGGTGCCGCTGCAAAACCCTTCCTTCTTTCGAGTCTTGCCACCATTTATGGACCGTCGCAGAACCCCACCCTCAGGCAGTCAGACGCCGCCTCCCGGCCAAGCGGCCAGTGCCACGTCGACAATCTTCAGCAAGACCTCTCGTGTCGCGCCGTCCCGTGCCAGAACCGACAGGCCCTGCGTTACTGCCATCACCAGACCAGAAAGAGCAACTGGATCGGTTTGATGGGGTAGCAATCCCTTATCCATGTCGCGTGCCACTCGCTTCCGGAGGCGCTTCTCGATTTCGCCTCTTAGATCGGCAATCAGCTTCTGAACGTCTACCGAGGCGGCCGAGCCGCTCGCGGTGGCGCTCGCCAACAGGCAGCCCCGGGGTGTCAGTTCACCGGTATAGGCGTGTGCAGCGGCGGTCAGCAGGGTGCGGGCCGCGTCGAAAGCCGTCGGCGCGGCTTCGATCGCGCGGGCCATATCTTTGGGGTCGCCCGCGTAGAGCCTTACGGCTTCCAGGAACAGCCGCCGCTTGTCGCCAAAGGCCGTGTAGAGGCTCGGCGCGGTGATCCCCATCGCCGCCGTGAGGTCGGCGACGGAGGTCGTCTCATAACCGGAGCGCCAGAACGCCAGCATGGCTTGCCTGAGCGCAGCTTGCCGGTCGAACGACAAGGGGCGGCCAGTCCGGCGTCGCGTCGGGGCCTCGGCGATTTCCATAGCGATCACTCTTAAAGAGTTGACTCCTTCCGCTAGGGGATAGCATAGCTTTCATAATGAGCAGTATGGAAGTTTCTGCCATGTCCCTCACTGCCTTCCGCACGCTCGGCCGCTCGGGCCTCGTCGTCAGCCCGCTCGCCCTTGGAACGATGACGTTCGGACAAAATCGGTGGGGGGTAGACGAGCAGGGTTCCCGTGCGATCTTCGATGCCTACCGGGAGGCCGGCGGCAATTTCATTGACACGGCCGACATCTACTCGGGCGGCACGAGCGAGGAGATGGTGGGCCGCTTCATCAAGGAAAGCGGAACGCGCGACGAAATGGTGATCGCGACCAAATTCGCGTTCAACGGCTCCGCAAGCCCGCTGGCAGCCAACCAGGCCGGCGGCGGCAATCCCAATGCGGGAGGTGCCGGGGCGAAGAACATCCACCGCGCTCTAAACGCGTCGCTGAGGCGGCTCAAGACCGACTATGTGGACCTTTACTGGATGCACGTCTGGGACGGCGTGACCCCGGTCGAAGAGATCGTGCAGACCCTGGGCGACCTCGTGCGAGCCGGCAAGATCCGCTACTTCGGCCTGTCCGATATGCCGGCCTGGCTAGCCATGAAGGCGGCCACGATCGCCGCCGAACGTCGCGTTCCAGGCCCGATCGCCATACAGGTCGAATATTCGCTCGTCGCGCGCGATGTCGATGCCGAGCATGTCCCGGCGGCGCGCGAGGCCGGCATGGGCGTCGTGCCCTGGAGTCCCCTCGCGGGAGGGTTCCTCACCGGCAAATACGGTCGAGGGAAGACCGGCAACAGGGGTCGATTGAGCGGCGCGAACCCATTTGGCGACACCAAGTTCACCGACCGCAACTGGGACATCCTCGACACGCTGAGGGCGGTCGCCGCGGACCTGGACCGGCCGCCGGCCCAAGTTGCCCTGGCCTGGGCCATGGCCCGCCCCGATGTCACCTCGACGATCATCGGGGCGAGCACGCTGCCGCAACTGGAAAGCAACATCGCGGCGACCGGCATCGTTTTGAGTCCCGATCACATGACCCGCCTCGATCAAGCGAGCGCGCCTCCCCTGGGCTTCAGTTCAGGACTGACTGCGCCGTTTGTCAGGCGGATGGTGTTCGGCGGACAGGACGTGACCGGCTGGAAAGAATGAGGACCGCGGACAGCGCCAGGTGGGTGATGCCATTCTTGAATGGGCACAGACCTATGGTCCAGAGGTGGCGCAAGCTCAGGCCAGCTATGACCGAGTACGGATGCAGGAAGGCGCATCTACAAACGCGGAAGCGGTTGTTGATAGCTGAAGGAGTCCGGTCTGACTGAGCGCGATCAATAGCTTGCGTCGGCGTGCCGGCGAGATGAGGGGTCTCAAATCTCCGTCTGACCGACCACAACCATCAACCATCAGCACACCGTAACGGGCTACGTCAGCGTGTAGTCACCGAACGGTTATCAATATGTAGCGCACTGCCGAAGTGCTTATCGACACAGCCCTACATCCGCATCCCGCGCCGCTGCTCCTGTCGCTCGTTTTCAGCCTCACGCCGAACAAGGTTGGCGCCAGCCCGCTCGCCTGCTTTTAGGGCAGCAGTCAGCTCGGCCACTCGGTCCAGCTCCTGCCGCTGCTCAGGCGTGACGGACGGCACTGTGACAAAGCCCGGCTGTCCTCCGGCCCGCAGCATGGCGCGCACACCCTCCTCCCCGAACCGCTGCTCGACGGCAGCGCCGAAGGCCCGCAGCTCGCCCGCGACACGCTCGTCCGCCTGCACGACCCGCCACGCCTCGGCCCGGGCCTTCTCATCCGGTGCCGCGGCCACGACGCCGATCGC
>CAXTCJ010000254.1:0-4530 GCA_964242215.1 uncultured Acetobacteraceae bacterium | reverse complement strand
GCCAGGAACACCATCAGCTCGCCGGCGCCGGGCACCGGGTTCAGCTGCAGGTAGTCGGCGAACACGCGGTTGCCGACTAGGTAGGAGATCAGCGCGAACACGGCGCAGGCGATGATGGTCGGCACGATCGCCAACCCGTCCAGCCCGTCCGTCAAGTTCACCGCGTTGGACGCGCCCAGCATCACCACCATGCCGACCAGCGGGAAGGCGTAACTGAACGGGATCAGCACCTCCTTGAACACCGGAACCGTCAGCCCGGTGGCGAGCGGGCCGCGCGTGAGGTACGACATCCAGGCCGCCGCGATCAGGCCGATCGCCAGCTGCGCCCATAGCTTGCCGCGCGCCGACACGCCCTTGGTGTTGCGGCGGGACAGCTTGAGGAAGTCGTCGGCGAACCCGATGCCGCCATAGCCGAAGGTGACGAACAGCACCGCCCAGACGTAGCCGTTGGACAGGTTGCCCCAGACCAGCACCGAGACGCCCATCGCCATCAGCATGAGCATGCCGCCCATCGTCGGCGTGCCCTTCTTCTCGATCAGGTGGCGCTCCGGGCCGTCCAAGCGGATCGGCTGGCCGCCCCGCTGCACCGATTTCAGCCAACGGATCACCACGGGGCCGAGCACGAAGGCGATGATCAGCGACGTGAGGCAAGCCGCCCCCGCGCGGAACGTCAGGTAGCGGAACAGGTTGAACAGCGAGACCTGGTCGGCAAACGGGCGGGTGAGGAGCAGCAGCATCAGCCAACCGCCTCGAGCGCGCGCACGACGACGGCCATGCGGCTGCCCAGGCTGCCCTTGACCAACACGGCATCGCCGGACTGCACCGCCGCCGCCACCACGGGGGCCAGGGCTGTGCTGTCGGGCTGGTAGCCGCCCCGCAGATCTTGCGGCAGGGCGGTGAACAGGCCCTGCATCAGCGGGCCGCAGGCAAACACGAGGTCGGCGGACTGCGCGACGGGTGCGGCCAGGGCGGCATGCTCGGCCGGGCCTTCGATTCCAAGTTCCAGCATATCCCCCAATACGGCGACCCGGCGGCCCGGCATGGACCGCAGCACGTCCAGCGCGGCCCGGACGGAGGCGCCGTTCGCATTGTAACTCTCGTCGATCAGCTTGATGCCGCCGGTCAGCTCGCGCCGCATGCCACGGCCGGCGCCCGGGCGGAACCCGGCGATGGCGGCGGACCCGTCGACGCCCAGCGCATTGGCGGTGACCAGTGCCGCCATTGCGTTGCGGACCATGTGGGCGCCGGGCGCGTTGATGCGGAATTTGATGTCGCGGTTCTCGATCTGCGCCTCGACGTCCGTGCCGTCGATGTCGGGGTGCATGGCGATGATCTGCGCGATGCCGAACGTGTCGATGCGGGCGGCGCGTGGCGCCAGCCGGCCGAGCATCGCGCTGTCGGCCGGCAGGACCGCGACACCGCCGGGCAGCAGGCCGTCGCCGATCGCGCTCTTCTCGTCGGCGATGGCCTCGATGCTGCCGAAATGGCCAATATGCGCCGCCTCGACCGCGGTGATCACGGCCACATGCGGCTTCACCATCATGGATAGCGGGCGGATCTCGCCGGGGTGGTTGGTGCCGATTTCAGCCACGCAGAATTGGGCGTCCGGAGGGATGCGCGCCAAGGTCAGCGGCACGCCCCACTGGTTGTTGTAGGAGGCGGGCGAGGCATAGGTCGGGCCAGCCGCCGCGAAGATGGTGCGCAGCATCTCCTTGGTCGTGGTCTTGCCGACGCTGCCGGTGACGGCGACCATTTTGCCGTGGAAGCGCGCGCGGGCGTAATGGCCCATGCCCCACAGGGCGTCGAGCGTGTCGTGCACCAACAGCGTGGCGCCGGGCAGGTCGCGGTCCACCAAGGCACCGGCAGCGCCCTTGGCGAGTGCCTCGGCGACATGGTCGTGACCGTCCCCGTGCTCGCCGCGCAGGGCGATGAACAGGTCACCGGGCTGCAGCGTGCGAGTGTCGATGGACACGCCGGTCGCGTCGAACAGGGTGCGCGTGGCCCCCCGCGTGGCGGCCGCGAGATCGTCGGCGGTCCAGATCATAGCCCGGTACCGTCATGCCAGGGCTTGACCCTGGTATCCACGGGGTGGGCGTTCCACTGACGGCTGCCGTGCTCACTGCCCGCGGCCGCTGACGGCGGTACGGCGTGGATACCAGGCTCAAGGCCTGGCATGACGAGGTTGGTCACGTCAGACCCGCGATCGCGCGAACGGTGGCGACGTCGTCGAACGGGTGGGTTACGCCGGCGATGGTCTGGCCGCTCTCGTGACCCTTGCCGGCGACCACCAGCACGTCGCCAGTCTGCAGAGCATCCATCGCGGAAGCGATCGCGGCGGCGCGGTCGCCGATCTCGCGAGCGCCCGGGCAGGCCGCCAAGATGGCAGCGCGGATCGTGGCCGGGTTCTCGCTGCGGGGGTTGTCGTCGGTCACCACGGCGGTGTCGGCCAGGCGCCGCACCGCGTCACCCATCAAAGGACGCTTGCCAGGGTCCCGGTCACCACCAGCCCCGAACACCACGTGCAGCCGACCGGCCGTGTGCGGGCGTAGCGCGGCGAGCAGACGCTCGAGCGCGTCGGGCGTGTGGGCGAAGTCGACATAGATCGCGGCGCCGTTGGGCAGCGTCGCGGCCAACTCCATCCGGCCGCGCACCCCGGTCAGCGTGGCAAGCCGGTCGAGCGCATCGCTCACGCCGGTGGCGCGCGCCAAGGCGGCGGCGAGCAGCGCGTTATCCGCCTGGAAGCGGCCCGGCAGCGCCAGCTCGACCGTGCGCCGCACGCCGTCCACCAGCAGGTCCAGATGCTGCCCACCGGCGTGCGGCACGGCGCGGAGCAGGCGGATGGCGTCCCCGTCAGCGCCGACGAATTGCAGCCGCAAGCCGCGATCGGCCGCGATGGCGCGCAAGGAAGCGGTGGTCTCGCCGTCGAGTTCGGTGGAGGCGATCGCGGGCGCACCCGGGGGCAGCAGCTCGGCAAACAGCCGCAGCTTGGCCGTGCGATACGCGTCCATGGTGCCGTGATAGTCCAGATGGTCGCGCGTCAGGTTAGTGAACCCGGCGGCGGCCAGCCGAACGCCGTCGAGCCGGAACTGGTCCAGCCCGTGGGAGGACGCCTCCATCGCGGCGTAGCCCACGCCCTCACGCGCCAGGGCGGCCAGGGTCTGCGCCAGGCTCACCGGGTCGGGCGTGGTCAGGCCGGCGCCGGCGGGGCGGCCGGGGGCGATCACGCCCAGCGTGCCCAGGCTTGCGGCCGGGGCGGGCGCGAGTTGGCGCAAAAACTCGGCGGTGCTGGTCTTGCCGTTGGTGCCGGTGACGGCCACCACCGTCGCCGGCTGCGACCCGGCGTGCGCGGCAGCGAGGCGGGCGAGCGCGCGGCGGGGTTCGGCATCCTGCATCAGTGGGCGGACCGGTACTCCCGCCGGCCACTCGGTGCCCAACGGTGCCAGTACGGCGACCGCGCCCCGCGCGACCGCATCCGCGATGAACCGGCGGCCATCGGCCTTGGCACCTGGGAGCGCTGCGAACAGGAAGCCAGCGCTCACCGCACGGCTGTCGGCGGTGATGCCGGTGATCGCCACCGGTGGTGCCTCCACCTGGGACAGGCCTGCCGAACTCACCATGTCAGTGAGCCGCAACTTGGGTGCCGAGACTGGCCTCGTGGCGCAGCTGCTCCGGCGTCCGCAGCGCGGGTTGCGCACCCGGGCCCGGGGACGACGTGGGAACCGCCGGGCCGTTATGTTTTGCCGCCCGAACCGTGGGCTGCGCGGGCGGGGCAGCCTCGGTGACCGCCGCCGCTGCGCTGGGCAACGGCGTGGAGGGCGGCACGAAGTTCAGTGGCCCCGTCCAGCGCGACACGTAGCCGCGCGGTGGCGCCATCGGGATCGACAGCGCCGCCGTGAGCGCCGGCATGTCCGCCATCTCCGGCAGCAGCCCCAGCATCGGGGCGATCTTGGCGATCACCCGACCCGCCGCGGGCGCGCTGACGGCGCCAGCGGTGGAGTAGCCGCCGGTGCTTTTGTTGCCGTGCGGCTCGTCCAGCATGAAATACACCGCGTAATGCGGCGCGTTCATCGGGAACACGCTCATGAAGGCGCTGACGTTGGCGTGCTTGCGGTACACGTGGCCGCCGACCTTCTCCGCCGTGCCGGTCTTGCCGCCGACGAAGTAGCCGGGGATGTCCGCTGGCTTGCCGTAGCCGTCGGTCACCACCAGGCGCATCAGCTTGCGGATCGTGTCGCTGGTCTGTTGCTGCATCACGCGGGTGCCCACGCGCGGGGCGGAGTCGGGTTCCTGGGCCAGCAGTGTCGGACGCAGCACCACGCCGCCATTGGCCAGCGCCGCCGTGCCGCGCACCACGTGCAGCGGGCTGACCGCGATGCCGTGGCCGAAGCCGATGGTGAGGTTGGCGGCCTCTTTCCAGTTGGCGACGGAGGGGAAGATCGGCCGCCCGGCCTCCGGCAGCTCGACGCCGATGCGGTCGAGCATGCCCATGTTGGCGAGCCAGGCGCGCTGCCGCTCCGGCCCCACCGTCTG
>CAXTCJ010000253.1:0-4546 GCA_964242215.1 uncultured Acetobacteraceae bacterium | reverse complement strand
GGCAGCACCGGGTGCGACTGCATGGCCTGGAAGCAGCGTACCATGGACATGTAGTCCTGCACGCCGTGCTGCATATCGACCGTCACGCTGTCCCAGCCGCCTTGCGCCATGGTTTCGGCGGCGAACCCGTCCGGAATGGCCAGCCAGCCGTTCACCGCCGCGCCGCCGGACTGCCAGATTTCTTTGAGTTTGTTTGCCATATTTGGTCGTTCCTTCCCCAGGTTCCGCAAGGCTAGGCGCAGCTATCAAACCGGTCAAACCGTTGGTATGACTTGTTCATACTCAGTCGGACGGCCTCCATGGCATCCATTCAGAAGCGCACGATCAGCCTCCCGGCCGAACAGGGCAGTAACATCGACGCCCAAGTCGCGACCGGAGCCTATGCCTCGGCGAGCGAAGTTGTCCGAGCTGGCCTTCGTATGCTGCAGGAGCGGGATGCGCTCGGGCGATGGGGGGACGACCGAGGTTTGGCGCTCGAGTGCCGGCGGCAATCCCATCTGGTCCGAGACGCCGAAACACCCTCTGACCGGCGCGACGACGAGGCGTGGTTCGCAGTGTCCGACCGTAGCGGCTGGACCGCTTGAACCGCGGCGATCTGGTGACCGTCGCCCTGCAAGGCGCCCACGGCAAGCCGCGCCCAGCCCTCGTCGTGCAGTCCGATCTGTTCGGCGAGCTTGGCTCGGCCACCGTCCTGCCCGTCACGAGCGCGCTGCTTGGCGCCGGCCTGCTCCGCATCGAGGTGGAGCCGAATGCTGAGAACGGCCTCACCCGGCGATCGCAGATCATGGTGGACAAAGCCCAGACACCACCCCGCAGCAAGATCGGCGGCGTGATCGGCCGGCTGGACCCCACGACCCTGCTGGCCGTCACGCGCGCGCTGGCGCTATTCCTTGGGATGGCGCCGGCTCCGGCGGCTGGGACGGTGCTGGCCCACCACACCTGACCGCGCTAGAATGGCCGGCTTGGAGGACTAAGCATGGCCCGACCCGTCGACGCCGTCATGACACTCGCAAAGGAGTTCCTGGGCGAGCGGATGACCACAAACACCGCCCTGCGCGAGCAGCACAGCCATGGCGAGGACACCGTCACGCCCGTGATGCCGGACGGCGTGGCCTTCATCGAGACCACCGAGGAAGCCTCCCGCCTGCTTGCGCTGTGTCATGCCCACCGCGTTCCGGTTGTGCCGTTCGGTGCCGGCACGTCGCTGGAGGGGCATGTGACGCCGGTGCGAGGCGGCATCAGCCTCGATCTCGCGCGCATGAATGCGGTGCTGCAGGTCAACGCGCCGGACATGGATTGCCGCGTACAGGCCGGCGTGACCCGGCAGCAGCTGAACGCCCACCTGCGCGACCAGGGCCTGTTCTTCCCCGTCGACCCCGGCAGCGAGTGCACCATCGGCGGCATGTGCGCCACCCGCGCCAGCGGCACCAACGCCGTGCGCTACGGCACCATCCGCGACAACGTGCTGGGGCTGACCGTGGTCATGGCCGACGGCCGCGTGGTGCAGACCGGCGGGCGGGTGCGCAAATCCTCCACCGGCTACGACCTGACCCGGCTCTTCATCGGCTCCGAGGGCACGCTCGGCGTCATGACCGAGATCCAGCTGCGCCTGCACGGCATCCCGGAGGCGCAATCCGCCGCGATCTGCCAGTTCGCCACCCTCGCCGGCGCGGTGGAGACGGTGATGAGCGTGCTCGCCATGAGCATCCCGGTGGCCCGCATGGAATTGCTGGACGACGTGCAGATGGCGGCCTGCATCGCCTTCTCCAAGCTCGAGGGGCTGGAGCCAGTGCCGACCCTGTTCTTCGAGTTCGACGGCACCGCCGCCGGCGTGGTCGAGCAGGCGGAGATGGTGCAGGAGCTCGCCACCGAAAACGGCGCCAGTGGCTTTCGCTGGGCCACCGAGACCGCCCAGCGCAACAAGCTTTGGCAAGCCCGGCACGATGCGTATTGGGCCTGCCTTGCCTCGCGTCCGGGCTGGAAGGGGATCGCCACCGACGCCATCGTGCCGGTCAGCCGCCTGGCCGACCTGATCCTGGCCGTGAAGGAAGACATCCAGGCGTCGGGCCTGTCCGCCCCCATCGTGGGCCACGTCGGCGATGGCAATTTCCACACCGTCATCCTGGTTCCCCCCGAGCCCGACGGCCTGGAGCGCGCCTGGGCGTTGGACCGCAAGATCGTCGCCCGCGCGCTCTCGATGGAGGGCAGTTGCAGCGGCGAGCACGGTGTCGGGATCGGCAAGCGCGAGTTCCTGGAGCAGGAAGTGGGCGCCGGCGTGCTGGACGTCATGCGGTCGGTAAAGATGGCGCTGGACCCGCACGGCATCATGAACCCTGGAAAGTTGTTCCTGAACTGATGCCGAGCTTCACGGGCGACGCTGCGACGGCGACGAAAAATCTCGGCGCCGAGCCCGACATCCATCGCACCGCCAGCGTCCGCGACAGCACATTCGGCATCTACTGCGAGGTCGGCGCGCGGACGAAGGTGGCGGAGTGCAGCTTTGGCGACTTCGCCTACGTCGTGAACGACAGCGACATCATCTATACGGATGTCGGCAAGTTCTGCTCCATCGCTGCCCACACGCGCATCAACCCCGGCAACCATCCGGTCGAGCGGGTGGCGATGAACCACTTCACCTACCGCAGCAGCGCCTATGGCTTGGGCGAGGACGACCCGGCGTTCTTCGACTGGCGCCGCTCGTTCCGCTGCCGGCTGGGCCACGACGTGTGGATCGGCCATGGGGTGGTGGTGCTGCCGGGCGTCAGCATGGGTAACGGCGCCGTCGCGGGCGCCGGGTCGGTCGTGACGAAGGATGTTCCGGCCTGGACCATCGTGGTCGGCAATCCGGCCCGGGTGTTGCGGCCTCGGTTTGCGCCGCCTCTGGCCGAAGCGATCGAACGGATCGCATGGTGGGATTGGGACCGGGACCGGCTGCGGGCGGCGATGGGCGATTTCCGCAGCTTGTCCGCCGAGGCCTTCGTCCAGAAATACACCGGCGCTTAACACCCGGCTGCCAGATTGGGGGCACCCAATAGGCGGGCCGCATGTCCACTCTCCTTGTCGAACGCCCCAACGCGGCGAGCTACGCGCAAAAAGACCGCTATCTTGCCTTCGCCTTTGCCGCAGCCGATCTGTTGGTCGAAGTGGTCGCGAGCGGCAAGATTACGTTCGCCGCAGGGGCGTTCAAGGCGCGGTTCGGCCTTTCGCCCGAGCAACTGGTCGGCAGCGATTTGGGCAGGCTGTTCATATTGCCGGACCGCTCGGCGCTCGATCTGGCCTTGGCGACCACTGTGATCCGCGGACGGCTACCTCCCCTGGTGCTGCGGCTGGCAGATAGTGCGGCCACGCCGATGGTTATTTCCGGCTTGGTGATCCCCACCGCACCGGGTCGGCTTTGCCTTACCATCGGGCGCTTGCCGGCACTGCCCGATCCGACACCCGCGTTGCTGCAGTCGGTCTCGTTCGCACGCTTGGTGGAGGAACGCCTGCAGAGCGGCGAGACAGGATCGCTCGGCTTGTTGGAATTGGCGGGGTGGGCCGCCACCCAGGAGGCTCTGCCCATCGAGATCCAACGAACGCTGCAAGCCGAGATCATGGAGGTGCTCTCCCGCCTGGGTGGTCCAGGCGCCGTCGCAGGCGAGATCGGCACCGGCCGCTATGGCGTGATGACCGATGCGCCGCACGATCTCGGTGTTGTCGCGCACGAGTTGGAGGCTTTGCTGCGGACCAATCCCGTCACCGCCCGCACCCAGGTCCAAAGCGCCGAGCTGGCTCTGGAGCGGGACGGGCTGACCGGGGCACAGGCAGCCCGCGCTTTAAGGTTCGCGCTCGCCCGGTTTGCCGACGGTGGCACCCGGGCCACGAACGATGCCGGATTCAGCCACGGCCTGGCCGAGTTCATCGCCAGCGCCCAGATTCGCGCCCGCAGCGTGCGCACCACGCTGGCCGAGAACCGCTTTCGCCTGGTGTTCCAGCCGATCGTCAATCTCGACACGCGGGAGGTCCATCATTACGAGGCGCTGATCCGGCCGACGATCACGCCGGGCAACGCGCTCCAGAGCACGCAGGATTTCGTCACCTTCGCCGAGGCGGTCGGCTTGTCCGAAGAGCTGGATTGGGCGGTGATGCAACAGGCTGTCGCAGCGCTGCGGGGCTCCCCAAATGCATCCGTCGCTGTCAACGTCTCCGGTCTATCCATGCAGAGCCCGGCGTTCTGCGACCGGCTCACCAAGCTGCTGGCCAAACAGCCGGTGCCGGGCCGTATTCTGGTCGAATTGACCGAGACCGCCGACATCGACGACGTGGCCAGCGCGTCGGCCACGATCGACCGGTTGCGAGCGATGAAGGTCCAGGTTTGCATCGATGATTTCGGTTCCGGCGCGGCCGCGTTCCGCTATCTGCGTGAATTCCGAACCGATTACGTGAAGTTGGACGGCGCCTATGTCCGCGGCGCGCTGCACAATGCGCGGGAACACGGCTTCCTGCTGAATATGATCGAGCTGGCCAATTTCGTCGGCGCCAAGGTCATCGCCGAGATGATCGAGCA
>CAXTCJ010000252.1:0-4550 GCA_964242215.1 uncultured Acetobacteraceae bacterium | reverse complement strand
TGACGGCGAACGCGATGAGGCGGCAGCTATGCTAACCTTATTTAGTGCGGCCCGAAACCCTATCATATAACGTACGGGGATTAGGCGCATCTCAGCCTGCGCTCGCCGTAATGGCCGTGCTGATCCTAGACCACCCCCGAGGAGGCTAAATGATCAAGCACAGGTTTATTGCTGGCGACCGCGTATCGGTCTCGCCTGACCGGACCAACATCAATGCGCGGCCCGGCATCTACACCATCGTCCGGACCATGCCCGTGACCGGAACCGTCTGCCAGTACCGTGTCAAGAACGCCCTGGACAGCCACGAGCGAGTCCTGGACGAGGCGCAGCTGACGCCGGCGTAACGCGCCCACCCGACATCGTTCGTCCGCCCCTCAGTCGCGGGAGCGAAGTTCAAGGGGAATGTTCAAGTCGACCGGAAAACTCGACTTGACCTCCCGCACCTGTTCCCGCGTCGGTCCGGGTGTGTCGGCGACCTGCCGCGGCCGGAGGGGGAAGTTCTCCGGATCCACCCAACATGTGACGGTGCCCCCCAGCGTGCGCGAGCAGAGCGGCGGTGGCTCGGCGAGTTGTTCGCGGGGGGCGCAATAGGTCTGCCGACGATCCAGCCGCACGATCGAGCAATCCCGCCCGGTGATCGTTGACACGCCGATGTCGATCACGCCGCGCCCAAAGACGGCGACACTGGTGCCCTCGACCGCCACGGCGATCGCCAGGGGAACGGCGGCAGGCACGGCCGCCACCAGGGCGGTCGAAGCGACGCAGGCGCTCAGGCAACAGGCCACGGCGAGCAATAGGAAGAGGCGGCAAAAACCGGTCATGCCGCCAACAGAGCAGCAATAGATGAAGGCAGGGTTTCCCGCGTGCGGGCGCGCCGCTATGGTCCGGCGCCGACAGCCCTGTACAACAGCGGATCGGCAGGGGCGAATTCGGCCTTGGGGGTTTTGTAGAGCGTGCCCGATATTTTCGACGAACTGAACGAGGACCTGCGGGCCGAGCGCGCACGCGCAATGGCGAAGCGTTACGGGCTGCTCGGCGGGATCGTGCTGTTGCTGATCGTGGCCGGCGTCGGTGGCTGGCAGGGCTGGATGTGGCATCAACGCCAATTGGCCGCGGCTGCCGCTGGCCCGTTCATCGACGCGATGCGCACGGCCGACACCCTGCCCCCCGGCCCCAGCCCCGCCCGGCTCCCCGCCGCCGACGCGTTCGCCAAAGTCGCCGCCACCGCACCCGCCGGGTATCGCACCCTCGCCCGCCTGCGCGAGGCCACCCTGCGCTGGGATGCCGGCGACACCAACGCCGGGTTCGGGTTGTGGGACGCGGTGAGCGCGGACGACGCCGCCGACCCGCAACTGCGCGAACTTGCCTCCCTGCTGTGGGCCCAGCACGCCGTCGACAAGGGTGACCCGGCTGCCATCGCCGCGCGCACGTCCAAGCTGGAGGCCACCGGCAATCCATGGCGCCCGTTGGCCGAGGAGGTGGATGCCCTCGTGGCCCTGCGGCAGAACGACAAGGACAAGGCAGCCCGCCTGCTGCGTATGGTGCTGGGTGACCCGGGTGCCGCCGAGGGGCTACGCGGCCGGGCGAACGGATTGCTGACCCTGCTTGGCGTGCCGGCGGAGGCACGCGGATGAGCGCCCGTTTCCCAGCGGCGCCGACCCGGCGTTCGCTTTTGCGCACGGCCTCGCTGCTGTCGCTTGCGGCCCTGCCCGGCTGCTCCAGCCTCGAGGACCTGTTCGAGACCGACAAGCCGCCGATCCCCGGCAAGCGCGAGTCGGTGATGGCGACCACGCGCTCCATGCAGGTCGACGCGACGTTCCGCCAGCCGGTCAATCTGCCTGCACCGGTGCTGAATGCGGATTGGGCGCAGTCCGGCGGCGTCCCGTCGCATGTGATGGGCAACCTCCAGCTGGGTGACCTGCGGCATGCCTGGCACCGCTCGATCGGCGAGGGCGGCGGCTACCGGCAGAAGATCACCGCGACCCCCGTGATTGCCGGCGGCCAGGTGTTCACCATGGACTCCGGCGGCTCGATCTCCGCGTTCGATGTGGCGACCGGCAACCGGCACTGGAACACGGACACCGAGCCGAAGAAGAACCGCAGCACCAACGTTGGCGGCGGGCTCGCCGTGATGGGCGGCCGCGTTTTCGCCACCACGGGGTTTGGCGAACTGCTGGCGCTCAACGCCGGAGACGGCAAGATCGCGTGGCGCAGCCCGCTCGACACGCCGGCTCGCTCCGCCCCCACCGTGGTAGACGACCGCGCGTTCCTGACGACGCTGGACGACCGGATGCTGGCGTTCTCGACCACCGACGGCAAGCGGCTGTGGACCTACACGGCGACTTCGGCGGCCACGGCCGTGCTCGGTGAGCCCGCCCCGGCCTATGCCGACGGAATCGTCGTCGGCGGGTTCGGCTCGGGTGACCTCGTCGCGTTGCGGGCGGATAGCGGCACCCTGGCCTGGAGCGACAGCCTGGCCGCCGCGCGCGGGCGCACCAGCCTGGCCGACCTGTCGGCGATCCGCGCCCAGCCACTGATCAGCGACAACGTGGTGTACTCGATCAGCGTCGGCGGGTTGCTGCTGGCGCTCGACCTACGCTCCGGCCGGCGGCTGTGGGAGCGTGAGGCGGCCGGCGAATGGACGCCTTGGATCGCCGGCGACTGGCTGTTCGTGTTGACGCAGGAGCAAACGCTGGCTTGCCTCAGCAAGGCGGACGGCCGGGTGCGTTGGCTGGCCCAGTTGCCGCGCTACGGCAATGTGGCGAAGTCGCGGGATGCGCTGTACTGGGCCGGGCCGTTGTTGGGCGGGCAGTATCTTTATTTGGCCGGTTCGACCGAGAAGCTGATCGCCGTCAACCCGGTCACCGGTGATGTGCTGGGCGAACAGAACCTGCCGGATGCCGTGTCGGTGGGCCTGGTGGCCGCGATGGGCAAGCTGTTCGTCGTGACCGAAGACGGCACCTTGTCGGCATTGGGCTAAGACGATGTTGCCCGTCGTGGTGATCGCCGGGCGCCCCAACGTCGGGAAGAGCACGCTGTTCAACCGGCTGGCCGGCCGCCGGCACGCGCTGGTAGCCGACACGCCCGGCGTCACGCGGGACCGCAAGGATGCGACCGCCCAGTTACGCGGCCGGATGGTGCGCCTAGTGGACACGGCAGGGCTCGAGGAGAGCGCCCCCGACTCGCTGTATGGCCGCATGCGCGCGAGTTCGGAGGCCGCGGTGGACGGCGCCGACTTGGTGGTGTTCGTGGTGGACGCGCGCGCCGGCATTACCCCCGCCGACAGCCATTTCGCCGCCTGGCTGCGCCGCCAGGGCCGCCCGGTGCTGTTGGTTGCCAACAAGACGGAGGGCCGCGGCGGCGCCCAGGCGGCGATGGAGGCGTACAGTCTGGGGCTCGGTGAGCCGCTGGCCGTCTCAGCCGAGCATGGCGAGGGTCTGGCCAACCTGATGAGCGAGATCGCCGACCGCCTGCCCGAACCGCAGGAGGAGGACGACCTCAACCGCCCGCTGCACCTGGCGATCGTCGGGCGGCCGAACGCGGGCAAATCCACCCTGCTCAACCGGATGCTGGGCGAGGAACGGATGATCACCGGGCCGGAGCCGGGGCTGACCCGCGATTCGGTCGCGGTGCGGTTTGCCGACGACCAGGGCTTGATCGAGCTGGTGGACACCGCCGGGTTACGGCGCCGGGCGAAGGTGGAGGAGGGGCTCGAGAAGATGAGCACCTCGGCCACGATCGAGGCGCTGAAGATGGCCGAGATCGTCGTGCTGTGCGTGGACGCAGTGGAGGGGATCCACGACCAGGACCTGCACATCGCCCGCCTGATCGAGCGCGAGGGGCGCGGCTGCGTGCTGGCACTGAACAAGTGGGACGCGGTGCCCGACCGCAACGCGGCCCGGCGCGCGGTGAACGACCGGTTGGAGACCAGCCTGGCGCAATCCCGCGGGCTGCCGATCGTGACCCTGTCGGCGATGACGGGCGTTGGCGTAGACAAGCTGCTGCCGGCCGTGCGCCAGGCGCACACGATCTGGAATAGCCGGGTGCCGACCGGCGAGCTGAACCGCTGGTTCGAGGCGGCGCTGGAGCGGCACGCTGCGCCGTTGGTGGACGGACGGCGGCTGAAGCTGCGCTACATGACTCAGGCCAAGGCGCGCCCGCCCACATTCATCATCTTCGGCACCCGCGCCGAGCAGACGCCGGAGGATTACCGGCGGTATCTCACGAACGGCCTGCGTGACACGTTCGGGCTGCCTGGCACGCCAATCCGGCTGCAGTTCCGCGGGACGAAGAACCCTTACGCCGAGGATTGATCAGGGCGAGGTAGCGCGCTGCACGCTGTCGCCTGCGCGGTCGAGCGCGCTGCCAGTCGCCTGCCCCGCGCGATCCAATGCCGCCCCGGTGGCGATGCTGGCACGATCGAGCGAGTTGCCCACGCGGGCGCCGACGGCCGGCGGGCTGTCGCTGCCATGGCACCCCGCGAGTGCCAGAACCAGAGCAGGCAAATAGGGGGTAAGTCGGTTCACACTGCGCTCCTGTGGGCGTCGGAC
>CAXTCJ010000251.1:0-4559 GCA_964242215.1 uncultured Acetobacteraceae bacterium | reverse complement strand
GACACGCGGAACCCGTCGGCGAGTAGCCGTTCCACGACGGCCCGGCCGATGCCACGGGCGGCCCCGGAGACCATGACGACGCGATCGGTGGGATCTAACATGCGGCTCTGTCTCCGAAGGAGCAGGGCTCTGCCCCGCACCCAAAAGGGGATAGTCATCCCCTTTACCCCTTATTTTCAAGGTGTCCAGAGGACGACTGTCCTCTGGTGGGGTTCGGGGCGAAGCCCTGAGCTTTACTCGAACGCCTCCTCCGGAACCCGGATCGGCGGCTTCGTCCGGCGCAGTGCCGCGTAAATCTGCGCCAGGACCAGAAGCGCACACAACGCCAGGAACACGGCGCTGATAGGCCGGTCCACGAACGTAGTGAGGCTGCCGCGCGACAGCAGCACCGAGCGGCGGAAGTTTTCTTCCAGCCGCGGTCCCAGTACGAAGCCGAGCAGGATCGGTGCGGGCTCGAAGCCCAACTGCAGCAGAAGGTAGCCGAAGGCACCGAACAGCAAGGTCGCGCCTACGTCGAACATCTCGTTGCGGGCGGCAAAGACGCCGATGCAGACGAAGAACAGCGCGGTCGGATACAAATAGCGGTAGGGCACGCTCAGCAGTTTCACCCACACGCCGATCATCGGCACGTTCAGGAACACAAGGATGATGTTCCCAATCCAGAACGACGCGATCAGGCCCCAGAAAATGTCCGGCTGCTCCACGATCAGCCGCGGGCCCGGTTGAATACCGTGGATCATCAGCGCGCCCAGCAGCAAGGCCATCACGGCGTCGCCCGGAATCCCCAGGCTCATGGTTGGAATAAAATCCCCCTGCACGGCGGAGTGGGTGGACGCCTCGGGTGCCGCAACGCCCTCGATCGCGCCCTTGCCGAAGTGACCCGGATTCTTGCTGATCTTCTTCTCCGCGGCGTAGGCGATGAACGAGGCGATGGTCGGCCCCGTGCCCGGGATCAGCGAACACAGGCTGCCGATGATCGTGCCGCGGAAGATCGGCGGCAACGCCTGGCGGAGATCGGAACGGCTCGGCCGCAGGTCGCGGAAGCCGAGTTTGACCGCCCGCGTGCCCGCCGGGTTGATGGCGTTGACGCTTTTTAGGAACTCCGCGATGCCGAACAATCCGAGCGACACGGTGACCAGTTCCAGGCCGTCCGACAACTCCAATTGGCCGAAGGTGAAACGCTCGTTGCCGGTGTTCACGTCGGTGCCGACCAGGCTGAGCAGGATCCCGAGCAGCGTCATCGAGATACCCTTGACGGCCGAACCCTTGGCCAGCGTGGCCCCCGCAAGCAGGCCGAGCAGCATCAGCGTCGTGATCTCCTGCGGGCCGAAGCTGAAGGCGATGCGGGCGATATAGGGCGCCATGAAGATCATCTGGATGATGCCGAACCCGGCGCCGATGATCGCCGCGAGCATGGTGATGCCCAGCGCGACGCCGCCGCGCCCCTGCTTCGTCATGGGGTAGCCGTCCAGGCACGTCACGGCGTGGGGCGGATGGCACGGCAGGTTCAGCAGGATGGAGCAGATCGCCCCGCCATACTGCGCGCCGTAATAGATGCCGGCCAGCATCAACAGCGCTGCCACTGGCTGCATCGAGAACGTCAACGGCAGCAGGATGGAGATGGACGACAGCACGCCCATCCCCGGCAGCACACCCACCATGTTGCCAACCAGCACGCCGACGAAGCACCACATGAGGTTGTGCGGCTCGAGCGCCACGACGAAGCCATGGGCCAGTCCGACGAAGCCAGACTCGATCACTGGAGGACTCCGCGGAGGATGGGGAACTGCACTTGCAACCCGTAGTGGAATAGCGCTACGCCGAACACCGTCACGCCGGCGGCCAGGATCAGCGCCTCGATCAGTTTCGTGCTGGTAGTTCCGAGCGCGCCGACGAACACGCAGGCGAAGGTCGCCGGGGCTAGGCCCGCGCGGTCGGCCAGTACGATGAACAGCGTCACGGCGGCGGCGATCGCGATCGCACCGCGCCAGTTCGGTGCCTGGATGGCGTGCCCGTCCGGTGCCGGGGATCGCATGACGGCCATGATCAGGCCCATCAGCACCATCCCCACGCCCAGCATCACGGGAAAGAAGCCGGACCCCATGTCCGACAATCCGCCGATGCCGTACTGCCGGCCTTCGGAGATCGCGCCGGCGCCGATTGCGGCCGTCAGCACCCCGGCATAGATATCGCGGTTGCGGCTGAAGCGGGTCACGATGCCAACTCCTGCATGAGGGAGAACAACGCAGGCTGCCGTTCGAAGCCAATGCCCGCACAATCCGGCAGGTTCAGCGTGCCGTCCGTCACGGTCATGCCATCGGCATAGCCGCCGAACGCGCCGAAAACGCCGGGATAGGCTTCGCATCCGCCTAAGCCCAGCCCGGCCGCTACCGCGAACGACATCATGTTGCCGCCGTGGGGATAGATGCACGCACGGCTGCCGCCGAGGGCTTCCACACGGGCCGTCATCGCGGCGTAGGCGGCGATGCCGTACGCTTGCGGCGGGTCAACCTGAAGGATGTCGTGGCCCGGCCGGAAGCCGCCGAAGCGCAGCAGATTCTCTACATCGGCCGGGCAGAACAAATTCTCGCCCGTGGCCAACGACGGGGCGTAGCGCTCGGCAAGCCGGGCCATGTCGGCGTAGGCGAGGGGGGCGCACGGCTCCTCGAACCAGCGCAGGCCGTAGGGGGCCAGGCGGTCGGCGTAGGCAACCGCGCGCTCAAACGGAAGGGCGGCGTTTGCGTCCACTGCCAGGCGGCTGGCGTCACCGAGGACCGCCAAAGCTGCGTCCAGCCGGCGGCAATCGTCGTCCAGCGTGACGCCGCCGGTTTTGATCTTGAGCGCGGTGTAGCCGGTGTCCAAATGCCGCCGAACCTCGTCGCGCAACGCCGCCAGATCGTCGCCGGGCTGATACCAACCACCGCCCACATAGACCGGCACCGCCGTGCGCGCCGGCCCGGCGCCGTAGCGTTCCGACAGCACGTGCCAGAGTGGCCGGTCCAGTGCTTTTGCCAAAGCATCCCACACAGCCACCTCGATTGTGCCGATCGGGACGGAGCGCTCGGCGTCGCCGCCGGGCTTCTCACGCAGCGCCATGCGGGCGGAGCACTTTGCCGGGTCCAGCAGGCCATCCGCATCGAGCAGGCTATCCGGTGATGCGGCGAGCAGCCGGGGAATGAACCGCTCCCGCATGGCGGCGCCACAGGCGTAGCGCCCGGTGGAGTTGAAGGCGTAGCCTACGACGGGCCGCCCATCCCGCACGGCGTCGGTCATGACGGCCACGACGGAGGTCGTCATTTCCGAGAAATCGAAGGCGGCGTTGCGCATGGCCGATTGCACCGGGACAGCCCGCTCCCGGATGGCCGTGATCCGCACCGGGCTAGACCTGTGGGATCCCGGCTTTGGTGATCACGTCTCGCCATTTCGGAATCTCAGCGGCAATTCGGCGGCCGAATTCTTCCTGGGTGCTCGCGACGACATCGAGCCCGTCGCCGCGAAGTTGCGCCGCGATCTTCGGGTCGTGCAGGATCTCAAGCGACGCCTTGGCCAACATGGCGACGATGTCGGGTGGGGTTTTTGCAGGTGCCAGGAAGGCCTGGAAAGTGTCGGCGACGAAGTCCGGATAACCCAGCTCGATCATCGTGGGCACGTCCGGCAGGTCGAACCAGCGCTTCTCCCCGGTGACGGCGAGGGCCACGAGGGAGTTGGATGCAACCATGGGCCGGGCCGGCGGTAGCGCCACGCAAGCGACCGGTGTGGTTCCGGCGAGCACGGCCTCGACCGCCGGGCCAGCGCCGCCGAACGGCACGGATGTCATGCTGATGCCGGCCTTCAGCTTCAGCAATTCGCCCGAGAGTTGCGGTGTAGTGCCGATCCCGGGGTTGGCGTAGCTGATCGCCGACGGGTCGGCCTTGCAACGTGCCACCAGGTCGCCGATCGACTTGATACCGGCGCTCGGGTTGGCGACGAACAGGTTCGGCGAGGTGCCCAATTCGCTGATCGGCGCGAAGTCGGCGAAGGCGTCGTAGGGACAGCGCTTGTAAAGGCTCGGGTTCACCACGAACGCGCTGGAGTCGATCAGCAACGTGTAGCCGTCCGGATCCGAATGAGCGACGAAGGCGGTCCCTATGTTGCCGCCGGCACCCGGCCGGTTGTCGACGATCACCGAGCCGCCGAGCTTGGCGCCCAGGTAGTTGGTCAGGATGCGGGCCATGATGTCGGTCGGCCCGGCCGGCGCGAAGGGCACGATCACCCGCACTGGCCGGGATGGATAGCTGGCGGCGCGGGCGCGAGTGACGATACCCATCACCGCAGCGCCGGCCAATACGGCGCGTCTACTTGTGGTATGAGTCATGGAAGTCCTCCTTCGGTGCGCGGTCTTGTGCCGCGCTGCCGGTTCTACCTCAGCGTATCACAATCGGGTTCAAAGGGGAGCCAACAGCGCCGGTGATCGGCAATGCAGGCGCCACGAACAAGAAGTCGTAGACTCCGTCCTCGGCACAGGCCCGCGACAATTCGTCTAGCTTGAAGATCTCGCCCATGGTCAGGCCCATGATCGG
>CAXTCJ010000250.1:0-4626 GCA_964242215.1 uncultured Acetobacteraceae bacterium | reverse complement strand
GGGCATGGACCCCATCGCGTTCCGCATCAAGAACGACACCCAGGTGGACCCGGAGCATCCGGAGCGCCCGTTCTCGCAGCGCCAACTCGTGCAGTGCCTGCAACAGGGGGCCGAGCGGTTCGGGTGGAAGGGGCGTAACCCGAAGCCCGGCTCGGTCCAGGATGGGCGGTGGCTGGTGGGCATGGGTGTCGCGGCCGGGTTCCGCAACAACCAGTTGACCAAGTCCGCGGCCCGGGTGCGGCTGGAAACCAGCGGGCATGTGACTGTGGAGACCGATATGACCGATATCGGTACCGGCAGCTACACCATTATCGCCCAGACTGCGGCCGAGATGATGGGCCTGCCAATGGACCGGATCGTCGTGAAGCTGGGTGATTCCGACTATCCGGCCTCCGCCGGGTCCGGGGGGCAGTGGGGTGCGAACAACTCCACCGCCGGGGTTTATGCTGCCTGCGTGAAGCTGCGAGAGGCAGTGGCGAGCAAGCTGGGGTTCGACTCCGCCGATGTCGCGTTCGCCGATGGCCGGGTGCGGTCTGGCAACCGTGACGCCGCCCTGGCCGATGCGGCACGGGACGGGGTGCTGGTCGCCGAGGACGGGATCGAGTACGGCGATCTGGCCAAGAAGTATCAGCAATCGACCTTTGCCGGGCATTTCGTCGAGGTCGGCGTGGACCGCTACACCGGCGAGACCCGGGTGCGCCGCATGCTGGCGGTGTGCGCGGCTGGCCGCATCCTCAACCCGAAGTCGGCGCGCAGCCAGGTGATCGGCGCCATGACGATGGGCGTGGGCGGGGCGCTGATGGAGGAACTGGCGGTGGACACCCGGCGCGGCTTCTTCGTCAACCACGATCTGGCAGGCTACGAGGTGCCGGTGCACGCCGATATCCCGCATCAGGATGTGGTGTTCCTGGAGGAAGCCGACGCGATCTCCTCGCCGATGAAGGCGAAGGGTGTGGGGGAGCTTGGCCTGTGCGGCGTCGGTGCCGCGGTGGCCAATGCCATCTACAATGCCACTGGCGTCCGCGTGCGGGATTACCCGATGACGCTGGACAAGCTGATTGCGCACTTGCCCGCCGTGGCCTGACGCGAAACCGCATGGCGGGGATCACCGTCCGATCCCCGCCATGACCCGCGGGACATGGATGATGAACGTGGGCGCGCTGAGCCCAACATCGTTTGGGGTTCAGGCGGCACGGACATGGTTTGGGCGATCGTGTCCTAGGCTGCGGCGCCGGAGCGCGTTGCGGTTTTGAGTGGGGCTCTTCCGCTGTCAGATTGCTGCGGTGGGTAGGCTGACTGCGGGATCATCGCCGATCGGCGCCAGGGTCACCCGATTGGTCGTGTTCGGGCTGATCACGGCGGCTAAGATCCGGTGTCGGCTGAAAGGTGGGAACCGGTTGCCCGAAACCGGCCAGGGCGTTACGTTCCGCGTTGGCGTCAGGGTCATCGATACGCGAGCACGGAACGCTGGGGGATCACGGCATCACTTGGTTTCCAGCATTGCTCCGTGTTGCATGTGCTGGCGGCAACGTGAGGTGCGTGCCGCGGTCGCGCCGGTGAATGGCCCGACGTTTTGGGGGCGCCGGCGCATCAGAAGGAGAGTCGCGGTGAAGATCATGCTCGGCACGCTCGCTGCTGCAACGCTGGTCGCCGCCGCGCATGCGGCCGACCTCCCGCCGGTGCAGGAGGCCGACTTCACGCTGCACGATTTCCGTTTCCACACGGGCGAGACCCTGCCGGATCTGCGGATGCACTACCGAACCATCGGCAGCCCGTCTGGGGAGCCGGTGCTGATCCTGCACGGCACCGCCCAGTCGGGCGCGGCGATGCTGGTGCCGGCCTTCGCCGGTGTGCTGTTCGGGCCGGGCCAGCCGCTGGATGCGTCGAAATACTACATCGTCCTGCCGGATTCGATCGGTGCCGGCGGGTCCGCCAAGCCCTCCGAGCAGCTCCGCGCCAAGTTCCCTGCCTACGACTACGACGACGCGGTGGCGGCGCAATACCGCCTGGTGACCGAGGGGCTGCATCTGCCGCACCTGCGTCTTTTGGTGGGCTACTCGATGGGTGGGATGCAGGCCTGGCTCTGGGCCGAGCAACACGCGGAGTTTGCCGACGGCTTCGTGCCGATGGCGTCGCAGCCCTCCGCCATGGCGAGCCGCAACTGGATGATGCGACGGCTCATGGTGGAGACGATCCGCAACGACCCGACCTACGCCGGCGGCGACTACACCGCCGCGCCGCGCTCGCTGCCGTATGCCATTGCGAGCTTTGGCGCTGCTACCGCTGGCGGCAATCTCGGGTGGCAGGCGCAGGCGCCGACGGCGGTGGAGGCGGATGCGATTGTGGCTCGCCTGCTCGCCGCGCCCTCGCCGGACGCGAATGACTGGGTGTATCAATGGGATTCGTCGCATGACTACGACGCCGCTCCGGACCTGGAGCGGATCACCCGGCCGGTGCTGGTGATCAATTCGGCCGACGACGAGCGCAACCCACCGGAGTCTGGGATCGTCGAGCGCGCGGTGGCCCGGCTGCCACACGGGGCCTACGACTTGGTGCCGGAAAGCCCGGAGACGCGCGGGCATGGGACGCTGATCATGGCCAAGTTCTATGCCGCGCGGCTAAGCCAGTTCCTTGCCAGCCTGCCGCCGTGGCGCGCAGGGCCGTGATTGAGGGAACCGTGAGGAGTATGGGGTGATTGGGCGGCTTTGCCCGCCCCGAGAGGCCGCGATGCACTTGCCGCGCCGGTGCTTGATCGCGTCATTGATCCCTGGCAACCACTTGGCTTGATGCCCAGCACGACCGGCCCGGCCGGCGCAGAAGCGGCACGCAACAGGCGCGCCACCGCCCGTGCGCATCAGGCTGTGCGGTTGAGGACGCGGTGATGGTTCACAAAGCGCCGCTCCCGCGACAAGCCGACGATCCGCAGGACGTTGGCCACCGTGCGCCGGCCCGGGGTCAGGATGGCGCCGGCCAGCAGCACCTCGGCGCGATGCCAACTGCGTTGGAAGAACAATGGCGCGAAGGTCAGGATGGCCGCGGCGAGACGGGACAGCAGACGGGGCATGGCGGCGTCTCCTGGCGGGACGCGCCAGCTTAATTGATTCCCGCTTCGCCATCCGATCCAGGACTGGCCAAAGTCGGGCCTACCGGCCGAAACCGGAACACGTCGTCCCAGATGGCCAGGTCTTACGACTTCGCGGTCACTGGGCCGATCTGGGAGCCCGTTCTTCAGGAATTCGTAGTAGGTTGGCGTCATGCTCGGTTTGACAGCAGGACGGGGCACAGTGAGAAAATTCGATAATCTTCGCATCGGTGTAAAGCTGGCACTGTTGCTGGCCTTTATCATCGTGTGTGTGGCGGGGGCCGGCGTTGCGATCGCTGATTTGGTGCAGCGTGAAATGCTCGGCGGTCGCGTCGATCAATTGCGCGCCATCACCGAAGCTGCCAAAGGTCTGGCCGACGGCCTGCAAAAGCAAGTCGAAGCTGGCGAGATGACCGGTGACGAGGCCGTCCAGACGTTCACACGACGGGCCCGCTCGATGGTCTTCGATGCCGGGCACGGTTACGTGTTCGCCTACCGCATGGATGGCACCGTCGTCGCCACGCCCGACGCAACCAAGGTCGGCACCAACCAACTCGATTTGCTGTTCAACGGCCGCCCGGTGATCCGCGAAATCCGCGACGCTGTTCAGACGGGCGGCAGCGGCATCGTCCGCTACGACTTCCCGCGTCCCGGGGAGGCGAAGGCCGCACCCAAGATATCCTACGCGACAGGTTTTCCAGCTTGGAACATGTTCATCGGCACCGGCTCGTATATCGATGACTTGGACGCTCGCTTCCGTCCGGTCATGTATAGCCTTGCCGGCGGCCTGGCTGCGCTCATAGTCGTGGTGAGCGGAATAGCGGTGCTGATTGCCGGTCGCATCACCAAGCCGCTTAATCGCCTGCAGGTCTGCATGGAGCAACTCGCGACCGGCGCTCTGCACATCAGCGTTCCGAACACGGGGGGCAAAGGCGAAATCGCCATGATGGCGGGCGCGGTGCAGGTGTTCAAAGACAATGCCTTACACGCCCGCGTAGTTGAACAGGAGCATTCGGAGGCGCAGGGTCGGCGTGCGGTTGAGGACGAGCGGGTCCGGCGCAATGCAGAGCAAGCCGCCGCATCCGAGGCCGCGACGCTGGTCGTCGATTCGATCGGCATGGGACTGCAGCGCCTGGCGTTGGGTGACTTGACGTTCCGCTTGGATGCAACCCTGCCTGAGGCCTATGAAGGACTTCGCGGCGACCTGAACACCGCCATGACCGAGTTGCAGGACCTGGTACGCAGCATCGTCAACAACACATCCGGCATCCGGTCGGGAACGGACGAGATCACACAGGCGTCGGATGATCTGAGCCGGCGCACCGAGCAGCAGGCCGCGAGCCTGGAGCAAACGGCGGCCGCGCTGGACCAGATCACCGTTACCGTGCGCAAGACGGCCCAGGGCGCCAAGCACGCCCGCGACGTCGTGTCGCAGACCCGTGCTGACGCCGAGCGGTCTGGCAAAATCGTGCTTCAAGCCGTCGCAGCCATGGGCAGCATCGAGCAGTCCTCTCAGAAGGTCGGCGACATCATCGGGGTCATCG
>CAXTCJ010000249.1:0-4669 GCA_964242215.1 uncultured Acetobacteraceae bacterium | reverse complement strand
CTTGCCCAAGAGCCCCCTCCACCATGCTTCGCATGGTCCCCCTCCCCCGCTTCGCAAGGGAGGATAAGGCAAATGCAATCGCCCTGCCCTCAAGGGGAGAGGGAGGAGCGGCTCCCAATCTTCTGACCGGTAGCTGCGTTGTGGAATACACGGCGAGGCAGTTGGAGGGTTCGATGGACAACACGACAGTCACGAGGCGCGGCGTGCTCGGGGGCACCGCGGCGGGGATCGCGCTACCAGCGTTGGCGCAGACCCAGCCGGGTGCCACCCCGACGCCATCACCTCCCGTTCAACCGGCCGCCACGATCGACATCGTGTTGCAGGTGAACGGCAAGCGCGTGCCGCTGTCCATCGAACCGCGCACCTCCCTGCTCGACGCCCTGCGGGAATATGCCGGGCTGACCGGCACCAAGAAGGGCTGCGACCGCGGATCGTGCGGCGCTTGCACCGTGCATGTCGACGGGCGCCGCGTTGTATCGTGCCTGACGCTGGCGGCGCGCACCCAAGGCAAAGCGGTCACCACCATCGAGGGCCTGGCCAGCGGCGACACGTTGCACCCGATGCAGGCCGCGTTCCTCCATCACGACGCGTACCAGTGCGGCTACTGCACGCCGGGTCAGATCATGTCGGCCGTCGCCCTGGTGCAGGAGGGACACGCCGGCACGGATGCCGAGATCCGCGAATATATGAGCGGCAATATTTGTCGCTGCGGCGCCTACGCCAACATTGTCGACGCGATCCGCGACGCCGCCGGGAGGGCCTGAGCATGCAGGCCTTTACCCTCGATCATCCCGGCAGCCTCGAAGACGCGCTTGCCGCCGGTCCAACCGATGGCGCCAAGTACATCGCCGGCGGCACCGACCTGATGCAACTGGCCAAGGACAACGTCGAGGCACCGCGGCGGCTGATCGATCTGGAGGGGCTGGTCCCGGCCACGATCACCGTCATGCCGGACGGCTCGCTGCAACTCGGCGGCCTGGCGCGCATGGTCGACGTTGCCAACAACCCCGACGTGCGATCCACCTGGCCGGCGATCAGCGAGGCGCTGCTGCTATCCGCCTCGCCGCAGGTGCGGAACATGGGGACCATGGGCGGCAATCTGCTGCAGCGGACCCGGTGCGGCTATTTCCGCGATACCGGCTTCGCCTGCAACAAGCGCATCCCCGGCTCCGGCTGCCCGGCCATTGCCGGCGAGAGTCGCGGCCTGGGCGTCGTCGGTGTGAGCGACCACTGCATTGCGACCCACCCCTCCGACATGCCGGTGGCCCTGATGGCCATGGACGCTTCGGTCCGCCTGCGAGCCCCGAGTGGCGGCACGCGCGTCGTGCCCTTGGCGGAGTTCTATCGGCTGCCCGGCGACACGCCTGAGATCGAGACCAATCTCATTCCCGGCGAGGTGATCACGGCGATCCTGGTGCCCCCCAGCGGCTCGGCCCGGAAGTCCCGCTACGTGAAAGTGCGCGACCGGGCCTCGTTCGAGTTTGCCGTAGTATCCGCTGCGGTCGCTCTCGACGTGCAGGACGGTTTGGTCCGCGAGGTTCGGATCGCCCTCGGTGGCGTCGCACCCCGGCCGTGGCGCCTACCGCAAGTGGAGGCGGCGCTGCACGGTAAGCCCGCGACCGAGGCGAGCTACCAGGCCGCTGCGGAGTTGGCCGGGCAGGGCACGACGCCCACCAAGGACAATGCCTTCAAGGTCAAACTGATGCAGCGCACGGTGCTCCGTGGCCTGCAACTCGCCGCAGCGTAGGGAGGCCGCACCATGATCACAGGACAGCCGATCGATCGGAAGGACGGCCACCTCAAGGTGACGGGGGGCGCGCAATACGCCGCCGAGTTCGCCGTTCCGTCCGTCGTGCATGCCGTGTTGGTGCAGAGCACGATTGCCGCTGGTCAGATCGCCGGGTTCGACCTGGCGGCGGCGCAGGGTATGCCCGGCGTGCTCGCGATCATCACGCCGGACAATGCGCTGAAGCTGAAGAAGGACGGCGGGCCGCCTCAGGCGATCGCCGCGCCGACGCTGCAGAACTCCGATGTCGTCTATAACGGCCAGCACGTCGCCATCGTTGTGGCCGAGACTCTGGAGCGCGCCCAGGCCGCCGCCGCCGCCGTCAAGCTGCGCTACAAGGAGGGCGAGGCGCAGACGACGATGCACGGGGCGATGGACTCCGCCTATGTCCCGCACAATTTCCGCGGCGGGCAACGTCCCCCCGATAGCAGCCGGGGCGACATGAAGGGCGCATTCGACGCGGCGCCGGTCCGGTTCGAGGCCACCTACACGACCCCGGTCGAGCACCACAACCCGATGGAGCCGCACGCCACGATCGCGGCCTGGGATGGGGATCGGCTGACCGTTTGGACGTCGTCCCAAGGTATCGGCGGCGCGCAGCAGACGCTGGCCGGGCTGTTCGGCATCGAGAAGGACAATGTGCGGGTCATCTGCCCCTTCGTCGGCGGTGGGTTCGGCTCCAAGGGCAGCACCTGGCCGCCCGCCACCCTGGCGGCGATGGCGGCCAAGATGGTGAACCGGCCGGTCAAGCTGGTGCTGTCGCGCCAGCAGATGTTTACGTCGAACGGCTTCCGCCCGGCCACAGTGCAGAAACTGGCATTCGGTGTCGCGGCCGATGGCACGTTCCAGTCGATCCGGCACGACGGCATCAGCCAGATGTCGCAACCGGTGCTGGGGGAGTTCGTGGAGCCAGTCGCCCTGGCTACCGAGATGCTCTACGCCTGCCCGAACGTCGCCATCACGCACCGCCTGGTCGCGGTCAACCAGGGCCTGCCCACCTACATGCGGGCACCCGGCGAGGCCTCTGGCGTGTTCGCGCTCGAATCCGCGCTGGACGAAATTGCCGCCGAGTTGAAGATCGACCCGATCGCGTTGCGGCTCACCAACTACGCCGAGATGGACGGCGGGGAGGACCTGCCATTCTCCTCCAAGCGCCTGCGCGAGTGTTACACGCAGGGCGCCGCAACGTTCGGTTGGGAGCGGCGCACGCCCGAGCCGCGCTCCATGACGGACGGCCGCTTTCTACTGGGCATGGGCATGGCGACGGCGACGTATCCGATCAACCAGAGCCCGGCCAGCGTGCGGGTGAGCCTGCTGGCCAACGGCGACGCGGTGCTGCAGTCGGGCACTCAGGACATCGGCACCGGCACCTACACCGTGATGGCGCAGCTCGCCGCCGACGCGCTGGGCCTGCCGATCGAGCGAGTCCGGTTCGAGCTGGGAGATAGCCGCTTTCCGCCGGCGCCGGTATCCGGCGGATCGCAGACTGCGGCGAGCGTCGGCTCGGCCGTGTTGGTGGCGTGCCAACAAGCGCGCGATCATGCGGTGGCGATGGCGTTGTCGGATGCGGGTGACCAGTGGAAGGGAGCCACGCCGGCCGATTGCCGCTTGCAGGATGGCGCCGTCGTGGCGCCTCAGGGCCGTATGACGATCGGCGAGATGCTGGCACGGCGCAACGTGGACAGCATCGACGTCGTGGGCGACGCCAAGGGGCCGCCGAAGGAGAAGGGCAAGAAGACACATTCACTGCACTCGTTCGGTGCCCAGTTCGCCGAGGTGCGTGTGGATCCGCTGCTGGGCGAGATCCGCATCTCCCGCCTGGTCGGTGTATTCGACGGCGGCCGCGTGCTGAATGCCAAGACCGCGCACAGCCAGCTGATCGGCGGCATGACCTTCGGTGTCGGCATGGCGCTGTTGGAGGAGACGCTGGTGGACGAGGGCACCGGGCGCATCGTCAACGCCAACATCTCGGAATACGTCATGCCGGTGAATGCCGACATCCCCGCCATCTCGGCCGTGCTGCTGGAGGGCGGCGACGACCAGAATGCCAACCCCGTCGGACTGAAGGGGATCGGCGAGTTGCCGATGGTCGGCATGGCGGCGGCCATCGCCAACGCCATATATCACGCGACGGGCGTGCGGGTTCGCGACCTGCCGATCCGGCTGGAAGACGTGCTCGCCTGACGGTTGCGTTGGCGGGCGAGCAGCGTAACTTGCCCGCCAAACATGAGGAGCCGCTATGTATTCCGATACACAATTGCTGATCGATGGCGAATGGGCCCCGGCCGCATCGGGCAAGACGCTGCCCGTGCTCAACCCGGCGACCGGCGAGCAGATCGGCACCGTGGCCCATGCCGAGCGCCCGGAGTTGGATCGCGCTTTGGCCTCCGCCGCGAAAGGCTTCGAGGTCTGGCGCCGTACTTCGTCGGTTGAGCGCTCCAAGATCATGCGCAAGGCCGCCGACATCCTGCGTGAGCGGGTCGACCACATCGCCACACTGATGGTGATGGAGCAGGGCAAGCCGTTTATCGAGGCCAAAGGTGAGACGTCGCTCGCCCCCGAGAACATCGAGTGGATGGCCGAAGAGGGCCGCCGCTCCTACGGCCGGGTGATTCCCGCGCGTCAAGCCGGCGTGTACCAGCTGTCGCTGCGTGAGCCGGTGGGTGTGGTCGCGGCCTTCACGCCGTGGAACTTCCCGATCAACCAGGCGGTGAAGAAGATCGCCGCTGCCTTGGCCGCCGGTTGCGCCATCATCGTCAAGGGTCCGGAGGAGACGCCGGCCAGCGTCGCCGAACTGATGCGCGCCTTCGTGGACGCCGGGGCGCCCGCGGGCGTGGTGAACCTCGTCTACGGCGTGCCGTCGGAGATCAGCTCCTACCTCAT
>CAXTCJ010000248.1:0-4669 GCA_964242215.1 uncultured Acetobacteraceae bacterium | reverse complement strand
TGGACGGCCTCTACCTCGTCGGCGCCGGCACGCATCCCGGCGCCGGGCTGCCCGGCGTGCTCTGCTCGGCCAAGATCCTCGACACGGTGGTGCCGCATGCCGTCCGACGCTGATTTCTACGCTGATCTGCTCGCGTGCCGGGCGGCCCTGCGCGGCGGCTCCCGCACCTTCTTCGCGGCCGCGCGGGTGCTGCCGGCCCGGGTCAGCCGACCGGCCACGGCATTGTACGCGTTTTGTCGAGAGGCAGATGACGTCGTCGATTGTGGAACCGGCACACTGGACTCGCTGCACTTGCGGCTGGACGCGATCTACGCCGCCCGCCCGCAACCGCACCCGGCGGATCGCGCCCTGGCCGAGGTCGTGGCTCGCTTCGACCTGCCCCGCGTGCTGCTGGACGCGCTGCTCGAGGGGTTCGCCTGGGACGCCGAGGGCCGCCGCTACGAGAGTTTGGCGGAGCTGCAGGACTACGCGGCGCGCGTCGCCGGCACGGTGGGCGCCACGATGGCCGTGCTGATGGGCGCACGCACGCCGGCCCTGGTGGCCCGCGCTTGCGATCTGGGGACTGCCATGCAGCTCACCAACATCGCCCGCGACGTGGGTGAGGACGCACGGGCCGGGCGTTTGTACCTCCCGCAAACATGGTTGCGCGACGAAGGGATCGACCCGGCCGCCTGGTTGCGCGATCCGCACTTCAGCCCGGCATTGGGCCGCGTCGTGCAGAAGCTGCTCGGTGTGGCCGACGCGCTGTATCGCCGTGCCGACACCGGCATCGCTGGCCTGCCTTGGGATTGCCGGCCCGGCATCGCTGCGGCCCGGCTGCTCTATGCCCAGATCGGCGCGGAGGTTGTGCGCCACGGCTATGACAGCGTGACCCGGCGCGCCGTCGTGCCGGGTGGGCGGAAGTTGGCTCTGCTGGGCCGTGCCGTGTTGACCGGATGGGTTCCGGGCAAAGCGGATGGCACGCCGGCGCTGGCCGCCTGCAGCGCGCTTGTGCACGCGGCGGCCAGCCCGGTCCGCTCCGTGCCGCGGCGCCGCTTCGACGACCGGTTGGCCTGGCTGTTCGACGTGTTCGCCCGTCCGGATGACGCGACGCACCCGGCCCCGGTCCGTCTGCGCTAATGGGCCGCTGGGAATGGATTATCCTGTTGATCGGGTTCCTCGGCCTGTTGGTCTGGGAACTGATCCGCACCCGATCCGCGATCCGCGAGGCGGGAGGCGAGAAGAAGTAGCGATCTCCCTCTCCCCTTGTGGGAGAGGGCCGGGGTGAGGGGTGTCGCGCCCCCGATCGCTGGCGTTACCGATCCCAGCGTGGTGCCGCTGCCACCCTCCCCTAGCCCCTCCCTCAAGGCAGGGTGATTGCATTTGCTTATCCTCCCTCGCGAAGCGGGGGAGGGGGACCATGCGAAGCATGGTGGAGGGGGCGAGCCACACGCACCGACGTGTGCCCGCGCCCCCTCCGTCGGCTTCGCCGCCACCTCCCCCGTGAAGAACGGGGGAGGATCAGCCAAATGCGATCGCCCTGCCCTCAAGGGGAGGGGGATGGTTTTTGCGTCGTCTCACCACCTCCGCGGGATGCGGAAGGGTAGCATCGCCTGCACCCAGGGCGCGTTGAACCGGTCCATCGACAGGCTCTCATGCACTGCCGTGACGCGCTGCCCGAGCAAATGGGTGTCGATCACCGAGCGGCTGTAGAACGGCGCATCCTCCAGAGTCTGCCGCACCGTGGCTGCCTCGTCTGCGCGGGTGTCCCGTGGCACGCGCCAGAATGTCGGCGGCAGACTAATCCGTGGCGGCGGCGGAAAATCCGTCACCCCGCCATTCGTCCCGACCCGAAGCGCCAACGATTGCTCGCCGCCCTCCCGCCGCGTCGCATTGTATAGAATGGCAGCACCGTCCGGCATCGGCGCCCTGCACCAATCCCAGTGCACGAAATCGGCCTCGAGCGGGCGCTCGCCCCAGTTGCTGTCCAGGTAACCCGGCCCCGACCAGCTCAACGCCGGGCTGCGCATCGCCACCTCGACGCGCGAGACGGGCGCGATGGGAGACCAGTGATGCCGCCCGGCATCGTCCAGCGGGAAAACCCGCCCGGTGAGCGCGCCGGGATGCACGCGCACCTGGCCGCGCAGGCGGGAGGGCAGGGGGGCGGTCACCTCCTCGATATCGATCGTGAGGCATTGGCCGTCCCAGTGCACCAGGCTCGGCCCGATCCGGAGCTGCGTGGCGTCGCGGTACAGCGCCGCGCGGCCCCGTTCGGTCATGGACCAGCGCTTCGGCCGGCCATACAGCGCCACGTTCAGCGCGCAGTATTGCTCCGGATTGCCGGTCCCGCGGCGGCGTCCCCAGGCGTAATACGGCGAGAACACGCTGCCGATGAACGCGATGATGGTGATGCCATGCGCGCCATCGTCGCTCAGCGCATCGACATACCACCACGCATAGCCGCCGGGCGGGACCGGCGCGTCGAATCGAGGTCCGCCATTACCCGCGATGCCGCCAGTCGGCCGGACAGCGCCGCCATCGGCACCCCCGCCCCCGGATGCACGCTGCCCCCGGCCAGGTACAGCCCCGGCACCGCCGTCCGCGACCCCGGACGCGCGAACGAGGCCATCGGCCCGTGCGTCGCCTGGCCGTACAGCGCTCCCCCCGTCGCCGGAAACAGCTGGTTGAACCCCGCCGGAGTCGTGACCACCGGCGGCGCCGTCGGGCGCAGCCGCAGCCCACACCGTTGCAGCAGGCTGAAGGTACGATCCGCGCATGCGGCAATCTCCGATTCAGGAAAGGGGCGCGTATCACCCACGGCCGGGGCGTTGACCAAGACGAGCAGCCGCTCCGGCCCGGCCTGGATCGTTCCGCTGTCGTCGCGGTCCTGCGCGCAGACATAGACCGTGGGCTCGCCGGGCAGGGCACCGCGGGCGATGGCGTCGAACTCGGCGGGGTAGTCGCGGGAGAAGAACACGGTGTGGCGGGACAGCGGAAACCCGTCCGTCTCGGCCTGCATGGCCCAGGTCACGGCCGAGAGCGATCGCACCCCCGTCGGTGCTGGAACCGCATGGCGCACGCCGGCTCCGAGCAACCCTGCCGCGAGGGCCGACGCGTCCGCGTTCACCACCACTGTGCCGGCCGCAACGAACTCACCACTCGCCAGCCGAACGCCCGTGGCCCCGCCGGACCCGGTGACGATCTCCGCAACCTCCGCCCCATAGCGGATGGTGGCGCCATGCTGCGTCGCAAGCCCGGCCAGTGCGGCCGCGAGGCGGTGCATGCCGCCCTCGACCAGCCACACGCCTTCCTGCTCCACGTGCGCCACCAGCATCAGCGTGGCCGGCGCGAGGAAGGGGGAGGAGCCGCAATAGGTGGCGTAGCGGCCGAACAGCTGCCGCAGCCGTGGGTCGCGAAAATGCCGGCCGAGCGCCGCCCACATCGTGTCGAACGGGCGGATCGACCACAGCCCACCGACGCCCTGTCGAGCCACCGAGCCCATCAGCGACAGCGCAGTCGGCCGCGGCGCGGTAATGAAGGTGTGCTCCAGCGTGCGATAGATGCGTGCGGATTCCTCCCGGAAGGCACGGTAGCCGCGCGCCTCCTCGGCCCCGGCAAAGTCACCGATCGCGGCCTCGGTGCGCGCCGGGTCGGCGAATAGGTCGAGCCGCTCGGTGTCGCTCCACGCGTGCCGAGCCAGGATGTCGGCTTTCGTGAGCGCCACATGCTCCGCCAGCGTCGACCCGGCGTCGGCGAACAGCGCGTCGAACACCCAGCGCATGGTGAACACCGTCGGCCCGGCATCCAGCGCCACGCCCCCGGTCTCGAGCTCGCGCATTTTACCGCCGGGTGCCGCGGCCCGCTCCAGCACGGTCACGGCGATGCCTTGGCGTGCGAGATCCACCGCGGCGGTCAGCCCGGCGATCCCCGCCCCGACGATCACGACGGCCTGCGTCAACTTGTCACTTCTTGCTTGACGCGACCGTCAATCTGCATTGACATTCTCTCTGACAACTAAGACTGACACAACAAGATCGGATGGGACAGTGTCAATGGATGTGATGTCGCGGATCGAGCGGTCGCTGACAATGGCCTTGGCGCGAGGTGATCACCCCGGCTGCCCCCCGAAATTGCGCGCTGCCATGCGGCATGCCGTGTTCCCACGGGGCGCGCGCATTCGTCCCCGGCTCTGCCATGCCGTCGCCGCGGCCTGCGGCGACGACGCGCCCGGTGTGACCGAAGCCGCCGCGGCCGCGATCGAACTGCTGCATTGCGCCTCGCTGGTGCACGATGACCTGCCGTGTTTCGACGACGCCGACACCCGCCGCGGCCAACCATCCGTGCAGTTCGCGTTCGGCGAGCCGCTGGCCGTGTTGGCCGGGGACGCCCTGATCGTGCTGGCCTTCCAGACCCTCGCCTACGGCTCCATGTCCGCGCCACAGCGTCTACCGGCGCTGATGGTGACGATCGGCGCCTCGGTCGGCGTGCCCTGCGGCATCGTTGCCGGCCAGGCTTGGGAGTGCGAGGAGGCGGCGGATCTCGCGCAATACCAGCGTGAGAAGACCGGCGCCTTGTTCGCGGCCGCCACCGTCGCCGGCGCGGCTTCGGCCGGCGTGGAATGCGAACCGTGGCGCGAAGTCGGCATGTGGCTCGGCGAGGCGTTCCAGATCGCCGACGACATCCTGGACGC
>CAXTCJ010000247.1:0-4688 GCA_964242215.1 uncultured Acetobacteraceae bacterium | reverse complement strand
CCAGCGTGTTCGGCGAGGTGCCGATGGCGATGCGCAGCACGTTGCCCGATGCGGCGCGGGCCGCGTGCAGCGCCGGCGCGGCGAGGGCGGCACCCAGCAAGGTGCGGCGGCGGATCGTCATAGGGGAGCCTTTCATCCGGGATTGGCAATGTTCTCGCGCAACGTGCGGCCGGCGTAGTCGCGCCGCAGCAGGCCACGGCGTTGCAACTCGGGCGTCACGGTGCGGGCAAAATCTTCGTAGGTCGTCGGGAACGTGGTCGGCGGCAAAACAAAACCGTCGCACGCGCCGGCGGTGAACCAGTCCTCCATGTAATCCGCGATCTGCGACGCGGTGCCGGCCAGCAGCCCGCGCGGCTTACGCACGGCGGCGGCGAAGCTGATGCCTTGCGCCCGGGCCACCTGGCTCATCCGGTCGCGTGACCCGGCGATGCCTTGGTTACCCGCTTCCGCCTCCGCCTGTTCGGCGCTTTGCACCCGGCTGAGGTCGACGCCGAGTAACGTGGAGGACGACGCGAGCACCAACTCCGGATCGATCAGGCTGTCGAAGAAGGCGGCCTTTTCGCGCGCAATCCCTTCGGTCTCGCCGATCACCACCGACAGGGTCGGCAGGATGCGAATTTCTCCCGGGTCGCGCCCCGCCGCGCGCAGCCGATCGTGCATGTCGTCGCGGAATTCCACCGCATCCGCCTTGGTCGCGGGGGTGCAGAAGATCACGTCAGCCCAGCGCACGGCGCATTCCCGCCCGCGCGGCGACGACCCGGCCTGCAGAATCACCGGCCGTCCCTGCGGGCTGCGCGGGATCGACATCGGCCCGCGCACCGACACGAACGGCCCGGCGTGGTCGGCGTAGCGGATCTTTGCCGGGTCGGCGAACACGCCGGACGCCTTGTCCAACACCAGGGCATCGCCGTCCCAACAATCCCACAGCTTGAAGCACGCCTCCAGCACGTCGTCGGCGCGGTCGTAGCGCTGGTCTTTCGGGGGCACACCCGCCATGCCCACGTTGCGCGCCTCGTAATCGGTGGCCGAGGTGACGACGTTCCAGGCGGCTCGCCCCTTGCTCAACAGGTCCAGCGAGCCGAGCGAGCGGGCGATGTGATAGGGCTGGTTGAACGTGGTCGAGATGGTGCTGCCCAGGCCCAGATGCTTGGTCGCCCGCGCCATCAGCGGCAGCACGATCATCGGGTCGATCAGGCTCATCTGCCCGCCGCGGCCGACGTAATCGTCGAACCGGCCCTTATACAGATCGGGCAGGCCGAGCCCGTCGGCGAAGAACAGCGCGTCGAACCGGGCTTCTTCCAGAAGGCGGGCGACGTCCTCGTAGCGTTCGGCGTCCCAAATGTCGTGCAGCGATGCGGTCGGATGCCGCCACGCGCTGGCATAGCTGGCGGTGGGACCCGTCTTCAAATAGGCGACAAGGTGCATCTTTCGGGTAGCATTGGCCATGCCGGGCCGATGCAACAACCATGCCCGTGAATATGAGGGCGAACGGGCATGCAGGTCAGCGACACCACCGACACCGTCGTGATCGGGGCCGGCAACATCGGATTAGCCGTGGCCTACTATTTGGCCGTGCACCATGGCATCACCCGCATCGTCGTGATCGACCCCGGCGACCCGATGGCGATGACGTCCGCCCAATCCGGCGAGAACTATCGCAACTGGTGGCCGCACCCCGTCATGACGGCCTTCACCGACCACGCGACCGACTTGCTGGAGCAGATCGCGCGGGACAGCGGCAACCGCATCCACATGACCCGGCGTGGCTACGTGCTGGCCACCCGCAACGCTGCACCGGACGGGTTGATGGCCGAACTGCACCGCGGATACGGCGATGGCGGGGCCAGCCGCATTCGCACTCACACCGGGCGGGCCGACGGCTATCAGCCGCCCGCCGCCAGCGATTGGGAGACCGCGCCCGATGGCGTGGACGTGCTGATGGGCCACGCCTTGGTGGCGGCGCAGTTCCCTAGCCTCGCACCCGACATCCGCACGATCGTGCACATACGCCGGGCCGGCGACATCAGCGGCCAGCAACTCGGCCAACTCATGCTGGAGCGGATGCGGGCGGTGGGCGTCCAACTGCGACGCGCGGCGGTGACTGGCATCCAGGTGGGCTCGCGCTTCACCCTGCAACTGGACGGCGCCGGCGTACTCCACGCCGACCGGGTGGTGAACGCGGCCGGGCCGTTCTTCACCAAGATCGCCGCGATGCTCGGCGAGGATCTGCCCGTACGCTACGTCTACCAGCAGAAGATCGCGTTCGAAGACCGGGCAGGCGCCCTACCGCGCGATCTGCCGTTCACCATCGACCTGGACGGACAGGCGCTGGAGTGGACGGAGGAGGAACGCGCGATCCTGGCCTCGGAACCGGAAGGCGCCAGGCTTCTGCAGCCCCTCCCAGGCGGCATCCACCGGCGCCCTGAGGGAGGCGATGCCGGGCGCTGGATCAAGCTGGGCTGGGCCTACAACGACACCCCGAGCGACCCGGCCGCCGCGGCGCCGGTCGACCCCAACTTCCCGGATATCGTCCTGCGCGCCGCCAGCCGCCTGAGCCCCGCGCTCAAATGCTACCTGGGGGCGCTGCCGAGGGGTGCGCGGCACTATGGCGGCTACTATGCCATGACGGACGAAAACTGGCCGCTGATCGGCCCGATGCGGACGCCGGGCGCGTTCATGGCGGGCGCTCTGTCCGGCTTCGGCACCATGGCGGCGACGGCGACCGGGGCGCTCTGCGCGGCTTGGATCGCCGATGCCGAACGACCCGCCTACGCGCCGAACTTCACCCTGGCCCGCTACGGCAACACGGCGCTGATGGCGGACCTGCAAAGTAGCAGCCGAGGCGTGCTTTAGGCAGACCCTAAATCCTCCCCCATTCTCAACGGGGGAGGTGGCGGCGAAGCCGACGGAGGGGGCGCGGGCACGGTCCGTGCCCGCGCCCCCTCCACCATGCTTCGCACGGTCCCCCTCCCCCGCTTCGCGAGGGAGGATGTGGTTGTCGGCAGTTTCAATGCGTCGGGCGCAGCGGCCTCGCCGCGCGCAGGCAGGCCACCGTCAGGCCACCCAGTTGCGCGACAACGCGGCGCAGAGTGCGCGGGCTGCCAAACTGCATACGGGCCTCGGCTTCGGCGCGGTGTGCATCGAGCATGTAGGGAGCAATCTCGTGTGCGTCGTGCGCAGCGAGAGCGTTGTTCGCGGCGAAGGAGGGCAGCAACAGAGCATGCATGATGGGAGGCTCCGGTTGGCCGGCGGCGCGCCGACGGTTAGGAACCTTGGCACGGCTTCGCTGTGCCCCGCTGTGACCGGTGTCACAGAACTGTAGCATCTCCGCCGGCTTCAAAGGCTCGAAGGAAGCTGCGGAGGTAACCACCCAGCGAAGGGCTGAGATAACCGCCCTCCTGCACCAGCAGTGTTGGATACTGCGCGCCCGCGAACTTGCGGCCTGCTTCGGCGAAGCCATGGTCCGTGATCTTGAACGCCGCGCTCGGATCGTCCGCGCCAGCATCGAACCCAAGCGAGACGACGAGCGCGCCCGGCGCGAACGCCCGCACCTTCGCCAGCGCCCCGTCGATCGCCGCGAGCCAAGGCGCGTCCGCCGTGTCGCGCGGCAGCGGCTGGTTGAAGTTGCAGTCCTTGCCTGCACCCGCGCCCGTTTCGTCCGCATGCCCGGCGTAATACGGTGCCGAAAGCCGCGGGTCGATGTGGATCGAACAGACCATCACGTCCGCCCGCTCCCAAAAGATGAACTGACTACCATTGCAGTGATGCACATCGATATCGACGATCGCGACCTTGCCAAACCGCTTGGTGAGTTGCTGTGCCGCAATCGCCGCATTGTTGAAGTAGCAGACACCGGTCATCAGATCCGGATAGGCATGGTGACCCGGTGGCCGGCACATCGCATAGACCGGCTGCTCGGCCGAGACGAGCCGGTCAGCACCGTGCACCGCGACCTGGCTACTGGCGAAGATGGCGGGCCAGGTGCCCTCGGTGATCGGGCAGGACGTGGAGTTGCTGTACCAGCCGAACTCACCCAGCAACTCGGTGGGTTTGCGGTGCATGCGATGCGTCGGATGCACGTTGGGGATCGCCACCGGGCCCCAATCCGGATGCTCCAGCCAACGCGCATGCACGGTCTTGAGGAAGTCGACATAGGCGGGATCGTGAACCTCCGTGATCGCCGCAGCACGATTCAGCGGGGCCACGGCAATGTCGTGCCGGTCCGCCTGCACGATGTCGAGGAAGATCCTGTACCGCTCCGCGCGGTCCGGCTGGGCGATGAACTTGCCGGTGCGGAAGACAGTGTCCGGATCGTGCAGCGCTTGGTCGGGGTGATGGATGACCAGCATGCAAGGCTGCTCCTATTAGAATGAGGTTTCCAGCCGGCAGTTGATCAGCATCTCGGCAACGTTGGCGGTCCCCGGCAGCAGCAATGCCATCGCAATCAGCGCCGCGACGTCGGCCGGGTTGGACATGCTGGCGCGCGGAACGGCCGTGGCGTTGGCGGTCATGTCGGTGGCCACGAAACCGGGACAAATCGCGGTGGCGCGCACGCCTTGTTCCCAGCCTTCCCGCCGCACGGCATGGGTCAGTGCGACCAGCGCGAATTTGCTCATCGCGTAGCCGACATTGGCGTTGGCCACGCGCTTGCCGGACAGGGACGACACGTTGACCACCCGGCCGTCTCC
>CAXTCJ010000246.1:0-4716 GCA_964242215.1 uncultured Acetobacteraceae bacterium | reverse complement strand
ACCGGCGCTCCAGCACCTCGCGCATCATCGCGAAATCGTCGCCGGGGGCGATCGCACCGCGGATGGAGAACTTGCGGTAGGCGGTCTTCAGCGGCCCCTCCGGACCGAACACCACCATCACGCCATACGGGTTGGTGCCCATGATGTGGCTGTTGTCGTAGCACTCGATGCGCTCGGGCGTGGCGCCGAGTTCGAACAGCTGCGCTACCCCCTCCAGCAGCTTGGCCTGCCCCGCGCCTTCGGCCAATTTACGCTCCAATGCCTCGCGCGCGTTGGTGACGGCGTGCTCGACCACCGAACGCTTTTCGCCGCGTTGCGGGGTGGTGATCTCCACTTTCCGGTGCGCCTTGAGGCACAAAGCCTCCGCCATCAGCTCGGATTGCGGCAGATCGTGGCTGACCAGCAGCAGCGGCGGCGGCGGCTTGTCGTCGTAGAACTGGGCGATGAACGCCTCCAGCACCTCGCCGGGTTCCTCGTGCCGGGCGTGGCTGGGGTAGAAGGCCCGGTTGCCGTTGTTGCGCCCGCCGCGCACGAAGAACACCTGCACGCAGGTCTGCCCGGCGGTCTGCCAGGCGGCGATCACGTCCGCGTCCTCCAGGCTCGCCGGGTTGACCACGGCGGTGCCCTGCACGTGGGTGAGCGCGCGGATGCGGTCGCGGGCGGCGGCGGCGCGCTCGTATTCCATGTTGCCGGCGGCCGATTCCATCTCCGCCGCCAGTTCCGCTTGCACCCCGGCGGCCTTGCCCTGCAGGAACGCCTTGGCCTGGGCGACCAACTTGCCGTAGGCCTCCTGGTCGATCCGGCCCACGCAAGGGGCGCTGCAGCGCTTGATCTGGTGCAGCAGGCAGGGGCGCGAACGATTGCGGAACACCGTGTCAGCGCATGAGCGGAGCAGGAACACGCGCTCCATCGCGACCACCGTCTGGTTCACCGCCCAGGCGGAGGCGAACGGCCCCCAGTAGCTGCGCCCCTTCACCTGCGTGCCCCGGAATTTGGCGATCTGCGGGAACGGGCTCTCTTCCGTCAGCATCAGCCAAGGATACGATTTGTCATCCCGCAGCACGATGTTGAAGCGCGGCTTCAGCCGTTTGATGAGGTTGGCCTCGAGCAGCAGCGCCTCGGCCTCGGTGTGGGTGGTGACGATCTCCATGCTCGCCGTCTGCGAAACCATCAGCCGCAGCCGCTCGGGCAGGCGGGCGATCTGGGTGTAGTTCGTCACCCGCTTCTTCAGGTGGCGTGCCTTACCAACGTACAAAGCGTCGCCCTTGGCATCGAGCATGCGGTACACGCCGGGGCTGGACGGCATGGTCGTCAGCGCACGTTCGATCGTGGTGACACCCATCAAAGGCTCGGTCACGCGATGCTCATTCGGCGTTCACAGGCCCGTGAAAACAATCCACCGACTCTGTGGATAAGTCTGTGAGGCAATGCTGCCTTGAGGGGCTCGATCGCTGAATTCGTGTAGGATTTGTTAACCTGCCCAGAATTTGGGCATGGTGCATAACCCACTGTTTTAAAAAGGATTTGCTGCAAAGTCCTGTCACGCAATCAAAACATATCGCTAGAAGGCTGAAGTTACTGCGAGTCAATCGGCCGGCGTGGACAAGTTGCGCGCTGCCGTTCGATTTCTACCCCGACCGAGGCGACGTCATCGAACACGTCCAGCTTCTCGACCCGGATCCGCGCGACCTGCACCCGCTCATCTTGCAGGCAGATTTCGGCCAGGCGCTCCGCCAGAGTTTCGACCAGTTGCACGTGCCCGGCGGCCACGACCGCGCGCACCGACCGCGCCACCTGCTCGTAGTCGACCACCCGGCTCAGATCGTCGCGGCCGACCGCGGGGCGGGACATGCCGGCTGCACTGCCGCCATCGTCCGTCACGCTGAGGTCGACGTTGATCCGGATGCGCTGGGAGCGGCCGTGTTCGTGCGGGTAGACGCCGATGGCCGCGGCCAACACCATGTCGCGCACGAACACATGACGCAGTCCGTTGCCGGCCAACCGGGTTAATTCAAGGTGGGGGGGATCGATCATTCCTCGGGACTCCCGTGCCCGGCGGGGCTCCATTGCAGGTGCTGGCCGCCATCGAGCGCGATCATCTGGCCCGTCATCGAGCGCAGGGCAAGGATGGCGAGCACGGCGCGGCCAACTTCGTCCGGGTCGGTGCCGCGGCCGAGCGGGGTGGAGGCGCACTGCCGGGCAAACTGTTCGGCGGTCTGTCGCGGGCTGGGCAGCGCCGGGCCGGGGCCGATGCCGTTCACCCGGATGCGCGGCGCCAGCGCCAGCGCCAACGACTGCGTCATCGCCCACAGCCCGGCCTTGGATATAGTGTAGGACACGAAATGCGGCGTCAGCGACCAGACCCGCTGGTCCAGCATATTGATGACGTTGCCCTCGGCGCCGTCGGCCCCGGCCTGATCGAGCGCGCGGGCGAACGCCTGGGCGAGCACGAACGGCGCCCGCAAATTGGGTTCGATGTGCGCGTCCCAACTGGCGCGGTCTGCGGTGTCCCACTCGTCGCGCTCGAAGCTGCTCGCGTTGTTCACCAGCACGCCGAGCGGCCCGACGGCTTGCACGGCCGCCGCCACCAGCCCCGCTGCCTGCGCCTCGACGGCTAGATCGGCGACGACAACCCCGGCCCGGCCACCGCCGGCACGGATGTCGCCGGCGAGGCTCTCGGCGGCGTCGCGGCTGCCATGGCAGTGGATTGCGACGGGGTGGCCCGCGCCGGCCAGGGCCAGGACGATCGCCCGGCCGAGCCGTTGCGATCCGCCGGTGACGAGCGCGCCTGGTTTAGCTGTCATGCCCGGGTTTATCGCGCCCAGACCGGCCGGTAAACCATTGGCTGGCTATGAGCGATAGGGCGGTGGCGAGGCGGCAACATCGTAGCCGAATTGCTAAGGCTGGCGAATTTCGCCGGACTCGCTGGCATGTGAACTAAAGTGTCGGAAACAATGGAGTATTCATCCGTTGTCAAGACGAGAGCTTACTTTGCGGAACATGATGCGAGATTTTCGACGCCATCCAGACTCAACTGCGCCGGATTTGGGCTTGCAGTGCTTACGTGCCGTCACGATCGACAATCGCTTCGATGATCGCGTTAGGGCACAAGCCGAGGAATTGCTGGCATTGGCCACCGGCCAGCATAAGGTGGAGGCCACCGGCCAGCATAAGGTGAAACCGCGAGAGCCTGTGTTGGTGCTCGCCGACGCCTAGGCGGCCACTCCCTGGGAGGTACGGCAGACATCAGCTGCCCGGCCTCGAAATTTAATAGTCCCTTTACGAACAACGACTAAGTGGCCGAGATCACGCGTGTGTGATCGATTGTTACGGTTCCTGCCGCAATCCCGCCGCGGTTGCCCGGCTTAACAAAGACCGGCTACCGCCTATAACACGAGATCCTCCTCGAGCCCGGGTATCGTCGCCTGGCTCCACAACCTGAAGAGAAAATCCATCATGCCAGATACGGGCCTGGACGCAGCCAGCACTGGGCGGCACTTGGGCGTGCTCGTCGTCGGTCTGGGCGGCGCCGTCGCCAGCACGGCCGTTGCGGGCATCGAGATGCTCCGCGCCGGGTCCAACGATCTCGCGGGCCTGCCGCTCGCCAACGTCGGCGTGGCGGGGCTGACACCGTATCGCAACATCCATTTCGCCGGCTGGGACCTGCATGCCGAGGACCTCGCCGAGGCGGTGAAGGAGCATCGCGTGCTCGATCGCGAGCAGAGCGAGATGGTGGAGGGCACCTTGTCCACCATGAAGCCGTGGCCCGCCGTCGGCAGCCGCGATTTCTGCAAGAACGTCGACGGCTCCAACAAGATCAACGGCGGCCATCGCGACGCCGTGGAGCAAATCCGCGCCGACATCCGCAACTACCGCGAGTCGACCGGCGTGCGGAACCTGGTGATGGTGAACCTCGCCTCGGTCGAGCGCTGGCCCGACCTGAACCTGGAGGTCCTGCAGACCGCCGCCGCCTTCGAGCGCGGCCTGGACGGCAACGACCCGGCGATCAGCCCCGCCATGCTGTATGCCTATGCATCGATCGTCGAAGGCGTGCCGTACGGCAATTTCACGCCGAGCCTGGCCGCCGACATCCCCGCTCTGACCCGGCTGGCCGACGAGCATTGCGTGCCGGTCGCGGGCAAGGACGGCAAGACCGGGCAGACCTTCATCAAGACGGTGCTGGCGCCGGCGTTCCGCTCCCGCTCGCTGTATGTGGAGGGCTGGTTCTCCACCAACATCCTCGGCAATCGCGACGGCCTGGCGCTGGATAACGCCGACAGCCTGCGGTCCAAGCTGAACACCAAAGGCTCGGTGCTGGACCAGATCCTGGGCTATCCGGTGGAGGATCACCTGGTGAACATCCAGTACTACAAGCCGCGCGGCGACAACAAGGAAGCCTGGGACAACATCGACCTGGTCGGCTTCATGGGCCAGAAAATGCAGATGAAGGTGAACTTCCTCTGCCGCGACAGCATCCTGGCCGCCCCCTTGGTGATCGAGATCGCCCGCGTGCTGGACCTTGCCAAGCAGCGCGGCAGCGGCGGCATCCAGGAGCAGCTAGGCATCTTCTTCAAGGCACCCATGACTCCAGCCGGCCGCCGCGAGGAGCATTCCTTCCCGGTGCAGGAGCGGGTTCTGCTCGACTGGCTCTCCGCCGCCTAATGGATGCCCGCTGATGGATGCCCGCTGATGGATGGAGGCGGCAGAACGGCTGGG
>CAXTCJ010000245.1:0-4717 GCA_964242215.1 uncultured Acetobacteraceae bacterium | reverse complement strand
CGAACTCGCAGGCCTGGCCGATGACGATCGGGCCGGCGCCGATGATGAGGATGGACTTGATGTCAGTGCGCTTGGGCATGGGAAAAACCTTCTCCCTCTCCCCTTGAGGGAGAGGGCCGGGGTGAGGGGGATTACGCCGCGGAACCAGCCATCATGGCGGTGAACCGCCGGAACAGATGCGCGCTGTCGCTCGGTCCCGGGCTCGCCTCCGGATGATACTGGACGCTGAATGCCCGGCGTCCCTCGCACGAAATGCCCTCGTTGCTGCCGTCGAACAGGGATGTGTGGGTGATCGTCACCCCCTCCGGCAGACTGTCGTCGGCGACGGCGAAACCGTGATTCTGGCTGGTGATCTCCACCCGGCCCGTTGCCAGTTCCTGCACCGGTTGGTTGGCGCCGCGATGCCCCCGGTCCAGCTTGTAGGTCCGCGCGCCCAGCGCCAGTGCCAATAGTTGGTGCCCCAGGCAGATGCCGAACACCGGCACCTTGGCATCCAGCACACCCTGGATCGCCGGCACCGCGTAGGCGCCTGTCGCCGCCGGGTCGCCGGGGCCGTTGGACAGGAACACGCCATCCGGCTTGTGGCGCAGGATGCCCTCGGCCGTGGTGTCCGCCGGCACCACCGTCACGCGGCAGCCGGCCTGGGCCAGCGAGCGGAGGATGTTGCGCTTGGCCCCGTAATCCACCGCCACCACGTGGTGCTTCGGCGCGGTCTGGGTCTGGAAGCCGTGTTCGAACGACCAGGTGCCCTCGTCCCACTCGTAGCTCTGGGTGCAGGACACTTGCTTGGCGAGGTCCATCCCCTCCAACCCGGGCCAGGCCTGCGCCTGGGCACGCAAGGCCGCGATGTCGAACCGGCCATCGGCGGGGAAGGCGAGCACGGCGGTGGGCGGGCCGCCGTCGCGGATGCGCAGGGTCAGCGCCCGCGTGTCCACGCCGCCGATACCGGGCATCGTCTGCGCCTTCAGCCAGGAATCCAGATGCTGGGTGGAGCGCCAGTTGGATGGCTCGGTGATGTCCTGCTTCACCACCAGGCCGAGGGCCGCCGGGTTGATCGCCTCCATGTCGCCTGGGTTGGCGCCGACATTGCCGATATGGGGGAAGGTGAAGGTGATGATCTGCCCGGCATAGGACGCATCGGTCAGCGTCTCCTGGTAGCCGCTCATGCCGGTGTTGAAGCAGAGCTCGCCGACCCGGCCGTCGCTGTGGGCGCCGAAGCCTCGCCCCCAGAACACCGAACCGTCGGCCAGCACGAGGGCGGCGGTGGCGCCAGGCGGGGCCCCGCCTGGAGCAGTGTCGGTCTGGGTCATGGGGGTGCTCGATTGGGTCATGCCAGGGGCGGCGGGTTGCAGGTCGGCGAACGACAGGCCGGTGGCGGCGACGATGGCGGACCAGTGCTTGGACGGGATGGCACGGGCCTGGCGCCATTTGCGGATGGCTTCCAAGCCGACGCCGGTGAGGCGGGCGGCTGGTTCCGCGCCGCCCAAGCGGCTGAGGATTTCGTCGACGTTGGTCATGCCGCCTCCCATATGGGAAAAAACTTCCCAAGGCAAATATCTTGAATGTGGTCATCGCATGTGACCACTATGCGCCATGGCAAAGATCGCTGTCAGCGCAACTGAGTTCAAAGCCAAATGCCTGGACCTGCTCGACCAGGTCAGCCGTGGCGAAATCGAGGAGCTCGAGGTCACCAAACGGGGGCACGTCGTCGCACGCCTGGTGCCACCGCTGAGTCCGCCGGCCTCGTTGGCGGAATGGCATGGGACAATGCGCGGCACTGTGCATATTCCACCCGGTTTCGATCTGACTGCTCCGGTGTGGGACGAGCCGTGGGACGCCGAATTGGGCATTCTCCATCGGTGAGCGGCGTCCTGTTGGATACCTGCGCCATCATCTGGTTCGCCACCGGCCAACTCTCACCCGAGGCTCAGGCGGTCATCGACGACCACGCGGCCAAAGGGGAGGCGTTCTACTCCGCGATCTCGGCCTGGGAGGTGGGATTGCTCGGCCGGCCCCGGCGGGAGGGCCCACGATTGCGGTTCGAGCCGGACCCGATCACATGGTTCGACCGCTTCCGTGCCGCCCCTGGCTTGCGTGAGCTTCGGCTCTCGGCGGACATCGCGATCGCCGCGGCTTTTCTGCCATCGGAGGTGCATGCCGATCCCGCCGACCGCTTCCTGATCGCTACAGCCCGGCATCGGGGTATACCTCTGATGACCAGCGACCGGCGCATACTGGACTGTGCTCAACAGGGCATCCTCGAGGTGATAGCCTGTCGCCCCCTTTCGGAACCGATGCCATGACCCTTCGCACCCAATTCACCGACGCGCTGAAAACCTCTATGAAAGCCGGCGACTCAGCCCGCACCTCCACTCTGCGCATGATCCTGGCCAAGGTGAAGGACGCCGATATCGCCGCCCGCCCAGCCGAGCAATTGAACGATGACCAGGTGACCTCGGTGCTGCGCGGCATGGTGAAATCGCGCCGCGAATCGGTCGAGATGTACACCCAGGGCAACCGCCCCGAACTCGCCGCCAAGGAGGAGGCCGAGATCGCCGTAATCGAGGGCTTCCTTCCCCAGCAGATGGACGAGGCTGCCGTGAAGGCGGCGGTGGATGCCGCCATCGCGGAAACCGGTGCGGCCGGGCCGAAGGACATGGGCCGCGTCATGGCCGCCCTGAAGGCCAAGCACGCCGCCTCGCTGGACATGGCGCGGGCGACTCCGCTGGTGAAGGCCCGGCTGGCCCAGACCTAATGGCACTGCCGCCCGCCTTTCTGGACGAGCTGCGGGCGCGCACCCCGATGCCGGCCCTGGTCGGGCGCAAGGTCAAGCTGTCCCGCTCCGGCAAGTCCTGGAAGGGCTGCTGCCCGTTCCACGGCGAAAAAACGCCGTCCTTCTACGTGTACGACGACGGCTATCACTGCTTCGGCTGCGGCGCCCATGGAGATGCGATCGGTTTCGTCATGAACACCGAGGGCGCCGGGTTCATCGAGGCCGTCGAGCGGCTGGCCGGGGAGGCCGGGCTGGACGTGCCCAAGCCATCCCCCGCCGCCGCGGAAGCCGAACGCGAACGGTTGGACGTGACCGGCGTGCTGGACCTCGCCGCCGCCAGTTTCGCGCGCCGCCTGCACGAGCGGGAGGGTCGGGAGGCGCTGGCCTACCTGCGCGGCCGCGGCCTAACCGACGAGACGATCCAGCGCTTCGGCCTCGGCTGGTCGGGCGAGGGGCGCGGCGACCTCGTGGGCGAGATGGGCCGTGCCGGGGTCGATCCGTCGCGGCTGGCGGAGGCCGGGCTGCTGCAGTCACGTGACGACGGGGCGGTGCGGGAATTATTTTACAACCGGGTGATGTTCCCCATCCGGGACCGCCGCGGCCGCACCATCAGCTTCGGCGGCCGGGCGCTAGGCGACGCCAAACCGAAATACATCAACGGGCCGGAGACGGCGGTCTATTCCAAAAGCCGCACCCTGTATGCGCTCGACCTGGCCCGCGAGGGAGCGCGGAAATCACCCCACGGTGCGATCGTGGCCGAGGGCTACATGGACGTGATCTCGCTGCACCAGGCCGGGTTCGGCGGGGCGGTGGCGCCCTGCGGCACGGCGTTGACCACGGGGCAGCTCGAGGAATTGTGGCGGCTGTCCGACGCCCCCGTGCTCTGCTTCGACGGCGACGCGGCTGGGGCGCGGGCTGCGGCGCGGGCGGCAGACCTCGCGCTGCCGATGATCGCGTCCGACCGCACGCTGTGCCTCGCGACCCTCCCGGCGGGTGAGGATCCGGACACGCTGGTGCGACGCGGCGGCAGCGAGGCCTTTGCCACCGTGCTTGCCGGCAAGCGGCCGCTCGCCGTCGCGTTGTTCGACCTGCTGCGAGAAGGAAGTTCCGCCGATACCCCCGAGGGCCGCGCGGCCTTGATGGCCCGATTGGACGGAGCGGCCGCGCGGATCGCCGACAAAACACTCGCCGGACAGTATCGCTCGGCGTTGCGCGACCGGTTCTACGAGCAGACCCGGCGTCGCAAGGGCCCCGCTCCCGCCCGCGCAACCGCGGTGCCGCGCGGCATACCCGGGGCGGCCACCAACGAGGAGCGGCACCGGGCCTTGCTGGCGATCCTGCTGCACCACCCAGGACTGATCCACGACGTGGCCGAAGCGCTGTCCGGGGTGGCGCTCGCGCCCCGTTACGTGGGCATCCGCGATGCGATGCTGCATTGGCATGATTCGGCCGACGTCCTTGACTCTGCTGGTCTCATGAACCACCTCACGGCATCAGGATTTGCCGCGGAGGCAGAGCTGTTGCTGTCCGGCCGGTCTATGCCGCTGCCAAACAGCTCTGACTTGGATGCAATGCCAGCGGAGGCGGAGTCGGCATGGTGGCACTTTTTCCAGTTGTTGAACAAACCGCAACTGGACGAACAGATCGCGTCTGCGCGTGCTGAATTCGAGCGGCGCCCCAGTGCAACGACGCAGGAGCGGTTGATCACCCTCACAGCTGCCCGCCTGGCGCTTCTCGAGGATGCCGCCGTGGATGATGAGGGCTGACCCGCCCCGATAAAAAGTTGGAGTTTTAGCCCGATGGCGACGAAACCCGCCGCAACCGCCGAAGCCGCGACCGCCGAGCAGGACGCGGATACCACCCTCCTCGATACCAACGTCGCCGCCGTCAAGCGCCTGATCGCGAAGGGCAAGGAACGCGGCTACATCACCTTCGACGAGCTGA
>CAXTCJ010000244.1:0-4745 GCA_964242215.1 uncultured Acetobacteraceae bacterium | reverse complement strand
CGGAGTTCCTGAACCGGCTGGACGAGATCGTGCAGTTCAACCGCCTGCAGCGCGGTGACATGGCGGCCATCGTTAAGATCCAGCTGGAGCGGTTGGATCAGTTGCTCGTGGCCCGGCATATCACGCTTGAGTTGGACGATCTGGCGCTGAACTGGCTGGGTGAGGCTGGCTATGATCCGGTGTACGGCGCCCGGCCGCTGAAGCGGGTTATCCAGCGCACGTTGCAGAACCCGCTTGCGGGGCAGTTGCTGGACGGCACGATCCACGACGGCGAGACCATCCACGTCAGCGCGGACCGCGACGGACTCGTGATCAACGGCCGGTTGGCAGAAGCCGCCTAGCGGTAAGAAATCCCCCTCCCCGTGAAGGAGGGGGAGAGTACTTCAGCTGCGGTATGATCCGTTGATGTCGATGTATGCGTGCGTCAGGTCGCACGTCCAAGCAGTGGCATGGCCGTTGCCGAGCCCGAGATCGACGGCAATCTCGATCTCGTGGCCCTTCATGTGCGCCACCACCGGGGCCTCGTCGTAGCCTGGCACCACGGTTCCCTCTCGGGCCATCCAAGTGCCGCCGACGCCGACCGACAGGCGGTCGCGGTCCGCCGGTTCGCCGGCCTTGCCGACCGCCATGACAATACGGCCCCAATTCGCGTCCTCGCCGGCGATCGCGGTCTTGACCAAAGGTGAGTTGGCCACCGCCATCGCCACGCGCTTGGCCGAACCGTTATCCACCGCACCTGTCACGTCGATTCGCACCAGCTTCTGCGCACCCTCGCCGTCGCGAACCACCTGAAGCGCCAGATCCAGCAGCACCTCATCGAGCGACTTGGCGAAACCAGTGGTGTCACCAACCGGATTGCCGGCGGCCCCGGTGGCGAACAGCAGCACCGTGTCGCTTGTGGACGTGTCGCTGTCCACCGTGGTGCAGTTGAAGCTGCGGTTGGTGCCCTCAGCCAGCATGGCTTGCAGCGCTGCTGCCGGGATCTTGGCGTCGGTGAACACGAAACACAGCATCGTCGCCATGTCGGGCGCGATCATGCCGCTGCCCTTGGCGATGCCGGTGATCCGCACCGAGGTACCGCCGATCTCCGCCGTTCGGCTTGCGGCCTTGGGGAAAGTATCGGTCGTCATGATGCCGCGGGCGGCGGCTTCCCAGTTCTCGCCGGCTAGGGTGGCGTGCAGCGCGGGGAGGGCGGTGGTGATGCGCTCGTGGGGCAAAACCTCGCCGATCACCCCCGTGCTGGCCAGGAACACCTCTGTCGGCCGGCAGCCCAGCAGGGAAGCGGCGGCGTCGGCAGTGGCCTGGGTGGTCTCACGGCCCCGCGCGCCGGTGAACACGTTGGCGTTGCCGGCATTCACCACGACACCACGCGCCGTGCCGCCCGCCAGTGCCGTGCGGCACCAATCGATGGGTGCCCCCGGGCATTTGTTGCGGGTGAACACGCCGGCGACGGAGGTGCCCGGCGCCAACGCGATCATCACCAGGTCCGTGCGGCCCTTGTAGCGGATGCCGGCCGCGGCGGCCCCGAGCGCGACCCCCCCGAGCGGCGGTAACGCCGGAAGCGGAACCGCCAGCGGCGAGGGGGCTAACGCCATCTTGGGCCTCGCCTTACTTGGGAACGGCCGGCGTGGTGCCCGGCGTGGGCGGCAGGTCCGTCGTGGGCGTGGAGGTCGGGTTCGGTGGGACCGTCGCTGCCGCTGCGTCGGCGGTCATCGGGGTGCCGTCCATATTGAACTTCTGGATCGTCAGCCCCTGCCGCGCCTGGTCCAGTGCCTTGCGAACGCCCGCCTGGATGATCTGCTGGCGGATCTCCTCCTTCGCCTGGTCAAACGCCGGCGGAGGGGCGGTGCGCGTGTCGATCACCTTGATCACGTGCCAGCCGAACTGCGTGTGCACCGGCGTCTGGGTGACTTGGCCCGGCTTCAGCGCGAAGGCGGCATTGGCGAATTCCGGCACCATGTCGGTTTTCTTGAAGTAGCCAAGGTCACCGCCGTTCTGCGCGCCCGGATCCTTGCTGTTGGCCTTCGCCAGGGCCGCAAAATCGCCGCCGTGGTTCAGCTGGTCGATGATCTTCTTCGCCTGGTCCTCGTTGTCCACCAGGATGTGCATGGCGTGCACTTCCTCCTCGCCGGGCTTCTTGGCGTAGTCGGCGTCGTATTTGGCGTGGATCGCGGCATCGGTGACTGTGGGAGCGATGTCGCGGCTCAGGATCGCATTCTGCAGCACGGTATCGGTCGCACGGCCGATCGCGCGCTGCACCTGCGGATCCTTTTCGAGGCCTTCCTTCTCCGCCTCGATGACGAGTGCCTCGCGGTCGACCATCTGGTCCAACAGCATTGGGTAGAGCACCTGCGGCGGCATCGAGCGCACTTCGTCCGGAAGGGTCTGCGCAGCCTCGGACACGTCGCTGAGGTGCAATTCGCGGTTGTTCACCTTGGCGACCACCGGGTCGGCCGGCGGGGCGGCAGCGGTCGCCGCGGCCGGAGGGGCGCTCGACGCAGGCGGCGCGGCGGCGGGGCTTCGAGTGGGGGCAGGGGCGGCCGGAGTCTGCGCCATAGCGGCAGGAGCGCAGAGCAGGGCGGCCGCGATGGCGAGCGACAGGCGCATGGGATTCGAGCCTCGGAACTGATTTCGCCGCTTATGGCCGAACACTATGCGTTCGCCAAGTTGCCTGACCGTTAAGATGGCGTAAGTGATACGGCCTAGTATGCCTGTGGCGCCCCGCCGCGTTGACCGCGGGCAGCGCGGCACCTATCTGAAGCCCGCCCATACACCGGAAATCGCATGTTCGCCAGCCTCGCCCGCTCCATCTTCGGCACTGCCAACGATCGCTCGCTGAAAAGCTACCAGCGCCGCGTGCCGGAGATCAACGCCTTCGAGTCGGCCATGGAGGCACTGAGCGACGAGGCGCTCCGTGGCAAGACGGCCGAGTTCCGCCAGCGCCTGGCCGATGGCACGGCGTTGGACGATCTGTTGCCCGAGGCCTTCGCCGTGGTCCGCGAAGGGGCCAAGCGGGCGCTCGGCATGCGCCATTTCGATGTGCAGATGATCGGGGGCATGGTCCTGCACGACGGCAAGATCGCCGAGATGAAGACCGGCGAGGGCAAGACGCTAGTGGCGACACTGCCGGTGTACCTGAACGCGCTGCCCGCAAAGGGCGTGCACGTGGTTACCGTGAACGACTACCTGGCCCGCCGCGACGCCGAGTGGATGGGGCAGCTGTACGGCTTCCTGGGTCTGACCACGGGGATCATCGTCCACGGCCTGGATGACCAGCAGCGCAAAGCCAACTACGCGGCCGATATCACCTACGGCACCAACAACGAGTTCGGCTTCGACTACCTGCGCGACAACATGAAGTACCGCCTGGAGGACATGTCCCAGCGGCCGTTCGCCTACGCCATCGTGGACGAGGTCGACAGCATCCTGATCGACGAGGCCCGCACGCCGTTGATCATCAGCGGCCCGGCAGAGGACAGCTCCGACCTGTATCGCCAGGTGAACGCCGTGGTTCGGGACCTTGTGAAGGACCCAGAGACCTTCGAGAAGGAGGAGAAGTTCAAGACCGTCACCCTGACCGAGACCGGGTCGGAGCAGGTCGAGGATCGCCTGCGCGAGGCCGGGGTGCTCACCGAGGGCAACCTGTACGACATCTTCAACGTGTCCGTGGTGCATCACGTGCAGCAGAGCTTGCGCGCCCAAACGCTGTTCGCGCGCGACGTCGACTACATCGTTGGCGACGACAAGGTGGTCATCATCGACGAGTTCACCGGCCGCAAGATGGAGGGCCGCCGCTACTCCGACGGCCTGCATCAGGCGCTGGAGGCCAAGGAGGGCGTCACCGTCCAGGCCGAGAACCAGACGCTCGCCTCCATCACCTTCCAGAACTACTTCCGCATCTACCCCAAGCTCTCCGGTATGACGGGCACCGCGCTGACCGAGGCCGACGAGTTCGCCGAGATCTACAAGCTCGAGGTCGTGGAGATCCCGACCAACGTCCCGGTCACCCGCAAGGACGGCGACGACGAGGTGTACCGCTCGGCGGCCGAGAAATACGAGGCAGTGTCCACGCTGATCGCTGAGGCGCGCGCCCGCAATCAGCCGGTGCTAGTGGGCACCACGTCGATCGAAAAGAGCGAGATCATCAGCGAGCTGCTGAAGGGCAAGAAGGTACCGCACGCGGTGCTGAATGCGCGTTTTCACGAGCAGGAAGCCAAGATCGTCAGCCAGGCCGGTGCGCCCGGCGCCATCACCATCGCCACCAACATGGCCGGCCGCGGCACCGACATCAAACTCGGCGGCAATCTGGACATGCGGCTCAAGATCGAGCTGGAGGGGCTGGAGGGCGAGGAACGGGCGGCGCGCGAGGCCGCCATCACCGCCGAGGTCGAGGCGTCTCACCACGTGGTCAAGGCCGCCGGCGGGCTGATGGTGATCGGCACCGAGCGCCACGAGAGCCGCCGGATCGACAACCAGCTGCGTGGCCGCTCCGGCCGGCAGGGCGACCCGGGTGCGAGCCGCTTCTTCCTCAGCCTCGAGGACGACCTGATGCGGATCTTCGGGTCCGAGCGGATGGGCGGCATGCTGCAGAAGCTCGGGCTGAAGCCGGGCGAGGCGATCATCCATCCCTGGATCAACCGGGCGCTGGAGAAGGCCCAGAAGAAGGTCGAGGCGCGCAACTTCGACACGCGCAAGAACGTGCTGAAATACGACGACGTCATGAACAGCCAGCGCAAGGAGGTCTA
>CAXTCJ010000243.1:0-4754 GCA_964242215.1 uncultured Acetobacteraceae bacterium | reverse complement strand
GCCCGGGCCGCCGATACGATCGTGTCGGTGTCCGCCCCCTGCCCGTCCACCATCTTACCGCCTTCCTCAAGCCGCACCGTGGTCCGCGCCTGCGCGTCCGAGCCCTCCGTCACCGCACCCACCGAGTACAGCACCAGTGTGCCCTCATGCGGGAAGATCTCACGCAACGCGTTGAACGTCGCATCCACCGGGCCGAGACCGGTCGCGGTCGCCGACTGCACGACGCCGTCCACCTCGAGTTCCAATTCCGACTTCGCCGGCCCATGCGACCCGGCCTGCACCGTCAGCGAGACGAACCGCAGCCGGGCATGGTCCCGCACCACCTCGTCATCGACAAGGGCCACAAGGTCCTCATCGTAAACGATCTTCTTGCGGTCAGCGAGATCCTTGAACCGCCGGAACGCCTCGTTCAGCCTGTTCTCGCCTAGATCGCCGTAACCCATCGTGTTCAGCTTGTCGCGGAAGGCGGCGCGGCCGGAGTGCTTGCCCATCACGAGGCTCGACTTGGTCCAACCCACGCTCTCCGGCGTCATGATCTCGTAGGTCGCGGCGTTCTTCAGCACGCCATCCTGGTGAATGCCGCTCTCGTGCGCGAAGGCGTTGCGGCCGACGATGGCCTTGTTGGGCTGCACGTCGAACCCGGTGATCGTGGCCAGCATCTTGGACACCCGCAGGATCTTCGGCGTGTCGATCCCGGTCGTGTAAGGGATCGCGTTCTGCCGGGTGCGGATCGCCATCGCGATCTCCTCCAGCGCCGCGTTGCCAGCCCGCTCGCCGATGCCGTTCATCGTGCACTCCACCTGCCGCACGCCGGCGCGCAAGGCGGCAATGGTGTTGGCCACCGCGAGCCCCAGATCGTTGTGGTTGTGGGTGGACAGGATCACGTCATCCGCACCAGGCACTCGCTCACGGAGCATGGTGAAGATGCGGTCGATGTCCTCCGGCAACGCGTAGCCGACGGTGTCGGGGATGTTGATCGTGGTGGCACCGGCCTTGATCGCCGCTTCGACGCAGCGGCACAGGAAATCCGGCTCTGTGCGGCTGCCATCCTCGGCGGACCACTCCACGTCGTCGGTGTGCTGGCGGGCCAACTCGACGCTATCGATGGCGAGTTGCAGCACTGCCTCCGGCTCCATCCGCAGCTTGTACTTCATGTGCAGCGGGCTGGTGGAGAGGAACACATGGATGCGCGGCCGCTCCGCCCCCTTCACGGCCTCGGCGGCGCGCAGGATGTCAGCCTTGCCGGTGCGGGCCAGCCCGGCAATCACCGGGCCGCGCACCTTGTCCGCGATCAGCTTCACGCTCTCGAAGTCGCCGGGGGACGCAATCGGGAAACCGGCCTCGATCACGTCGACCCCTAGATCGGCGAGCGCCTCCGCCATCCGCAGTTTCTCCTGCAAGTTCATGGAGAAGCCGGGCGATTGCTCACCGTCACGCAGAGTCGTGTCGAAGATGATGACGCGGTTCTCGGCCAGTTTGCCGAAACTCGGATGGGCGATGGTCATTGGGAGGCGCTCCGGATGGACCCAAACTTCAAACAAGATGGGGAGTGCAACAGACATCTCAGGTTCCCCTGAGCGATGCCGGCACTGATCAGCCCGGCGGGACGCTCAGGGGCGGAGAAGTCGAATAATAAGGAGCGACTGCGCCGTGTGGCACAGGTTGGATAGCGCACGAGGGGCTCGGGTGCATATCATCGCTGCAGTGAGCCTAAGGGGCAGTTAACGGCTATGGCAAGCCCACATCGCCTAAAAGGCGCGCAGTCAGCGCAAGGCTGTTCTGCGACGGAAGGTCCAAAGCGAGCGCGCCGGCGTCGTGGTAGACGACGACAATCGCGTCGGGGTGGAAGCTCCGCAGTGCGGTCGCGACCGCGTCGGGCGTCTCCACCGCCAGGTTCATCCGCACCAGCCAGACCTGCCCGGCATACTCGCTGAAATCGCCGCCGATCTCGTCGCCGAAACTGTCGGCGATCACCAACATTCGGCCCGGGCCGGGTCGGGTGAAGGCCACGATAGACTCTGGAATGGCCGGATTGCACCGTGTGCCCCAGCACTGTGACACGCCGGCGGCGCGCAGGTCGGGGGTTCCGATCCGATCGTGTAGCCCGACGCCTTGGTAAAATCCATTCAGGTCCGAACTACGGTTGTCGGGCCGCAACGCCAGAGTGGTGGCGCGCTGCAGCCCCATGCCGCCCGCCACGAACTCCGCCACCCGCAGCGGGCCTTCGCCAGCCCAGTGGAAGTGGCGGCGCGGGAGCACGTCGAACCGCGGTTTCAGGTCCTGCATTTGGGTCACGGGATAGGCCAGGTCCGGATCGTTCAACGCATGCACCAGACGGTCGGCCGACCAATCCGAACAGGGAATGCCGGGGGGCACGTCCTCCGGGTAGATTCGCGGCGCCGTGGGCACGATCAGGAAGCGGAACGGCAGCCCGGTGGCGCGCCCGGCTGCCAAAACGGGCCGCAGAGTGGACGCTGCACGGTCGATAGCGGGCGGCTCCACCCCCGCGCCGCACACGTCGCGGATCAGTGACAGCGGCGGGCTGCCGTCGTGATTGCCGAGGAAAACGCGCCCATTGCGGCCGATTACAAGCGGCGGCGGCAGGTAGCCGGTCAGGCGATAGTTCGCCCAGTGCCCGGCCTGCTGCACGGGGAGTGGCTGCCACAGCCAGGCGCCCCCGATCAAGAGCAGCAGCAACACGGAGATACCGGCGATAACGCGCGAACTTACCTTTGCGATCTGACGGTCCTCGCTACGTGCCTGGCAGGATGACGAACATGGCCGGCAAACGCTTTAGCGACAGACGGCGCCTTACTGCAAACTGGCCAGGATCAGCACGAGGCCCGACACAAGGAGTAACCACTTGCGCGACAGTGCAAACGACACCACGCCCGCTACCTCGACCGCGACACAAAGATAAACCAGCAACCTGGGCGCCTGAACGAAATGGGCGAACAAGACAGCAAGCAGAAAGGCAGCGATGAAAGCGTAGCCGACGCTGGGGTGGTAGGGCCGGCGCTGGAATGTAGCACTCATCGACTGGCGATATCGCTGCCGAGCGGTACAGTGCGGTCGAATTGCCGGCGCACATCGTCGATCTGGAACGTTCGCTTGGTTTCTGCCTTCTCCATGCGGATGGTCCAGTTGCTGACCGCCAGCGCTGCGAACGCGGCCGCCGTGGCTGGAATCAGAACCTCCGGGCCAACCAACTCAAGCAATTCCGGCGCATAGGACTGCACCACTTTCTTCAGATAGAAGCCGCCAGCCGCCGCCAAAGGCGTAGCCAGCCCGTATTTGTTGGTCAGATCCTTGTAAGCCTGGTTCGCCTGCTCCCAAGTCATCTCCTTCGCGCCGGAGAGGCCTTCACCCGCAAGTGCCTTGGCCTTCAGCGCCTCGAACGATGGGTCGTCGAGCGCCCACGGGAACGCGGCGGCACAGCACGGCAATGTAGAAGAAGCTCTTGTTGCCACCCTTGGGGGACAACGTTCCGGCCTTATTAAAGCTGGCGACGGTCACTGCGCGGAGCCACGCATGACGAGCGCTCGGGACCAGGAATGCGTAGTGAACCAGCCCCCACAAAGCTGAAAACGCCTCATCCGGAAACTCTGCGCAGGAGGCCGGAGTGATTTCCGTCGTGTGCAATTAATTCTGTAGTCGGATGGGATTAACCATCTGCGCTCACATCGGCTTAGGGTGAGAAACGTCGCACTAAGCAATTCACGATCGTCGAACGGGCCACGCACGTAACGAGTTAACCCTTGTTGGGATGCGCCGCCGGGTCAAGCGACAAAACAGCGACAGTGCGTCGTCATTCGCTCCGCTGTGCCGCGATCAGGAATTCCCGGTTGCCCTCTGGCCCGGTGATGGGGCTCGGATCGATGCCTAGCACGGACCAGCCGGGCAACCCGGCCCACCATTCACGGATCATGGTGCACACGGCATCATGTACAGCCGGGTCGCGGACGACACCGTTCTTGCCGACCTGGCTTGGCCCGGCTTCGAACTGCGGCTTGATCAGCGCGACCGCCCAGCCACCAGGGGCACAGCACGCGAGTGGCGCAGGCAGCACCGTTCGCAGGCCGATGAAGCTGGCATCGCAAACCACGACGCGAACCGGCTCTGCCAAGGTGAGGTGGCGGGCATTCGTGCGCTCATGCACCACAACCCGTGGATCGCTGCGCAGCTTCCAGGCGAGTTGGCCATGCCCGACATCGACCGCATGGACCCGGGTCGCGCCATGCGTGAGCAACACGTCGGTGAACCCGCCCGTAGAGGCGCCCACGTCCAGGCAGATCCGGTCGGCCGGAGACAGTGAAAAATGGTCCAGGGCATGCGCGAGCTTGAGGCCGCCGCGGGAGACCCAGGGGTGGTCCTGGCCTTTGACCTCCAACGGGGCGCTGGCCGGCATCGGCTGGCCGGCTTTCTCGACGCGGCGGTCGCCGCTGTAAACCTTGCCAGCCAGGATCAAGGCTTGGGCCCGGGTGCGGGACTCGACTAGGCCGCGGTCGACGAGAAGTTGGTCGGCGCGTTGCTTCGTGCGGCTCGTCCCCTCTCCCCGACCCTCTCCCTCAACGGGAGAGGGAGTAGAAAGCCCCCTCCCCTTGAGGGAGGGGGTTGGGGGAGGGGTGGACACACTAGGCCCGCCCGCCCGCCTCCACGACTGTCCGCACGATATCCTTTGCGGTCAGCCCGGCGTCCGCCAGCTGCCCGGCGGGTGTATTGTGGTCGATGAACCGGTCCGGCAGCACCATCGG
>CAXTCJ010000242.1:0-4813 GCA_964242215.1 uncultured Acetobacteraceae bacterium | reverse complement strand
TGGTCGGAGTATGGCTACTGGGTGATCTCCATCGTCATGGTGGGGTTCGCGTTCAGCGGCGTGACCATGGCGCTGGCCCGCGACCAGGCGATCCGGCATGCCAAGCCGCTGCTGTCGTGGCTTCCGGTGGCGCTGCTGGTGACGGCGGCGTTCGGGTTCTGGGGGGTCACGGCCAACCCGTTCAATCCGCTGCAGTTGCAGAACTCGACCACCTACCTGCCGCAAATCGGCAACATCGCGCTATACTACGCGGTGCTGCTGCCGTTCTTCTATCTGACGGGCATCTATATCAGCCTGTGCTTCGTCCTCAACGACGACCGGATCGGCCAGGTCTACGGCGCCGACATGCTGGGCGCCGGGGCCGGGTCGGCGCTGGTGCTAGCGCTGATGTTCGTGGTGCACCCGTTCCTGCTGGTGCCCGTACTGCTTGTGCCGCTCGCGGCCGCGAGCGCGTTCGGCCCGGCCCGGCGTGCCGGCTTGGCGGGCCTGCTGGCGTTGGTGGTGTGCGAGGCCGGATTGCTCACGGGCAGCCAGGCCGCGTTCAACGATTTCAAGGCGATCTACGCCCCGCTCCACGTCCCGGACAGCCGCGTGCTGGCGCAGGTGAAATCCCCCCGCGGGCTCTACACCTTGCTCGACGACTTCACCGAGCGCGTGGACACCGACGTCACCAACGACATGGGCCTGCTCAATCTGCCCGGCCCGCCACAAACCTTCGGCCTGTACCGCGACGGCAACCGCATCGCCGCCCTGCCGAAGCCCGGGTTGCTGGACGTGAAATACGCCCCCGCCACCCTGGCGGCGTTGCCCTACTCGCTGCGGCCGAAAGCGCGAGTGCTGCTCGCCGGGTCATCGGGCGGATTCCGTATCGCGGAGGCGCTGGCCCTCGGCGCCCGGCAGGTGGTGGCGCTGGAGCCCGACCCGGTGGTGCTTGGCGCCCTCCGTAACGGTCTGGGCGGCTCGCTGCCATTGGCGCCCGACCCGCGGGTGACGCTGTCGCCGGACGGCCCGCTCGCCGCGGCACGCGCCGGCTCCGGCTTCGACCTGGTGGATCTGTCGGGAGACTTCCTGGACGCGGCCGAGGCCAACAGCACCGCTTTCACCGCCGAGGCGCTCGCCGCCGACCTCGCCGCCGTGGACGAGGGCGGGCTGGTGTCCATTCCCGTCTCTATCCGTGACTTCCCGGTCTACGCCCTGCGAGTTCTGTCGACTGCCCGCCAAGCCCTGCTCACCGCCGGCGTTGCCGACCCGGCGCGCCATGTCGTGGTCTACCGGTCGGCCTGGAACGTGCGCATCCTGCTCTCGATCGAGCCGTGGAACGCGCAGCGGATCGCCGCGGTGCGGGCATGGTGCGATGCCCGGTCATTCGACGTGTCGTACTATCCGGGCATGGACGTCGCCGCCTCCCGCGCTGGCATCTACAACGACTTGCCGGCCGTGTCCTTCGACGACGGGGCCGTCACCTCGGGCGACGGGTCGGACGATTCCATCGCCGACGAGGCAGGGTCCGTGCTGCGCGGGGAGGCCACGCCCTCCGCCGCCGCTTTTGCACTCAACCCGGCAACGCTGGACCGGCCGGCCTATTACGACGTGCTGCTGCTTTCCCACCTCGGCACCGTGCTGCGACGGCTGGAGATCCTGCCGCAGCCGGAAATCGGCCAGCTGGTGAACTTGGCGGTGCTGGCGCAGGCCGCGGTGATCGCCGTGCTCGTGCTACTGGTGCCACTGCTTGCAGGGCGCAAGCTGCGCGCCGCGGGCGGCGCGATCGTACGCCCGGTGGTGTATTTCGCCTGCCTGGGCCTGGGCTTCCTGTTCATCGAGATCGCGATGATCGAGCGCGCCAGCCTGTTCCTCAACGACCGCACCGCCGCGTTCGCCATCGTCTTGACGGCAATGCTGGTGTTCTCGGGGCTGGGTAGCCTGCTGGCCGAGCGGGCCGGGCCGGGCGGCATGGCGCTGGCGTGCGGCGTCGCGGTACTGTGGTGCCTTGCGGCCTATGCCGGATTGCTGCCGGCGATGCTGGCCACGCTCGATTGGCCATGGCTCGTCCGCGCGGCGCTGGTGGTGCTGGCGGTGGCGCCGGTTTCGGTGGCGCTCGGCATGCCGTTCCCGCTCGGGCTGGCCCGCGCCGCCACCGGGCCGATGCTGCCGTTCGCTTGGGCCGTGAACGGCGCCTTCAGTGTGGTGGCGACGCCACTGGCGAACCTTTTGGCAACACAGGGCGGGCTGCATTGGGTTCTACTCGGGGCCGCATTGCTGTATGGCGTTTGCATCGCAACATATCCGTCCTTCCGAAAGAGAGTGCAGTGGCAGCCTTCCACCACCTGACACGCCGCACCTTGCTCGGTGCTGCCGCCGGCGCCGCATTGGTGCCCACCGCCTTCGCAGCCCCGCTCTGGAACCGCGCCGCGTTCGAGGAGGCGATGCGCAAATCGGGCCGCCCGATCGACATGACCGACGACCAGTTCGCCGCGATCCAAGCACGCAAGCCCGCGGCCCTGGCGCGTATTTCGAGCTACCTGAAGGACCGTCTCGGCACCGCCGACCCGGCCGTGATGCGTGCGTTCGAAGTCGTGCCGCGCGAGTACTACCACTACAACTATGCCGATCATCGGGCGCTGTCCGGCGAGGCCTACGAGACCGACCCGAAGCCTTGGGCGCTCGGTTACGGTTCGGCCCTGTCGGACTATCTGGGCCAGGCCTACATGACCCAGATCTGCAAGCCGCAGCCCGGTGACACGACGCTGGAGATCGGCACGGGCAGCGGCTTCCAGTCCTCGTTGCTGTCCCGCATCGTGAAGAAGGCCTACAGCATCGAGATCATCGAGCCGCTGGGCCACGCCGTTGCGAAGCTGTGGGAGCCGCTGGGCTACACCAATGTCGAGAGCCGGGTCGGCGATGGCTACTTCGGTTGGCCCGAGGTGAAAGACGGCTTCGACATCATCATGGCGACTTGCGCCGCGCAGTACACGCCGCCGGACCTGTTCAAGCAGCTGAAGCCGGGTGGCCGGATGATTATCCCGATCGGCCAGCCCTTCAAGCGCGGGCAGGTGCTTTACGTCTATACCAAGGATGCGGAAGGCAAAGTCCATTCCAGGCGCGACGTCGGGGTGTTCTTCATCCCGATGACAGGCGCGATGATGAACCGGCCGCATCCCGGTCCGGAGACATCGGCGCCGCCGGCAGCCACACCCGCCGTAGCCACCGAGCCCGCGAAGTAGCCTCTACTCCCTCTCCCCTTGAGGGAGAGGGCCGGGGTGAGGGGTAAGCCACGCAGCGAAATTGTGCCGCGTGTCCCCTGACCCCTCCCTCAACGGAAGGGGGACTTACGTGTTCTGTTAGCCTGGCTGCGGAGCGGCACCGAGTCCGCCCGGGGGCGGTGCCACTGGGCGGGTCGTCGGAACAGAGGCGCGACGCGTTTCCGGTGCCGGTTCGTCCACCACCCGCTTGATCACCGGCTCACCACGTAGAACAGTTCGGATCTCGTCCCCGGACAGCGTCTCGTGCTCCAGCAGGCCACGTGCCAACCGGTGCAACTCCTCGATGTTCTCCGTCAGGATGTTGTGAGCGCGGACGTATGCGCGGTCGATGATGCCCTTGATCTCGGCATCGATCTCGCGGGCGGTCACTTCCGAGACGTTCTTGTTCTGCGTCACGCTGTGACCCAGGAACACCTCTTGGCTGTTGTCGCCGTACGCGATCATGCCGAGCTTCTCGCTCATGCCCCACTCGGTGACCATGTTGCGGGCGATGTTGGTCGCCTGCTTGATGTCGCCGCCGGCACCGGTGGACACGCGGTCCGGCCCGAAGATGATCTCCTCAGCAACGCGGCCACCCATGGCCATCACCAGCCGCGAGACCAGGCGGGCCTTGTTCTCACTCAGCCGATCGCCCTCGGGCAGGCTCATCACCAGGCCCAAAGCACGGCCGCGCGGGATGATGGTGGCCTTGTGGACCGGGTCGCAGTCCGGCTCGTGCATGGCGCACAAGGCATGGCCAGACTCGTGGTAGGCCGTCATCCGCTTCTCGGCGTCAGACATCACGAGCGACCGGCGCTCGCTGCCCATCATGACCTTGTCCTTGGCATGCTCGAACTCGAACATTGCCACGGTTCGCTTGCCCAGCCGCGCTGCGAGTAGCGCCGCCTCATTTACCAGGTTGGCCAGGTCCGCACCGGAGAAACCGGGCGTGCCGCGGGCGATGGTCTTCGGGTCGACGTCGTTGGCCAAAGGCACCTTACGCATGTGCACGCGCAGGATCTTCTCGCGGCCGCCGACATCCGGGTTCGGCACCACGACCTGGCGGTCGAACCGGCCGGGGCGCAGCAGCGCCGGGTCCAGCACGTCCGGACGGTTGGTGGCGGCGATCAGGATCACGCCCTCGTTGCTCTCGAAGCCGTCCATCTCCACCAGCATCTGGTTGAGCGTCTGCTCGCGCTCGTCGTTGCCGCCGCCCAGGCCGGCGCCACGATGGCGGCCGACGGCGTCGATCTCGTCGATGAAGATGATGCAGGGGGCGTTCTTCTTGCCCTGCTCGAACATGTCACGCACGCGGCTCGCGCCGACACCGACGAACATCTCCACGAAGTCGGAGCCCGAGATGGTGAAGAACGGCACGTTCGCCTCGCCGGCGATGGCGCGGGCGAGCAGCGTCTTACCGGTGCCCGGGGGACCGACCAGCAGCACGCCCTTGGGGATCTTGCCGCCCAGGCGCTGGAACTTCTGCGGGTCCTTCAGGAACTCAACGATCTCCTGAAGTTCGGCCTTGGCCTCGTCGATGCCGGCGACGTCCTCGAACGTCACGCGGCCCTGCT
>CAXTCJ010000241.1:0-4825 GCA_964242215.1 uncultured Acetobacteraceae bacterium | reverse complement strand
TGACGCCGGGCTGCACGTCCGGGTTGCCGGCCTTGCCGATGGCGGCGATGCGGCCATTTGTGATGGCGACGTCGGCCTTCACGATGCCCCAGTGGTCGACGATCAGCGCGTTGGTGATGACGGTGTCGACGGCACCCTCGGCCTGGCTGCGCTGGGACTGGCCCATGCCGTCGCGGATCACCTTGCCGCCGCCGAATTTCACCTCCTCGCCATACAGGGTGAGGTCGCGCTCGACTTCGATTAACAACTCGGTGTCGGCCAGGCGCACGCGGTCGCCGGTGGTGGGGCCGTACATGTCGGCATAGGCGCGGCGGGTGATGCTGGTCATCAGAGCTTGCCCATGATGTCGCCGCGGAAACCGTAGACTTCGCGGGTGCCACGGAACGGCACCAGGGTCACTTCGCGGGCCTGTCCGGGTTCGAAGCGCACAGCGGTTCCGGCGGCGATGTCCAGCCGCTGGCCGCGGGCGGCGGTGCGGTCGAACTGCAGGGCCGGGTTGGTCTCGGCGAAATGGTAGTGGCTGCCGACCTGGATCGGACGGTCGCCGGTGTTGGCGACCTGCAGCGTGGTGCGCGGCTGGCCGACGTTGAGTTCGATGTCGCCGTCCAGGGTAATGATCTCGCCGGGGATCATCCTTCTCCTCCTCCCCTTGAGGGAGGGGGCCGGGGGGAAGGGTCGTGCCGCCCAAGCCCCTGGCCATCTCTGCACAATGCCGCGGGATTGTGCGGCGGCCACCCCTCCCCTAACCCCTCCCTCAAGGGGAGGGGGATTTTTTTACCCGACGGCCGGTTCATCGGATCGGCTCGTGAACGGTCACCAGTTTGGTGCCGTCCGGGAACGTCGCTTCCACCTGCACGTCGTGGATCATTTCGGCGATGCCCTCCATCACCTGGGCGCGGGTCAGCACGTGGGCGCCGTCTTCCATCAGGTCGGCGACGGAGCGGCCGTCCCGCGCACCCTCCACGACGAAATCGCTGATCAGGGCCACCGCCTCCGGATGGTTCAGCTTCACGCCGCGCTCCAGCCGTTTGCGGGCGACGATGGCGGCCATGGCGACCAGCAGCTTGTCCTTCTCGCGCGGGGTCAGGTTCATTCAGCAACTCCAAACACGGGGCAGCGGACGGCCCTGCCGTAATGCGGCCAATCCTGCCACGATCGCAGCCCTTGCACAGGCCCCATCGCGCGCAACCACGCGGGCCACGAGCACGCCGCGGGTCACCGACGCACCCGCCTCGAACGGTGCCAAGGCGGACCGTAGCGTGTCCAGTGCCTCGGCGGCCCCTGGCCCGGCGTGGATCATCGTCGCCACCGCGCGACCGCCGGCGGCGAGGGCCGGGCGGTCGAGCAAATCCTGCACCGGCCCCTGCAGGCGAACCGCGTCGTGCAGCAGCAGCGTGCCGGCCCGGCGCAGGCTAATGGTGTCGCGCAGGGTCGCGTTGCGCACCGTCTCCCCCATCAGCGCCCGGCCGAACACGAGCGTCTCCACCGCAAGCAATCCGGCATCCTCGGCGAGGTCGATGTCCAACCGGCGGTCCAGCGCGCATTGGTCGAACAAGATCGCTTCCTGCGGCAGCCATTCCAGGGCGGCGCCGGGGGCGACGGTGAGGGTGGTGCGGACGCGCGCCGGGTCGCCGCCAGGGGAGCGGTAGAACCGTTCGGCGGCCTGGCTGGCGACGGTCAACCGGGTGCCGGGGCCGGCGGTGATCGCGGTGGTCAATCGGTCGCCCTGCGCCACGCCGCCGGAGCTGTTGAGCGTGACCGCCGTTGTCCAGGCGCCCAACTCCGGCCGGGGCAGGCGCGCCTTCAGGCAGCCCTCCTGACGGAAGCGGTCCAGCACCGTCGCGGCGTCACGCCGTTTGACGGCGATTTTCAGGGTGCCGGTGGCGCGCTGTCGCAGGCCCTCAGCGAGCAGGCGGGCTCTCCAGCCCGTCGCCGTCCACGAAATGCTGCAGCCATTCGGCAGCGCGATCGCAGTCATGCGGCTGCAGCAGCGAGAGCAGCGCCGTGTCCGCGATGGGCCCGTAGACGTCTCGCTTGGCCTCGATCAGGGCGGCGGAGAAGTGGATCGTGAACTCCGGATGGCCCTGCACAGACAGAGTGTTCTCGTCGTAGCCGATCGAGGCGAACGGGGTGAAGTCGCTCGCGGCCAGCACGTGGGCGCCGGGTGGTAGGGTGACGACCTGGTCCTGGTGGAAGGCGGGAATGGCGAGGCCACGCGGCTCGACCATCGAGGGCGGCGGCTCGACGATCTCGTAGCGGTGCAGGCCGAGGCCCCAGCCCTTCGGCGACTTGATCACCTCGCCGCCGAACGCCACCGCCATCGCCTGGTGGCCGAAGCAGATGCCGAGCATCTTGGCATGTCCGCGCGCCGCCCGGATGAAGTCGAGCAAGGGGGGGATCCAGGGCAGGTCGTCATACACGGCGGCGGAGGAGCCGGTGATCACGTACAGCTCGCACTCCGCCGGGTCGTGGGGCAGTTCGCCGTGGCGTACGTCGTAGACGCGGTAATCGCGCGCTTCGCCCAGCATCTTCCGGACCATGTCGGCGTAGCTGCCCCACTTCGGTTGCAGGGCTTGGGGTGGGGAGCCGGTTTGCAGGATGCCGATGGTCATGTGGCGACTTTGCCACGCGCAAGACTAAACGGACAGCCTTCGGCGCACGTCCGCTTCGTCCAAGGTGCCGGCGGCGCCGCTGAGCACGATGTCGCCGCGGTCCATGATGGCCATGCTCTGGGCCAGCTCGCGGGCGAAGTCGTAGTATTGCTCGACCAGCACGATGGCCATCTCGCCGCGCTGGCGCAGCAACGTGATCACGCGGCCGATATCCTTGATGATGCTGGGCTGGATGCCCTCCGTGGGTTCGTCCAGCACCAGCAGGCGAGGCTTCATGATCAGGGCGCGGGCGATGGCGAGCTGCTGCTGCTGGCCACCCGACAGGTCGCCGCCGCGGCGGCGGAGCATGGTTTTCAGGATCGGGAACAGCTCGAACATCTCGTCGGAGATTTTTCGGGCGCGGCGGGGGAGGACGGCGAAGCCGGTTTCCAGGTTCTCGCGGACGGTGAGCAGGGGAAACACGTCGCGGCCCTGCGGCACCCAGGCGATGCCGCGGCGGGCACGCTCGAAGGTCGGCAAGCGGGTGATGTCGCGGCCCTCCCACATCACTTTCCCGGCACTGACCGGATGGGCGCCCGTGATGGCGCGCAACAGGCTGGTTTTACCAACGCCGTTGCGCCCGAGCACGCAGGTGACAGCGCCGGCGGTGGCTTGCAGCGACACTTTGCGCAGCGCGATGGCAGCGCCGTAATGCAGGTCGACGGATTCGACGCTCAGCACTTCCTAAGCCCCCTCCCCTTGAGGGAGGGGGTTGGGGGAGGGGTAAGCCACACACCCAAACGCGTGCGCGTTCCCAACCCTCTCCCTCAAGGGGAGAGGGAGAAGGACGCTATCGGCCAAGGTACACCTCCACCACTTTCGGGTCCTCGCTGACGTGGTCGATCGAGCCTTCGCTCAGCACGCTGCCTTCGTGCAGCACCGTCACCTTCACGCCGAGCGCGCGGACAAACGCCATGTCGTGCTCCACCACCACCACGCTACGGGTGCGGTTGATCTCGCGCAGCAGCGTGGCGGTCTGCTCGGTTTCGGAATCGGTCATGCCGGCGACGGGTTCGTCCACCAGCAGCAATTGCGGTTCTTGGGCGAGCAGCATGCCGATCTCCAGCCACTGTTTCTGGCCGTGGCTGAGATCGCCGGCGCGGCGGTGGCGCTGGTCGGTGAGGCGGGTGGTCTGCAGGATCTCGTCGATGCGGTCGCGTTCCTCGGCGGTTTGGCGGGCGAACAGGGTGAAGCGGGGGCTGCGGTTGCCGGCCAGCGCCAGCAGCAGGTTGTCCCAGACCGTGTGGGGTTCGAACACGGTCGGCTTTTGGAACTTGCGGCCGATGCCCATCGCGGCGATCGCGGGCTCGTCGAGCCGGGTCAGGTCGGTGGCGCCGCCGAACAGCACGTCGCCGGTATCGGGGCGGGTCTTTCCGGTGATGACGTCCATCATCGTGGTCTTGCCGGCGCCGTTTGGGCCGATCACGGCCCGCATCTCGCCCGGGGCCAACACCAAGGACAGGGCATTGAGCGCGCGGAAACCGTCGAAGCTGACGGAGACGTTGTCGAGGTAAAGCAGCGTGCCTTGGCTTTGACCGGTCACGAGACGGCTTCCTTGGCGGCGGATTCGGCGGGGGTGGGCGGCGCCTTCGGCAGAGGTGGATCGCCGCGCTGGCGGATCGGGATCAGGCCCAAGATGCCGCGGGGCAGGAATAGCGTCACCAGGATGAACAGCGCACCGAGGGCGAACAGCCATAGTTCGGGCAGGGCCCCGGTGAGATAGGTTTTGCCGGCGTTGACCAGCACGGCGCCGAGGATCGCGCCGGTCAGGGTGCCGCGGCCGCCGACGGCGACCCAAATAACGGCCTCGATCGAGTTGGCGGGGGCGAACTCGCCGGGGTTGATGATGCCGACCTGGGGGACATACAGCGCGCCGCCGATCGCGGCCATGACGGCGGAGAGCGTCCAGATCACCAGTTTGTAGCGCTCGGGCCGGTAGCCGAGGAAGCGGGTGCGGCTCTCGGCGTCGCGCACGGCGACCAGCACCTTGCCCATGCGGGACCGGGTGACGGCGCGGGCGAGCCAATACAGCAGGCACAGTGCCAGGGCGGTGACGACGAGCAAGCCGGCGCGGGTGGCGTCGGCGCTGAGCGGGAAGCCGAGCAGTTCCTTGAAGTCGGTGAGGCCGTTATTGCCGCCGAAGCCCATGTCGTTGCGGAAGAACGCGAGCAGCA
>CAXTCJ010000240.1:0-4831 GCA_964242215.1 uncultured Acetobacteraceae bacterium | reverse complement strand
ACGTGCCGGCGCTGAACCGCAAGACCAAGCACGACATCGAGGCGGTGATCGACCGTATCGTGGTCCGGCCCGGCATCGAGAGCCGCTTGGCCGACAGCTTCGAGACCGCGTTGGGGATGTCCGACGGCATCGTTTACGCCGAGACCGCGGATGAGACAGCCACGCGGACGGTGTTCTCCTCGCGCTTCGCCTGCCCGGTCAGCGGCTTCACCATCGAGGAGATCGAGCCGCGGCTGTTCTCCTTCAACTCGCCGCACGGCGCCTGCCCGGCCTGCGACGGCCTTGGGGTGGAGACGTTCTTCGACCCGGCGCTGGTGATCCCGGACGAGCGCGCGTCGATCGCGGAGGGCGCCGTCGCCCCCTGGGCCGGCGCCAAGAGCGAGTATTACGACCAGACGCTCGCCTCCATCTGCCGCCACTTCAAGGTCACCACCCGCAAGCCATGGGACGAGCTGCCGGAAGACGTGCGCGACCTGATCCTGCACGGCGGCAAGCAGCCGATCGAGTTCACCTACAAGGACGGCGTGCGCGCCTACAGCGTGAACAAGCCGTTCGAGGGCGTGCTGCACAATCTGCAACGCCGCTGGCAGGAGACCGACAGCGCTTGGGTGCGCGAGGAAATGAGCCGCTACCAGGCCGAAAAGCCGTGCGCCGTCTGCAATGGCGCGCGGCTGAAGCCGGAAGCGCTGGCCGTGCGCGTCGGCGGCGAGCACATCGCCGCGGCGTCCGACCTGTCGATCCGCCGGGCGCTCACCTGGTTCGCGGGGGTGGAGGCGACGCTGACCCCGCAGCGCGCCGCGATCGCGAGCCGCATCCTGAAGGAGATCATCGAGCGGCTGCGTTTCCTGGACGATGTCGGGCTCGAATACCTGACGCTGTCCCGCGGCTCGACCACGCTGTCCGGCGGCGAGAGCCAACGCATCCGCCTGGCCAGCCAGATCGGGTCAGGGCTGACCGGTGTGCTGTACGTGCTGGACGAGCCCTCCATCGGCCTACACCAGCGCGACAACGAGCGGCTGCTGGGAACGCTGCGGCGGCTCAAGGCGCTCGGCAACACCGTGCTGGTGGTGGAGCACGACGAGGACGCGATCCGCGCCGCCGACTACCTGATCGACATGGGCCCGGCCGCCGGCACCCTAGGTGGCTACATCATCGCCGAAGGCACGCCGGAGGAGGTCGCCGCCAACCCGGCCTCGCTCACCGGCGACTACCTGTCGGGCCGCAAGCGCATCGAGGTGCCCACCCGCCGCCGCCCCATCAGTGCGGAGCGGACGATCCGCGTGGTGGGCGCGCGCGGCAACAACCTGCAGGACGTGACGGCGTCGTTCCCGCTCGGCACCTTCACCTGCGTGAGCGGCGTGTCGGGCGGCGGCAAGTCCACACTGGTGATCGACACGCTGTGGAAGGCCGCGAGCCGCCGCCTTATGGGCAGCGGCCAGGTCCCCGCCCCCTACGACCGCATCGATGGGCTGGACCAGCTGGACAAGATCATCGACATCGACCAGTCGCCGATCGGGCGCACCCCGCGCTCCAACCCTGCCACCTACACCGACCTGTTCGCCCCGATCCGCGACTGGTTCGCCGAACTGCCGGAATCGCGGGCGCGCGGCTACAAATCCGGCCGATTCAGCTTCAACGTGAAGGGCGGCCGCTGCGAGGCCTGCCAGGGCGACGGCGTGCTCAAGATCGAGATGCACTTCCTGCCCGACGTCTTCGTGACCTGCGACACCTGCAAAGGCGCGCGCTACAACCGCGAGACGCTGGACATCAAGTTCCGCGGCAAATCGATCGCCGAAGTGCTCGACATGACCATCGACGAGGCGACGGCCTATTTCAGCGCCCAGCCCAAGATCCGCGACCGGCTGAGCATCCTGCAACGCGTCGGCCTGGGCTACGTGAAGCTGGGCCAGCAGGCGACCACGCTCTCGGGGGGCGAGGCGCAGCGGATCAAGCTCAGCAAGGAGCTGGCCCGGCGTGCCACCGGCCGCACGCTATACATCTTGGACGAACCCACCACCGGCTTGCACTTCGAGGACGTGCGCAAACTGCTCGAAGTGCTGCACGCGCTGGTGGACCAGGGCAACAGTGTGGTGGTGATCGAGCACAACCTCGAGGTCATCAAGACGGCCGACTGGGTGCTCGACCTCGGCCCCGAAGGCGGCGAAGGGGGCGGCCGAATCGTGGCCGAAGGCACGCCCGAGCAGGTCGCGGCGACGCCGGAAAGCCATACCGGCCGCTTCTTGGCCCCACTCTTGCCTGTCGTGGGGAAGAAGACACGCAAGCGGGCCTGACGCCCGATCGGAGCTGAGCCATGGCCACCATCGACACCGCCCGCTTCCTGCAGGACCTGCACAACCTCCGCCAGATCGGCACCTACAAGACCGGCGTGCACCGCCCGACCTTCTCGCCGCACGACATGGAGTCGCGCCGCTGGCTGATGGCGCGGATGGAGGAAATCGGGCTGCAGCCCAGCATGGACGGCATCGGCAACGTGCTCGGCCGCCATCCCGGCCCCGGCCCCCACTTGCTGCTCGGCAGCCACATCGAGACGCAGAACTACGCCGGCTGGTTGGACGGCGCGTTGGGCGTGGTCGCGGGGCTCGCCGTGGCCCGCGCCGGGGTGCCGGTGGACGTGATCGCGTTCGCCGACGAGGAGGGGCATTTCGAAGGCGGCTTCCTCGGCAGCCGCTCGTTCATCGGCAACCTGTCCGACGCGGAAATGAAGTCCGCCCGCAGCCGCAACGACGGCTCCCTGCTCACCGAGGCGCTGTCTGCCGCCGGGTTGGCCGGCCTGCCCCGCATGCAGTTCGAGCCGGGTCGCTACCGCGGCTACATGGAGCTGCACATCGAGCAGGGCACGTTCCTCGAGCACGCCGGCCAGCATGCCGCCGTGGTGACCGGGATCGTCGCTATCTGGCAGTTCCGCATCACCATTGAGGGCATGCAGGACCACGCCGGCGGCACCACCATGAGCGAACGGCGCGACGCCGGGCTCACCGCCGTGCGCCTGCTGGCCGCGATCGACCAGGCATTCCCCAGCGTGGTCGGCGAGCGCACCACCTGGACCACGGGCCAGATCAAGCTCGAACCCGGCGCCCCCTCCATCATCCCGGGCCGCGCCGAGATCCTGTTCCAGTTCCGCGACGTGGAATGGGCGCGGCTGGAGCGGCTGGAGGCCTGCCTGCGCGGCCTGATCCAGGAGAGCAACCGCCGCGAACGCTGCACCACGACGCTGGACATCATCCGCCGCAGCCTCCCCGCGATCTGCGACCCGGCGTTGATGGACGCCCTGTCGACCGCCGCCGAACGCCACGCCCCGGGCGGCTGGCAGAAGCTGCCCAGCGGCGCCGGGCACGACGCGCAGGTGATGGCCGAAGTCATGCCCTCCGCCATGCTGTTCACGCCCAGCATCGGCGGCATCAGCCATCACTGGGCGGAAGACACTGCCGAAGCCGACCTGGCGATCTGCTGCGCGATCCTGGGCGACGCGGCGGAGGCGGCGCTGGCCAGCTAGACCAGCCCGCAGCCGGCCAACAAATAGTTTCGTCAGCGCGTCGCGGCGCCGCATCATCGCGCCATGACCGAGCTGGCGCCTATTTTCCTGCCCGTTATCCTGCTGCTGGCCAGTTTCGCCGGCTGGCGGGTGCAGCACCTGCTCGCCGAGCAGCACCGCGGCCGCGACACGATCGAGGCGGTGCGGCTGGTGCTGAGCATGCTCGTCACCTTCGCCGCCCTGGTGCTGGGGCTGCTGACCACCTCCGCCAAGGCGCATTTCGACCGCCACGGCGCCGATTTGCAGACATTCGGCATCGACCTGATCATGGCGGACCAGCGGCTACGCGAATACGGCCCGCCCGCCGACCCGATCCGCGCCACCCTGCGCGCCTACACCGCCTCCGCCGTCGCCAGCACCTGGCCCGGCGAGCCCGCGCCACCGGGTCGCTACCCCACCCAACTCGACCCGCTCGTCCCCGGCAGCGCCGAGAGCACCGTGCTCGGCGCCATGCTGCTGAGCGTGGATCGCGGGGTGGCGCAGCTGGCCCCGACGACGCCGGTGCAGCAGGCGGTGAAACCGATGCTGGCGAGTGGGCTCCAAACGCTGCTGCAGGACCGCTGGACCCTGGTGGGCGCGGGCGAACCGACGCTGTCCTGGCCGTTCCTGTCGGTGATGACGGGCTGGCTGGTGCTGGTGTTCGCCGTATTCGGCCTGAGCGCGCCGGGCAACCGGGTGGTGTACGCGGTGATCGCCCTGGCGGCGCTGTCGTTGTCGGTGGCGGTGTGGCTGATCCTGGAGCTCGACTCGCCGCTGACGGGCGTGATCCAGTCGTCGAGTGCGGCGCTGCGCGAAGCCTTGCAGCACATGGACTTACCCAACCTGCCCGGCGGCTAAGCTCCTCCCCCGTGCTTCACGGGGGAGGTGGCGGCGCAGCCGACGGAGGGGGCACTCGGGCGCGGTCAGTGCCACGCCCCCGCCACCATGCTTCGCACGGTCCCCCTCCCCCGCAGCGCAGGGGAGGATGAAATGGCCGCTATCCCGTCAGGACGGGCGAGGCGGGCCGCCATCGCTCCCCCGCCCCGCTGATATCGCGACAGGCTGGCAAGCTGGTGTGCGGCGCGTCGGCCGGCGGCATCGCGGCGCGGCCGCAGAGTTCGGCGATATCGGCGGGGGTGCGGCGCTTCCAGGGATGGGTGCCGGGCGACGCCTCCAGGCCGAAATCGCGGGCGATATCGAGGATGATCTCGGCCACCGGCCGGCCCAGGATCTCGTCCTCGAGGTCGGGGCTGTCCATACGCTCCGCAAGCTCGGCGTAGAGCCGGTCCGCCTCAGTCT
>CAXTCJ010000239.1:0-4858 GCA_964242215.1 uncultured Acetobacteraceae bacterium | reverse complement strand
CCGCGCTGTCGATCAGCATCGCCGCGTCGAACGCCTGGAAGGCGTAGGTGGCGGGAACGTAGTGGTATTCGGCCTCGAACGCCGCCTCGAACGCCTTGTTCTGCGGGTTGTCCAGATTGGGCGCCCAGTTCGACCCGGCCAGCATGCCCAGCGCCGCGTCGCCCTGCGCCGGAAGGGTGCTCTCGTCCACGGTGAAGGCGGACAGCACGGGGACGGTGATGCCGGCCTGGCGATACTGCTTCACCAGGCTGACCCCCATGCCGCCGGGCATGAAGGCGAACACTGCATCCGGCTTGGCGGCGGCGATGCGCGCCAGTTCGGCGGAGAAATCGAGCTGCCCGAGTGGCACGTACAGCTCGTCCACCACCTCGCCCTTGTAGTCGCGCTTGAACCCGGCGACCGCGTCCCGCCCGGCCTGATAATTCGGCACCAGGGTGATCACGCGCTTGTAGCCCTGGTCCTGCGCATACTTCCCGAGAACGGCGTGGACCTGGTCGTTCTGATACGACGTCGTCAGGAAATACGGGTTGCACGCCTTGCCCGCCAGCGAGGATGGTCCGGCGTTGTCGCTGATCAGGAACCCGTGCGCGTCGGTGATTGGCTTCACGATCGCGCCCAGCACGTTGCTGAAGATCGGCCCCACGAAGAACGTCGGATGATCCCGCTCGAGCGCGGTGCGGACCTTGCCGAGCGCCACGTCCGGCTTCAGCTCGTCGTCGATGATGCTGACATGGGTATCCATGCCGCCCAACTTCCCGTCCAGCTGCTTAACCGCGAGGTTGAACCCGTCCCGCGCCTGCTGCCCCAGCACCGCGGCCGAGCCGGAAAGCGTGGCGACCACCGCCACATTCAGCGTCTCAGCCGCGACCGGCCCGGCGAGCAGCGCCGCCGTAACCGCCAGTATGACCCGCCGCATGCCAGACCCCATCATTTCACGAGAGCGATAGTTTAAGTTTATAATATTGCCGCTGCCAAGCGGGGAAGGAGCGCCGATGAAGGTCATGGTCGTAGGCGGCGGGATCGGCGGCCTGGCCACCGCGCTGGCATTGCACGCGCGCGGCATCGAGGTCGCGGTGTTCGAGCGCTCCGCCACGATCCGCGAACTGGGCGTGGGCATCAACACGTTGCCGCATGCGATCGGCGTGCTCGCCGGGTTGGGGCTGTTGCCGGCGCTGGATGCGGTGGCGATCCGCACGCGCGAGCTGACCTACGCCAACCGCCACGGCCAGACGGTGTGGCGCGAGCTGCGCGGCACCGGGGCGGGGCACGCGTTCCCGCAATTCTCCATCCACCGCGGCCGGCTGCAGGGCGTTCTGCTGGCAGCGGTGGAGCGGCTCCTGCCCGTCCACTGCGGCCACAGGCTGGCGGATTTCGCGGACGAGGGCGGGGAGGTCTGCGCGAGCTTTCAGTTGCCCGATGGCAGCACCGTGCAACACCGGGCCGATGTGCTGGTGGCGGCGGACGGGATCCATTCCGTGGTGCGTGCCCGCTTCTATCCGGACGAGGGGCCGCCCAAGTGGAACGGCATCATGCTGTGGCGCGGCGCTGTGCCCTGGCCGGCTTTCCTCGACGGCCGATCGATGATCATCGCCGGCGGGATGGATGCCAAGCTGGTGCTGTATCCGATCGCGCCGGAGCCGGACGGGCGCGTCCTGCTGAATTGGGCCGTCATGGCGCGGGTCGCTCCCGGCGGCACAGCGCCGCCCCGGCGGGAGGATTGGAGCCGCCCGGGCCGGTTGGACGACCTCATGCCGCGCGTCGCCGGCTTCCGCTTGCCGGGCATCGACGTGGACGCGATCATCCACGCCACGCCCGAGTTCTACGAATATCCGGTGGTGGACCGCGACCCGGTGGACCGCTGGTCGTGGGGCCGGGTGACCCTGCTCGGGGATGCGGCGCACCCGATGTACCCGGTTGGCTCCAACGGGGCGAGCCAGGCGATCCTGGATGCGCAGGCGGTGGCGGGGCATCTGGCCGGGCCCTTGGACCCGGTGGCGGCGTTGCGGGCGTACGAGGCCGAACGCGCGCCCGCCACGGCCGCCATCGTCAAAGCGAACCGCTCAGGCGGGCCGGAGCGGGTGATCGACCTAGTGGAAAGCCGCGCGCCCGAGGGGTTCACCCGGCTGGAGGAGGTGGCAAGCGAGGCCGAACTCCGCGCCGTCGTCGGTGGCTACGCGCAAATGGCGGGCTTCGCCCGGGGGTAGCCAATGGCTAGGACAATCCCCCTTTCCTTGAGGGAGGGGCTAGGGGAGGGGTGGCCAAGGGCACGATCCCTGGCGCTGTAAATTAACCGACACACGAGGTTCGATGTGTGGCTACCCCTCCCCCCGGCCCCCTCCCTCAAGGGGCGGGGGAGAAGAAGAGTTTTTAAAACTGCCTAACTCGCGCCCCACATATGCAGCAGGAAACAGGCGCCGAGCACCACGCCAGACTGCAGCGCCAGGGCTACGATGTTTCTAAAATAGAGCTTTCCGACCGCTGGCCGGCTGGCCTTGGCTGATTGGGGTAGGGGCATTCGTCTCGTCCTTTGTCGCTGGGCAGCTCGCCCACGCGCTATCTGGACCAGCGCGACCCATTCCGAAACTCTGTATATTCTGTATCATCCATACCGCTCACGCATGGGTGCAGTCTCAACGCGGCGGCAGGAACTCGACTTCGTGCAGGGCTGCGAGCCGCACCACCTCCGCCGGGTCGGCGACCTGGTCGATTGCGGCGAACAGCTCCCACAGGCGGCGGGAAGGGGCGACGCCGAACAGGGTGTGCACCGTCGCACCGGAGCGATTGTAGATCGCGTGGGGCACGCCGCGCACCAGCCGCACCACGTCACCGGGGCCGCCGTTGGTCTCCTCGCCGTCCATCCAGAAGTCCAGCCGGCCCTCCACGATGTGCAGGAACTCGTCCTGCGTCGGGTGGGTGTGCGGCGGGACGAAGGTGCCGGGCGGCAGGATCGCGTCCCACAGGAACACGTCGGCATTGTGCAGCTTGGGCACATAGGTCTGCCCCAGCACGTCCCAGACGATGCCGTCGATCCCGGTGCCGGCCAACATCACGCCGGACTGAACTGTGGCCATCGTTCCATCGCCTTCGCTTGGTGTTACGACACACGTTAGCGGCCCGGGTGGCCGGGAGCGAGGGTGCATGACGATCGACTTGGTCCAACCGGCGCGGGCTGCCTGATGCCGCTGTCCCCCGACTTCCGGCCGTCGACGGCCCATGCCGCCTTGGGCGACGCCTTCTTCGACGTCGTGGCCCCGGCGAATTTCCCCGCCACCATCCTGCGCCATCGCGACGACCGCTGGGCGCGCCGGGTCGGGTTGGACTCGCTGACCGATGCCGAGTGGGTGGCGTTCATGGGGCGCTTCCAGCCGTTGCCCGGCAGCCACCCGCACCCGCTGGCGCTGCGCTACCACGGCCACCAGTTCCGCCACTACAACCCCGACCTCGGCGATGGCCGCGGCTTCCTGTATGCGCAGTTGCACGACCTGCAGGACGGACGGCTGCTCGACCTCGGCACCAAGGGCAGCGGCACCACGCCGTGGTCGCGCGGCGGCGACGGGCGGTTGACGCTGAAGGGCGGCGTGCGCGAGGTGCTGGCGACCGAGATGCTGGAGGCGCAGGGCGTCTACACCTCCAAGTCGCTGAGCTTGATCGAGACGGGGGAGGACCTCGTGCGCCACGACGAGCCGTCGCCGACCCGCAGCGCCGTGCTGGTGCGGCTGAACCACGGGCATATCCGCATCGGCTCGTTTCAGCGGCAGGCGGCTTTGGGGGACGCGGACGCGCTGCACCGGCTGCTGGGGTATTCGGTGCAGACCTACGTGCCGGAGGCCGCGCGGGACGACGAGGCGGAGCAGGCGGTGGCGTTCCTGGCGGCGGTGTGCGCGCGGGTGGCGCGGCTGGGCGCGCAGTGGATGGCGGCCGGGTTCGTGCATGGCGTGCTGAACACCGACAACATCAACATCACCGGCGAGAGCTTCGATTACGGCCCCTGGCGCTGGCTGCCGACCTACGACCCGGCGTTCACCGCCGCCTATTTCGACGAGAGTGGCCTGTACTCCTATGGCCGCCAGCCCGAAACCCTGCAGTGGAACCTGACCCGGCTTGCCGAGTGCCTGCTGCCGTTCGCCGACAAGGAGCCGTTGATCGAGGCGCTGGGCAGCTTCGTGCCCGCTTTCCGTACCGAGTACGACGTGGCCACGCTGCGCCGCCTGGGCGTTCCGTCCGCGGGCGCTGAGGCCGATGCGGTGTTGGCGAAAGCGTGGTGGGTGGCCTTGGCGGAGAGCCAGATGCCGTTCGAGCAGGCGTTCTTCGAGGCGTTCGGCGGTGAGTTAGGCGCATCCTTCGGCGAGGGATTCGCCCCGGTGCGCGAGGCGTTGGCCGCGCGTGCCTGCTCCGGGCGTCCGGACCACGCCTATTTCCGCCAGCCGGCGGCGTGCAGCCTGCTGATCGAGGAAGTGGAGGCGATCTGGGCGCCGATCGCGGCGTCGGACGATTGGTCGCTGTTCCACGCGAAGATCGCGGCGATAAGACACATGGGCCAAGCCTACGCCTCCTTCTCCCCCTCCCCTTGAGGGCAGGGCAATCGCATTTGGCTGATCCTCCCCCGCCACTTCGCGGGGGAGGTGGCGGCGAAGCCGACGGAGGGGGCGCTTGGGCGACGGATCTTGCCCAAGAGCCCCCTCCACCATGCTTCGCATGGTCCCCCTCCCCCGCTTCGCGAGGGAGGATAAGGCAAATGCAATCGCCCTGCCTTGAGGGAGGGGGTTGGGGGGAGGGGTGGCCACGCTTCCGATCGCGCAGGGTCCTACCTTCTGACGTAGGACACGCCTTTCAGACGGTTCGTGTTCACCAGCAAACC
>CAXTCJ010000238.1:0-4901 GCA_964242215.1 uncultured Acetobacteraceae bacterium | reverse complement strand
CCGCCGGAGCCGGCCAGCACGAGGGCGTGGGTGGGACCGGTGCGGCACGGGTCGACCAGCAGCGGGGCGGTGCCGCCGCGGCCCCAGCTGGCCCGGTTGGCCGGATCGAAGGCGACACGGGCGACGCGGTCCTCGTCGACGCGGTAGGCCTCGCCGACGACGATGCCGCCATAGGTGGGGTCCGGGCCGGGGAACAGGCGCTGCGCGTCGCGCATGGACAGCCAGGCGGCGTGGCCGAAATTGTCGGAGCGCGCGCGCAGCAGCAGCGGCGCACCGCGACGGCCGACCGGGAACGGCCGGGTCAGGCCGCGGAGGCCCAGCACCACCATGCCGGTGCCGAACAGGGCGGCTGCCAGAAAGGAGGCGTTGGTGTCACGCAGCACGTCGTTGAAGGCGTAGCCCTGGCCGAGCAGGCTGGTCAGGCGCAGCGCCTCCGGCTTGACGGTGAGCACCGTGGCGATCGCCATGCCGGCGATGCCGCCGATCCCCATCAGGCGGCCGAGCAGCCGGGTGCGGTAGACGACGATGCCGGCGAGCATCAGCACGGCGGGGCCGCACAGCGAGGCGACGGGCCAGGCGCGCCAGAGCAGGTACTGGCTCAAGCTCATCTGCTGCGCGGTCAGGCCGCCGAGATGGGCGAAGCCGAGCAGGATGCTGTTGCGGTAGACGGCGTCGGTGATGTCCCAGACCCACCAGAACAGCCAGAGTGGCCAGAGCTGCAGGGCGATCCGCAGCCCGACCCGGACCAGGTCGTAGCCGGCGCGGTCGATCACTCGGCGGCTGCAGCGTCGGATGCGTCCGCAAGCCCAGCGGTGGTGCCAACGCGACGGGCGCTGCCGCCGTGCGCCTTGGCGAGCGTGCTGGCGTCGTCGAAGCGGGCCAGGCCCTCCCAGTGCCGCATCACTTTGCTGTAGCGGAAGCCGGCGCGGCGCAGCGCGGTGGTGGCGTCCTTAGCCAGGGGCGCGGTGAAGCTGAGCAGCACCGGCTCCTTGCCCTCGTCGCGGGCGCGCGCCTCGCGGTCGAAGGCGCGGCCACCGAGGGCGGCCCAGGTCTCGATCTGCGCCTTGTCGCTGGCGCCATCGCGCAGCGAGAGCAGCGCGCCGTAGAGGGCGTTGCTGTCGAGCGCGAGCAGGCCGGTCTTTTCGACCAGCGCACCGGCCTCGACCAGGCGGCGGGTGCGCTGCTTGCGCTCGTCGAGCTTCAGCTTGGCCTCGGCCTCGGCGAGCCGGGCGCGGGACTGCTCGTGCGCGCGCAGGCGCTCGGCAAGGGTGCGGGCCATGTCGTGATCTCCTCCGGTGTCCTGTCGCGATACCGGTCGTCAGCCGCCCGCCATGCGGCGACTGAATCATCTCCTGGGATCAGACGACAGCCACGGAGGAAGCTTTTGCGTGGATTTGACAGTGCTGTTGCACACTGAAACGAAGGCGGCCGCTACTGCGCGAGCCGGCCAACCCACGCGGCCAGCGCATCGAGTAGGACCGTCATCGCCTGCATGTCGGTTGTTAGAAACGACCTCCAAGGAGGTAGGCTTGGGCCTACCGTCGTTGCCGTTTGATCAAGGTCATCAAGTCATCGACAATCTGACTTGTTTCCTGTGTCAACGCGGGCCGAAGGAAGTGCGCCGGTGCCAAATGGACAGGAGGGTAATCATATTTGCCTGCGTTGGTCCCCATCGACATTGAATGTGGGCTCGCCTCGTGTTCGCGGCGGGTTCGCATCGCAAAGCCGCCGATCAGCTGCGCAGCGACAGCAAGGTGAGACAATCGCTGCGTCCGATCCACGTGGTCGAGTGCCCAAGCGGCATAATGAAGCGAGGCGACCAACTGCTCCTGAACAGTCTCAACTACGATCGCCGGCATACCACCTCCATCATTCTTGACCGTTGACCGAAGCAAGAGGCCGCCTTGCGGATCAAGCCGAAGCGACCGCATCTCGTTGCCACGCTGGTCGCCTTGTTCGAGGACAAGTGCCCCCTGGATGAAAGAGACTTTTGTGCTGTCACCGCGGACGAAGAGGCGAGCCGCTCCGTAGAGCGCCTCCTTCTCCAAGGCCTCGGCGAGCGAAGGATCCTCAATCTGGCTCGGCCTTAGGATAGCTTGAGCTGGACCGCCAGCGACCGCAATGGAGAGGACTGCTCTATAGGACCCGCGTTCGTCCGGGAGGGAGGCAACAGTTCTGGCCAGTAGCTCCTTTGCGTCGAAAGGAGTCCCAGCATTGGTAACGTCCAGCCGATGGAGTGCCTGGATTATTTTGCGCTCTAATTGAGCCGCGTCAGCAAAGCCAACGCAGATCAAACCGCTGTCCCAAGCCTGGACCTCGCTGATGAAAGCAGCCTGCTTGGGCTCGTGAGTCACACCCTCTTCGACAAAGGCGAGGACAGGGCCTCGACTGCGCGCCTCCCGGTACTCCTCGTGCGTAGCGGAGAGACCGTCTGGCTGTATTGCGCCGTAGCGCGATCCCAGGATTAGAACAACCGCTCCGGACTGCCGCACCCCATCCAGGCAAGCGATCTGAGGAGTGTGAGGGAGCGCACCGAAATCCTCGGCCATCACCGGCTCATGACCAAGAATGGTAATGGCGGACCGCGCAGCAGTGCAAATGGCTTCCATGGCGGTTATGAGCGAGCTGACGAAGATCTTCATGGCGGGGAAGATAAGGAGTGCCCGTTCGTATTGGAACCACCGCGTAGCGGGTTCTGTCCCCGAGAGGAGCGGCAGCGAGCGAAGTGGTGCAGACTACGGTGCTCGGGACCGTCAAGGACCATCGCCTATGGCTCCGTCGCTTCGCGGGCCTTCGGCATCCTTGACCGCCCCTCCGGCGGGTCGAACAGGAAGCGGGCTGACAAGCAAGAGCGACCAACTATGCGGTTTCCAGCTCAGCCTCTGCCCCAAATGGTGGAAGGCGAGGAAACGGAGCAATCACTGCCGGACAAGGCGGAGGATCGTCATCATCGTCATCCCTCTGACGCCAGCGATACATCGCGGGCAGCCAGGAGCGGAACCGATCACCTCCACCGCCTTGTTTGAATTGTTCAGGCATTGGGCGGCCGATCTTGGGGTCAACTGCGTCCAATGTTTTTACAACATCAAGAATTTCGCCTTTGTCTTTCATCTCCCTTCTCCCATGGACCTCTAAGTTGGCTTAGAGGTTTACATCGAGATGTTTTAAGCCACTGCGTCGCGATATTGCGCGCCGCGAGGAACGGGCTTCCAGCGGCCGGAAGCAGACAGAAACCCGTTCGGGTTATGGTCAATGCTCCCAGTGTCCCGCGACAACGACCCCGTTCGCCTCCCGATGCTCCGGCACCCAATGCCAATAAGGTTGGGCATACGCGTGAACCGGAACGTACGGGTAATACGGCGGAGGCGGAGGCGGATAAACCGGTGCGCCGACAACCACAGGCGGCAACGCTATGGCCACACCGCCGTGCCATCCCCAGCCCGGACCCCACCAGGCTTCCGCCGGCTTCGGAGTGACGACCGGCAGCAAGACAGCGGCACACAGAGCAGTGCTCGCTATAGGACGACGAAAACGAGCAATCAATCCTTTCAACATTGCTCTCACCATTCGCAAAAAAGACAGATCGGACACTTCATAAGCTCAGCCGAAATCAGGCTGCCTGGTGTTCAATCTGGCTAGTCCCGCGTTCAGAGACCTTGCTTCCGATCTGAATCTGCCTCGGGCGCATGACCTCAGGAATTTCGCGCACGAGCTCCACTGTCAGCAGGCCGTCGGCTAGGTTGGCGGACGTCACCTTGACGTGGTCCGCGAGCTGGAAGGTCTGCTTAAATGCCTGAGCGCCGATGCCACGATGCAGGACTTCGCGCTGCTCATGCTTCGGATCACCGGCCGTGCGCTTCCCCTCGATGGTCAGGAGATTGCGTTCCGCAGTCAACGTCAGCTCTTCGCTGGTGAAACCGGCAACAGCCAGGACGATCCTATAGGCATCTTTGCCGGTACGCTCGATGTCATACGGCGGAAAACTCTTCGCGGTCTGTGCGACCTGTGTCGCCGACTGCAAAAGATCAAAAACATGATCGAAGCCAACCGTCGAACCAAACAACGGAGCAAAATCGAAATTCTGTCGCATCACCCATATCCTCCGTAAGAAGCAACATGGACCAAGCACGGCGCCGACTTACGCGCGCCGGCTGCCAGACCCTAAAAGGCATCTGGCGACTAGGATTTTGAAATAGGCTTCGTGGTCATCAAGAGGCTCACCGTTTTGTTACTACCTCACTCGGCAGCGTGGGACAGGTGCAGCGGGTTGGCATCGAAGCGGCCGGCATAGGCCGGATCAGTCAGGTAGCTGACACGGTTGAGCAGGTAAGGCGGCCCGCCGGAGACCAGCACGATCGGCCGGGTAGGCCCGAGGCGCATCACCTCATCCGGCGTCAGCAACGAGCGCCCCTGCAGATGCTCTCCGGCGCCGCTGGACGAGCTACCCGGCTTGCCCCAGGTGCCGCTCGATTGGGAGACGTTCTGCGTCTCGTACCGGATGGTTTGCTGGCCGAGCGCGCCCGACAGATAGCGGGCGGTGTCGAAGTCCGCGTGCCGAAAAAATGCTGCGAGGTGTTGGCCAGGAAGCTTTGCCAACGGGGATAGACCGCCTTGAGCTGGGATAGGTTCTGGACGAACAGCCAGAACTGCGCTCCATAGCCCCGCAACAGCGTCACGCTGTCCGCCAGACGGTCCATGCGTCCGAGCTGGCCGAACTTATCGAGGAAGAACGCCACCTGGTGTACGGGCTTCCCATGGGCCGCCGTGATGCCGTCCAGCGCCAGGCCGATGAACCCCCGCACGAAGCCCAGGCACGCCCGCAGGCGATCGGGCGGGATGGCGAGATAGACCGTCATCGGCTGCCGCTTGAGATCGGCCAGGTTGAAATCCGACCGCGCCAG
>CAXTCJ010000237.1:0-4903 GCA_964242215.1 uncultured Acetobacteraceae bacterium | reverse complement strand
TACAGGAAGCTCTCGCGGTGATGCGCCAGGCACCAGCGCGCCATGATCGAGCCGCCGCGGCTGACGATGCCGGTGACGCGCTTGGCGGTCAGCGGCACGTAGGCCAGACGTACGCCGGCATGGATGGTGAAGTAGTCCACACCTTGCTCGGCCTGCTCGATCAGCGTGTCGCGGAACACCTCCCAATCGAGCTTGTCAGCGTCGCCGCCCACTTTCTCCAGCGCCTGGTAGATCGGCACCGTGCCGATCGGCACCGGCGAGTTACGCATGATCCAGCCGCGGATGTTGTGGATGTTGCGGCCGGTGGACAGGTCCATGACCGTGTCGGCGCCCCATCGCGTGGCCCAGACCAGCTTCTCCACCTCGTCGGCGGCGGAGGAGGTGACGGCCGAGTTGCCGATGTTGGCGTTGATCTTCACCAGGAAGTTGCGGCCCAGGATGGTGGGCTCGAGCTCCGGGTGGTTGATGTTGGCGGGGATGATGGCGCGGCCGCGGGCTATTTCGTCCCGCACGAATTCGGGGGTGATGAAGGCGGGGATGGCGGCGCCGAAATCCTCGCCATCGGCGCGACGGCCCTCGGCGCCCTCGAGCATCTCGGCACGGCCGATGTTCTCGCGGTGGGCGACGTAGATCATCTCCTCGGTGATGATCCCGGCACGAGCGAATTCCAGCTGCGTGACGGGCTTGCCGGCCTGCCCGGCCCAGAGCGTTGGGGCGGCCGGGCATTCAGGGACCAGGCGGTCGGTGTGGCCGTTGTCCTCGGGCTTTACCGCACGGGCGACCGGCGTGATGAAGCCGCGCTTGGCAAGCCAGGTTTCACGAACACGCGGCAAGCCGGCGGTCAGGTCGATCGTTGCGGTGTCGTCGGTATAGGGGCCGGACGTGTCATACAGCCGCACCGGCGGTTCGGCGGCGCTCCGATCGAGCGGCACTTCGCGAAACGGAACGGCCAAACTCGGGTGACTGGCCGGCGCGCTGTAAATCTTATGTGAGCCGGCGATGGCGCCTGTCGTTACGGCACTGGGCTTCTGCTGGTAAGTCATTGGTCACTCCCCTTTCCGGCGGAACTGGGGCGTCTTGCGCGAACAAGTATCCCATCCCTACGCCGGCATGATCCGGATCAGGTCGAGGGTCACCATGCGGCGCCCGCCCCGACGTGGAGACGGACGCCAACGGTATCTCAGCCCCTACGGAGGCTCCCCTTGGCGGACGGGAGGGTCTGCCGCTACGGCGGCTGTGTCAACGGCCTTCGAAAAGCAGGGCCTTTGGAGCGGGGTGTTCGTAGCCCGGAGGCAAGAGGCCCTTACCCCGGCCCTCTCCCGTGAAGAACGGGAGAGGGAGTAGGTAGGTAGGCGTTAGCCGTGCATCGCCTTGCGGGACGACTCGGCCGGCTGGGACGAGCCGTTCTTGCGAGCCGGTGCATGGGCTTCCGACATGATCGAGCGCATGTCGCGCAGGAATGCGGCGCCCTTGAGCGTGCGCTGCACGAGCACGCTTCGACGGTCGGACGGGTCGACCTTGCGGCGGGCGAGGTCGAGTTCGCCGAGCCGGTCCAGCGCGCGGGTGATTGCGGGCTTCGACACGTTGAGCTCCGCTGCGAGGCCACGGACGGTGTGGGCGCCTTCCTGCAGGTAGCAGGTGAGGAAGACGCCGAGTTGCCGCGCCGAGAGGTCCGGCCCGTCGCGCCGCACGAGGGCAACGACGGTATCCCGAAGAATGCCGACGAGTTGGTCAGCGGAAGATTGTGTCGCCATGATCCTACGTCCTTTTCAACCCCGAAACGGATCGCGTCCGTCCGGGGCTACTGATGATCCCGCACATGCCTGGCCGGAGAGTCCGCTGCAAGCTGCCATGGCAAATGCCGTCGAAGCCATAACTACTTCTACGACATAAGTTTAAATGCCAATGACGTTACTAAACAGGACCATTCATTGCTCAAGCATGAATAAAGGTTGAGATTGTGCGGAATGCAGCGCGAATAGCCTGCGCTTCCCCACCTTCGGGCCTGCCTGCAGTGGTCGAATCGTTCCAGGCATAGGTGTCGAGATGTAACCAAGGAGTCGAGCCACTCACGAAACGTTGAAGAAATAGGGCAGCAATGATCGCCCCCGCCATAGGCTTCGACCCAACATTGTTAAGGTCTGCCACGCGGCTCGACAGCCACGGCTCGTAACCGGACCACAGCGGTAAACGCCAGACAGGGTCGTGGACAGCCATTCCCGCCTCGAGCATTGCCGAAGCGAGCGCGTCATTATTGCAAAACATTGCCGGTAATTCCGGGCCGAGCGCCACCCGCGCAGCCCCCGTCAACGTGGCCGCGTCGAACAGCACGGCCGGCTGCTCGTCGGAGGCTTCGGCCAGCAGGTCGCACAGCACCAGGCGGCCCTCGGCGTCGGTGTTGCCGATTTCGACGTGCAATCCGCGCCGGGTGGTCAGCACGTCCGACGGCCGCATCGCGTGACCGGATACGCTGTTCTCCACGCAGCCGAGGCGCAGCACCAGCCGCACCGGCAGGTCCGCCGCCATGATGATGCGGGCGAGGCCCAGCATGATGGCGGCGCCGCCCATGTCCTTTTTCATGCGGAGCATGCCGGCGGAGGGCTTGAGGTCATACCCGCCGGTGTCGAAGCAGACCCCCTTGCCGCAGAGCGACACGAGCTTGGCGTCGGCAGCCGCGGCGCTGCCCTGCCATCGCAGGGTCGCCACTACAGCCGGACGGTCGGACCCGGCGCCAACCGCCGCGATCGTCGGATATTCGCGGGTCAGCGCCTCACCGGTGACGAGGCTGGTGTCGGCGCCGAACGCCTCGCCGACGGTGACGAGGGCGGCAGCGAGTTCAGCCGGGCCGAGCCGGTCGGCCGGCGTGTTGATCAGGTCGCGCACCAGCCAGGTCGCCCTCGCAGCCTCGGTTTCGGGGCCGCGCGGGGCCGCCAGGGTGGCGAGATTGCGGGCGGGCTTGAAGGTGGTGAACTGGTAGGCGCCCAGGCAGAAGCCGAGTGTCGCGTCGGCGGGCGCGAATTCGCCGGGTTCGATCCGCCATACGCCGGTCGGCAATGCGGTTGGCAGCGAGCCGAACACGTGCGGGTCGGTCCGTTCGCCGAGGCCGAACACGGCGCCCGCCACGCCGTCGCCACGGGGCAGCAACCGCAGCTCGCCGGGCGCTGCGGAGAAACCGCCGGCGCGCAGGAAGGCGGCGTGCGGCGAGGTTGCGAGGAACGCGTCGAGCCCGGCGGGGCGGAGCGCGTGAACGGGGAGGCCGGGCGTACCCGGCTCGGCCAGGCAGTCCAGGTCACGGTCGAACATCGTTGCGTTCTGAGCCACTCGCGCCGCGATGACAAGCGTGGACCGAGCGCTTGCATTTGCCGGCGGCAGGCCCAACCATTGCCTCATGTCGGGCTTTCCCTCCCGTGTGAAGGCCGTGCTCGGGCCGACGAACACGGGCAAGACCCACCTTGCGATCGAGCGCCTGCTCGCGCATTCGTCGGGGATCATCGGCTTCCCGCTGCGCTTGCTGGCGCGTGAGAACTACGACCGCATGGTGGCCCGCAAAGGGGTCAAGAACGTCGCGCTGATCACCGGCGAGGAGAAGATCGTCCCGCCCGACGCGCGCTGGTATGCGTGCACGGTGGAGGCGATGCCGCTTGACCGGGCGGCCGAGTTCGTGGCGGTGGACGAGATCCAGCTGTGTGCCGACGCGGATCGCGGGCACATCTTCACCGACCGCCTGCTGCACGCCCGCGGCATGGTGGAGACGATGTTCCTGGGCGCGGAAACGATCCGCCCGCTGCTGCAGCGCCTGGTGCCGCAGGCGGAGGTGGAGACGCGGCCGCGGCTGTCGCAGCTGACCTTCGCCGGCCCGGAGAAGCTGGTGCGGCTGCCGCCCCGCACGGCCGTGGTCGCGTTCTCGGCGGGCGAGGTCTACGCCATCGCAGAGTTGATCCGGCGCCGCCGAGGGGGCTGTGCGGTGGTGATGGGCCGGCTGTCGCCCCGCACGCGCAACGCCCAGGTGGCGCTGTACCAGGAGAAAGAGGTCGACTTCCTGGTCGCGACCGACGCGATCGGGATGGGGCTGAACATGGACGTGGACCATGTCGCCTTCGCACGGTTGGGCAAGTTCGATGGCCACCGCCCACGTCGGCTGGCGGCGTCCGAAGTGGCGCAGATCGCGGGGCGGGCCGGGCGAGGCATGCGCGACGGCACGTTCGGCACCACCGCCGGGTGCGCGCCGATCGACCAGGAGCTGGCCGACGCCGTGGAGAACCACCGGTTCGAGCCGCTGGAGCAGCTGGCGTGGCGCAATAGCGACCTGGAGTTCACCCATATCGACGCCCTGCTGGGCAGCCTGCAGGCCCCGCCGCCGCGCCCTGGCCTGATCCGCGGTCGGGATGCGTCGGATCTGGAAACGCTCGAGGCCTTGTCGCGGGAAGACGACATCCGCCGCATGGCCAGCGGCCGCCGGATGGTGCGCACGCTGTGGGACAGCTGCCAGATCCCGGATTTCCGCAAGCTCGCCGATGACAGCCACGCCCGGTTCTGTGCCCGGGTGTTCGGCCATCTGGCGCGCGAGGGCTACTTGCCGGCCGATTGGCTGGACGGCCAGGTGGCGGCTTTGGACCACTCGGACGGCGACATCGACACGCTGATGCAGCGCCTGTCGGGGGTGCGCGTGTGGTCATACATCGCCGCGCGGCCGGACTGGGTGCGCGACGCCGCCGGCATGGCGGAGCGGGCGCGGGCGGTGGAGGACAAGCTGTCCGACGCGCTGCACGAGAAGCTGACGGCGCGGTTCGTCGACCGCCGCTCCACCTTGCTGCTGCGCCGGCTGGAGAATGTGGAAGGCGAGAGCCTGCTGTCGGCCGTCACCCCGCGCGGCGAGGTGGTGGTGGAGGGGCACTCGGTCGGC
>CAXTCJ010000236.1:0-4970 GCA_964242215.1 uncultured Acetobacteraceae bacterium | reverse complement strand
GAGGGAGAAGCAGCTAGGTCCAGTGGGCGAAGCAGGCCACTACGATCACGATCACACCCAGGCCCAAATTCGCATGGATCAGCCTGCGGATCGACGCCGCCGCTTCGACGCCGGGCTGTGCGCGGAACCGCTTATACGGGCCAAAGAACAGCACGACGTAGATCACCGCCATGACCAGCCCGAGCAACTGCATGACGTTCACCGGCCAGGGCAGGGTGGCGAACCCGCCATACACGCCAGCCACCATGGCCCAGCCGCTCAACAGCACCAGCGGCATCGCGATCCACACGATGCGGAAGAAGCGGCGGAACGCCTCACCGTGCAACGACAGCCGATCGGGCGGGGCGGATAGCACGGCGAGGCTTGGCCGCAACACCAGCAGCGCGTAGGCCATCCCGCCGACCCAGGCGGTCATCGCCAAGATGTGCACCGCGAGAACCAAGTCCCATAGAATCATTCGAATTGTCCCCTGACCGCATCCAGCAACGCCCGCATCTCCCGTGCGGCGATCGTGCGCGGGGCGGCCTCCAGCACGCCCAGGCCCTGTGCGAAGGCCCGTGCGAACACGTTTCGATTGCCCAAAATGGCCGGCAGCACCGTATGACCGGCCTGCTGCACCTCCGCAAGCGCCGGCGCCCGGGCCGCGGGCATGGTCGGCGCGCGGTTCACCACCAGCACGGCCCGGCGTTTCTCCGCCGCCGCCAGCGCCATCGTGCCGGCGGCGGCCCACAGATCGGGCGCGGAGGGTTGCACCGGCACCAGGATCAAGTCGGCCGAGCGCACCGCCCGGCGCGCGTCGGCGTCCAGATGGGGCGGGCTGTCGACGACCAGCACATCATGCTTGTGCCGCATCTGGTCCAGCACACCTTGCAGCCGCCAACCGGACACCTCCGAGAAATCGATCGGAGCCAACCCCGTCGTCGGACGCAAACCGTGCCAACGGGTCAGGCTGCGTTGGGGATCGGTGTCCAGCAGGGCGGTCCGGTGGGTGGCGGCAAAGGCCACCGCCAGATTGGCCGCGAGCATGGTCTTGCCCGCCCCGCCTTTCTGCTGTGCGATCACGATCACCACGGCCAAAATGTTACTCCCCTTGGGCGACGCCCCTTGGTGCGTCGCAGCATGCCGGATAGGCAGGAACGGTGCGAGGGAAGACGCGATGCTCAGTGAAACAACACCTACTGCGGCCCGGCTGTTCGGCGTGTTCACTCGGATCGGCCTGACCAGCTTTGGCGGCGGCCTGTCCGGCTGGATGCTGCGGGAATTCGTGCAACGCCGCGCCTGGATCGACGAGGAGGAGTTCCTGTCCGGCCTCGGATTGGCCCAGGCCTTCCCCGGCGTGAACGTGGTCAACCTCGCGATCTGGGTCGGCTACCGGCTTCGCGGCACGCCGGGTGCGCTGGCGGGGGCGTGCGGCATCATCGTGCCACCGGCCGTCGTGGTGGTGCTGATCGCGGCCGTGTTTGCCGCGCTGACGGGCTATCCCCTGACGCATTTGGTGTTGGACGGCGTGGGTGCGGCGGCGGTCGGCCTGTCGCTTCAGATGGGCCTGATCGCGGCGCGGCGGGCGGCAATGAAGGGCGTAATCCCGGTGGTGATCATGGTGATCGCCTTCGTGGCCGTGGGTCTGCTGCACATTTCGCTTCCCTTGGTCGTGCTGGTGCTCGGCCCGATCAGCGTCGCGCTGTCATATTACGGGATCAGCAATGCGTAGCATCCTCCTGTCCCTGGTAACGCTGTTCGTACCTCTGTCGCTCGTGTCGGTCGGCGGCGGGCAGACCCTGGTGGCGGAAATCCACCGCCAAGTGGTGGCCAACCATCACTGGCTGACCGAGAAGCAGTTCGTCGACGCCTTTGCCATTTCCCGTATGTCGCCGGGTCCTGGAACGCTGCTGGTGACGCTGATCGGCTGGCAAGTGGCCGGGGTCGCGGGCGCGGTGGTGGCCTCCATCGCGATCTTCGCCCCGACCGCGCTGCTGGTGTATGGTCTCGCCCGCGTTTGGGCACGGTATGAGGGCGCGCGTTGGCAGACGGCATTGGCGGCTGGGCTGCGGCCGGTGGCGGCCGGGATGATCCTGGCGTCCGGTTTAGTGCTGATCGAGGCGCTGGAGGGCGGCTGGTTGGCCCAGGGCATCGCGGTAGCGTCCACGGCGTTGCTGATGCTGACCAACGTCAACCCGGTGGTGCTGATGGCGGGCGGCGCCGTCGCGTTCATCGCCCTCCACGGAGTTCTGCCCACGTGAACGAACTGCTGTCGCCGGACGAAATGGGCCGGGCCGACCTCCTGGCCATTCTGGCGGGGGTGCCCGGCCTGACGCTGATGGAGCGCGCCGGTTGGGCCGTCGCCCGTGCGGCAAGGCGCTTCGGACCCTGCCGCACGCTGGTGCTGTGCGGGCCGGGCAACAATGGCGGTGACGGCTATGTCGCGGCACGTCTGCTGGCGGCCCAGGGGTGGCCGGTGCGGGTCGCAGCGCTGGCACCCCCGCGCGCAGGCAGCGATGCCGCGTCGGCGGCGGCCGCCTGGTCCGGCCCCACCGCGGCGTTCGACCCGGCGGAGGCGACCCGGGCGGATCTGGTGATCGATGCCGTGTTCGGCGCCGGGCTGTCGCGCGACGTGGATGGCCTGGTTGCCGAGACACTGGCGGCGGCACGCCGGATCGTGGCCGTGGACGTGCCCAGCGGCGTGGACGGTGCGACGGGGGCGGCCCGGGGCCGTGTCGCCCAGGCGGCCTGCACGGTGACGTTCTTCCGCCGCAAGCCGGGTCACTGCCTGCTGCCGGGCCGCGACCTGTGCGGCGAATTGGTGCTTGCCGATATCGGCCTGCCAGCCTCGGTGCTGGCCACGATCAAGCCCCGGACCTTCGCCAATGACCCGGCGCTGTGGCAATTGCCCGTGCTCCCGGCATCCACCCAGAAGTACACCCGTGGCTACGTGTCGGTGCTGGGCGGCGCGCACATGACGGGGGCTGCCCAACTCGCCGCCGCTGCCGCGAGACATGGTGGGGCCGGCATGGTGACGATCGTGGCGCCGGGGCACGCCGGTCTGTACAGCCACGTGCCCGCCGGGCTGATCGTGAACGACGAGCCGCTCGACGACCTCCTGGAGGACAAGCGCCGCACGACTTGGGTCTGCGGCCCCGGGCTGGGGCAGGACGCGGCGCGGGAGGCGCTGCCCAAGTTGCTGGCCGCCGGCCGCCAGGTGTTGGCGGATGCCGACGCGCTGGGTGCGCATGCCGGCCACCCCGAGGCGCTGCGCGGCGTGGCGGTGCTGACCCCGCACGAAGGCGAGTTCGCCAAGCTGTTCGGGCCGTCCGGTACCGATCGCCTCGCCGCCGCCCGTGCCGCCGCGGCGCGGGTGGGTGCCGTGGTGCTGCTGAAGGGCTCCGACACGGTGGTCGCCGCGCCTGACGGCCGTGCCTCGATCAACGCCACTGGCACCTCCGCGCTCGCCACGGCGGGGGCGGGTGACGTGTTGTCGGGGCTGATCGGTGCGCTGCTCGCCGGGGGCATGCCCGCCTGGGAGGCCGCGAGCGCCGGTGCCTGGCTGCACGGCCGCGCGGGGGAGATGCTCGGGCGTGGGCTGGTGGCGGAGGATTTGCCCGCGGCGATCGCCCGGGCCATCCAGAGCGTCCTTGCCATCCAGAGCGTCCCTGAATGACGTAACTCCGTATCGGCACGGGAGGATTTCCCCTTCGCCGGTCCGCTGATCCAGCTTACAAAACGCCATGCTGGAGACCCGCGCATGAGTGAAACCACCGTCCCGATCGGCCTGTTCGACCGCACCATCCGCCGCATCACCGGGGTGTGGCGCGACATGGCAGCCGGTGTGTCGGCAGAGGGCGATCAGAGCATCGCCGCCCAGATGCGCGCCTGCCTGAACGCCCGCGGCGGCGAGGTGAGCGCCCGCAATCGCGCGGCCAAGTTGGCCCAGGCCTACCTCCTGCTCGACGAAAAGGGCCGCACCAACTTCCTGCACACGCTGGCCGAGTTCGACAGTGACCCGGCCGCCGTTGCCGCCGCGTACGACAAGCTGCAGTCCACCGAAGACCCGGCGGAGCGCGCCACCGCCACCGCCGCGCTCCGCCGGGCGCTCGAACCGCCGCGGGTGCGGCTGCTGACCCAGTTCACCACCATCCCCGACGGCATGAAGTTCCTGGTGGATCTTCGCGCCACCCTGCTCGCCCGGGTGAAGGGCGACCCCTACCTCGCCGCGTTGGACAGCGATCTGCGCGCGCTGCTGGCCAATTGGTTCGACGTCGGCTTCCTGGAGCTGCAGCGCATCGACTGGTCCAGCCCGGCCGTGCTGCTCGAACGCCTGGTCGGCTATGAGGCGGTGCACGAGATCCGCTCGTGGTCGGACCTGAAGAACCGGCTGGACAGCGACCGCCGCTGCTACGCTCTGTTCCACCCCCGCATGCCCGCCGAACCGCTCATTTTCGTGGAGGTCGCGCTGGTGCGGGGGCTCGCCGGCAGCGTGCAGCGCCTGTTGGACAAAAAGGCGCCGTTGCTGGATGCCAAGGAGGCGGATACCGCGATCTTCTATTCCATCAGCAACTGCCAGCGCGGGCTGGCGGGCATCAGCTTCGGCAACTTCCTGATCAAGCGCGTGGTGACGGTGCTGAGCTCCGAGTATCGCAACATCAAGACTTTCGCCACGCTGTCGCCGATCCCTGGCTTCCGCAAATGGCTCGATGGCCGGATCAAGGCGGAAGACTTGACGCTGCTATCCGCCGAGGAATCGACGGCGCTGATCGCGGCGGCTGGCGGCGATCCAAAGCCCGCCTCCGGGATCGAGGCGCTGGCGATCCTGCTCGGCCGGCGTGGCTGGGCGCGGGACGCAACGCTCACGAAGGCGCTGGAACCCGTGCTGACCCGGCTGACCGCCCGCTATCTGGTCGTCGAATCGCACAACAAGCGCGCGCTGGATCCGGTGGCACATTTCCACCTCGGCAACGGCGCCCGGGTGGAGCGCA
>CAXTCJ010000235.1:0-5068 GCA_964242215.1 uncultured Acetobacteraceae bacterium | reverse complement strand
AGCCTGCATGCCGAGGGCGCCGTCACGCTCGCCAAGGGCGCCACGCTGCCGGAGGGCAAGGTCAGCCTGCGCATGACCCGGCTCGACGATCTGCGCGCGTTGACCGGGCAGGCGGTGAGCGGTGCCGTGACCGCGGACGCCGAACTCAACGCCGGTGTGGCGACGGTGAACCTGGACGCGACCCATGCCGGCATCCCCGGCAGCTCGGTCGGCCGTGCGGTGCTGAAGGCGCGCGTGACGGACCCGACCACCCACCCCGCCGTTGCCGCTACGCTGGACGCCGACGGGATCGAGGCGGGCGGCATCGGCGGCTCGGCCAAGCTGGCGGTGAACGGGCCGGAGGACGCGCTGGCGATCAAGCTGTCGGCGGCGCTGACCAATTTGGCCGGGGCGGACGCTACGGTCGCCACATCGGCCACGCTGAACGTGCCCGGCAAGACGGTGCAACTCGCCGCGCTCACCGCCGACTGGAAGGGCCAGGCAGTGCGCCTGCTCGCCCCCGCCCGGGTCAGTTTCGGCGACGGCGTTGCGGTGGACCGGCTGCGCATCGGGCTGCAGACCGCCGTGCTGGACCTCGCCGGACGGGTCACGCCGGCGCTGAATCTCACGGCCAGCCTGCGCGGCGTGACCCCCGACCTGGCCAAGCCGTTCGCGCCCAGCGTGGATGCGGCGGGCGAGATCAGCGCCGACGCCCACCTGACCGGCACCACCGCCGCGCCCAGCGGCACCGTGCGTATGACCGCAACCGGGTTGCGTATGCGCACCGGCCCGGCGCGCGGGCTGCCACCTGCCAACGTCACTGCCAACGCCCAACTGGCGGGCAAGGCAGCGACGCTGGATGTGCGGCTGACGGCGGGCCAGTCCAACGTGACGGTGAACGGCCGGGCGCCGCTCGGGGCCGGCCCGTTGGATCTGCACGCAACCGGCGGGCTGGACCTGGCGATGTTGGACCCGATCCTGGCCCCGGGTGGCCGCCGCGCCCGCGGCAATCTGGCGCTGAATGCCGGTGTGACGGGCACGGTGGCGGCGCCGCAGGTGAATGGCAGCGTCACGCTGGCCGGCGGCGAGATCCAGGACTTTGGCCAAGGCGTGCGCATCTCCAATATCGCGGCCAACATCCAGGCCGCCGGGCAGACCATCCGCATCGCCAGCTTCACCGGGCAGGCTGGCCCCGGCACGATTAGCGCCAGCGGCAGCGTGGGGATCGGCGGGGCGATGCCGGTGAACCTGACGCTGACCATGCGCAACGCCCGCCCGCTCGCCAGCGACCGTCTGACCGCCAATTTGGACGCGGACCTGGCGGTGCGCGGCGACGTGCAGGGCACGCTGGCGGCCAGCGGCAAGATCTCGATCCTGCAGGCGACCATCAACGTGCCCGAGCACCTGCCGGCCTCGATCGCGGTGCTGCCGGTGCGCATCGCCGGCGCGCCGCCGCCGCCGCCACCCAAGCCCGGCGGCGTCATCCGGCTGGACCTGCAGCTGGACACGCCGGGCCAGATCTTCGTGCGCGGGCGCGGGCTGGACGCGACGTTGGGCGGTAGCCTGCATGTCGGCGGAACCACCGGGTCGCCGCAGGTGAGCGGCGCCTTCATCATGAAGCGCGGCACGTTCAGCCTGGCCGGCACCACGCTCACGTTCAGCCGCGGCAAGGTGGGCTTCGAGGGCGCCGGGGTCACGAACAAGATCGACCCGTCGCTGGATTTCGAGGCGGACGCGCCGACCACGACCGGCACCGCCTCGCTGATCGTCAGTGGCTACGCCAGCGCGCCCAAGATCACGCTGACCTCGTCGCCGCCGCTGCCGCAGGACGAGGTGCTGGCCCAGTTGCTGTTCGGCCGCAGTGCGGCACAGCTCGGGCCGTTCCAATATGCCGAGATCGCGGCCGCGCTGGCGGAGCTGTCCGGCACTGGCGGCTCCAACCCGCTGGACCGGGTGCGCAAGGGGCTCGGGCTGGACCGGCTGAGTATCGGCAGCGCGACCAACGCCAACGGCACCACCAGCAGCAGCGCCGCCGCCACGATCGAGGCGGGCAAGTATATCGCCAACGGCGTGTTCGTCGGCGCCAAGCAGGGCACGTCCGGCGCGCAGACCCAGGCCGAGGTGCAGATCGACATCTACAAGGGCCTGAAGGCCGAAACCGACGTCGGCACCGGCGCCGGCGGGAACAGCGTGGGGCTGACGTATCAATTCGAGTATTGATTACGTACGGTGACGAAGCTTGCACCGCAGCCATCCGCTCGCTCATGCTGGCCTAAAAAGCCGGCCTGGAAGGACCTAGCCATCATGCCGATCCGCAAGTTACTGCTCCCGCTGACGGGCACCGCCGCCGGTGAGTCTGCCATCGCCACCGCCTTGATCGTGGCCCGGCAGTGGAACGCCCACATCCTGGCCCTGCACGTCCGCGCCGATAGCCGCGATGTGGCACCGCTGGCCGGCGAGGGCCTGTCCGGCGCCATGATCCAGGAAATGATGCAGGCGACGGAGAAGGAGAGCGGCGATCGCTCCGCCGCCATCCGGACCATGTTCGACCGCGCGATCGAGGCCGCCGGCATTCGCATCGAAAAACCCACCGCGCAGGCTGACCACCCCACCGCCACCTTCGCCGTGGTGACCGGCCGGGAGGAGGACGTGGTGGCCCAGCAGGCCAGGCTGTCCGACATCACCATCGTGCCGCACCCGGAATCCGGCGACGACGTGTCCTCCTCCGACGCGCTGCATGCGGTGCTGTTCGACAGCGGCCGCCCCGTGCTGATCGCCCCGCACCGCACGCCGACCACGCTGGGCAAGCGGGTCGCGGTCGCCTGGAACGGCACCGGCGAGGGCGCCGCCGCGGTGCAGGCGGCCCTGCCGTGGCTGCGGGAGGCGGAAGCGGTGCGAATCCTGTCCTCGGACGAATACCAGCGCAACGGCCCCCCGGCGCGCGAATTGGCGAGCTACCTGGCGCTGCATGGCGTGCAGGCGGAACAGGCGGTTTTCCGCTCGATCGACCGTGAAGTCGGGGCGGGCATGCTGGCCGCGGCGCGCGATTTCGGTGCGGATTTGATGACGATGGGCGCCTACTCGCACTCCCGCCTGCGCCAGTTGATCCTGGGCGGGGTGACCCGGCATGTGCTGGAACACTCCCATCTGCCGGTGCTGATGAACCGCTGACGCTCTCCCCATAAGGCGGGGGATTGCATCTGATCATCCTCCCCTGCGAAGCGGGGGAGGGGGACCGTGCGAAGCATGGTGGAGGGGGCTGGCCACACACACACACACCGCTCGTGCCCGCAACAGGGGAGGACCAGCCATGTGTCGCCAGTGCAGTTGATGCGTGGTCGCATCGATTGTCACGATAACTCCACACAACGCGGCATTCACGTTGGCTAAAGCCCGGGGCTAGCAACCTTCCGGGGAATACAATGTCGGACTTGACGATGACCGAGGGGATGGCCGGCACGCCGTCCCCGCGGCCGCATATGGACGCCAAGCCGCATGTCGCGGGCGCCATCGTCTTCATTCTGGTGCTGGTGGCCGGGCTTGGCTTCGCCGCCTTCAGCATCGCGACCGATATCGGCAACGTGGGCGAACACAACATCGCCACCGGCGCGTTCGTCATGCTGGGGCTGGCGCTGCTGATCGCGCTCGGGTTCGAGTTCGTGAACGGCTTCCACGACACCGCCAACGCGGTCGCAACCGTCATCTACACCCACAGCCTGCCGCCGATGGCCGCCGTCGTGTGGTCGGGGCTGTGCAACTTGGCGGGGGTGCTCGTCTCCTCCGGGGCGGTGGCCTACACCGTCGTGACCCTGCTGCCGGTCGAACTGATCCTGCAGGTCGGCAGCGGCGCCGGGTATGCGATGATCTTCGCCCTGCTGATCGCCGCCATTATCTGGAACCTCGGCACCTGGGCGTTCGGGCTGCCCAATAGCTCGTCGCACGCGCTGATCGGCTCCATCATCGGCGTCGGCCTGGCCAACCAGTGGATGGCACCGGCCGGCTCGGCCACCTCCGGCGTCGAGTGGGGGCAGGCTTACGGCGTGTTCCGCGCGCTGCTGTTCTCGCCGGTGCTGGGCTTCGTGCTGTCCGCCACGCTGCTGTGGGTGATGAAGCTGGTGGTGCGGGTGCCCAAACTCTACACCGCGCCCGAGGGCAACAAGCCGCCGCCGCCGGCCATCCGCGGGCTGCTGGTGCTGACTTGCACGCTGGTGTCGTTCTTCCACGGCAGCAATGACGGGCAGAAGGGCATGGGCCTGATCATGCTGATCCTGATCGGCGTCGCCCCGACCGCCTACGCGCTGAACCGTTCGATCCCCGAGAGCGCCACCCCCGCCTTCATCCAGACGGCACAGGCGGCGCAGGCCGTGTTCCAGGCCCACGCGAACGGCACGCCGGCGCCCGATCTGGCGGCGGCGCGTACGTCGGTGAGCGACGCGCTCAAGTCCAAGGACGTGGTGACGCCCGCCAACTATGGCGCGATGGGCACGCTGGTGGGCGAGATCTCCAAGCAGGTCGGCACCTACGGCGCGATCAAGTCGATCCCAGCCGCGCAGACGCCGAACGTGCGCAACGACATGTACCTGGCCTCCGACGACCTGCGAGTGCTGGGTGCCAAGGTGGACGGCTTCAGCGACGACGACATGGGCAAGCTGAAGGCCATGCGTGGCGCGCTGGACAGCGGCACGCGCTTCATCCCGACCTGGGTGAAGGTTTCGGTGGCCATCGCGCTCGGCCTGGGCACGATGGTGGGTTGGAAGCGCATCGTGGTGACCGTCGGCGAGAAGATCGGCAAGACGCACCTGACCTACGCGCAGGGTGCCTCGGCCGAGATCGTGGCTGCGGCGACGATCGGGCTCGCCGATCTGTACGGGCTGCCGGTGTCGACCACGCACGTGCTGTCGAGCGGCGTTGCTGGCACCATGGCCGCCAACGGATCGGGGCTGCAGTGGAGCACGATCAAGAACATGGCGCTGGCCTGGGTGATGACCCTGCCGGCGGCGATGGCGATCTCCGGGTCGCTGTTCGTGATCTTCCGGCAGATCTTCTAAAGCGCTGATCCTCCCCCGTTCTTCACGGGGGAGGTGGCGGC
>CAXTCJ010000234.1:0-5080 GCA_964242215.1 uncultured Acetobacteraceae bacterium | reverse complement strand
CGTCCTCCTGCAGCACGGCGCCGTCCGGGATCGTCTTCACGTCGTAGGCGCCAGCGGTGGGCGCGAGGGCGGCTTTGCTGCGGATCAGCGTTTGAGCCACGGGTTTGGTCTCCGTTGTTGCTTCAGGCCGGAATGGCTTCCTGCTCGGCAAAGGCGCGGTCCACCTCATCTTGCAGCAGACCGGTGAGCTGGCGGCGCAGCGCCTCGGCCGCCGGGCTGAATGGGTCGCGCGGCCGGGGCATGTCGATGGGGACGACCGACTTGATCCGGCCGGGCCGCGAGGTGAACACCACCACGCGATCGGCGAGCGCCACCGCCTCGTCGATGTGGTGGGTGACGAACAGCACCGATGCCCCGGAACTGCGCCACACGTCCAGCAGGAACTCCTGCATCTTGGCACGGGTCTGCACGTCCAACGCCGCGAACGGCTCATCCATCAGCAGCACCTTGGGCCGCATTGCCAAGGCGCGGGCGACCGCGACCCGCTGCCGCATGCCGCCCGACAGCTCGTCAGGGCGCTTGTCGATCGCCTGCGACAGCCCGACGCGCGACAGCGCCTCCGCGGCGATGGCCCGGCGCTGCTCGGGCTTGTCGCCGCGGATGGAAAGTCCGAACGAGACGTTCTGCCCGACCGACAACCAGGGGAACAGCGATGTTTCCTGGAAGATCAGGCTCCGGTCGGGCGAAGGCGCATCGATCCGGTCTCCAAACGACCAAAGCTCGCCTGCGGTCACGTCCTCAAGCCCGGCGATGAGATAGAGCAGCGTGCTCTTGCCGCAGCCGGACGGACCCAGCAGGACGACGAACTCGCCGGGTGCGATGTCGAGGTCGATGTCGCGCAAGGCCTCGTGCGCACGCGGGGTGCCGGGAACCCACGTCTTGCCGATGCCGCGGCAGACCACGGCGCTGCCGGAGGAGAAAGGCGCGGGCGCTTTCCTCGACCGGGTTGGCTCAGCGGCCCCAGACCCACCTTCATAAGCCACGCAAGGCCTCCGCGCTCTTGGGAACCCAGTAGAGGATCCGGTTCTGCAACAGCCGCAGCACGTAGTCGAAGGCGAAGCCCAGCGTGCCGATGAGGAAAATGGTGAAGAACACCAGGCCCGGATTGAAGGTGTTGCGCGCCAGCATGATGACCTGGCCCAACCCGTAGCCGACACCCGTGCTCTCGGCGATCAGCACCGCCATCCAGGCGGCGAACAGGTTCATCCTGAGCACTAGCAACATGCCCGGCAGGATCGCCGGCACGATCACCCGCCAATAAATCTGCCGCTTCGACGCGCCCATCGTCCGCGCGACATTGATAAAGTTACGGTTCACGCCGTCAATCGCGGCTATGGTGGACAGCGTCATGTGGAACAGCAGGGCGATGACCACCATGAAGATTGCCGGCTTGTCGCCGATGCCGAACATGAAGATCGCGACCGGCAGCCAGGCAATCGGCGATACCGGCGCCAGCAAGGTGATCATCGGCAGGGTCAGCCGCTCGAACAGCAGGAAGTAACGGGTCAGGATGCCGACGCTGACCGACAGCACGGACGCGATGACCAGGCCCGAAACCACCCGGGTGATCGTGGCGAACGCCGTGTAGAACACCGCCAACGCCGGCGGCGGTCCCGCATTGGCCTGCTGACCGACCTGCCAGCGGTTGATGGTGTTGAAGAACTTGGCTTGGTCCGGGATGTTGCCCAGGAACACGTGCGGCGGCGGCAGCAGCCGGGGGTCGGCCCAGCCGAGCGCCCAGCACGCCTCCCAGATCGCGGCGAAGAGGCCGATGCTGACGACCGCCCAGCCGATCCGCCCTACCCAAGCCGGCAGTGCCGGCCGGGGCAACGCGACCGGCCGGGCAGTGTCGAGCGCTGCGGACATGGCTAGGCGGACTTGTACTTCAATTTGCCATAAAGGTCCGGGTTCTCGGCGATCACCGCCTCGAGGAGCGTCCAGTCGATGGCCTCGCGCCCGGGCTTCTTCTTGATGTAGCCCATTTCCTGGATGGAGTTGACGCGGTCGAGGATGAACTGCGTCTGGCTACGCGCATCCACCACCGAGGGCTGCTTGCCCATAGCGATCTTCGCGTTCTCCATCGACGTCTTGTAGTAGCGGCCAACCAATGTATCGAGCGTCCCCTGCGGGTCTGTTTCAGCCATCAACTGCGCCGTCATCATGCCCTTGATCAGCGCCTTCAGCCCGGCCGGGTTCTTCTGGATCAGCTCGTCGCTCACCGCCAGCACGCAGTCGGTATAGCCAGGGCCATAGATGTCTATCCCGTTGGACAGCATCACCGAGCCCTTGACGTCGTTCAGCAGGGCGGAGCCGTACGGCTCGATGGTGCAGATCATGTCGAGCGCGCCGGAGCGGAATGCCTCCACCGCCTCGGGCGTATTGCCCATGTAACGGACGTTGATGTCCTTGAAATCCACGCCGTGCTTTTTGCACCAGTCGTATGGCAGGACCTCCAACGTATCGAGCTGGAAGGTGCCGAGCGTCTTGCCCTTGAGTTTTGCGGGCGTGTCGAGGCCGGGCTGGGCCACCAATACGCAGCCCTCGATGCCGCCGCCAGCGACGATCTTCACCGGGGCGCCGGCGTCGTAGAGCGCCACGAAGCTGGTGTAGGGCATCAGCCCGGCATCCACCTGGCCGGCACCGAGGAACGTCACCTGCTCGGCGAAGGTCGGCGTCGGTACGAAGTCTAGGATCAGGCCGTCCTTCTGCGCTGTCTGCATCGCATTCGTCAGGTAGAAATTCAGGTTGCAGAAGCCCGAGCCGAAGGTGGAACGGATGTGGCTCTCGGCCGCTTGGGCGCCGTGGCCGCAGCCCATCATGGTGATCGCACCGAGTGCTGCGGCCTTGATGGCGGCACGACGGCTAAGGGGTTCATTCCAGGCAGAGGTGCAGACGAGTGTGCTGGCCATCGATGGCATCCTTCCCCGATACCCAGCGCATCGTGCAGGAACCGTGCCACGAACATGTTGTCAGGGTGGCATGAACTGCCGCTCCATCCACGCAGCGGCGGCCAGCACGTCGCGGTCCGATAGCCGCCGCCCGATGATCTGCAGGCCGACCGGCATGCCGCCGTTGCCGGTGCCGCAGGGGATGCTGATCGCCGGCGTCCGGGCGTGGTTGAACAGCGGGGTGAATGCGGCGTGGTCGCGATGCGCGGCGGTCCGGCCGCCCACCGTCGGCGGGTCGAGGCGGTCGGCGGCCCAGGCGACGCAGGCGGTCGTCGGGCATAGCAGCAGGTCCCAACTGGCCATAAAGCAGGCGATGCTTGCCGCGATGCGCAAGCTGAACGCATGCGCCGCCGCGACCTCGGCCGCGTTGCGCCGGAGCCCACGCTCGATCTGCGCCCCGATTGCCGGGTCGAAGCGCCCGGGGTCCTGCTGCCACCCGGCACCGAACAGGTCGGCCAGTCCCGCGTCCTCGATCGCCAGGATGCGCGCCTCCGCCGTGGCGGGCGGCCAGGCGGGATCGGCCTCCCGCACGTCCAACCCAGCCCGGCGCAGCGTCGCGATCCCGGCGTCCACCGCCGCGCGCACGTCGTCATCGAGCGGCAGGCCAAGCCCGAGTTGCGGGCTGTAGGCGAGGCGCAGGGTGCGTATGTCGCGGCCCGAAGCGGGCAGCGCCGGCACCGAGAGAGGGTCCTCGGGATGCATCCCGGCGATGGTCTCGAACAGCAGGCGGACGTCGGCGACGGTGCGGCCCATGGGCCCGATGCAGGCGATGCCCGGCAGCGTCCCGGGAAAACCCCAGGGGTCGGCGATCACGCCGGGACTTGGCTTGAAGCCGACCGCGCCGACATGCGCCGGCGGCCGCCGGCACGAGCCGCCGCCGTCGCCGCCCAGCGCCACCGGCGCCATGTCCGCCGCCAGCGCCGCGGCGCAACCGCCCGAGGAGCCGCCCGGCGTGCGCGTGAGATCGCGCGGGTTCACCGTGCGGCCATACAGGCGGTTGTCGGTGATCTCCTTGGCGCCGAACTCCGGCATGTTGCCGATGCCGATCACCACCGCCCCGGCGCGGCGCAAGCGCTCGACCGGCAGCGCGTTACGGTCGGGCCGGAAGTCGCGAAACAGCGGCGAACCCTGGGTGATGCGCCGCCCCGCGACCCAGATCGAGTCCTTCACCACGACCGGGACGCCGGCCATGGGCAACGCCTCACCCGCTTGCAGACGCGCCCGCACCGAGGTGGCCTCGGCGCGCGGCGCGGTCTCATCGTGGTCCACCAGGGCGTTCACCGATGGGTTCTCGCGTCGGATCTGCGCCAGGAAGGCATCGGTGACGTCCAGGGGATTGGCCGCGCCGTTCTGCACCGCCTGGGCGATGCCGGGCGCGTCCAACCGCAGCAGCTCAGCGGGGGACGAAGAAGCTCTCCCCAGCCATGTAGGCGCGGCCCGGCGACAGGTCGGGCAAAGGCCTATCTTCGCGCCGGGAGTCGAAGGTCAGCTCGATCTGCACGCCGCTCGGGTCGTAGGCGAACAACTGCCACAGCGGCGTGCCCGGCACGATGAACTCGCGAAACGCGATGCCGTGGGCTTGCAGCCGGGCGATGAAGCCGTGATCGCCGCGCGCGGTCAGTGGGACGTGGTCGACCGCTGCCGTGCCGAGCGGCACCGTGCCGGCCGGGCCGGGGCCGGGCAGGCCGAGCCAGGTGTCGGGATAACCGAAGTCGGGGCGCGGTATTTCCTGCATCCCCAGCACGTCAAGGTAGAATGCGCGCGTTGCCGCGAGGTCACCCGTCTTGATGGCGATGTGCAGCAGGCCTTCAATCGCCACCAGGGCGTCCGGCACGGCGCTCATCGCGGGATGAACCGGTCAAGGCCTAGCGGATGCGCCGCCACACGCCGGTTCGCCTCCAGCAGCCAGGGCGTCGCCTCGTCAGCACGCGCCGCCTGCGCCGCATAATCGCGCCGGAAGCCTGGCATCACGGCTGCCGCCTCGGCCCGCAGCGCCGCCTCGTCTATGGTCGTCATGCGTCCGTCCTCCAGCACCATCTCGCCCTCGATCATCACGCTCCGCACGCCGCGGCCGGCTTCGGCGTAAACCAACTGGCGCACGGCACTGTTGAGCGGGACGTAGGCGATGTCGT
>CAXTCJ010000233.1:0-5119 GCA_964242215.1 uncultured Acetobacteraceae bacterium | reverse complement strand
GCCACGCTGTCGAACACGGCCCGCACCAGCGGCTTCTTGGCGTCGCGCGGGACGGTCTGGTAGCCGAAATCGGTGGTGTCGCCGGGGAGGGAGCCGGGGGGATTGTTGCTCATGCCGGCTCTGTATAGCCTGTTCGTCACCTATGCCGGAACTCCCCGAAGTCGAGACGGTGATGCGCGGCCTGCAGGCGCGGCTCGAGGGGCGGGTGATCGTGCATGCCCAGGCGCACCGGCCCGACCTGCGCTGGGCGCTGCCGCCCCACTTGGCCGAGCGGCTGACGGGGGCGCGGGTGGAGGGGTTCCGCCGGCGGGCCAAATACATCCTGATGCGGCTGAGCGGCGGGGATAGCGTGCTGTTGCACCTCGGCATGTCCGGCCGGATGGTGCTCGGGCCCGCCCGGCCGAATAGCGTCACGCTGCACGAGCACATCGTGCTGGAGACCGACGACGGCTGGCGCGTGGGTTTCGTGGACCCGCGGCGGTTCGGCTCGGTGGACCTGATCGCGACCGACCGGGAGGACGAGCATCGCCTGCTGGCCGGACTCGGGCCGGAGCCACTGGATGAAGCGTTTTCCACCGCCGTCCTGGCGCGGGCATTGGCGGGCAAGCGCACCCCCGTGAAGGCCGCGCTGCTGGACCAACGGCTGGTCGCCGGGTTGGGCAATATATACGTGTGCGAAGCGCTGTTCCGGGCCCGCATCGCGCCGGATCGCCAGGCGGCTACGATCCCCCGCGCTGGCGCGGCCCGGCTGGTGGTGGCCATCAAGGCGACCCTGACCGAGGCGATCGCCGCCGGGGGTTCGTCGTTACGCGATTATGTGCAGCCCGATGGGGAACTGGGCTATTTCCAGCATGCCTGGAAGGTCTATGGCCGAGAGGGCAAACCCTGCGAACGCTGCCCCGGACCCCCGGCCTGCGACGGTGTTGCGCGAATGGTGCAGTCGGCCCGGTCGACATTCTACTGTATGAAAACGCAACGCTGAGGGCTTCGCAGGCGAGGCTCGGGTCTGATAGGATCAAGCGTTGTCAGTGCTGGTTCGAGCTCGTTAGCGCGCTGTCCACGATCCGCTGCTTCGGCCACTAAGTTCTTCCAACGCTACCGTGCTTGGGTTAACAAATCACAAAATTAATTTGAGGATGAAGACGGTGCCGGAGCTAATTTTAGTCGAGACACACGGCACTGTGGGGTTGGTTCGTTTGCACCGGCCGACCGCACTCAACGCGCTCTGCGATCAACTGGTGGCCGAAATCGGCGCGCAACTGCTGGATTTCGACGCAAATCCCGATGTGGGTGCCATCGTCATTACCGGATCGGAGAAGGCGTTCGCCGCCGGTGCCGACATCAAGGAGATGCAGTCCCGCGCGTATCCCGCCGTGTTGCAGGACGATTTCATCGCGGCCTGGGAAACCGTGCTGCGGGTGAAGAAGCCCGTGATCGCCGCCGTCGCCGGCTTCGCCCTGGGCGGCGGCTGCGAGCTGGCGATGATGTGCGACATGATCGTGTGCGCCGACACGGCGAAGTTCGGGCAGCCCGAAATCAACCTGGGCGTCATGCCCGGCGCCGGCGGCACTCAGCGTTTCACCCGCGCCGTCGGCAAGTCCAAGGCCATGGACATGTGCCTGACGGGCCGGATGATGGACGCACACGAGGCGGAACGGTCCAACCTCGTGGCACGCGTGTTCCCGGCCGATACGATGCTGGAGGAAGCGATCAAGATCGCGGCCAAGATCGGCGGTCAGTCGCGGGTCGCGGCGCTGCTCACCAAACGCGCCGTCAATGCCGCTTTCGAGACGACCCTCACCCAGGGCGTCGCCACCGAACGCGGCTTGTTTCTTTCGCTCTTTGGGACCCCCGATCAGCGCGAGGGCATGGCGGCCTTCGTCGAAAAGCGGAAGCCGACTTTCGGGCCGGCGTGAGCGTGCTTGACGGAACCATACTTGACTCGCGGGCAGCCTGGCTCCTAGAACCCGCGCCTTGCCCATGTTGCGGCGTCGTCCGTTATCCTGGGCAGATCCAAACTGCTTTGATTGAGACATAGAACCCGATGGCGAACACCGCTTCCGCGCGCAAGCGCATCCGTCAGACCGAGCGCCGCACGGAGCGCAACCAGGCCCGCAAGTCCCGCATGCGGACCTTCGTCAAGAAGGTCGAGGCTGCGATTGCCAGTGGTGACAAGACGCAGGCCGCTGCCGCGTTCCAGGCAGCGCAACCCGAGATGCAGCGCGCGGCTGGCAAGGGCGTGATTCACGCAAACACCGTGGCACGCAAGCTGTCGCGGATGTCCAAGCGCATCAAGAACCTGGCGGCCCCGGCCGCCACCTGACCGACAGTGACGAGCCGGCTAGCCTGACAACGCCAGCCGAGCATGTGAACAACGCTAAGGCCGGGTAGCCTCACAAGAGGCTACCCGGCCTTTTTGATTCCAATCTATACTTGATCATTACATGATTTTTAGTGATTTGGATTGCTTCGAAGCCCGCACTGACTTACACCAAGACTTGGCTTTTGGTTATGGAGCGTGGCTTTTGCTCCATGACAAAAGGCAAGCCGCGAGCAACGTTGAGGCAGGTGCGGATGATCACGTTTGGCGGCCCGACTGATCTGCAGGACGACCAAGGTGTCATTGATTCCGGCCCCGGCCTTGATCTTGCCGCCCAGTGGACCCGGGTACGGGACCGACTGAAATCCGATGTGGGTGAGGTCGAATACCGAACCTGGCTGCGCCAAATGACTCTCGTTGGGCTGGATGGCGACGAGATCACCATTCACCTGCCGACCCGCTTCCTGCGCGATTGGGTGCGAAGCCACTACGGTGAAAAGCTGAACGTTCTGTGGCGGGCCGAGAACGGCACCGTGCAACGCGTCGACCTTCGCGTCGGAACCGCCCGCACCGCACCGGCTCCGCTGGCCGAGAGCTTGTCGGCCGAACCCTCCGAGCCCGCCCGGGCCCGGGTGGAGGACAGGGCCGACTCTCGCTTCGCCGATCTCGGCGGCGCGTTGGACCCGCGGTTCTCCTTCGACGCGTTCGTGGTCGGCAAGCCGAATGAATTCGCCTATGCCTGCGCCCGGCGAGTGGCCGAGCAGCCGGCCAGCCAGGGTTTCAACCCGCTGTTCCTGTACGGCGGCGTCGGCCTGGGCAAAACGCATCTGATGCACGCCGTCGGGCTCGAGCTGACCCGGCGGGACAACGGTCGCCCCCCGGCCGTCATCTACATGTCGGCCGAGAAGTTCATGTACCGCTTCATCGCGGCGCTCCGCAGCAAGTCCACCATGGACTTCAAGGAGAGCATGCGCTCGGTCGACGTGCTGATGGTCGACGACGTCCAGTTCCTGATCGGCAAGGACAGCACGCAGGAAGAATTCTTCCACACGTTCAACGCCCTGGTCGACGAGGGCAAACAGATCGTCATCTCCTCCGACAAGAGCCCGTCGGAACTGGACGTCGAGCAGCGCCTGCGCACCCGCCTGGGATGCGGGATGGTGGCCGACATCCATGCCACGACCTTCGAGCTCCGCGTCTCGATCCTGGACGCCAAGGCCGCCCGCGCGGGGGTCGACGTGCCGCGCCGGGTGCTGGAGTTCCTCGCCCACAAGATCACCACCAACGTCCGCGAGCTGGAGGGCGCGCTCAACCGCCTGCTGGCCCATGCCAGCCTGTTCGGCCGCGCGGTGACGCTGGAATCGACCCAGGACGTGCTGCGCGACGTGCTGAAGGCGCACGACCGCAAGGTGACGATCGAGGAAATCCAGAAGAAGGTGTCCGAGCACTACCACCTCAAGCTGGTGGAGATGAGCAGCGCCCGGCGTGCCCGTAACGTCGCCCGGCCGCGCCAAGTGGCCATGTACCTGGCCAAGCAACTGACCAGCCGTTCGCTGCCCGAGATCGGCAAGAAGTTCGGCAACCGCGACCACACGACCGTCATGCATGCATGCAGCCGCGTGCAGGAGATCATGGGCGTGGACGCCGGGTTCGCCGAGGACGTGGAGTTGCTGCGCCGGATGCTGGAGAGCTAACCGAGCCTTCGCCGGCAGCAGCAAAGGTTCACGTTTGCGCGGCGGTGCGTGCCTGCTATCCTGCAGGACTTGCTACTCGCGCCCCGAGTCTGGCCCGCGCGGAGGACCTATCCATGAAGCTCAAGGCCGACCGCGCCACTCTCATCAAGGCGCTTGCCCACATCCAAAGCGTGGCTGAGAAGCGCAACACGATCCCGATCCTCGCGAACGCGCTGATCGCCGTTCGCGACGGCAAACTCAGCTTCACCGCGACCGACATGGAAATCGCCGTGGTGGAGGAGGTTCCTGCCGCCACCAGCCGCGACGGCGCCACGACCGCCCCCGCCATCACCCTGTACGAAATCGTCCGCAAGCTGCCGGACGGGGCCGAGGTGGAGTTGGACTTTCCGGGCGGCGACGCCCAGTTGGCGCTGCGGGCCGGCCGGTACTCCACCAGCCTGGTGACCCTGCCGACCGACGACTTCCCGTCGATGACGGCCGGGCAACTGCCGCACCGCTTCCACCTGTCCGCCCTGGCGTTGCGCGGGCTGATCGACCGCACGCGTTTCGCCATCAGCACGGAGGAGACGCGCTACTACCTCAACGGCATATTCCTGCACGCCGCCGATGGCGACGATGGCCGCGTGCTGCGCGCCGTGGCCACCGACGGCCACCGCCTGGCCCGCGTGGAGGAGCCGCTTCCGGAGGGCGCCGGCTCGATGCCCGGCGTGATCGTGCCCCGCAAGACCGTGGCCGAGCTCCGCAAGCTGCTGGACGAGGCGCAGGGCGATGTGGAGTGCGCTCTGTCCGACACCCGCATCCAGTTCACCGTCGGCAACGTGCAGCTCACCAGCAAGCTGATCGACGGCACCTTCCCGGAATACGAGAGGGTGATCCCGCGCGACAACGAGAAGATCCTGCGCGTCGGCAAGAAGGACTTCGCCGAGGCGGTCAGCCGTGTGGCGGCGATCAGCAACGAGCGCTCCCGTCCGGTGAAGATGTCGCTGGCCCGCGACCTGCTGGTGCTGTCGGCGGCGAGCCCGGAGCAGGGCACGGCGAGCGAGGAGTTGGACGGCGACCGGGTGAAGTACGAGGCGGGGCCGCTCGAGATCGGCTTCCAGGCGCG
>CAXTCJ010000232.1:0-5128 GCA_964242215.1 uncultured Acetobacteraceae bacterium | reverse complement strand
GCCGCATCGGGCAACGTGCTGCGCATCGCCATCGGCACCTCGCCGAACACGCTGGACCCGATGCTGACCACGATCGGCGACGAGTACATCTATGACGTGCTGGTGTTCAACGGCCTGACGCGCATCCGTGAGGATTTAAAGCTGGAGGGCGATCTCGCCGAGAAGTGGACCGTCAGCGACGACACCAAGACGTGGACATTCACGCTACGGCCGGGCGTGAAATTCCATAATGGAACCGTCCTCATCGCCGACGATGTGGTGGCGTTCTTCAGGCGCATGATGGATCCGGCCACGACCGCGCCGGCGCGCAGCCAGTACGACATGATCCAGACGGTGACCGCCCCTGATGCCGCCACGGTCGTGTTCACGCTGTCGATCCCCTATGGCGGGTTCGCCGACATTCTCGGCGACCGGCAGGTGAAGATCACACCGCGCGGCATCGACGCTGCCAAGACGCCGATCGGCACCGGCCCGTTCAAGTTCGTCAGCTACACGCCCGGCGACCGTTTGGTGATGACGAAAAACCCCGACTACTTCGAAGCCGGCTTGCCGAAACTCGACGGCGTTGAACTGCGGGTCATCCCTGAAATGAGCGTGAAGGTGGCCGCGTTACAGGCCGGCGATATCGACGTGATCTGGGATTTGCCGCTGGACCAAGTGAAGGACCTGTCCGCCAGCACGGCGCTGCGCGTGGATAGCGTGCCCACCTCGTCGTGGGACGGCGCGGTTATGAACAACCTCATTCCGCCGTTCAACGACAAGCGAGTGCGTCAGGCGTTCCATCTGGCCGTCGACAAGGCGGACGTGGTGGACCTGACGCTGTTCGGCCAAGGGGTGCCGACGATCAGCCCGATCCCGCCCAGCCACCCATTCTATGCCAAGGATCTCGCCATCCCGAAAAACGACCCGGCGGCGTCGAAGAAGCTGCTGGCGGCGGCCGGCTACCCGCAGGGCGTGAAGGTCACCATCGTGGCCCCGGTCGGCCGCCCGGTGCGCGAGCGGCTCGCGGTGACGTTGCAGCAGCTCGCCAAGCCCGGCGGGTTCGACCTGCAAGTGCAGCGCATGCCGTATTCCAACTTCGCCGCCGAGGTGTCGGGCAAGGCGCCGCTGTATATCGACGGGTTCTTCGGCCGGCCGACCATCGACACCAGCGTTTACGCCTTTCTTCGGAGCAAGGGCAGTTGGAACGAACGGCTGTGGCGCTACAGCAATGCGGCGGTCGACACATCGCTCGACGCGGCGCGGCTGACGGCCGATCTCGACGCCCAGAAGAAGGACTATGTCGCGTTCCAGACGGCGTTGGTCGATGACCCGGCGTCGTTCTTCGCCTACGCGGTCAACTTCGCCTGCGCCTACCGCAAGGGCGTCAACGTGCAGACTCACCCGATGCGCTGGTTCGACTTGCGCCACGCTACGATGACGTGATGGGACGCCAACCGGGACTGCGCGAACCGTGACCGGCTTCGTCCTCCGTCGGTTGCTGGGCGTGGTGGGCGTCATGTTCGGCATGTCGGTGCTAATCTTCGCAATCGTGCACGTCCTGCCGGGCAACGTCGCCTACGCCATCCTGGGCGAGTATGCCACGCCCACTGCCGTCGCCGCGCTCGAGGCGAAGCTTGGCCTCAACGACCCGCTGCTGTTGCAATACTGGCACTGGCTGTCCGGCATGCTGCGGGGCGATTTCGGCAATTCGGTGGTGATGTCCCGGCCCGCCGCCGCGCTGATCGGCGAGGCACTCGGCCGCTCGGCACTGTTGGCCGGCCCCGCCTTCGTGCTGGTCGCAGTGTGCGGGATCGCGCTCGGCCTACATGCCGCAACCCATCGGGGGCGCGCGTCCGACCATGTGCTGAGCGTGGCGCAACTGGTGCTGATCGCGATGCCGGAGTTCTTCCTCGCGATCGTGGCGGTGCTGCTGTTCGCCTCTGTTCTGCATTGGTTGCCGGCCACCGGCTACGCACCGATCGCCGAGGCCGGGGTGCTGGGCTGGGCGGCGCATCTGGTGTTGCCGGTGCTGGTGTTGTCGCTGGGGTTGCTGGCGCATATTTCTCGTCTCACCCGCTCCTCGCTGCTGGACGTCTTAGGCTCGCGCTACGTACTGGCCGCCCGGGCGCGGGGCCTGCCGGAACGCCGCGTGCTGTGGCGCCACGCGGTGCCGAACGCGCTGATGCCGGCGGTGACGGTGCTGGCGATCGACGCCGGGCTGCTGATCGGCGGGATCGTGGTGGTGGAGACGGTGTTCGCCTATCCCGGCCTCGGCCGCATGCTGGTGTTCGCCATCGACCACCACGACCTGCCGCTGCTGCAGGCGGGGATGATGGTCGTGACCGCGATCTATGCCGGCGCCAACCTGATCGCGGACCTGCTGTATGCCGTGCTGAACCCGCGCATCCGTGTGTCGGCGGCGGCATGACCGCGATCGCGCTATCCCGCGCGCGGCCACCGTCCGTGTTGCTGGTCGGCGGGGTGCTGCTGGCCCTGGTGGTGGCCGCGTGCCTGCTCGGCGCCGTGTGGACGCCGTTCGATCCCACCGCCTTCTCGGTGCGCGCCCGGCTGCAGCCGCCCGGCCCGCTGCACCCATTCGGCACCGACGAGTTCGGCCGCGACGTGCTGTCCCGCGTGCTGGCGGGCGGCTATCTGTCGCTGGCGACCGGGGCCGGCGCGATGGCCATCAGCCTCGTCGTCGGCGTACCGCTCGGGCTGCTCGCCGCCTTCCATCGCGGCTGGACGGACGAGGCGATCATGCGCGGCGTCGACCTGCTGATCTCGCTGCCGCCCGTGATGCTGGGCTTGCTGGTGCTGGCCGTCACGCCGCCCAGCCTGTGGAAGACGATCGCCGTGGTGGGCCTGGTCTACGTGCCAATCCTGGTCCGGCTGACGCGTGCGGTGGCGCTCGGCCTGCTGGAGGAGGAGTTCGTGCAAGCCGCCCGGGCGCGGGGCGAAGGCGCGTTGCCGATCCTGTGGCACGAAATCCTGCCGAACGCCTGGCCGCCGATCATCGTCGAATGCGGACTGCGCGTGACCTTCGCCATCCTGCTCGGGGCGGCGCTGTCGTTCCTTGGCCTGGGGCCGCAGCCGCCCGCCAGCGAGTGGGGGCTGATGATCGCCGGCGGCCGCGACTTCCTGACCCAGGCGCCCTGGATCTGCCTCGCCCCCGGGCTGTGTTTGTGCGTGCTGCTGGTCAGCGTGAACCTGGTCGGCGAAGGCCTGCGCGAGCGGCTCGACCCGCGGAGCATTGGCCGGCATGCGTAACGTGGCGCCCACCGTCTTGCCAGGGCTTGACCCTGGTATCCACGGGGTTGGGCCGATGACGTCAGACGAGTGGTTGGCATCGTCACATGCAACGCGGCAGCGGCCGGTGTCTGCGGACCGCCGTGGATACCAGGGTCAAGCCCTGGCAAGACGGATCAAAGCTGGCATGCCATGAAATTGCACTCGCTCGTCGCTCCGATGACCGTGCAGCACAGCCGTGGCAACGGCTTGGCGGTCGACGGGCTGTCGGTGCGCTATCCTTCTCGCGGTGGAAAACTGCACGCGCTGCAGGATGTGTCGCTATCGGTGGCGCCCGGCGAAGTGCTCGGCCTGGTCGGCGAGTCTGGCTCTGGCAAGTCCACGGTGCTGCTGGCGCTGCTTGGGCTGCTCGAACCCGGCGCCGTGCAGGCGCGGCGGCTCGGCTATGACGGGCACGACCTGCTGCGCGAGGCGCCGCGGCTGCGCGGACGGCGGATCGGCATGGTGTTCCAGGACACCGCCGCCGCGCTGAACCCGGCCCGAACGGTGGGCTCGCAATTGACCGAACCGATGCGCCTGCATCTGGGTATCGGCGCGAACGCCGCCTGGACGCGCGCCACCGAGTTGCTCGCCGAGACCGGGCTGCCGCGGCCGGCCGACATGATGCGCGCCTACCCGCACCAACTATCCGGCGGGATGAAGCAGCGCGTCGGCATCGCCGCCGCGCTCGCCACCGAGCCGGACCTGCTGCTGCTGGACGAGCCGACCACGGCGCTCGACGTGACGGTGGAGGCGCAGATCCTGGCGCTGCTCGGCGAGTTGCGGGTGCGGCGCGGGCTGGCGATGCTGCTGGTCAGCCACAATCTTGGGATCGTCGACCGGCTGTGTGACACCGTGTCGGTGCTGTATGCAGGCCGGGTGGCCGAGTTCGGCCCGGCGGCAGACGTGCTGCACCGGCCGCGGCACCCTTACACCAAGGGGTTGCTGGCGGCGCTGCCTCGGCCGGACCGGCCGCATGCCGGGCGGCTGGCCCCGATCCCGGGCGGCTTGCCGGATCTGCTGGCGCCGGACCCCGGCTGCAATTTTCGCACGCGCTGCGCGTTCATCGCACCCGGCTGCGACCGGCCGCAGCACCTGGCGGGCGTGCCGAGCGCCGCCGCTTGCCACCGCGCGGATGCGCTGACCGGGACCCCGTGGCCGGTGGACGAGACCGCACTTGCGCCGCCTGTGCGGGAGGCAAAGCCGTTGCTTGAGGCGCACGATCTCACGGCCCGTTTCAACTCCGGCGGCATCATCGCCCGTATGCTCGGCCGCAGCCGCAGCGTGCTCGCGGTGGACGGCGTGTCGCTGCGGATCGGGGCCGGCGAGGTCGTGGGACTGGTCGGCGAGTCGGGCTGCGGCAAGTCCACCCTCGGCCGCTTGCTGCTGCGGCTGCTGCCCTCGCGTGGCGGAGCAATCCGCTTCGGCGGCCAGGTGGTGGGGGCGCGGCCCGACGCCGCGTTCCGCCGCCGGGCGCAGATCGTATTCCAAAACCCGGACAGCTCGCTGAACCCGCGCCAAACGGTGGGCGCCATCCTCGGCCGCGCCATACGCTGGTTCCGCACCGCACCGGACGTAGCGGCCGAGGTGGACCGGCTGCTCGACCTCGTGCACCTGCCACGCCGTTACGCAGGCCGCTACCCGCACCAACTGTCCGGCGGCGAGAAGCAGCGGGTGGGGATCGCCCGTGCGCTCGCCTCCCGACCCGACTTCCTGGTGTGCGACGAGGCGGTGTCGGCCCTGGACGTGTCGGTGCAGGCGGCGGTGCTGAACCTACTGCGCGACCTCCGCGACACATTAGGCGTTGCCTATTTGTTCATCAGCCACGATATCGGCGTCATCGCCCACATCGCCGACCGGA
>CAXTCJ010000231.1:0-5154 GCA_964242215.1 uncultured Acetobacteraceae bacterium | reverse complement strand
CGGCACCGCCGATGAATTGGCCGCAGGCGTGGGTTCGCAGGTCGGCGCCGGACGGCAGGCTTTTCTGGATCAGCGTTCCGGCGGTCATCGCCAACATCGACAGCACGCAGGCGGCGACCGGCAGCAACAGCAGGCCTCCGGCCGTGGCGGTGGACAGGGACGGCGAGACCACGAGCATGGCGCCGAAGAAGCCGAGGGCGATCCCGATCCAGCGCCGGCCCGTTACGCGTTCCCCCAGGACGGGATAGGCCAGGATGCCCGTGGCGAGCGGCTGCAACCCGGTGATCAGGGCCGTTACTGCAGCAGGCAGCCCATGACGTGTCGCCCAGAACACGCCGCCGAGAAAGACGCCCTGCATCAGCATGCCCGTGAGCAGCGCGCCGCCCCAGGCGCGGGGCGTGCGGGGCCAGGTGGCCCCCGTGGCAAACGCGATGACGGCGAACGCCGCGGCGGCCAGCGCGAACCGCATGGACAGGAAGGTGAGCGGCTCGGCATGCGACGCCACCAGCCGGGCCACGATGAACCCCGTGGCCCAGATGACGACGAACACCAGCGGCGACGCACGCACGAGCAGGGTCTGGCCGCCCACAGCCCGCGATGTCAATTGCCCCTACGCCGATGCAGCATGTTGCTGGCCGCTCTTAATGCCGCTTCGGTGTCTTTGTTCATGACGCCATCTTTGACCAGCACAGTGCTGCGGTCCACCTCGGACCGGATTGCGTTACGGACCAGCAGCGCCGAACAGGACGGCGCGGCGGGCGAGCGTCACGCCGGGTCGATGGCGGACGGATGTCGGGCGAGCGGCATCACCGCGACTGCCATGAAGGGGAACAACGGCAGGTTGGACAGGATGGCGTGCAGCTCGTCATGGCTACCCACGTCGAACACCGAGATGTTGGAATACTGCCCGGCGATCCGCCAAAGATGCACCCAGACGCCCTTGCGCTGCAGATCCTGCGCCATCTGCTTCTCGTCCGCCTTCAACTGCTCGAACTTCGCAGCCACGGGGTCGGCGGGCGGGTGCACGTCCATCCGGACATGATACAGCATGAGGTTTCTCCTATGTCCGGGCGAAGCGGCGCATGGCGGCCTCGTCCAGCGTGACACCGAGGCCGGGCCCGGTCGGCAGGTGGACGTGGAAGTCGGCGTAGCGCAGCGGCTCGGTCACCAGGTCGGCGGTCAGGATTTGGGGGCCGAAATGCTCGCAGCCCCAGACAAGCTCGCGCAGGGTGGAGAACACCTGCAGGTGGGCCGCGGCGCCGATGGAGCTTTCGAGCAGGCAGCCGCCATACAGGGCGATACCGCCGGCCTCGGCCACGGCGGCGACCTTGCGCACGCCCAGCAGGCCGCCGTGCTTTACGATCTTCAGCGACACGGCATCCGCCGCACCCGTCGCCGCCACGGCCAGCATGTCGTGGGTGTCGAACACGTTTTCGTCCGCCAGCAGCGGCGGCGTGCCAGGCCGGGCGCGCAGCCGGGCCATCGCGGCCAGGTTCCAGGCCGGCACCGGTTGCTCCACCAACGCCACGCCCATTTCCGCCAATTGCGGCAGGCAGCGCGCGGACACCGTCTCGTCCCAGGCCTGGTTCGCGTCCACGATCAATTGGGCGCGGTGCCCGAGGGCCGTGGCCAGACGGCGCATGCGGGCCATGTCGGCGTCGGGTGCCTGCGCCCCGATCTTGACCTTGAAGGTGCGGTGCAGGCGGGCTTCGAGCTTATGCTCCGCCTCCTCGATCTCCTGCGCCGGGTCACCGGAGGCGAGGGTCCAGAGCACGGGGATGCTGGCGCGCACCGCGCCGCCCAGCAGGGCCGCGGCAGGGACGCCGAGCGTCTTGCCGACGGCGTCAAACAGCGCGGATTCGATGGCACCCTTGGCGGCGTTGTTGCGCTTGGCCGCGGCATCCATCGCGATCCCGGCCGCCTCGAACCGGTCCGCCTGGAGGCCGAGCAACGCCGGGGCGATGTAGGCGTCGATATTCGCCTTGATCGCCTCCACGCTCTCCTCGGCCCAGCGCGGACCGCCGAGCGTGGCGGCTTCACCAATCCCCACGACGCCGTTCGCGAGCCGCAGCTGCACGATCACATAGCTCTGCGCCGTGACGGATGTTTGGGACAGCTTGTGCTGGCGCACGGTTGGAACGTCCACGATCGTGCTGCTGATGGCAACGATCGCGTAATCCCGCACGGTGTCCTGGGTCAGTGAATCGAGCATGGAACCTCCTACGCTCAGGCGGCTTTGGCGTGGTCGCGCACGATCACCGTGTCGGGAACGGCGTCAGTCTCGGGATAGATGGCGAAGTCGAACTCGATCTCGGTGAACGGGCTATTCAGGCCGTTCTCGCGCATGGCATCCGGGTCCTCGTTGCGGATCACGCCGGGGATCAGCTCGTCGCGGGTGGCGAAAGCGAAATCGTCGTGCAGGTAGGCGTCGCCGGCGATGTTGATCTGCGTCGTAAGCTTGCGGTAGCCCGGCGCCGAGACGAAGAAGTGGACGTGCGCCGGGCGGTTGCCGTGGCGGCCGATGCCGGTGAGCAGCTTCTGCGTCGGACCGTCCGGCGGGCAGCCGTAGCCGGAGGGCAGGATGGAGCGGAAGCGGTAGCGGCCCTCGGCGTCGGTCTCGATCTGGCGGCGCAGGTTGAACGGGGTCTGCGACTGGTCGAAGAACGAGTAGCCGCCTTTGGTGTTGGCGTGCCAGACGTCCACGATGGCGTGCGGCACGGGCTTGCCATTGATGTCACGGACTTGGCCGTGCATGAACAGGACCTCGCCGGTTTCCGGATCCTGGTCGAGCCGGGCCATGCCCTGCTCCATCGGTGCGTCGGCGATCCATAGCGGGCCCTCGATGGTGCGCGGCGTGCCGCCTTCTAGCCCAGCCACACGCTCCTTTTCGTCGAAGCGCAGGTCGAGGAAATGCTCGAACCCCAGCCCGGCCGCGACCAGGCCGCCCTCGTTGGTTTGGCCAACCTCGGTCAAGTAGCTGACAGCCGTCCAGAACTCGGCCGGGGAGACGTCGAAATCCTCGATCGTCTTGAACAGGTCGCCCACGATGCGTTGCACGATCTGCTTCAGCCGCGGATCGCCGCCGGGTTGGTCGAGGCCGGAGATCTTGTCCATCAGGTTGTGGATCGGGCTGGTCTTGAGCAAGTCGTCAAGCATGGCGTGTCTCCCAGTTCGGTTGGTTAGCCCAGATCGCCGCCGGCGACGGGCAGGGTGGTTCCGGTGATGTACGAGGCCTCGTCGGAGGCGAAGAACAGGATGGCGGCAGCCTGCTCGTGAACTGTGCCGTAGCGGTGCATGAGGCTGGACTGCGTAGTCTGGTCCACGATCTCCTGGTACCAGGCGCGCTCCTGTTGGGTGGGCTCGGCGGTGTTGCGCGGGATTTTCCGCGCCGGCGCATCAGTCCCACCGGGAGCCACGGCGCAGACGCGAATGCCGTGGGGGGCGTATTCGAAGGCGAGCGAGGCCGTGAGCGCGTTCACGCCACCCTTGGCCGCGGCGTAGGGCACGCGGTTGACGCCCCTTGTTGCCACGGACGACACGTTGACGATCACGCCGCCGCCAGCCTCCAGCATGTGCGGCAGCACGGCGCGACAGCACCAGAGGGTTGGGAACAGCGAGCGGCGGATTTCTGTCTCGATCTCAGCTTCCTCGTAGGCGGCGTAGGGCTTGGCCCAGATCGTGCCGCCGACATTGTTCACCAGGATGTCGATCCGGGCGTCCACCGCCGCCATGACGCGGACGCACTCGACGTAGTGTTCGAGGTCGGCAGTGAGGGACATGGCACGCCCGCCAGCCGCGGTGATCTCGGCCGCGACCTCGTGCACCAACTCGGACCGGTCCACCAGGACGGCGTGGCCGTCCTCCGCCGCCATGGCCATTGCGACGGCGCGGCCGATACCCTGGGCGGCGCCGGTAACGATGCCGATCTTGCCCGCGAAACGGCCGGGATGGATCACCGGTGCGTCTCGCCCAACGCGGTGACGGCGCCACTCGGGGAGAACTTCTCGTAGTAGAAATTGGCCGGCGCGACACCCTGTTCGGCGAGGTAAGCGCGGACCGCATCCACCATCGGCGGAGGGCCGCACAGATAGACGTCCACCTCGCCACCATTCAGGTGCGCGGGTTCGACGTGGTGCGTGACGTAGCCCTTCTTGGGATAGGCGGAGCCTTCGTCCGCCACGCAGCAGCTAAAGCTGAAGCCGGGGATCTGGTCGGCATAGGCTTCGAGCTTGTCAATTCCCACCAGGTCAACATCGTTGGTCACACCGTAGACCATGTGGACCGTTTGCTGGCACCCGGTCTGCGCCATGCGGCCGAGCATGGACAGGAACGGGGCGAGCCCGGTGCCGCCGGCGAGGAACAGCACGGGGCGCTTGATGTCACGCAGGTAGAAGCTACCGGACGGGCCGCTGAACGCCATCTCGGCACCTGGTGCCGCCTCCCGCAGGAAGCGGCTCATCATGCCGTGGGGGATGTCGCGGACCAGGAATTCGAGGCTGGCTGCGCCCGGGGCAGAGCTGAAGGAATACGACCGTTTCTGGTCGGTGCCCGGCACCTGGATGCTGACATACTGCCCTGCCAAGAAGCCCAGCGGCGACGCCGGGTCGAGCGCGAAGGCGATGGTCGTGTCGGACAGCCGGGTGACGGAGGCGAGCCGCGCCTTCGCCGACCCGGCCTTGACCTTGCACACGTCGGACGACGCCGCGATCCGCAGCACCAGGTCGGTATGCGGCTTCATCTGGCAGGCCAGGCCGTAGCCCTCCGCTGCCTCGTCGTCGGTCAGTGCGTCCTCGATGTAGCTGCCGCCGTCGAACGTGCCGGCTTCGACGAACACACGGCAGGTGCCGCACGCGCCGTCCCGGCAGTCCAGCGGGATGTTGATGCCGACGCGGTAGGAAGCGTCCGCCACCGTCTCGTTGGGCCGAGTTTCGATGAAGCGGGTGACACCGTCCTCGAAGTTGAGTGCAACCGAGTGAGACATGCTGCTCATTAGATGTGATACACGTCGATGACGTGGTGAATGTAGTCGTTCTTGAGCACCACGCGCTTGTTGGTGATCAGCGGCTGCGCCCCCGCGGTGTCGATCGTGTAATAGGACGTTCCGAAGTAGGTATCGACCGTCTTGTAGCGGAAGTTCAGCGTGAACCAGTTGAA
>CAXTCJ010000230.1:0-5166 GCA_964242215.1 uncultured Acetobacteraceae bacterium | reverse complement strand
TCGGCCTCACCGGACAGCAGGCTCTCGATCTCGCGGCGCTTGGCCTCCGCGGCCGCCTTGCGCAGCGCCGCCTCGCCCTCCGCGACCAACCCGGCGTCGCTGTCGGCCTCGGCCATTCCGATCAACTCGAGCGTGTCGGCGACTTCGCTTTCAAGCGCCTGCACGCCTTCCACCTGGCCGGCCAGCAGGGTTCGCTCCCGCATTAGGGCCTGGGCCGCCGTCGCGTCGTTCCAGAGGTCCGGATCCTCCGCGCGATGGTTCAGTTCGGCGAGGCGCTCCGTGGCGACATCCCAGTCAAAGATGCCTCCTCAGCAGCGCGACGGACTGCTTGATCTGTTCGTTGAGGGCGTCGGATTCAGTGGACATCAGGGTGCGGTTAGTAGAGTCCGCCGACGCCGCTGTCCACACCCGTACCCGTGCCGCTGCTGCTTGCCGTGACACCGCTGCCCTGGCTGCCATCGCCGCCGTCGCCACTCCCGCCGCCGCCGCCGCCGCCACCGATCGTGGGGCCGCTCTGCCCAGGGACCTGGCCCGGCTTGAAGGCGTCGATGTTGCTGCCGCCCCATGTCGCCAGGGTCACGCCATCGGGCACCCGGAACGGGATGTTCGGCCGGTCCTTCAGCGCCACTTGCATGAAGTCGTGCCAGATCGGCACCGCCACGGCGGCGCCGGTCTCGTCCTTGCCAAGGCTGGACGGGTTGTCGAAGCCGACCCAAACCGCCGTCACCAAGTCGGGGGAGAAGCCGACGAACCACGCGTCGTTGAAGTCCTGCGTCGTGCCGGTCTTGCCGGCCAAGCCAAGACGGCCCAGCCCCTTGCCGGCCTCGAACCCGGTGCCGTGCGCGATGACGCCCTCCATCATCGCGACAGTCTGGAACACGCTCTGCGGGTCGGACACCTGGCGGCGCGTATCCGTCAGTGTCGGCGGACGCGCGGAATTGCCGCAACTATCGCACAATGCCCCTGGCGCCCGCCACATCACGTGGCCGTCGCGGTCCTGGACCGAGTCGATCAGCGTCGGGATCACTTCCTTGCCGCCCTGCTCGAGCATGGCGTAGGCACCCGCCTGCCGCATGGCCGTCGTGTCGACCGCGCCCAGGGCATTCGGGAGGTAGCGGCTCATCTGGTCCACCACGTGGAAGGCGATCGCGTTGGCTGCAACCGCGTCCATGCCAACCCGCTGTGCCAGCCGGATCGTGACCAGGTTCAGCGACTTGGCCAGTGCTTCGTGCAGCGACACCGGCCCGAGGAAGCCCTTCTCGTAGTTGCCGGGCCGCCAGACGCCGGCCGCCCCCTGGTCCAGTTCAAACGGGCCGTCCAGCACCTTCTGGCTGGGCGAGATGTTCTGCTCCATCGCCGACAGATAGACCATCGGCTTGAACGAGCTGCCGGGCTGGCGCTGCGCCTGGGTGGCGCGGTTGAATTGGCTGGAGTCGAAGTTCCAGCCGCCAGACATCGCGAGCACCCGCCCAGTCGCCGGGTCCAGCGACACCAGCGCGCCTTGCACCTGGGGGACCTGCCGCAGCAGCAGCTTGCCGGCGCCACCGGCGGTCGGCTCGGTCATCACGACGTCGCCTACCTGAACGACGTCGGCCATGCGCCGCGGCGAGCCGCCGATCGAGCCGTTATGGTTCGGACGCGCCCAACCGCTATCCGCCAGTAGCATTTGGGAAGTGTGGGCGGCACCGCTGGCGTCGGTCCAGCCAAGCTTAGCGTCCGCCCCATTCACCTCGAGCGCCACGGCGAGGCGCCAATCCGGCAGCATGCCCGGCGGGCGCGGCAAGGTGGCAAGCGACCGCGGCCAGCCGGTCCGCATGGCGACCGACGGGTCCAGCCGGGCAACCGGGCCGCGGAAGCCGGCATGGCTGCGGTCATACGCCATCAGGCCCTTGCGGAGCACCTGGTCGGCGGTGGTCTGCAACGCCGGGTCGAGACTGGTGCGCACCACCAGGCCGCCTTCCGTGGTGGCCTCGGCGCCGAAGCGGTCGACCATCTGGCGGCGGACTTCCTCGCCGAACCAGTCGGATCCGGCGACCACCTCGGGCCGGTGGAACTGGCCGGTGACGACCGGGCCGGTCTTGGCGGCGGCGGCCTGCTCGGCCGAGATCGCCTTGTCGTCCACCATGCGGTCGAGCACCCAGTCGCGTCGCGCGCGGGCGGCCTCGGGGAAGCGGAACGGGTTGTAGTTGTTCGGCGCCTTGGGCAGCGAGGCCAGGAACGCTGCCTCCGGCAGGGTGATCTCGTCCAGCGACTTGTTGAAATAGGTCTGCGCCGCAGCGGCGACCCCGTAGGACTGCAAGCCGAAATAGATCTCGTTCAGGTACAGCTCGAGGATACGCTCCTTCGTGAGGGTCTGCTCGACCCGCATCGCGAGCACCGCCTCCTTCACCTTGCGCTCCATGGTGCGCTCGTTGGTGCCCAGCAGCATGTTGCGGGCGACCTGCTGGGTGATGGTCGAGGCGCCGATCGGGCGGCGGTTGTGGCCGATCTGCATGAGGTCGGTGAACGCGGCGCGCGCCATGGCACCCGGGTCGACGCCCTTGTGGGTCCAGAAATTCTGGTCCTCGGCGGAGACGAAGGCCTGCTTGATCACGTCCGGGATGGCGGTGAACGGCACGAAGATCCGGCGTTCCTTGGCCAATTCCGCGATCAGCCGGTCGTCGCCGGCATAAATCCGGCTCATCACCGGGGGCTGGTATTGGCGCAGCCCGTCGACGGTCGGCAGCTCACCCGAGAGCTTCTCGAACGAGTGGTACGCGACGGCACCCCCCAAGATCCCTGTCACCACGACCCCGGTGAGCGCAATTCCCGCCAGTCGGCCGATCACGCGCAGCGGCGAGCGGCGCGGACGTACAATGGCCGGACGGACACGGCGCCGCGGGGGCTCCGGCTCCTTCTCGGGCGGAACCAGTCGCTCGTCCGCTCGTAAGTCAGTCATTCGCTCAACCCCCAGCCCTTAGCCCGCCATGCGGACCCCGGGTCCGTCGAAGAAGGCGTCCACCGCACGCTTCATCGCCGCTGCCACGATCGTGCGATGCTCTGGGCGACGTAACGCAGCTTCGTCTTGCGCGTTCGACATGAATCCCATTTCAACGAGCACGGACGGGATATCGGCCGCCTTCAGCACGACGAAGCCGGCGTGCCGCGCCGGGTTCTGCAACATCGGCAGGTCGCGGTCCAGTGTTGTCACCAAGCCGTGTTGTAGCCGGGCCGAGCCGACCCGTGTCTCCTGGCGCACGAGGCTGGCCAGGATGTGGGCCACTTCAGGCGGCTGATTGGCGAATGCGGCCCCGGCGAAGCGGTCGGCGCTGTTCTCGCGCACCGCCAGGGCCGCGCTTTGTGGGTCCGATGCGGTATCGGACAACGTGTAGATACTGGCGCCGCGAACGCTGTGGTCACCAACCGCGTCGGCATGCATCGAGACGAACAGCGCGGCACCCTGGCGCTGCGCCCAGCCGACCCGGTCCTCCAGCGGGATGAACACGTCCCGCCCCCGCGTCAGGAGCACCCGAACCCGGCGGTCCGCCTGCAATTGGCGCTGCAGTTCGGTGGCGGCGGCGAAGGCGACGTGCTTTTCATAGGTGCCGGTGATGCCGATGGCGCCCGGATCCTTGCCGCCATGCCCTGGATCCAACACGACCAGCGGCATTGGCAGCGCCGGCGTCGCGGGCGAGACCGGTTTGCGGCGAGCGGCGTGGGCCAGGCCAGTCATGAGGGCGAGCGCGCCGCCGCCCAGCAAGGCCCGCCGTGCAACAAAAGCTTCGTTCATGGCACATGCTCCAGTGCCGCCACTCTAACACTTGAGGTGCGTTTCCCGACGTTGCGCCTTGATTATGGCCGCACCATGTTGCTTACGGGCCACATTTGCTAAGGCTTGCGGGGGCGGCAGCTTTCGGTCATGGTCTGTTTGCTGCGGTGGGGTCTGCCCCGTGGACGCGCTGTTGTGCCGAAATCGGCGGCAGCACCCACGATCGGAACGGCCTCCCTGCCCGCACTGCGCGGCAATCACGCGCTGGGGCTTGTTCCAGAACTCTCGTTCACGGATCCAGGCCGGCACCGACCAATACCGGCTTCGCAGCGTTTTGCTCGCGAAGCCGACCGAATAGGACCTTCCAAGGCCGAATGAGCGCCGCCGTGACCGTATACCGCCCAGTCAGCCCGTCCGCCCTCGCTTCTGAAGCCCCCGCTTCGAAAGCAAGGCGCGGCTGGGCCGGGCGGCGCGACGGTGGGTGCTCCCCGCGGCCCGGTCCTACCCCACCCCGTACACTATTAGGCCGCCGCCGCTCTGCGCTCGTTGCGCGGGGCCGCTTGGCGCACCGGAGTTCCCACTTCAATGACGAAGCGTATGCTCATCGACGCCACCCACGCGGAAGAGACCCGCGTGGTGGTCCTGGACGGTAACCGCCTCGAGGATTTCGACGTCGAGACCGCTGCCAAAAAGCAGCTCAAAGGCAATATCTACCTGGCCAAAGTCGTCCGCGTGGAGCCCAGCCTTCAGGCGGCCTTCGTAGAATATGGCGGCGGACGCCACGGCTTCCTGGCGTTCGGCGAGATCCATCCGGACTATTACCAGATCCCCGTCGCCGACCGGCAGCGCCTGCTGGAGATGCAGGAGGCCGAGGCCCGCGCCGACGAGGAGGCGGAGGATGCCGCTGCGGCCGCCGCCGAGGCGGAAATGTCCGGCAACGGCACGGGCGACGAACCCGGCGAGCCTCCGGATACCGACATGGCCGCCGAGCCACCGCTTCCGATGGAAGAGGGCACCGGCCCAGACACCGAGCAGCCGGCCCTGGCAGCCGCCGTGTCGCAGGACTTCATCGTGGCCCGCGACGAGGCCGAGCAAGGCACCGACCTGTTCGACGAACCCGGTGTGGATATCGCCCCCGAGGCAGCGGAGCCGGGCACCGCCGACATCGAGCCGGTCACCGCAGCAGCCGAACCGGCGGACGAGGCCGCGCCCCTCGCGCCCGAATCGGAACCGCCCCTCGCTCCCGAGTCGCACGTTGCGGCCTCGGACGAGGTCGAAACACACACCGAAACCCAAGACGCTGCCGCCGACCCGGCCGAGGCCGCTGTCGAGGTCATCCCCCCTGCTCCGCCGCCGGAAATGCTGCTTGGCAGCGCACCCGACCACGCCGAGGACGACCAGCACCGGGACGACCAGCA
>CAXTCJ010000229.1:3781-5181 GCA_964242215.1 uncultured Acetobacteraceae bacterium | reverse complement strand
CAGGGCATGGCGGCGATGTCGGCCGCGCCGAAGATGGTAAGCCATTCCGCCGTGGTCTTGCCCGACAAACCGGCGCCCCGGACCTCGAACCACTCCTTCACGTTCTCCGCACGGGCTGCAACGGTTGCGAAGCGGGCATCCGTCAGCAGATCATCCCGTCCGATCGCGGTTAGAAAGGCCCGGACCTGCGGATCGGTGTTGATGGTGACCGAGATCCAGCCGTCCGATGTCTGCAAGGGCTTGTTCCGTGAGTTAAGAAGCCGCTGGTCGCCCCAAGCTCCGACCGGTGGATCAAAGCTGTGCTGCGCCAAGTGCTCCTGCAGCACGAAGGCGGCCATGGTCTCGAACATCGGGACTTCGAGACTGCTGCCGCCTCCGCCAGCATTTCGCCGGATCACGCTCGCCATGATGGCGCCAGCGGCGATCTCGCCCACCACGTGGTCGCAGATCACCATGGGCACGTAGGCCGGCGCGCCGTCGCGGGTGCCGAACAGCCCGGCGATGCCACTCACCCCTTGAACGACGCTGTCGTAGGTCGGCCGCCCGGCATAGGGGCCATCGGTGCCGTAACCCGTTATCAGGCAGTAGATGATATCGGGATGCTTTGCCCGGACCGAGGCAGCATCAAGGCGGAGGCGTTCCAGCGCACGGGGACGCATGTTGGCAACCACCACGTCGGCAGAGGCGAGAAGGCGATCAACTACCGACTGGGCGCCGGGCTTCTTGAGATCGAGGCAGATGTTGCGCTTGCCCCGGTTCAAGTGAAGGTAGGTGCCCGAATGCGCCCCGGTCGGCGAAAGGCCGCCCAAGCCGCGCATCAGGTCACCTTCCGGCGCCTCGACCTTGATCACCTCGGCACCATACTGCGCGAGGCGCCATGTGCAGGTCGGGCCAACCACGACGCTGGTCAGGTCGAGGACACGAAGCCCGGCAAGCGCGCCCGTGCTCATCGGGCTAGGCCCGGCAACGCGCAAGGCTGCCCAGGCAGGGGCACGGCGTGAGGCGCTGGAAGTCCAATCATTCGGTTCCCACCCACTCCGGGTTTTGGCGTCCCGGTCCAGTCCGTCGCAGCTTGGGCCACGCTTCGGCCACGACGGTCAACATGTTTCATCTCTGAAGTCAACATTTCATATGTGATTTTCATCGTTCAGGCAGGAACTGGCCGGAAGCTTGCTGCACCGCAGCACACATTTTGCCAATGAAAGCTTGACTTCAAATATGAAAAATTGGCAAACGCCGGGTCAACGATGTCCAGGGAGGATGCGGGATGCTGATGCAGGGCAAGGTTTGCGTCGTCACGGGCGCTGCGTCCGCTCACGGCATCGGCCGTGCCACCGCCGCCATGCTCGCCGCCCACGGCGCCCGCGTTGCTCTGCTCGACGTCAGCGCCGCCGTGGAAG
>CAXTCJ010000229.1:0-3681 GCA_964242215.1 uncultured Acetobacteraceae bacterium | reverse complement strand
CTCGCCGCCCACGGCGCCCGCGTTGCTCTGCTCGACGTCAGCGCCGCCGTGGAAGGGGCGGCCCAGGAGGTTGCGGAAGGCTGTCCCGGGTCCGGCGCGATGGGCGTCGTTTGCAATATTGCCGCCCGTCCGGCGTGCGCCGCCGCCGTGGCGACCGTGACACGCGGGATGGGTCGGATCGATGCCATCGTGCATTGCGCCGGCATCATCCGCTCCGGGGGCTTCGGGCAAATCTCCGAGCAGGAGTTCGATGAAGTGCTCGCCGTGAACCTCACGGGGGCCTTCAATGTCGCCCACGCCTTTGCCCCCGTCATGTCGGCCCAGGGCGCCGGGTCCATTGTCTACGTCGCGTCCGTCGCGGCGCAGCGCGGTGGCGGCCTCGTCGGTGGCGCGCACTACGCCGCGTCCAAGGGCGGCGTGCTCAGCCTCACCAAGTCCCTGGCACGCGAACTCGGTCCATCCGGGGTACGGGTCAACGCGGTCTGCCCATCCCTGATCGAGACGGCCTTTGTGACCAACGCCGTGTCCAGCGATCGCATCCGCGAATTGACCGCAGGGCTGCCGCTTGGCCGCCCGGGCCGGCCCGACGAGGTCGCAGCCGCCTGCATGTTCCTCGCCTCGGACCTGTCATCCTACACCACGGGCGCGACGCTCGACGTGAATGGCGGCAGCCACATCCACTGACGCAGCAGCACAAACACGGAGAAAGCTGATGACGACCCAGTTTCACCACATCAACTTCGCATCCAAGCAACTGCCGGAACTGGAGAGCTTCTACCGTGAAGTGCTCCAACTCGACGAAAGCCACGCCTACGACGCTGCCACCAGTGCCAATCCCCAGATCACGAACCAGGGTTACGGTGGTCGGGTTGCCTTCCTGACCGATGGCGCGATTGAGATGCACCTGTCCACCAAGGACCTTGGTGTCGCGTTCCGGACCAAGCAAGCCATCAACCCGTTGGCGAATACCCACATCGCGTTCCGCACCGACGATATCGAGGGGATCAAGCGCCGCCTGAACGAGCGTGGCGTGCCCTTCGCCGACTACGGCGCTTGGGCGATCAAGGGCTGGACGCAGATCTTCTTCTACGACCCCGAGGGCAACATCGTCGAGGTGCATCAGGTCGGTGCCCCGGCGCTCGAACCCACACCCTGAACGCATCACGCCGGGCGGATCTTTATGACCAGCAATGAAACATGGTGCGCTGGATTGCCGGTCAGCGCGGCCCGGAGGGAGGGATAGAACAGCATGGCCGAAGCGTTCATTTGCGACTACGTGCGCACGCCCATCGGCCGCTACGCCGGGGCGCTCAAGGATGTCCGTCCCGACGATCTCGGAGCGCATCCGCTTCGGGTCCTGATGGAGCGCAACGCCGCGGTCGATTGGGATGCGGTGGACGACTGCATCTTCGGTTGTGCCAACCAGGCCGGCGAGGACAACCGCAACGTGGCGCGCATGTCGCTGCTGCTGGCCGGCCTGCCGCCCGTCGTGCCCGGCTCGACCGTGAACCGGCTCTGCGGCTCCGGCCTGGACGCAGTCGGGACGGCGGCCCGCGCGATCCGCGCCGGCGACGCCTCCCTTATGCTGGCAGGGGGAGTCGAAAGCATGACCCGCGCACCCTTCGTGATGAGCAAAAGCGGGGAAGCCTTTTCGCGCCAGGCTGCGATGGAGGACACCACCATCGGCTGGCGTCTCGTCAATCCACGGATGAAGGCACAGCACGGCGTCGACTCCATGCCTGAAACAGCGGAGAACGTCGCCGAGCAATACCAGGTCAGCCGGCAGGACCAGGACGCCTTCGCCTTTCGCTCGCAGCAGCGCACGAAGCGGGCAGAGGAGACGGGTTTCTTCGCGGGAGAGATCGCGCCCGTTACAATCAAGGCCCGCAAAGGCGAGGTCGTGGTGGACCGGGACGAGCATCCGCGTCCGGACACCACGTTGGAAGGGTTGGCGAAGTTGAAGGCGCCGTTCCGCCCTGGCGGCAGCGTCACGGCGGGCAACGCCTCGGGCGTCAACGACGGGTCCGCGGCGTTGATCCTGGCCTCCGAGGCCGCCGCATCCCGCTATGGGCTAAAGCCGCGGGCGCGTGTGGTGGCGATGGCCACGTCCGGCGTGGAGCCGCGCGTCATGGGCATCGGTCCGCTGCCGGCCACCCAGAAGCTCCTGGCACAGCAGGGCCTCAACATCGGCGACATCGACTTGATCGAGTTGAACGAGGCTTTCGCCTCGCAAGGTCTGGCGGTCATGCGCGGCCTCGGCCTTTCAGACGATGCCGAGCACGTCAACCCGCATGGTGGCGCCATCGCTCTCGGACATCCGCTCGGGATGTCCGGCGCCCGGCTTGCAGGAACCGCCATGCGCGCCTTGGAGCAGATCGGCGGACGGCGGGCGGTGGCGACGATGTGCATCGGCGTCGGCCAGGGTATCGCCATGCTGATCGAACGCGTGTGATGGACTCCGCCATGGCACATCAGCCTTCATCGAGTGCTCCGTTGCACGCCCTACTGCATTTGGAGAACGCGGAGCGGCTGGCGAACGCTGTGCCGGGTTCGGAAAGTGTCGTACCCCGCGCGGTAAACCGCGTCGCCGTCATCGGCGCCGGCACGATGGGGTCCGGGATCGCGGCCAGCTTGGCAGATGCTGGGCTCACGGTGGACGTTCTCGAGCAGGATGCTGCGTTGGCGATGGCTGGCGCAACCCGGTTACAGCGGCTTTACGATGGCCGAGTGCAACGGGGTAGGCTGTCGCGGGAGGCAGCGGAGGAGCGCCTGGCGCGAGTTCGGACTGGTGACGACTGGTCTGTCGTGGCTTGCGCCGACCTCATAATTGAGGCTGCATTTGAAGATGTTGCCGTCAAGAAAACCATTTTCAATCGTCTCGACGCCTTGGCCCGACCGGGCGCAATATTAGCTACAAATACTTCGTATCTCGATGTTGATGCTATCGGAGCTGCAACTTCGCGGCCTGGGGATGTAGTCGGCCTCCACTTCTTCTCACCAGCACATGTTATGAAGCTCTTGGAGGTCGTGCAAACTGAACGGACTGCGCCGGACGTGCTAGCCACCGTGCTTTCACTCGGCCGTAGGATTGGCAAGCTGCCGATCGTGGCCCGCAATTGCGACGGCTTCATCGGCAATCGGATCTTTGCCGTTTATCGCCGACATGCCGAGTACCTGTTGGAGGACGGCGCCTTGCCGGAGGAGATCGACGATGCGCTCGTCGACTTCGGCTTTGCGATGGGGCCTTTCGCGGTGTCCGATATGTCAGGCCTGGACATCGCCTGGGCCATGCGCATGCGCCGGGCCGCCACGCGCAATCCTGGCGAGCGCTACGTCGCCGTTCCCGACCTCCTATGCGATGCGGGGCGGCTCGGGCGTAAAACAGGGCATGGTTGGTATGACTATGAGGACGGCAAGGCCCGGCCCTCCCCAGATGTCCACGCCGTCATCGCAGCCGAGCGTGCGAGGCGGGGCGTCCAGGTACGGCACTTCACGCCGGAGGCGATCCAGCGGCGCATCTTGGCTGTGATGGCCAACGAGGGTGCGCGTGTGCTGGAGGAGGGGATCAGCCTGCGGCCTTCCGACATCGATCTGGTGTTCGTCAACGGCTACGGCTTCCCCCGTGCGGTGGGTGGTCCGATGTTCGCCGCCGACCAAGTGGGCCTGGCTGCCGTGCTGGCG
>CAXTCJ010000228.1:0-5341 GCA_964242215.1 uncultured Acetobacteraceae bacterium | reverse complement strand
AATGGAACGTCCCGGTGACAGTGTTCGCGTGGAACTATTAGGCTGCGTTCGGGTCTTCCCGTTGGCGTGCAAATCATCGGGAGCTATCTCGAAGATCGCACCACCATCGCGTTTGCCAGCTTGCTGGAGCGCGAGTTCGGCGGGTTCCAGCCGCCGCCGGCGTTCGCCTGATCGTTACGGTGTTACCAGGCAGTTGGCGGTCTCGGTCAAGCCGCGATCGCGCTTACCCCAGTGAGCAAGTCGGCTAGCGTCGTTCGCGCCAGTGCGTTCTCGAGTGCGCGTTCTGCCGCGCCGAATGCCTCGCCCAACACGGCGTGAACCCGGCAGCCAACGGGGCAACGTGGGTCGGGGTTGGCGTGCAGAGGCAGCAACGGCCGGGCGGGCGCGCAATTCACCGCACGCCACACATCCTCGAGCGTGATCTGGTCCGGCGGGCGAACCAGCCCCGCCCCGCCAGGGCCACGCCGCACTCGGACGAGACCGGCGCGCGCAAGCTGGCCGGTGATGCGCCGGATCACCACCGGGTTGGTGTTGATGCTGGCAGCCAAACGCTGGCTCGTCGCGGGCTCATCACCGTCCGCCGCTACCATGAGCAGGATGTGGGCGGCGACGGCGAACCGCGTTGGAACCATGTGACCACAATGCGACACATCATGCAGGGTTCCAAAAGTTCCCTTTTCGTTCAGGGCATGCTAACGCCTGGGTGATGGAGATTTCTCTGCCCGAACGCCAACTCGCCGTGCGCCGGGCCGCGGCAACCCTCTGCCAACATCTCGCCTGGGTGGCGCTGCACGAGTTGCCGCTTCCGAACGGCCGACGCGCCGATTTGCTGGCGCTGCGGCCCGACGGTGGCTTCGTCTGCATCGAGGTGAAATCGGGGCCGCGCGATTTTCTGACTGACGATAAATGGCCTGAATACAGAGAGTTCTGCGACTCGCTTTACTTCGCGGTGGATGCCGAGTTCCCGCTCGATCTGCTGCCGGAGACAACCGGGCTGATCGTCGCATGCGGACGAGAGGCCGAATTGATACGCCCCGCCCCCGTACACGCCCTCCCCCCGGCCCGGCGACGCGCGCTCACCCACCGCTTCGCCACCGTCGCGGCGAGCCGGTTGGCGGCGCTGGAGGATCCGGCGGTTACGGCGTCGTTACGGGCCGCTCTGCGGGCGGAGTGATCGGAAGGCCGTTCGCGGCCAGCAGCGCACGCAGGTCGCGAATCGGCGGGAACACTTCCTGGTTCCAGTCGGAGCCCTGGGAGTCATGCGCCGCCTGCTCCATCTCCACGATCTCGCGGTCTTCGCGGAAGATGCGCTCGGTGAACCAGATCAGCACCGGCCAGGCGGCGTCGAGCAGTCCGGGGATCTTTGGGCGGCGGACAGACAGCAGGCCGAACGTGCGGTTCACCCGCTGCTCGGCGTCGACGGGTGTGTAGCAGATCCAGAGATGCATCACCGGCTCGTCGCCGGACGTCCAGATCCGCAGCGTCTGGTAGGGATATTCCGTGCGGATCGTCATCAAGTCTTTGGAAACGTTGGAAACGCCGCGGCGGCTACCCAGGATGGCAGCCTCACCCAACGGCTGCTTTCCGCCGGTTCGGGCGAAGGTGTAGTCGATCTCCAGCCAGTCGCCGCCGACCCGGCGGCCCAGGTATCTCGGGGCGATCTGGCCCATCTGTTTGCGGTGCAGGAACTGATGGTTCATGTCCATCAGGTTCTCGTGCATGAAGGTGTAGTGGCAGCGCACCGTCTTGCCGAAGCGGCGGGTCTTGAACGCCGGGTCGGACGCAGCGCCGAGCGGGCCGAGCTCCGTGGCAGCCGCCGGGTCGCCGGGCCAGATGAGAATAAGACCGTCCTGCTCGCGGCAGGGATAGGCGCGCACGCCGTTGGGCAGCTTGCCCTTGCCGAGATACGGCACGTCGATGCACTTGCCGGACGCGTCGTAGGTCCAGCCGTGATACCCGCAGCGGACGGCACAGCCGGACACCAAGCCCTTGGACAGCGGCACCTGACGATGCGCACAGCGGTCCTCGAGCGCGAACACGTTGCCTTCCTTCGGCCGCACCAGCACCACCGGCTGCCCGGCAAAATGGGTCGCATAGGTTGTGCCGGGCTTCAGTTCCCGCGACCAGGCGAGCGGATACCAATGGTCGGGGTGCGAGCCGACCCGTCGTAGATCGCAGGCCGGCTGGTCACGGAGGCTGAAATCGGGGACGTCGGGCATGCGGCTTCCTGGTCGAGCACTTGGGGCGGGCAGTTGGGCGGGCACTTCAGGGGCTTTAGAGGGTGGCTCGCCGCCCCGTCAAACACCCTGAGCGTTCGTTACACACTCCGAAGCCGCTGCACCGTGGCGGTCGTGGAATAACCCGGCAGCAGATCGGCGAGCAGCACACGTCCACCGTAGCTTTGCACGAAATCGGCACCGACAACCGTGCCGATCGTATAATCCGCCCCCTTCACCAGGAGATCGGGCCGCAGCGCACGCAACGTCTCGTCGGGCGTGTCCTCGTCAAAGATGCAAACGAGGTCCACCGACGTCACCCCGCCCAGGACCGCCGCCCGTGCTGCCTCGGCCTGCACCGGCCGGTTGGCGCCTTTGAGCCGCCGCGCGCTGGCATCGGAGTTGAGGCCCACGACCAGGCGGTCACACTGGCTGCGGGCCTGTTCCAGCAACTGGATATGGCCGGGGTGCAGCAGGTCGAAGCAGCCATTGGTGAAGCCGACCCGCCAGCCCCGCTGCCGCCAACGCTCGACCTGCTCGGCGGCCTGCGGACGGGTGACGACCTTGCGCAGCGCGCTGCCCTGGATGGAGAGCGCTGCCAGCAAGTCGGCCGCCTCGGCGACGGCGGTGCCGACTTTGCCCACGACGATGCCGGCGGCGATGTTGGCCAGGCGGGCAGCGACCGGCAGATCCAACCCAGCGGCCAACCCGGCGGCGAGCGTGGCCACCACCGTGTCGCCTGCCCCGGACACGTCGTACACCTCGGCGGCCTCGGCCGGGAAATGGTGGACGGCGCCATCGGCTGTCACCAGCGTCATGCCGTGCTCGGCGCGGGTCACCAGCACGGCGCCGAAACCGTGGGCCGCCAGCAGGCTGGTCGCGGCGAGCACGATGGCGGCTTCGGAGTCGACCGGCATTCCGGTCGCGTCGGCCAGTTCGCGCCGGCTGGGCGTGATCACGTCCGCACCGGCGTAGCGGCTGAAGTCCCGGCCTTTGGGGTCAACCAGCACCCGGCGGTTCGTCGACTTCGCCGCGGCGATGATGCGGGCGGGCACGTTGCCGGATAAGACCCCTTTATTATAGTCGGACAGCACGGTGACGGTGGTGGCCGTCAACGCATCCTGCGTGATCCGCAGCAACCGCTCGGCCAGCTTTGGGTGGATCGCCTGCACGATCTCGTGGTCGGCCCGCAGCAGCTGCTGGCCCTGGGCGAGATAGCGGGTCTTGGTCGTGGTGGTGCGGCCGCCCTGCACCAGCAGCCATGGCTCCACATTCGGTTGTCCGCCGATCAGCCCCGTCAGATCCGAGCCGGCCTGGTCGTCGCCGACGACGGACACGAAGGCGACCGCCGCGCCGAGTGCGGTGAGGTTGCGCACGACGTTGCCGGCGCCGCCGGGCATCGCCACGTCCCGCTCGACCGAGAGCACGGGGATCGGTGCCTCGGGCGAGACCCGGTTCACCACGCCATAGACGTAACGGTCGAGCATGGCATCGCCCACCACCAGCACGCTGGTGTGGGCCAAACGCCGGACCGCACCCGCGAGGTCGGCCGTCTCGGCGGGGCCTGCCGCGCGCGCTGGAGGAACCATCCTGAAATCGCTATAGAAACGTGCCGGTGTTGGCAAGCGGATTGGGTTTGTTCCGCACCGTGCACGCAATATTGCAGCGTTTGTCTGGCGCCGAGGCCCGACTGTAGCGGCGGCTCGTCGCCTTGACCCGTCTAGCCGGTTCGGTCACATAGCCCCGCTGCGCATCCGGCGTCAGCCGGCGTTGCCGTGTGTTCAATAGCGACAAGCGGGCGCGACAAGCGGGCGCGATACGCGGAGATTGGGTCTATGCGCAGCAAGGGTGAGTATCTTTTCACGTCGGAATCGGTCTCCGAAGGCCATCCGGATAAGGTCGCCGACCGGCTGAGCGACGTGGTGCTGGACGCCTATCTTGCGGCGGACCCCTATTCGCGCGTCGGCTGCGAAACCCTGGTGACGACCAACCGCGTCGTTTTCGCCGGCGAGGTTCGCGGCCCCGAGACGGTGACGGCCGATCTGCTCGAACATCTCGCCCGCATGGCGATCCGCGACATCGGCTACGATCAGACCGGCTTCTCGTGGAAGCACGCCGACATCAAGTGCCACTTGCACGCCCAGAGCACGGACATCGCGGCCGGCGTGGACAGCGCCGGTAACAAGGACGAGGGCGCCGGCGACCAGGGCATCATGTTCGGCTACGCCTGCACCGAGACCGAGGCGCTGATGCCGGCGCCACTGTACTACTCCCACCTGATCCTGCGCCGCATGTCCGAGCTGCGCCGCAACAAGGACGTCTCGGTCGCCGGGCTGTTGCCGGACGCCAAGAGCCAGGTGACGCTGCGTTATGTGGACGGCAAGCCCGTGGGTGCCACCAGCATCGTGGTGTCCACCCAGCACGACGAGGGCATGGAGCAGTCGGCCATCAAGCAGATGCTGATGCCGCTGATCGAATCCACCCTGCCGGCGGGCTGGATGCCGCCGGAGAACGAGCTGTACATCAACCCGACCGGCAACTTCGTGATCGGCGGCCCCGATGGCGACGCCGGACTGACCGGGCGCAAGATCATCGTCGACACGTACGGCGGCGCGGCCCCGCACGGCGGCGGCGCGTTCAGCGGCAAGGACCCGACCAAGGTCGATCGCTCGGCCGCCTATGTCTGCCGGTATCTGGCGAAGAACGTGGTCGCCGCCGGGTTGGCCGAGAAGTGCACCATCCAGATCAGCTACGCGATCGGCGTGTCCCATCCGCTGTCGGTCTACGTGGACCTGGACGGCACCGGGAAGGACGTGGACGAGGCGAAGCTCGAGAAGACGCTGCGTGAGCTCGTGAACCTCAGCCCCCGCGGCATTCGCGAGCACCTGCACCTGAACCGGCCGATCTACGCCGTAACCAGTGCGTATGGTCATTTCGGCCGCGAGCCCGATCCGGAACTCGGCACCTTCACCTGGGAGAAGACCGACCTGGTGCCGGCGCTCAAGAGCGCGTTCGGCCGGTAACACTGGACGATGTGAAGCCCGTCGCGGAGCTTAAAGTTAAGCCCGCGGCGGAGCTCAAGGTGAAGCCCGCGGCGGAGCTCAAGGTAAAGCCCGCGGCGGAGC
>CAXTCJ010000227.1:3852-5565 GCA_964242215.1 uncultured Acetobacteraceae bacterium | reverse complement strand
ACACGTATTTCGCCAACGACATCGCCTATCACGCCGCCAAGGCCGCTCGGTCGGACCTGCTGATCGACGTGCTGGGGGCCGACCATGGCGGCTATGTTTCCCGCATGAAGGCGGCCACCAAGGCGATCACCGGCGGGCGGGTACCGCTGGAGATCGTGCTGTGCCAGGTCGTCCGCGTGCTCAAGGGCGGCGAGCTGGTCAAGATGAGCAAGCGTGCCGGCACCTTCATCACCCTGCGGGACCTGCTGGATGAAGTGGGCCGCGACGCCGTGCGCTTCACCATGCTGACGCGCAAATCCGACGCGCAGATGGATTTCGACATCGACGCCGCCGTCGCGCAGACGCGGGAGAACCCGGTGTTCTACGTGCAATACGCCCACGCCCGCTGCCGCTCCGTGCTGCGCGCGGCGGCCGAGATGCCCGGTATGACCATCGACCCGGCGGCGGCACTCGAGAGCCTCCAGGACGACGCCGAACTCGCCGTGCTGCGCCGGATGCAAGCCTGGCCACGCACCATCGAGGCGGCGGCCGAAGCACGTGAGCCACACCGAATCGCGTTTTTCCTGTATGACTTGGCGAGCGACTTTCATATGCTGTGGAACCGGGGCCGCGACGCCACGACCCTCCGCTTCCTCCAGCCGGACGACCTCGCCGCGACACGGGCGAGGGTGGCGCTGGTGGCCGCGGTGGCAACGGTGATCCGGTCGGGCCTCCAGGTGATGGGGGTGACGCCAGTCGAGGAGATGCGCTGACAATGAGTGAACGTCCCCATGAGTGAGCGTCCTTATGAGTGAACGTCAGGGCGCACAGTCGGAGAGTTGGCGGCCGCAGCGGCGCGACACCAGCTTCGACCCGCAGATGACGCGGATGGCTGTGCTCGCCGGCGGCTTGGTTGGCGTGCTGGCGCTGGGCTACGGCGCTTACTCGCTGATCGGCCATGGCCCGCGCGCCATCCCGGTGATCGAGGCCGACAGCCGTCCGGTGCGCGTAAAGCCGGACAATCCCGGCGGCATGCAGGTGGCGGGTGCCGAGGAACAGATCATGGGCGGCGCTGATTCCGGCCAAGCCGACGCGATGGCACCGTCGCCCGAGGTGCCGGAACCACAGGTGCTACGGGCGCAGATCCAAGCAGCCCACCAGCCGGCCCCCTCGGTGCCACCCTCGGCTCAACCGGCGCTCCCGGTGCAGCCGGTTTCCCTATCCAACCCCCCCGCACCGCCACCGCCGGTGATCTCGGCCATGCCGGCGCAGCGCCCCGCGACGCCGGCCGTTGCCAAGCCGGCCGTCACTGCCCACGGCCCGGACGCGCAGGTGGGACGCACGGCGGTGCAGCTTGCCGCGATGGACACTGAGGCGGCAGCCATGGCGGAGTGGCAACGCCTTGCGAAGCGTATGCCGGATTTGCTGGCGTCCCACCGTCCTGCCGTGGAACGAGCGGAGCGGGACGGCAAGGCGATCTTCCGCCTGCGCACCAACGGCTTTACCGATGTGGCGGATGCAACGGCGTTTTGCACGCAGGTCCGCTCCAAGGGAGGCGGGTGCACCATCGCGAGCTTCTAAGTCGCTGTCCAACTCGAGCAAGGTGCCGGCGTCAAGGCGCGGTCGCGACCGCAGTCGGGGCCCGTCTCGAGGCCTGGAACGCTGGTAGAGGACGGAGGGAATTCAGACTTCAGCGAACCGGGCAGCCGCGGCTAAAAGCCTGGCCACCCGATG
>CAXTCJ010000227.1:0-3752 GCA_964242215.1 uncultured Acetobacteraceae bacterium | reverse complement strand
GAATTCAGACTTCAGCGAACCGGGCAGCCGCGGCTAAAAGCCTGGCCACCCGATGCGAGTAACTCGTGGGATTAGAAGCCCTCGCGCTCCAGGCGCTTGCGCTCCATCTTACGGGCACGACGAACAGCCTCGGCGGCCTCGCGGGCGCGGCGCTCGGACGGCTTTTCGAAATGGCGGCGGAGTTTCATCTCGCGAAAGATGCCTTCGCGCTGCATCTTCTTCTTCAGCGCCTTCAGCGCTTGATCGACGTTGTTATCACGAACCAGAACCTGCACTAGACGCCTTCTCCTGTCGCTACGCCTTCCGAACAGGCGCGTTAAAGGGTTTCCATACGACACTACTGTCGACGAAGAGGGCCGCTATAGCACGAGTCGCTGCCCTCGCCAAAGGCTTTCGCAACCCCAGATTGGTGAACAATGGCCATCCTCAAAATTGCCCGCATGGGCCACCCCGTCCTGCTCCAGCGCGCCGAACCGGTCGCCGACCCGGGAGCCCCCGAAATCCGCCGCCTCGTCGCCGACATGATGGAGACCATGGAGGACGCGCCGGGCGCCGGACTCGCCGCCCCCCAAGTCTACGTGCCGCTCCGACTATTCGTGTTCCGAGTCCAGCCCCACCGCGCCAGCGACGCGCCGAACGACGAGACGATCGGCAACACCGTCGTGATCAATCCCACCGTCGAGCCGGTCGGGGAGGAGCGCGTGCTGCGCTGGGAGGGCTGCCTGTCGATCCCCGGCCTGCGGGCCGCAGTGCCGCGTTGGGCTCGGGTGCGCTACAGCGGTGTCGATTGCGACGGCAACCCGGTCGGCGGTGAGGTGGGCGGTTTCCATGCCGGCGTCGTCCAACACGAGTACGACCATTTGGACGGGGTCCTGTATCCGATGCGCATGACCGATTTCAGCCTGTTCGGTTTCAACGAGGAACTGACGCGAGCTGGCTCGTGATGACACCGGAACGCTCGCCCGAACGGGATGCGGCGCTCGATGCCTTGGTGGCCGTCGTGCCGTTCCCGGGTTGGACGATCGCGGCGCTCCGGGAGGCGGCCGGGCCGGATGCGGACCTGCTGTTCCCAGGCGGCCCCGTGGACATGGTGGAGACCTGGATCGACCTGACCGACCGCCGAATGGAGCCATCGACGGCCGAGCGGCTACCCGATCGGGTGCGGGCGGTGATCGCGCTGCGCCTACTGTCGCTGCGTCCCTACAAGGACGCAGTGCGGCGCGGCCTGGCGGTGCTCGCGACCGATCCGGGCGCCACGGTGCGCACCGCCGCCCGCTCCGTCGACACGATGTGGCATTTGGCCGGCGACAGGAGTGCGGACTGGAGTTGGTATAGCAAGCGCGCCATCTTGGCCGGGGTGTACAGCACGACGCTGCTGTATTGGTTGCGCGACGATAGCGAGGACAACGAGGCCAGCCTGGCCTTCCTCGATCGCCGTCTGGCCGGCGTCGGACGGATCGGCAAGCTGCGCCGCAAGGGTGATGCGCTTGTGCAACGCTTCCGGCCGAGCACCGCTAGCTGAGCGAACCTTGCCGCGCCGGCGGACGTTCAGGCCGCTAGTCTTCCTCGAGCGATGGAGTGCACTGCCGTGCGCAGCATCTTGTTGTGGCTGATCGGAATCCCGATCCCGGTCATCATTCTTCTCCTTGTCTTCCACGTGATCTGATGCCCGTCACAGGCGCCAAATAGGTGCCGCGGGTCCTCGTCACCCACGAGACGGAGTATCGGTACGAGAAGCCAGTGCAATTGCTGTCGCATCGGCTGATGCTCCGCCCCCGGGACAGCCACGACCTGCGCCTGCTGGAAACTGCGCTGACCGTGTCGCCGCCTGCCCGGACGACGCGTTGGGCGCACGACGTGTTCGGCAACTCCGTCTGCTATCTAGCTTTCGCGCCGGAGCGTCAGGTGGAGAAGCTGCGCATCGTCTCCACCCTGGATCTGCGGCATTACCCGGCACGGGCGGAACTGCCGCTGGACCCTCGGGCCGAGACATTCCCGTTCAGCTATACCTCGACCGAAGTGCCGGACCTCGCGCGTTCGATCGAGCGCCACTACGCCGACCCGGAGCGCATCGTCGACGAATGGGCCCACCGCTTCCTGTCCCTCACCGGGCCGACTGGGACGATGGCCATGCTCACGGCCATCACGCAGGCGATCAAGGCGGAGTTCCGCTACGAAGGCCGCCAGGCGGAGGGCACCAACGATCCCCTGGTGACGCTGGCAACCAAAGCCGGGGCGTGCCGCGACTACACCCTGTTCATGATGGAGGCGGTGCGGTCGCTCGGCCTCGCCGCCCGCTTCGTCAGTGGTTACCTGTACGACGAGCGGCTGGTGGCTAGCGAGGCGCCGGTCGTGGGCGGTGGTGCGACGCACGCCTGGGTCGAGGTCTACTTGCCTGGGGCTGGCTGGGTGGAGTTCGACCCCACCAACGGCTGGGTCGCCGGACGCAACCTGATCCGCGTCAGTGTCGCTCGCACGCCGCAGCAGGCGGTACCGATCGCCGGCAGCTTCCTCGGGCCGCCGGAGTCGTTCGGCAGTATGAACGTGAACGTCGAGGTTGCCGTCGTCGCTTAAGCTCTTGAGCAGGGCCGGCGACCTCACCATCTGCGAGTTGTCGCGTTGCCTCATGAGGGACGCGCCGCATGCCCATGTCGCCTGATCGAAAGGGACACGAATGAATATTGAAAAGTTTACCGAGCGCGCCCGCGGCTTCCTGCAAGCTGCGTCCACAATCGCGATGCGTGAATACCACCAACGGCTGACGCCCGAGCACTTGCTCAAGGCGCTTCTGGATGACGAGCAGGGGGCCGCCGCCGGCCTGCTCCGTGCCGCCGGTGCCGACCCGAAGGCCGCGCAAATCGCCGTCGACGCGGACGTGGCGCGTAACCCGCAAGTCAAAGGCTCCGGCGCCGGGCAGCCGCAAGCCACGCCCGAACTGGTGCGTGTGCTCGATGCCGCCGAGCGTGATTCGCAGAAGGCCGGCGACGAGTATGTGGCGCAGGACCGGCTGCTGCTTGCGCTCGCCGCATCCGATACCCCGGCCGCCCGAGCGTTGCGCCAGGCTGGCGCCACGCCCCAAGCGCTGGACAAGGTCGTGGCCGACATCCGCAAGGGTCGCAAGGTGACCAGCGCCAATGCGGAGGAAAACTTCGACGCGCTGAAGAAATACGCCCGAGACGTCACAGCCGTGGCGCGCGAGGGCAAGCTCGACCCGGTGATCGGCCGCGACGAGGAGATCCGCCGCGCGATTCAGGTGCTCGCCCGCCGCACCAAGAACAACCCGGTGCTGATCGGCGAGCCTGGCGTCGGCAAGACTGCCATCGTCGAGGGTCTGGCGCTGCGGATCGTCAACGGCGACGTGCCGGAGTCGCTCCGCAACAAGCGGGTGATGGCGCTTGACCTCGGCGCGCTGGTCGCCGGTGCGAAGTATCGCGGCGAGTTCGAGGAGCGGCTGAAAGCGGTGCTCAAGGAGATCGAGAGCGCGGCCGGCGAGGTCATCCTGTTCATCGACGAGATGCACACCCTGGTCGGCGCCGGCAAGGCGGATGGCGCGATGGACGCGTCCAACCTGCTGAAACCGGAACTCGCTCGCGGCGCGCTGCACTGCATCGGGGCCACGACGCTCGACGAGTATCGCAAGCACGTGGAGAAGGACGCGGCCCTAGCCCGGCGTTTCCAGCCCGTGTTCGTGGGCGAACCGTCGGTCGAGGACACGATCAGCATCCTGCGCGGCATCAAGGAGAAGTACGAGC
>CAXTCJ010000226.1:3890-5661 GCA_964242215.1 uncultured Acetobacteraceae bacterium | reverse complement strand
GTCGCGGGGCCATCGTCAACATCTCCTCGGTATCGGGCTCGCTGGGGGACGGCAGTTCGATCCCTTACGCGGCGTCGAAGGGCGCACTGAACACCTTAACGAAGTCACTGGCCCGTGCACTGGCACCGGAGGTTCGCGTCAACGCCGTGTGCCCGGATTACCTGACCGGGCGCTGGCTGCTGGAAGGCGTGGGACAGCAGCGCTACGACGAGGTGCTCGGCGACGCCCGTGCCAAGGCGCCCCTGGCGGATGTGGCCACGCCGGACGACGTGGCCGACGCGGTGATTTGGCTGATCGAGGGTGGACGCATGGTGACCGGAACCCAGCTCGTGATCGATGGCGGGATTGGGCTCGGTCTATGAAACGCACCGACGTTCTGACTGCGGATTGGCAGGCCAAGCCATTCTGGTGGGAGAACGCACCACCAGAGCCGGCTCCTGCCGAACTGCCGGCCAAGGTGGATGTCGCCATCATCGGCGGCGGGTATTGCGGGCTGATGGCGGCACTGGCGCTGGCGCAGCACGGTATCGGCGCCTTGGTGTTGGAGGCGGGGGATCCCGGTGCCGGTGCCAGCACGCGCAACCACGGCCATGTCGGCGGCATCGGCAAGCTGCCGGCCAAACTGGAGCAGCAAGTCGGGCCCGAGCGTGCCGCCATCATCAAGGAAGAAGCCGTCAGCGCCTGGGACTATCTGCGTGACCTCATTCATACCGAGCAGTTGGACGTGGACTATGTTCAACGCGGCCGCTTTTTGGGCGCGCACAGCCGCGCCGCGTTCGAGGGCATGGTGCGCCGGGGCGAGGAGCAGCGCCACAGCCTGGGCATGACCATCCATGCGATCCCGCGCGAAGAGCAGCGGCGCGAGATCGGCAGCGACTTCTACTTCGGCGGCACTGTAACGGAGGAAGCCGGCGCCCTGCAGCCTGCAAAGCTCTACCGCGAGATCCGCCGCCTGACGGAGCGGACCGGAGCCACGGTGTGCGGCCAGGCCCGCGTGCTGAGCCTGACCGCGGTTTCCGGCGGCTAACGGCTGGCCACCAGCCGCGGCGCCGTTCTGGCCGAGCAGGTCGTGGTCGCGACCAACGGCTACACCGGCACGCTGACCCCGGAGATCCGCCGGGGCCTGGTCCCGGTGACGGCCTACATGATGGCGACCGAGGAGATGCCGGAGGACCTGGCCGTCGAGTGCCTGCCCACCAACCGGACGGGCGGCGATACCAAGCGCGCGCTCTACGCCTATCGCCGCTCGCCAGACGGGAGGCGCATCGTGTTCGCCGGGCGAGCCAAGTGGTACGATGGTGACGAGCGGGAGGCCGGTGCCATCCTGCACGGCCACCTGTGCCGGGTATGGCCGCAGCTACGGGGCGTGCGGCTGTCGCACACCTGGAAAGGCCAGATCGCGTTCACCTTCGACCACGTGCCGCACATGGGCAGCAAAGATGGTTTGCATTTCGTCGCCGGCTGCAACGGCAGCGGCGTGGTACGCATGTCGTACTTAGGGCGTCAGATCGGCTTGAAGATCGCCGGCAAGCAAAACCGTCCCTGCGGTTTCGAAGACCAGGCCTTTCCGACGATGCCCACCTACAACGGAACCCCATGGTTCCTTCCGCTGGTCGGCCGCTACTACAACCTGCGCGATCAGGTCGACCGGACAGTATCGCAACTCTGGCACTGACAAAGAGGGGTATTCCCATGCAGATTGGGCGGCGCGGGGTTATCGCCGGGGCGGGAGCCCTCGCCATGGGATCGAGCCGGCCGGCAGGTGCGCAAG
>CAXTCJ010000226.1:0-3790 GCA_964242215.1 uncultured Acetobacteraceae bacterium | reverse complement strand
GGCCGGCTCGCGCCCTACCTGGTGGATCTCGGTGCTTGCACCGTCATGCCGAACGTCGCGGCGGACGGCATACCCGGATCTGCGGGCGCTACGGCGTCCAGTATCTGACGGGTGGCGTGGTGCTGGGCTGGGACCCTGCCGCGTTCACGGGCCGTCGAGCACCGAGCAACTGGGCGGATTTCTGGAACGTGAAGGACTTCCCGGGCCACCGAAGCCTGCCCAGCTAGGCAATCCCTGGAACAACACGCTGCTATTCGCCTTGATGGCGGACGGCGTCCCGGCCAACGCGCTATTCCCGTTGGACCTGGACCGTGCGTTCCGCAAGTTGGACGAGATCAAGCCCATCATCGACGTCTGGTGGAAGACCGGGGCACAATCCGTCGACATGTTCCGGTCAGGTGACATCCAGATGGCACCGCTGTGGAGTGGCACGGCCTATGCCGCGAAACGATCAGGGGTCAGTCTCGACTGGACCTACGATCAGGCCGCGGCGGATCTCGGCTCCTGGGCGGTCCTCAAGGGTGGCGCGCATCCCAACGCCGCGACAGCATTCATCAACTTCTACATGGCCAATCCGCAGAACCACGCCGGTTTTGCACGCGAGATGGGCTACGCCACCACCAGTCGCGACGGATTAGCCCTGCTGGGCCCGGGCGAAAAACACGAGTTAGTCTCCAGCCCGGCCGTACTCTCGCAGATGGCGTCCATCGACGGCAACTGGGTCGAAGCTAACGGTAAGGCAACGCTTGAGAGGTGGAACAGCTGGCTTGCAAGCTGACGTTTGTCCGGTAGCCCATGAAAGGGCTGGTTGCGGTCTTCTCCGGCAACGTGGAGACGAAAGAGGGCACCGGGAAGAGGAGGTGTGAGGCTGCGCGCCGACATCGGTCGGCGGATGGTGGGGCTGGTTTTTTGGCGAAGCGTCCGGTCGATGGGCATCAAGCAGAAGCGGGCGCTGATCGACCTGATTATGAGCAGCTGTCCATTGGTCAGCAATGCGAGTTGGTGTCGATCAGCCGTCGTCGCTCTATTCCAGCACATTGGGTTAGACGGCGAAGAACATGGCGCCGATACGGCTGATCGTTGCGTAGTTCCTGAAGGCGCCCAGGATTCGACTCTCGGCCGATGGCTCGGCATCTCCGACGGGAAGGTCAGTTGGTCGGCCGCAAGCGAGTTCGGCACCTGATAGCCACGATGGGTCTCTTGCCGATTTATTATAGGCCGCGCACGACGATGTCGCACCCTGACCATTGGATTACTGCTAACTGCTGCGGCGTTTGTCGGTAGACCGGCTGAACCAAGTCTGGTGCAAGGACATCACCTACATCCCGATGCGGCAGGACTTTCCGTATCTGGTCGCGGTGATGGAATGGTCGACCACGAAGGTCATTCAGACATATTCAACACCGACCAGGAAGCCAACCAATTCACATCGACGAACTTCACTGACGTGCTGAAGGTGGGAACTTGCTAACGTGCGCATTTTTGAGGATGGGCTTGGGCGCTGGATGGATAACCTGTTCAGCTAACGGCTGCGGCGCAGCCAAATACGATTGCGTGCACCTGTATGCTCGAGACCGGATACGAGTTCCGGCGCAGCTCGTATCCGGTCTCAAACGCAAGCTGGTCGCTGCTGCCGCGGCCGATTGCACGACGGCGGCTTGCCGGCCCGCGAACCGATAGCTAGCGTCGCCCTCTAACGCGGAGAGGCCCCATGCGCCCATTGCTTGCCCTCGCCGGTTTGCTGGCCTGCCTTGCTCAGGGCGCGAACGCGAAGGATCTGACCTGGTCGTTCAGTTCCGACGTGCAAACCTTCGACCCGCACATCTCCCGCGTCAGTTTCACCAACGCCTTCCTGGCCAACATCTATGAAACGCTGGTGCGGATGGACGACAAGCTGGCAATAGAGCCTGCTTTGGCGGTGGCCTGGGAACGGCCAAGCCCGACGGTCTGGCGATTCCACTTGCGACCCGATGTGCACTTCCACAACGGCGACCCGTTCACGGCCGACACCGTGCTGTTTACCTGGGCCCGGCTCAACACACCCGGTGCTAACCGCGGCCCACTCTCGGCAGTGACCACGATGCGTGCGCCAGACCCGATGACGATCGAGATCGAGACGGCCAAGCCGTTCCCTGTAATGCTGAACGCTCTACTGGGGATGCCGATCATGGACCGCAAATGGTCCGAGGCAAACGGCGCCGCCGCGGCCAGCGACCTGACGGCGCGAACGGAGAACTACGCGACCCGGCATGAGAACGGCACCGGACCATTTCGCCTCATATCGCACGAGACGGACGGACCAACCGTGCTGGAAGCGTTCGACGGCTGGTGGGACCAGCGCAAGCACGATCTCGACCGGGTGACGTTCATGCCCATTCGCAACCCGGCCACGCGCACCGCCGCCCTCATCAGCGGCACGACGGACGCGACCATGGACCTGCCTTTGCAGGACGTGGACCACATCCGGCAGAACCCCTCGCTCCAGGTGGTCCAAGGCCCCGAGTTGCGGACCATCTATATCGGACTGGACACGTTTCGCGACGAGTTGCTGTTCAGCAATGTGAAAGGCCGCAACCCACTGAAGGACCACCGGGTGCGGGAGGCGCTCTACCGAGCGATCGATATTGCCGCCATCCGCCATGTCATCATGCGCGACGAAGCCTGGCCGGCCGGTTTCATGGCGTCGCCGCAGTTGGTCGGCGCGCCGCAGGATCTGAACGATCGGCTGCCCTATGACCCGGCCGCCGCCAAGCGCCTGCTGACGGAGGCGGGATATCCCGACGGCTTCGACCTGAGCCTGGCCTGCCCCAACGACCGTTACGTCAACGACGAGCGCGTGTGCCAGGCGATCGCCGCCATGTGGACGCGGGCAGGCGTGCGGACGGAAGTGCAGAGCGAGACGACGGCGGTGTGGTCCCGCCGGACAGCCTCGTTCAACGTCAGCGCGTTTATGCTCGGCCATGCCGCGCTGCCGCTGGCTGACGTGTACTCGACCTTATCGGAGGTGATCCATTCCAACACCGCCACGGCAGGCGGGCTGAATTACGGCCGCTACAGCAACCCGGCCGTCGACGGGCTAATCGAGCAAGCCGGTGCCGAAAGCGACGAACCGGCCCGGCTGCGCGAGATGCGGGACGCGTTCAAGTTGGAGAAGGAGGATATCGGCAATATCCCGCTGTTCCAGCAGCCACTGACCTGGGCATCCCGCAAGGGGATCGACATGCACCAGGCGCCCGACAATTCGTTCCGCCTGTATCTAGTCAAGGTGAATTAGGATGGACCTTCTTGTCACGGGCGGCACGGTCATCGCCATGGACCCAGCAAGGCGCGTGATCCCCGACGGTGCGGTCGCGGTCAAGGACGGTAAGATCGCCGCGGTCGGCCCAGCCGCGGAGTTGCCGCAGACCGCGTCCCGGGTGATCGACGCGCGCGGCTACGCCATCATGCCGGGCCTGATCGACTGCCACGCCCATGCCGGCCACGGCCTGGTCAAGACGCTCGGCGGCGGCGACAGCGCAGCTTGGGGCGAAGCATGCCGCCGCATCTACACGCTCGCATCCCCGCCCTCGTACTGGCGCGCCGAAGCCCGGTTGGCCGCATTGGAACGGCTGATGTTCGGCGTGACCACCGGGCTATCGCTGCTGGGCGGCGGCGACAGCGTCATGCGCACGGATAGCCCGGCCCATGGCGACGCGCACTGCCAGGGCGTCGCCGAAATCGGCATCCGCGACGTGATGGCGGTCGGTCCTACCCGGCCGCCACACCCCCGCCCCTACGCCGACTGGCCCGG
>CAXTCJ010000225.1:0-5756 GCA_964242215.1 uncultured Acetobacteraceae bacterium | reverse complement strand
ATCGAGATCTGCGGTGGCGCGATGGACGGATATTGCGCGATTGGCAGTTGGAAGACCTCCACACCGCCGATGAGCACGAGGATGAGGCCAATGACCCAGGCAAAGATCGGCCGGTCGATGAAAAACGCCGACAATCTGGGTGCCCCTACTTCGCTTGCCCGGAGGCCGGCGCGGGCGCCGGGTCGGCCTTGACCTCGGTGGCACGGACCTCCGCGCCTGGCCGCACCTTCTGCAATCCGTCAACGATGACCTTGTCGCCCGGCGCGAGCCCCGCGGTCACGATCCAGTTGTCGCCGATCGCACGGCTGGTCTGGATGATCCTAAGTGCAGCCTTGTTGTCCTTGTCGACCACCAGAACCGTCGGGTCGCCATGGGTGTTGCGGGACACCCCGACTTGCGGCACCAGCAAGGCCTGATCATCGGTGCCTTCCTGCAATACCGCTCGAACGAACAGGCCCGGCAGCAACAGGTGGTCGGGGTTCGGGAAGATGGCACGCACGACCACGGAGCCGGTGGCCTGGTCGACTGTGACCTCGGAGAACTGCAGCGTGCCTGAGACCGGGTATTTGGAGCCGTTTTCCAGGGTCAGTGTGACCTTGGCCTGGTTTGGACCGGTTTGCTGGATCTTGCCCGCCGCAAGCTCCTGCCGCAACCGCAACACCGTCGTCGCCGGCTGGGTGACGTCGACATAGATCGGATCGAGTTGCGTCACGGTCGCCAATACGGTTGTCTGGCCGGCGGTAACCAGGGTGCCCGGCGTGACTGCCGAGCGTCCGATGCGCCCGCTGATCGGCGCGTTCACCTTGGTGTAGATGAGATTGATCCTGGCCTGCTCGATGGTTGCCTGAGCGATGCCGATCGTCGCGACTGCCTCGCCTGCGGTAGCCACAGCGTCATCGTAATCCTGCCGGCTCACGGCTTGGGCGGCCGCGAGCGGCTTGTAGCGGGCGCTCTTGGCCCGTGCGGTCACGAGCGCAGCCTGGTCATAGGCGAGCGTCGCGAGGGCGCTGTCATAGGTTGCTTGGTAGGTCGCCGGGTCGATCTGGTATAAGGGATCACCCGCCTTCACCTCCGCACCTTCTGCGAAGATACGTTTCAGGATAAGGCCGTTCACCTGCGGGCGGACATCGGCGGTGAGGAAGGCCGTGGTGCGTCCGGGCAACTCAGTGGTGAGCGTGACCGGCTGCGCCTTGAGCGTGACGACGCCGACCTCCGCCGCCGGTGGCGGGCCTTGCGCAGCCGCGGGCTTGCGGTTGCACCCGGTCAAGGACATGGCGGCGATCAACAAGGACGGCACAGCAGCGCGGAATGGTGTTGCCATAGTAGGGTCGCCTATCACCGTGAAGGGGAAGAAGACTTTGCCGAGCGGGGCGACGGGTTACGGGAGGAATGTCGCTGAGCCGGTGCGGAGTCGGGCAGTGCCCCAACGAAAGATCTCTCAAGTAATGACAGTTGAGCCACTATCCGACGCAAGTGATCGTCACGCTCAAACTTAAGTATCAGGAAAGGGTCCCAGGCGCTGATCATACAATCGAACAAAGCCGATATCGCGCCGCTAGGGTCGTCGTGATCGAGCCGTCCTGAGTCGATAGCCTCGCGCAACACAGATTCGGCGGTGCGGCGTAGGAAGGCATGAAAATCGTCTACGAACCTCCAACGATTCTTCTTCTCGATCGCCTGAAGCTGCAAAATGTCTTTTTCATTGCCCAGTTTGTCGTGCATGTGTTGCGCCGTGCTCATAAAAATGACAGCAATGCGCGCCCAATCACCTGATGTTCTTGCAATGGCATCGGTTATCTCCTGCCGCAGGATGCTTAGGTCACGTGTGCCGATCGCTTCCAAGATGGCGTCGCGGGAAGGATAGAAGTTGTAGAGGTTGGGCGGTGACATCCCAAGCTCACGGGCGATGTCGGCCATGCTGGTCTTGACGGGACCATAACGCATGAACAAGCCCGTCGCGGCCGCCAAGATTGCCTCACGTGTCTCGTCCTTGGTGGCGGCCATCACAGTTCCCAACTACTGACGAGTTAAGTAATCATTCAGGATTCAGAGTCAAGTCTGCTTCGAGGTAAAGTCGACCCACCTCCAGCGTGGTGGGCCGGCTCTTCGGCGGACTCTGTCATGTGTCGGCCAGGGGCCGCGCTCTGGTCGCAGACGCATGTGGCTGCGGGCAATGCGCGGCACACTGGGCCTGATTTGCGGTCCTGCGACTCCCGGACACTTCCATCAGAACTCGTTTTGCATGGACCGCACGCGACTGCGTCGCGAGCAGCGCGACCACGAACACGCGGTCCCTTTCCGGGCGGATTGGAGCCCAGAACGCGACCGCGCCGGTGGTCCCGGCCAGGATATGCAGGCCTACCAAGATGCGGAAGGCCAGTAGCTCCGGCTCAGCCGGTCTTTGCGCCGCCCGGCAGCATGCGGCCGAGCACACCGTCGCGCTTGACCGCCGCGTGATACAGCGCGCCAGCCACATGCAGCACGATCAGCGCGAGCAGCGCAAAGGCCAGTAGGCCGTGCACGCCGCCGACCGCCTCGGCCGTCGGCCTGTCCTTGGCGATCAGCGCCGGAAGCGGGATGACGCCGAACAGATAGGGCGTTGCGCCAAAGCCCGAGGCCGCGACCCAGCCGAGCAGCGGAAGCACGATCAGCAGGACGTAGAACGACCAGTGCGTGGCCCGCGAGAGCAGGCGCAGGCCGGGCGAAAGGTCCGCCGGCGCAGGCGGCGGCCGATGTGTGAGGCGCCAGACGAGGCGCAGCAGCATGAGCGCGAGGATGCTTGGCCCGATCGAGATGTGCCACGACGCGAGCGCGCCCTTGGGCGCCCAGTCCTTGGGGATCAGCTCGGTCACGAACTGCGCGACGATCAGCGCGGCCACGAGCCAGTGGAACGTTTGCGCGACCGCGTCGTAGGGCCGGTTCTGCTCCCGGATCGCGTCGAGGCGGCTATCGGCTCGGATCGTCTCAGACATCTTGGCTCTCCCTTTGGTCTTCCACAGCCTGCTAGGCCCTGCAGCCGGCCATGCTTGAACAATCCGCCGATCATGCGCCGTACAGCAACCAAGCTGCGGCACTAGTCATGAGCGCCGCTGAAACGACTTGCCCCGAACAACGGTCCCCGCCGTTGGCGCCAATCGTAGCGTCTAGCGGCCGCCACCGGCTGCGGCGCGATCCGGCTGGTTGCCATTCTCGGTGCCCGGGCCCTGGCGGTCGGCGCGAGCCCACTGCCGGCCAGTCCAATGTGGATTGAAGCTCCGCACGCCCAAATCGCCGTCGATCGGGCTACGAACACCTGGCTCCTGAGTGACCTCGAAGCTCTGCTGCAGAGGCGCGGCTAATGCCGGTTCTGCACCAACGGCGATGAGCATAGCCATCGTCAATGAAATCCGCGACGTCATTTCACGTACTCCTAAAGACAACCGCCGAACGCACTCAAAATGGAACGCCGGCTGGTTATCGCCCGTCTGAGATGGAGTGAAGCCTCAAGCAGGAAAGTAGCGATCCCGGAACGCCAGCGTTTCACCAGCGGAACGCGGTAGCTTGTCAGTGGTCATGGCGATGCTAAGTTAGCCATGCTGGCGTCGCAGATACCCGCTTCTGGAACGACGATCGAGAGGGCCGGCTATGCAACCTTCGGATTTGTCTGGAATGGCGCTGTTCGTGCGCATTGTCGAAGCAGGCTCGCTGAGCGCAGCCGGGCGCGTCACTGGCCTGCCCAAGGCGACGGTTAGCCGCCGCCTCGTCCTGCTGGAGCGCCAGGCCGGCAGGCCTCTGCTGGCGCGATCCACGCGATCGATCGCGCTGACCGATGCGGGCCGGCGCTACTATGAGCGCGTTCGTCTCATCGTCCAGGAGGCGGAGGCGGCGCAGGCGGAGTTGACGGCCGGCAATGCCGAGCCGAGCGGATTGCTCCGTATCTCCGCATCCGTCACCTATGGCCCGCTTGTCATCGCGCCGCGCGTCGTGGCCTTTGCCGCTCGCTACCCGCGCGTGCGGATCGATCTCAGCTTCAGCGAGGAGCGAGTCCATCTCATCGCCGAGCGGTTCGACCTCGCCATCCGCATGGGTCCGATGGAGGACAGCGATCTTCTCAGCCGCCGCCTCGCCGACATGCCGCTCGTGATTGTGGCAGCCCCGGCCTACTTGGAGCGGCGGCCGCCGCCTAACACCGCGACCGACCTCGCCGACCACGATGCCATCGTCGGACGGCCTGATCTAGACCATTGGCAGGTCGGCGATGAGACTGTGCGCGTCCGTTGGCGGATGAACGCCGGCAGCCTCAGCGCAACTCGGCTTGCGCTGCTCGCCGGCTTGGGAATTGCCCGTGTGCCGCAGTTCGTCGCTGCGGATGCCCTTGCGAGTGGCGCTTTGGTGCGGTTGCTTCCGGATTTGCCATTGCCGCCTGTGTCTGCAACCGCGGTCTACCCGCGCGCGACCACGCCTTCTCCTGCTTTGAAAGCCCTGCTTGAGGAGCTGAAAACGCTGCCAGCTCCGGACTGTAGTGCGCCATAGACTGGCAGTCGTGCCAGTCGCGGCAACGGCAACAGCCCAAGACCTAGGCCCGCCTCGACAAGCCGTAGCTGCGCCGTGAGACTGTTCACCTGCGTGAGGGGCGCGTCCTCCAGCCCGGCCGCGGCGCGAAGGCGGGCCAGCGTTCCGCCGAAGAAGCCACCATCACGGGTAGGCGCAAAGCTAGGGCGTGCCCTGCAAGGCCGTCTTTCATCAGTCCGCACGCCCGCTGCTGCAAGGCTTGGGACTACCCCGCCTTCAATCCCATACCGCATCTTCTGGCATAGGTGTTTTCCGAGCCTGCCATTCGGCGGCGCCAGGGTGTCCATCTCTCCCAATGCACTTCCGAGAAGAGACATGGGCACGCGGGATGCCAACCACTGTAGTCGTAGCGGGAAGGACAGCCGCGTCCATGGTGAGGCTTTCCTTAGCCGCGTACCTCGCACGAAGGAATGCTGGGATGGACGGGCGCGCTGGCCCGGTCGGGTCCCCCGAAAACGAGGCCGACGTAGGCTTTAAACACAGCTGCAACGTCCAGCGGCTCGGTCCGGCCGGACAGGTTGTTCCACAATGCCGCCAGCACGGCGGGAGCGACGAGCAGCATGGGCAGGCGCGACAGGGCGTCCGAGCGCAGCTCGCCGCGCCGCTCGGCACGGGCGGCGTAGAGGCGCACCAGGCGCAGGACCGGTGCGATGCCGACGGTCCCGTAAGGGTGTCTCTCCCAAAGGACTCCAGGGGTGAGCGCGCAGATGATGGATGCCGGGTGCAACGAAACGGCACGCGACGATGCAGCGGAACGCAACGACGCAGCAGAAGGAGAGGACTTCAAATGAACGAAATCAGCAAGGATGGCGCAACCCCGCAGCAGGGCATCCTGGAAGTGCAAGGCTGGTTCCCTGGGGACGATGCGCTGCAAGTCACGATCAGTGGATTGAGGAGCGCCGGCTATGTTCGGGCGGACGCAAGCCTGCCCGAGGACCAAGCCGGTTCGAAGCCAGGTGAAGATGCCAGCGGACCCACGCAGGAGGACCATCAGCAGATGCGCACCATGAACACCGGCATGGCCGGTTACGCCGGCGGGGGGCGTTGGTGCACTTCGATGGTGTGAATGATGGTAGGATGCTCTTTCCTCTCTTTGGTCCTGACCGCACCGATGCCGCACAAGCACAACGCCGACCGGCGTCACCACATTCCGAAGATGGCGTTCAAGGTGCAGAACTGGCCGGCCTATGAAGCTGGGCTGCGCC
>CAXTCJ010000224.1:0-5923 GCA_964242215.1 uncultured Acetobacteraceae bacterium | reverse complement strand
CCATCGCGCTCTGGCTGTGGCTGACGGTGCTGTTCGCCACCTTCGCCGAAGCCGTGGCCGAGGGCCGCGGCCGCGCCCGCGCCGAGAGCCTGCGCCGCTCCCGCAGCGACACCACGGCCAAGGTCATCAGCAGCCTTACCGACCGCACGCCCAAGGCCACCCCGGCCTCGTCGCTGCGCAGCGGCATGCTGGTGCTGGTGGAAACCAACGACCTGATCCCGGGCGACGGCGAGATCGTCCAGGGCATCGCCAGCGTCAACGAGAGCGCCATCACCGGTGAGAGCGCCCCCGTGATCCGCGAGGCCGGCGGCGACCGCTCCGCCGTCACCGGTGGCACGATGGTCGTGTCCGACAGCATCGTCGTGCGCATCACCGCCGACCCCGGCAATACGTTCATCGATCGCATGATCGCACTGGTGGAAGGCGCCGAACGCCGCAAGACGCCGAACGAGATCGCGCTCGACATCCTGCTCGCCGGCCTCACCATCATCTTCCTGATCGCCGTCGTAACGCTCGTAGGCCTGGCCAAATACTCCGGCACCGACCTCAGTGTCCCCGTGCTGGCCGCGTTGCTCGTTACGCTGATCCCGACCACGATCGGTGGGTTGCTGTCGGCCATCGGGATCGCCGGTATGGACCGGCTGGTGCGCTTCAACGTGGTTGCGACCTCGGGCCGCGCGGTGGAAGCCGCCGGCGACGTGGACATGCTGTTGCTCGACAAGACGGGCACCATCACGTTCGGCAACCGCATGGCTGCCGGGCTATATCCGGTGCCCGGCGTCGACGAACGCATGCTGGCCGAAGCCGCATCCTACGCCTCGCTCGGTGACGAGACGCCGGAGGGCCGCTCGATCGTGACCTATGTGCGCGACCGCCACAGCCTGTCGTTCGAGATGCCGGCCGACGGCGCCGTCGTGCCGTTCAGCGCCAACACCCGCGTGTCCGGCCTCGACTCCGCTGGGCACAGCTGGCGCAAGGGTGCGGTCGACAGCCTGGTCGGTGCCAATGCGCCGGCCGCGTTCACCGCCGCGGTGGACAAGGTTGCCCGCGCCGGCGGCACCCCGCTCGCCGTGATGGCCGACAACCGGCTGATGGGCGTGATCGAGCTGAAGGACGTCGTGAAGCCCGGTATCCGCGAGCGCTTTGCCGCCCTGCGGTCCATGGGCATCAAGACGGTGATGATCACCGGCGACAACAAGGTCACCGCCGCCGCGATCGCGACCGAAGCGGGCGTGGACGATTTCCTCGCCCAGGCCACGCCGCAGGACAAGCTGGACTATATCCGCCGCACCCAGGCCGAGGGCCGCCTGGTCGCCATGTGCGGCGACGGCACCAACGACGCGCCCGCCTTGGCACAGGCCGATGTGGGCGTCGCGATGCAGACCGGCACGCAGGCGGCGCGCGAGGCCGGCAACATGGTCGACCTCGACAGCGATCCCACCAAGCTCATCGAGATCGTGGAGATCGGCAAGCAGTTGCTGATCACCCGCGGTTCGCTGACCACGTTCTCGATCGCCAACGACGTGTCCAAATACTTCGCGATCCTGCCCGCGATCTTCGTGGTGACCTATCCGGAGCTGGGTGCGCTCAACGTGATGCGGCTGCATTCGCCGCAGAGCGCCATCCTGTCCGCGGTGATCTTCAACGCCCTGATCATCGTGGCGTTGGTTCCGCTCGCGTTGCGCGGCGTGAAATTCCGCCCGATCGGTGCGGCGGCCCTGCTTAGGCGCAACCTACTGGTCTACGGACTGGGCGGCCTCGTCGCACCGTTCGTCGGGATCAAGCTGATCGACATCATCCTCGTCACTCTGGGACTTTCGTCATGAGCCATCTTCGCCCTGCGCTCGTTCTGGTGGTGCTGTTCACCATCCTGACCGGCCTAGCCTTTCCGTTCGCGTTCACCGGTGCGGCTGGTGCGCTGGTGCCCGGCCTCGCCGGCGGCAGCTTGATCGAACGGGACGGCAAGGTGGTCGGCTCCGCCTTGCTCGGCCAGAACTTTACGGCGGATAAGTATTTCCACGGCCGTCCCTCTGCCACGACCGACACCGACCCAGCGGACAGCACCAAGACGATTGCCGCGCCGTACAATGCTTCGAGCTCGGGCGCGTCCAACGCCGGGCCGACGTCCAAGGCGCTGATCGACCGCGTGACGGCCGACATCAAGACGGCCGGGCCGACGCCGGTGCCGGGCGACATGCTGACCACATCGGCCAGCGGCCTGGACCCGGACATCTCGCCTGAGACCGCCGACCGCCAGGTGGAACGCGTCGCCGCCGCCCGCAAGCTGCCCGCCGACCGCGTGCGCTCGCTGGTCGCCGACCACACCAGCGGCCGGCTCGCCGGGCTGATCGGCGAGCCGCGCGTCAACGTGCTGCAGCTGAACCTGGCGCTGGATGCGATCGCCACCACGCCGTCCAGCTGACTACCCTAGCATCCTCCCCTGCAAAGCGGGGGAGGGGGACCATGCGAAGCATGGTGGAGGGGGTCCGGGCACGGACAGTGCCCGCACCCCCTCCGTCGGCTTCGCCGCCACCTCCCCCGTGAAGGACGGGGGAGGATTTTTTGCTTTTGCCCCGGTAATCTCCTGACATGCCCGACGCTGGCCGCCCCGATCCCGACGCGCTGATCGCCCACGCAGCCGCCGAGGCGAAGGGGCGGCTGAAGATCTTCCTCGGCGCCGCACCCGGCGTCGGCAAGACGTGGGAGATGCTCGTCCAAGCCCGCCGCCGCCAAGCCGAAGGCATCGACGTGCTGTGCGGTGTCGTCGAAACCCACGGTCGCGCCGGCACCGAGGCCGAACTCGCCGGCCTGCCCGTCCTCCCACAGCGCGAAATCCAATACCGCGGGCAGGTGCTGAAGGAGTTCGATGTCGACGCCGCCCTCGCGCGCCGGCCCGGCCTGCTGCTGGTCGACGAACTCGCCCACACCAACGCCCCCGGCTCCCGCCATGGCAAACGCTGGGAGGACGTGGCCGAACTCGTCCGCGCCGGGCTGCACGTGTGGGCGACGCTGAACGTCCAGCACCTCGAGAGCCTGAACGACGACGTCGCCCGCATCACCGGCGTGCGCGTCACCGAAACCCTGCCGGACCAGGTGCTCGACACCGCCGACGAGATCGAGCTGATCGACCTGTCCCCGGCCGACCTACGCAGCCGCCTGCAGGACGGTCGCATCTACCGCGCCGACACCGCTGCCCGCGCGCTGGACGGCTTCTTCCGCGAGGGCAACCTCGCCTCCCTGCGCGAGATCGCCCTGCGCCGGGCCGCCGCCCACGTGGACGACGACGTGCGCAGCTGGATGCGCCGCAGCGGCTTGTCGGGCGCCTGGCCCTCGGGCGAGCGCGTGCTGGCGCTGGTCGGTCCCTACGCCCAGGGCGAGGCCGTGGTGCGCGCCGCCAAACGCCTGGCCGATGCACTGCACGCCCCCTGGGTGGTGCTGCACGTGGAAAGCGCCGCCTCGCTCGACGCCAGCCGCAGCGCGCTCGCCTTGGCCGAACAACTCGGCGCCGAGATCGACACCCGCGTTGGCGAGGACCTGCTGACGACCGTGCTCGAAGCGGCCCGTGTCGGCAACGCGACACACATCGTGCTCGGCCGCGCCAATCAGTCCCGTTTGCGGCGAATGATCCGGGGCAGCCTGGCCTCGGCCCTGATTCGCCGCGCGCCGGACGTCGCCGTCCATGTCGTGCCGATGCAGGGCAAGCGTCGCGCCCCACTGCCACGCGGGCCCGGCGAGCGCTGGTGGGTGTGGCCAAGCGTGGCAGCGGTGCTGGCCGGCGTGACCGGGGCAGGGGTGCTGCTGCGCGCCTTCATTCCCGGCGAGGCCATGGGCATGGTCTACGTCGCCGCCGTCGTCGCCGCCGCCACCGTGTCCGGAATGCGCCCGGCGCTCGTCACGGCGGCCGCGGGCTTCCTGCTGTGGGACTTATTCTTCATCCCGCCGGTCTACACGATCACCATCGGCAGCGCCCGCGACGTCATCGGCCTGCTCGTCTTCGTCATCGTTGCCGTGCTGTCCGGCGGCCTCGCTGGTCGCGCGCGCCTCACCGCGCTGGCCGCCCAGGCGCGGGTGGAGGGCCTGCGCCGCATCGGCTCGTTCAACCGCCGCCTGGGCCAAGCCGCCACCGAGCACGACCTGCTGATCGAAATCGCCCGCTCCGCCGGGGAAGTCGCGGGCCGCGCCATCGTGCTCGCCCCCGTCGCCGGCGAGTTGGACATCCGCGCCGCCGCGCCCAACGCGGACACGATCGACGAAGGTGCCTGGGCCGCCGCCCGCTGGTGCTGGTCCCACGGCGAACCCGCGGGACGCGGCACCGCAACCCTGCCGGGCGGCACCTGGCGCTTCCTGCCGCTGCGCACCGTCCGCGCCACCCTCGGCGTGCTCGGCGTGCGCGGCGACCCACCCCCGTCCGCCCCCGCCCTGCAAACCATCGCCGCCCTCGCCGACGGTGCCGCCGTCGCATGGGAGCGCGTGCTGCTGGTCCAAAACAGCGCCCGCACCGAGGCGATGGAGGAAACCCAGCGCCTCCGCACGGCCCTGCTCGCCTCGCTCGGCCACGATTTGCGTACCCCGCTGACGGGCATCGGCGGCGCCGCCGGCACCTTGCGCTCCGTCTGGGACAAGCTCGACCCGGCCACGCGCACCGACCTGCTGGACAGCATCGAGCAGGATGTCGCGCGCATGGCCGGCTTCCTGTCCAACATCACGGAACTCACTCGGCTCGAGAGCGGCCAGATCGCTCCCCGCCTCAACACCGTCCCGGTTGGCGAAGTGGTGGACTCTGCCATTGCCCGCCTGCCGCCGGGTCCCCATGTCGCGGTGCAACTGCCCGACCCGGCGCCTTCCGTCACCGCCGACGCGGCGCTGCTGGAGCAGGCGTTGTTCAACGTGCTCGAGAACGCGGCCAAATACGCCCCGGCCGGCAGCCTCGTTTCGGTGCGGGCGCGGGTGGACGGCGCCGCGATCGCCATCGCCGTCGCCGACGAAGGCATCGGCATTCCCCCGGAGGACCTCACCCGCGTGTTCGACAGTTTCTTTCGTGCCGGCCGAGGCGACCGCGGCCCACCCGGCACCGGCCTCGGCCTCGCCATCGCGCGCGGCCTGGTGGAGTCGATGGGCGGCAGCATCGCCGCAATCAGCCCCCGCCCCGACCTGCCCGCCGACGGCCTGCCCGGCACCGTCGTCACCCTGCGCCTGCCGATGGCTCGGCCATGACCGAACGCACGATCCTGGTGGTGGACGACGAGCCCCAGGTGCACCGCTTCCTGCGCCCCGCCTTGGAGGCGGAGGGCTACGTTGCGCTGCGTGCGGACACCGCGGCGGAAGGTCTGCACCTGGCCGAAACCCGCCACCCTGCCGCCATTTTGCTGGACCTGGGCCTGCCCGACATGGACGGCCAGGATGCGCTGGGCAAGCTGCGCGCCGTGACGACGGCCCCGGTGATCGTCGTCTCCGCCCGCGACCGGGAGGCGGAAAAGGTTCGTGCCCTGGACGGCGGCGCCGACGACTACGTGGAAAAACCGTTCGTGGTCGGCGAACTGCTCGCCCGCCTGCGCGCCTGCCTGCGCCGCACGATCAAGGAGGAGGGGGCGGAGGCCGTCTGGCACCGCGGCGGCGTCGAAATCGACCTGGTGCGCCGCCGGGTCAAGGTGGCCGGCGACGCGGTCATGTTCACGCCGCTGGAATACGACCTGCTGGCATTGCTGGTCCGCAGCGCCGGGCGGGTGGTGACACACCGCCAATTGCTGACCTCGGTGTGGGGCAAGGCGCATGCCGACGATGTGCAGTACCTACGCGTCTACATCGGCCACATAAGGCAGAAACTCGGCGATGGCGGCGCGTTCGTCGGCACCGAACCCGGTGTCGGCTACCGGTTCGCGGAGGCGGAGGCAGAACAGAAATCCCCCTCCCCTTGAGGGAGGGG
>CAXTCJ010000223.1:0-5960 GCA_964242215.1 uncultured Acetobacteraceae bacterium | reverse complement strand
CGCCCCCTCCGTCGGCTTCGCCGCCACCTCCCCCGTGAAGAACGGGGGAGGATGAGAAAGAGACGTCAGCTTTTTCCGGGCAGGCGGAAGCAGGGCCGCTCGTCGATCAGCTCCAGGGAGGGGTGCAGCGACGCGTCGCTCTGCACGAAAGCCCCCCAATCCGCTTGCAACCGCCGCAGTTCCGACTCGGCCGCTGCCCGCCGTTCTGGCGAGTGGTCGGGCGGCCGGGAGGCCAACTCGCGATGTTCCAACACCGACCAGGGCGTCCACACGATGCGGTAGCCGCTCGCCGTCAAGCGCAGGCACAAATCGACGTCGTTGTAGGAGATGGGGAACGCCTCGTTCAGCCCACCCACGGCAAAAAACACCTCACGCCGGATCGCCAGGCAAGCGCCGGTCACGCCCCACACGTCGCGGGCCGAGCTGAGCAACCCGAACGGCCCGGGATCGTCGCCCTCGGCAAAGCGGAGCAGATGCCGTGGGTAGCCGCGCAGATCGGTGGTGACGCCGGCATGCTGGATGCGGCCGTCGGGATACAGCAGCTTGGCCCCCGCAGCGCCGACACCTGGCTGGATCACCTGGCCCACGAGTTCGCTCAGCCAACCGGGCTGCAACACGGCGATGTCGTTGTTCAGCAGCAGCAGCAACTCCCCCGTCGCACGCCGAGCCGCGCTGTTGTTCAGCACCGCCCAGTTGAAGGGGGCCGCGTCGCGCAGCACGCTCACCCGCGGGTCGCTGGCTAGCCGGTCGAGCAGGGCGAGCGCCTCCGGTTCGACCGTGCCATTGTCGACGATCAGAATCTGGATGTGCGGGTAGTCCGTCCCGTGCAGCAGCCCGTCCATGCAGGGGCCCAGCAGCTCCGGATGGTCGCGGGTGGGGATGATCACCGAGACCAGCGGCGCCGGGTCGGGCAGATCGTAGCGGATCCTGTGCGTCTGGCGTGTCGCCGGTTCTACCCTGGCGCGTACGCCGTCCCGCGCCAGTTGCCGGGCGGATTCGGCGCTGATCGCGCTGTCGTAGCCCTCGGGCAGGGCGCTCCGGTGGCAGAGCACCGCCGGGATGTGGCCGATCCGCTCGGGCCGGGTCGCCGCGGCGACCTGGTTGGCAAGGTCGTGCCGCCAGGCCGGTCCACTCGCGATCGTGGCGGCACGCACCAAATCCGTGCGGAGGAAGGTGCAGGGGCCGAGCAGGTCACGCTCGCGTTGCAGGGTCGGGCTCCATCCCGGCTTGAAGAAGGGCCGGGTGCGGGGGCCGTCGCCGTCCTGCCAGTCCTCGTCACCGAAGATGATGTCCAGGCTGGGCTCATCGGCCGCCAGCGAGGCAACCAGGGCCAGCGCATCGTGCGACAGGCGGCAGTGCGAGGGCAGAAAACACACGAGGTCGGCGTCTAACTGCGCGAGGCTCGCCGCCACCAGCTCGGCCGGCGCATTTTCACTTGTGGCGGGCATGGCCAGCAGCCGAACCTGCGGGAAACTGCCGACGGAGCCCGCATCACCGGTCAGCACGAGTCCGACCCGGCGTGGCCCTGCCGGACTGCCCCGCTGCAGCAGCGCGGCCACGATCGCTGCCTCGGACTGGTCGATCCACTCGCGGTAGGTCGGCAGGGGGGGCACGACTTGCGGCGGAGGTGGCTCCGGCGGCGGAGGCGGCTTGGGCTTGGGGCCGAGTGTCTCCATCGCCCAACGTAGTGGCCGGGTCAGCCGCCAACTGCTGCTCGCCCGCAGCGCGTCGACCTCGGCCTGCAACTGGTTGCGTTCGGCGCTGGTCTGCGCGAGCCGCTGCTCCAGGGACAGCACATGGTCCCGCGATGCCCCGAACGATGGCACGGGCGCCGTGAACTGGCGGCGATTGGCCTGCGTCAGACTACTCGTGGTCTGTCCAGGCGCAGGGCTTGTTCCGGTAAACGCGGGGTTCGTCTTGCTGAGCACGGTCTGCCTTGTTCCGCAGCGCGGCCGGGCCCGTCAAGGCGCGAGCAGTGCGAAAGTGCGGATCGAGCGCTACAGGACGAAGAATGCGATGCTGGAGGCCGCCATGACGAAGGTGGCGATCCAGCCGCCGATGCGTAACGGCGGGCCGATCGCCAGGCGTCCCATGATGCGCCCGTTCGATGCCGCGAGCATGACCGTGGCCATCACGGGCGCGGCGATGAGCCCGTTGACCACGGCGCTCCAATACAGCGCCTTCACCGGGTCGAGGCGGGTGAAGTTCAGGCCGACCCCGGCAATCGTCGAGACAGCGATAGTGGCGTAGAACGACTTCGCCTGCAGCAGGCGGCGGTCGAGCCCCCGGCGCCAGCGGAAAGTCTCCGACAGTGCATACGCGCCCGACCCGGCCAGCACGGGGATGGCGAGCAACCCGGTGCCGATGATCCCCGCTGCGAACACCACGAAGGCCAGGTCGCCGGCGATGGGACGCAGCGCCTCGGCGGCCTGGGACGATGTCTGGATGTTGGTGACGCCCGTCGCATTCAGCGTCGCGGCCGTCGCGAAAATGATGAAGATGGCCACGAGGTTGGAGATCGTCATGCCGACGATCGTATCCGTGCGGATTCGCGCCAGGTGCGGCCTCGCCGTCGCCGGCGAGAGGCACAACGGCGGTGCCTTGCGCTTGGCGAGGTCTTCGACTTCCAGGGAAGACTGCCAGAAGAACAGGTACGGGCTGATCGTCGTCCCCAGCACCGCGACCAGTGCCATCGCCTGCCCGTTACCGAACGCCAGGTGGGGGACGAAGGTCGCAACCAGCGCCTGGGTCCATGGGACGTGCACTGCGAACACCACGCCCACATAGGTGAACAGCGACAGGGTCAGCCATTTCAGCACGCGGGAATAGAAGCCGTAGCTCAGGAACACTTCGGCTACGACGCACAGGATGCCGAACAACACGGTATAAAGGCGTGCATTGCCGCCCGCCAACAGCTTGACCGCCGCCCCCATCGCGCCGAGGTCGGCCCCGAGATTGATCGTGTTCGCCACGAGCAACAGCAGCACGATTCCGCGGACCAGCCAGGGATTGTAGTGTCGCCTCAGGTTGTCGGCGATGCCGCGGCCGGTGACCGCTCCCATTTGGCCGCTGATCTCCTGGATGATCACCATGAACGGCAGGCTGAACAGCATCGTCCACGCCAGCCCATAGCCGAACTGGGCGCCCACCTGGCTGTAGGTTGCGATGCCGCTGGGATCGTCGTCCGCGGCCCCGGTGATCAGCCCGGGCCCCAGCCGGCGCAGCAGGCTGGAGGGCGGCGGCGGGTCGTGCGGGGCGTAACTCGCCTCGAGTTCGGCGTCAGCCAATCGAGGGGAAAGGGGAATATCGGCCATGCCCTGGGTGTAGGCGAAGCGGTCTAGCGCGGCTACGATCTAACGCGGCGGCGGCCACCCGTTTGGCTGCGGCGTGCGGCTCGCCTCCATCAGCAGGGGCACCAGCTGGCTCTGCCGCTGCGTCCGCGTCTTGGCCATGACCCGCGCCAGGTGCGTTCGCACGGTGTTGATGCTGCGGCCGGTCGCCGACGCGATCTCCGCCAGCGATTTTCCGGCGGCCAGCTTGAGCGCGACCTCGGCTTCGGCCGGGGTGAGTGCGAAGCGCTCGATCAATGCCTCGGGCCCTCGCGAGGTTTGCCCTGTGACGAGCGCGAGCACGCAGGTCGGGCCCGGCAGCGCCCAGTCGTCGCCGTCCCGCATCGGCAGGATCGAGAGCTGCAGGGAGCCACGACCGGCACCGGGCTTGCCGGCGAGGTTCAAATGCGTCGCTTCCGGCCGCCCGATGCGGGCTGCTCCGGCGATTGCGGCAGCGAGCCCGGCGGCGGCCGTGGCGGACCCGGCGGTGAGGTGCCCATGCTGCAGCTTCACCCCATGCTGGGCCTTTGGCGTCGTCCGGCCGAGCAGCGCATCGGCCGCGCTGTTCAGCTGCAGGAGCCGGCCCGTGCCATCCAACAGGAAGGCCGGCCGGCCGAGCGTGTCGAACGAGGCGAAATTGAGCGATCCCTGCAGCGTCTGCGACACCGAGGCGGCGCGCTGCAGATGCGGCAGCACATACTTGCCGAGCTCGACCTCGTTGCGGTTGAACGGGCCGACCGAGGCGGAGCGCAGCAGCGAGATGTCCAGGATCCAGCCATGGCCGGCCCAGAGCGCGATGCGCAGACCCTCGTCGAGCCCGCGCTGAGACAAATATTCGTTGTAGATCGGGCTACGCCGTAGGTCCTCGCGATCGACGAACTGCCAGGTCGGCAGCACCTCGCCGGAAACACGGACCGGGCGCGTCTGGCTCCAGATGTTGCGGTTGCACCAGAAACCGAGGAACTGGTCCTCGTAGTCGGAGCGGTCCAGCCCGATCGCCCGGCCGCGCATGTCGGACCAGTCGTCGGTACGCGCGAAAAGGTCGGCGAAGTGGCTGTTGAACAAGGTGCCGAGGTGTTCGATGACGCCGGTCCACCGCGACGGGCGGATCGCGGCGTCGTAGATTGCATCTAATGTCAATGCCAGCCGATGTTCATCTACATCACGCATCGGTATGCCTACTTTACACTACGATCTCTCATCGAATGACCCGAACACCACGATTTGCGAAGCCGTCGCGGTTCTAGTGTGAACGCGCCGTCAAAAATACGCGTCTACAGACTGATTCAGTCCATGCATTCTAATGATGTATGCGTCAATGCAAATCCGTTGCGAAGTGTCATCCATGCGTCAGGCGCAGTGCCATTCCCACCATGTCGAACAGGTCGAGTAGCCGGGCGACGTAGTGGTCGTGCACGGCGAACCCGGTTGCACCGGGATCGAAGAATTGCCGCTCCAACGCGTCCAACATGCGCATCAGCCGCGCCCGGTGCAGGCCGAGCGCGCGTTGGATCGGGTCCGACACCACGCCCGCGAAGGCGGCGAAGGTGGTGGCGCCCAGCATCAGCCCGCCGGTGGTGCCGAGCGTCATCAGGGCGGAGGGCACCACGGGGAACAGCCCATACCAGACCCCGCCCAGCCAGCCGCCCAGCGGAAAGGCGGACACGGCGGCCTGCTGCGCCAGCAGCCCCGCGAGCGCCGGGCCGAGCGTTGCGGCACCCGGCGTGAGCTTGTTCAGCGCCAGGGCGCCCGCGCTGAGCGTCAGCAGCCCCGTGGTGATCTCCGCGGCGGCAGCGCGGCTGGTGGCGTATTCGCTCATGGCCTGCTCCAGCCGGCGGCGGAACGCCGGGTCATCGCCGTGGCGCCCCAGCTCGGCCAGCGCGGCTTGGATGGCGGCGCCCAGGGCCGGGTCGTCCAGGATGGTGGCGGCCAAGGCGTCGCGCTGGCTTTCGCGGCCGCGTTGCTGGCAGGGCAGCTCCAGCAGTTCGGTCTGCACCAGCCACTCGATCTCGCGCGACACCGCCGTGCGCAGCAGGATGGACCGGCCCAACACGCCGGCCACCCGGGTGGCACCGAGCCTGCGCGCGCCGAGTGCCCCCAATTGCATCGCGATCTGTGGCGCGGCCAGCGTCAGGTTCAGCGGTGCCTTGGCGATATCCCAGCCGACGGCGGCGCGGTGCAGGCCCAGCGTGCCCCGCAACGAGAAATGCGCGTCGATGAATGGTTTGACCTTGTCGCGGCGCGCGGCGAAGTAGCGGCGCGTGCCGGCTTCGACCGCGGCCAGTGCCAAGGCGCGGTCCAGAGGGGGAGACGGGTCCGGCATTACCGCCCGGCGAGCTGCGGGTCGTAGTGTTCGCGCAGTCCGTTGCCCAGCATGTTAATCCCCCACACCAGCACGATGATCGACAGCCCGGCCAGGTTCGCGATCCAGGGCGCGATGAACAGCCGCGTGTTGCCCTCCGCCAGGATGTTGCCCCAGGTGGCCGCCGGCGGCGGCATGCCGAGGCCGAGGAAAGACAACGCCGTCTCCTGCAGGATCATCTGCGCAACCTGCAGCGTGGCGACCACCGTCAGCACCGGCATCACCTGCGGCAGGATGTGCTGCCACATCACATACAGGTCGCCGCCGCC
>CAXTCJ010000222.1:0-5992 GCA_964242215.1 uncultured Acetobacteraceae bacterium | reverse complement strand
ACCCAGGGTCGATCTCCAGCACCGCGTGGGCGTTGGTGGCGGGCCCGATCGCCGGGTTGGTGTCGGTCGGCTACGTCCGGCTGGTCGCATTCCGCTTGTCTTGCAGCGTGGTCCGTCTCGCTCGTCGGGCCCGGCAGGTGCCCGTCGCCGCCGGGTAACGCCCAGCACGCCGAGGGCGGCAGGATGCGGAGGTGCCTCAGCCTCCGTGGACTGGGCGCACTTTCTTGCCGGTCGCCATCCGCCCGCGCGGCCCGCTTGTCTCCTTCATCATCTCGATGAACGCCCGCAAGGGTGCGGGAACCTGCCGACGCCCCGGATGAAACAGGTGGAATTGTGGCTTCGGCGGGCCGTTCCGGTTCGAGACCGTAGGCGAGGCGGGCACCATGGTGCTCGTCGGTGGCGCCCCGCGGGGGTTCCAGTCGGGACGGTTGACCCTTCTGCTGAACGGCGAGCCGCAGACGGTGGACGAAGGTGAGCTCGCGCAATTGCCCGATGCGGCGCTGAACGTGGGCGCGACCTATGCCCAGCTTCGCGACGACATTGCGGCGGGAACATCGACCGCCGTCGGGTTTCCCCATGCCGTCCGCCTTGCCCACCTGATCGCGGATGCGACGGACGCCGCCCGCACCGGCCAGCGCTGCGCCGCTCGCGACTGGCCGTCGGCATCGAAGTAATACCAACAGCCTCAAGCATTGACCCCCGGCTCACCTTGTAGGATGCAATGCGCTTTGGCATTGCATCAGACAAACGTGCCGATCATCGCGACGTGAAGGTGCAATCCTCCAAGCGGATGGCACCCTACGCCCTTGAGTCTACGTCTGCGGCGGCTGGTATAAGGGCGATCGCCGGCACAATCCGACAATAGGGACGTCCTATTCTGGTGGGCGAACCTCGCGTGCGACACGAAATGGCTCGCGACAGCCCACCGCGCCCTTGACCCGCCATGAGCGGCCCGCGACTTTGGGTGCGGCCGACGGACGCGATCGTCTCGAGGATGTGATAGCGGCGGCGTTCATCGCTTTCGAGCACGATGTCGGTGACAACACGGCGATTTCCGGTGCCTGAACTCCGTCCAGAGGTCACGTAGCGTCTCTGCTGCAGCGGTCATTGCTGACCCACGGGTTAGGCATCCTTCGTCAAGCCCTGTATGACGCGCCGACAACGCGTAGGGATCGATGATGCCGAAGACACCCAGTGCCAAGCACGGCGCCACAGCGACTGACGACTTCTTCGCCGAGGGCGGCGAACTGCATCAGGTCGCCGGCGGAAGCCACCCGCAGATGACGACCAACCAGGGCGGGGTCATCGCCGACGACGAGAACTCGCTCAAAGGCGGCCCGCGTGGTCCGACCCTGCTGGAGGATTTCGTCCTCCTGGAGAAGATCAATCACTTCAATCACGAGCGCATCCCCGAGCGGGTCGTACATGCCCGTGGATCTGCGGCGCATGGCTACTTCGAGCTGACGGACTCCCTCGCGGAGTACTCCAAGGCCGACATCTTCAAGGCGGTCGGTCAGCGCACGCCGCTGTTCACCCGGTTTTCCACCGTTGGCGGCAATATGGGCTCGGCCGACACGGCGCGTGACGTGCGGGGGTTTGCGGTCAAATTCTACACCCAGCAGGGCAACTGGGATCTGGTCGGCAACAACATCCCGGTGTTCTTCATCCAGGACGCGATCAAGTTCCCCGACCTGATCCACGCCGCAAAACAAGAGCCGGACCGCGGCTTTCCGCAGGCGCAGACCGCCCACGACACGTTCTGGGACTGGGCGTCGCTGTCCCCCGAGAGCACCCACATGCTGATGTGGATCATGTCCGACCGTGCTATTCCGCGCTCGTTCCGCATGATGGAGGGCTTCGGCGTCCACAGCTTCCGCCTGATCAACGACGCCGGCAAATCCACCTATGTTAAGTTCCACTGGCGCCCGAAGCTGGGCATGCAGTCGGTGATCTGGGACGAGGCGCTGAAGATCAGCGGCGGCGATCCCGACTTCCATCGCCGTGATCTGTGGAACGCGATCGAGAGCGGCGACTTCCCCGAGTGGGAACTGGCCGTGCAGTTGTTCGACGATGCGTTTGCCGAGAGCTTCGACTTCGACGTGCTCGACTCGACCAAGCTGATCCCGGAAGAACTGATCCCGCTCCGCGTCATCGGCCGCATGGTATTGGACCGCAACCCGGATAACTACTTCTCGGAAACCGAACAGGTCGCGTTCTGCACGACCCATGTCGTGCCGGGCATCGACTTCACCAACGATCCGCTGCTGCAGGGGCGCAACCAGTCCTACCAAGACACGCAGATTACCCGCCTGGGCGGCCCGAACTTCGCGCAACTGCCGATCAACCGGCCGCAATGCCCGATGCGGAACTTCCAGCGCGATGGACACATGCAGATGGGTGTGCCGAAAGGCCGCGTGTCGTATGGTCCCAGCTCGCTTGACCCGAGCGTCGAGCGTGCCGACCCCAAGAGCGGCTTCGTGAGCTTCCCGGCCCACGAGGAGGGCAGCAAGCTGCGCGCACGGTCCGCGACGTTCGCCGACCATTACAGCCAGGCGCGCCAGTTCTTCGACAGCCAGACCGTGCCGGAGCAGAACCACATCGTCTCGGCCTTCATCTTCGAGCTGAGCAAGGTCGACACGGAGGCAGTCCGGATTCGGCTGCTGGGCCAGCTTGCCAATGTGAGCGAGGCAGTCGCCAAGCGGGTGGCCGCCGGGCTGGGCTACGAGGGCCCGATCGAGAAGGCGCCGAGCAACGTTCCCGCCCGCACCGATTTGGCGGCCTCTCCGATGCTGAGCATCTTGGCCAAGTTCAAGCCGACGCTGAAGGGCCGCATGATCGGCTGCCTGGTGGCGGACGGGACGGACCCGAAGATGGTGGTGGCACTCGAGGCAGAAGCCACGAAGATGGGCGCGCAACTCAAGGTCATTGCTCCCAAAGTTGGTGGTGTCAAAGGGAGCGATGGTGGCTTGATCCGGGCCGATTTCCAGCTTGCGGGTGGGCCGTCGGTGCTGTTCGACACCATCGTGCTCGCGCTGTCCGCGGAAGGCGCTGCGATGCTGACCAAGGAAGCGGCGGCAGTCGCCTTCGTCCACGACGCCTTCGCCCATCTGAAGGTGATCGGCCACACGGTGGATGCGCAGCCGCTGCTGGACAAGGCAGGGGTTGTGCCGGACGCCGGGATCGTTGCCCTGACCAAGTCCCACGCGTTCCTGGTCACCGCGAGCAACGGCCGGGTGTGGGACCGTGAACCGACTGTGCGTAGCGTCTTCTGAGCTGAGCCAACGCTGAACGGGGCGATGCGTCGACAAACATCGACGCATCGCCCTGCTTCAAGAACTATGCTCGAGCCAGCGGGAGGCTCGCCGTTACGAACGTTTTGCCGGAGCCGTTGGAAACAAGCGGCTCGGACCTGCGTATGTTGCTGGAAGCCTGACCGTCGCGGTGAGGACCGGGGGCGCCTCGTGATCGGTCGTGTACTGCGTACGGCGCTCCCATTGATTTGCCTGCTCTTGAGCGGATGCGGCGTCTTCGACCGCGGGTTCTTGTCTCCCGGCGGCCCGGTCGCGTCGGCGACCAGGAGCGAGTTCTTACTGGTTTGCCTGATCATGTTGTTCGTGATCGGGCCAATATTGCTGCTCGTGCCATTGTTCGCCTGGCACTACCGTCTGTCCAACACACGCAGCGCCTACCGGCCGCAATGGGCATTTAGCTGGTCGCTCGAGGGGCTGATCTGGATACCCCCCAGCATCATCGTCGTCGTCCTCGCGGTGTTCCTGTGGCGGGACACGCATCGGCTCAATCCATACAGGAGCCTGCCCGGCCAGGCGATCGAGATCCAGGCGGTGGCGCTGGACTGGAAATGGCTGTTCATCTACCCGGCCCCGGGCGTGGCGACGGTGAATCGGCTGGTGATCCCGGCTGGCCAGCCGGTGCATTTGAGCCTGACCAGCGGCACGGTGATGCAGTCGCTGCTGATGCCGCGCTTGGCGGGGCAGATCTACGCAATGGCGGGTATGCGGACGCAGTTGAACTTCGCGGCGGACGCCCCCGGCACCTTCTGGGGCGAGAACGCACAGTTCAACGGCATGGGATTCCAGTATCAGAAATTCGACATCGCGGCACTCGACCCGGCGGACTTCGCGCACTGGCTGGCGGAGACGAAGGCGCAACCTAACCGGCTCGATCCCGCGGAGTATGAAACGCTCTCCCACCGCTCCACTCTGCCGCACCCGCTGGCTTTCGGCGCGGTCGAGCCCGGCCTGTTCGATCGGATTGTCAGCCTGGCCCAACCCAGCGGCCATGCGCTCGCGCTGCAAACGCTGCCACCACGCCCCTTGCCGATGGGAATCAGCCCGCCATGACCGAACCCGATTTTTGGCACGTCCTGCTCGGCACCCTGAGCTGGGGTGCGCTGCCATTCGTGCGTGCCTGGCGCGACCCGAGCATCAGCGAGATCATCGGCGCGGGTGCGGGTTCCGTGGTGGTGATAGGCGCCGTCGCGATGGTGGCGCTGCTGACTTACCTCAAGGCGTGGCGTTATCTCTGGACCGAGTGGTTCACCAGCCTGGACCATAAGAAGATCGGCATCATGTACATTGTGGTCGCCGGGGTGATGCTGAGCCGTGCCTTGATCGAGGCGGTGCTGATGCGCGCGCAGCAGGCATTCGCCGTCAATGCACCCGGGTTTGTCGAGCCGAACCACTTCGCCCAGCTCTTCTCCACCCATGGCAGCATCATGATCTTTTTCATGGCGATGCCCTTCCTGACCGGACTGATCAACTACGTCGTGCCGCTGCAAATCGGCGCCCGCGACATGGCATTTCCCTATTTCAACTCCGTCGGCCTCTGGCTCACTGTGGGCGGCGCCGGGCTGATGATGGCCTCCCTGGTGGTGGGCGAGTTCTCCACGGGCGGCTGGAGCGGCTATCCGCCCTTTACGGAGCTGTCCTTTAGCGGGGGTGTCGGTCCGGATTACTGGATCTGGGCGGTGACGCTCGCGTCCGTCGGCAGCACGGCGGTCGGCATCAACGTCGCCTGCACGATCTACAAGCTGCGCGCGCCCGGCATGACCTGGATGCGCATGCCGCTGTTCTGCTGGACGTCGCTGTGCACCGCCATCCTGATGATCTTCGCCATGCCGGCCCTCACCGTAGCCACGTTGCTGCTGGCCGCCGACCGCTACGCCGGGATGCACTTCTTCACCGACGATCTCGGTGGCAACATGATGAATTACGTCAACCTGTTCTGGTTGTTCGGCCACCCCGAGGTCTACATCGTCGTCCTGCCGGCCTTCGGCGTGTATTCCGAAGTCATCTCCGCCTTCTCCTCCAAGAAGCTCTATGGCTACACCTCGCTGGTCCTCGCCACCTGCGCGATCGCGGTGCTCTCGTTCACCGTCTGGCTGCACCACTTCTTCACCATGGGCCAGAGTGCGAACGTCAACGCCGCCTTTGGCATCGCCACCATGCTGATCGGCGTGCCGACGGGGGTGAAGATCTACGACTGGATCTGGACCATGTTCCGCGGCGAAGTGCGCTTCACCCCGTCCATGTTGCTGTCCATCGCCTTCATGATGACCTTCGTGCTCGGTGGTTTTACCGGCATCATTCTGGCCACGCCGCCGCTCGACTACATGATGCACAACACCCTGTTCCTGGTCGCGCACTTCCACAACATGCTCATCCCCGGCACGCTCTACGGCATGATCGCCGGCTACATGTACTGGTTTCCCAAGGCGTTCGGCTTCCGGCTGAACCAGCGCCTTGGCCGTATCTCCGTCGCCTGCTGGGTGGTCGGCTTTTACCTGGCGTTCATGCCGCTCTATGTGCTCGGTGCCGCCGGCATGGCGCGGCGGACGCAGGAGGTATTCGACCCGGCATTCCGCCCCTGGCTGCTTGCTGCGTTGTGCGGAGCCTTCGTGCTGGCCGCGGCACTCGGCGCCCTGTTCCTGCAGCTCTATGTCAGCATCCGGGACCGCGACGCCAACCGCGTG
>CAXTCJ010000221.1:0-6042 GCA_964242215.1 uncultured Acetobacteraceae bacterium | reverse complement strand
GGCTGCGGGCGCCGGCGCTGATCGCCTTCGTCAAGGACATCATGATCTACATCGTCGTGCTGGTGGCGGTGGCGATCATCCCGCTGAAACTCGGCGGCTACGGGGCTGTGTTCGCCGCGGCGGACTCGGCGTTCAAGGCCAAGGGTTCCGGCGGGATCATCCTCGCCCCGGCGCAGTACATTCCCTACGCGACGCTCGCTCTGGGCTCGGCGATGGCCGCGTTCATGTATCCGCACACGCTGACCGGCATCTTCGCGTCGAAAAGCGGTGAGACCATTCGCAAGAACGCCATCCTACTGCCGGCCTACACGCTGCTGCTCGGGCTGATCGCGCTGCTGGGCTACATGGCCTACGCCGCGGGTGTGAAACCGGCGACCCCGAACGACACGGTGCCGGCGCTGTTCAAGGCGCTGTTCCCCGGCTGGTTCGCCGGGTTCGCCTTTGCCGCCATCGCGGTCGGGGCGCTGGTGCCGGCCGCCGTCATGTCGATCGGCGCCGCCAACCTGTTCACGCGCAATTTCTGGAAGGCCTACGTCAACCCGTCGGTCTCCCCGGCCGGCGAGGCGGCGGTGGCCAAGGCGGTGTCGATGGTGGTGAAACTGGGCGCGCTCGGCTTCGTGCTGTTCCTGGACAACTCGGTGGCGCTGAACCTGCAGTTGCTAGGCGGGTTGTGGATCCTGCAGACGTTCCCGGCCGTGGTGTTCGGTCTGTTTAGCCGCTTCTTCACCGGCCCGGCGCTGCTGGCCGGGTGGGCGGTCGGCTTTTTCGGCGGCACATACATCGCGTGGACCGACGGCCTGAAGCCGCTGCACACGCTGGTGATCGGCGGGTCCAACTACACAATGTATGTCGGCGTTCTCGCCCTGGCCGCGAACATCGTGGTGGCGGCTGTGATCAGTGCCGCCATGCCTGCGGCAAGGCGCAACCTGGCCGTGGCGTAACGCCAAGCGTCTGGCGGCACCCCCGCCGTTTTGGCAGGGGCGCCGCCTAGCACTCAGTAGCCGTAGGCGGGGCGCTGCGGGGTTGTTGCCGCGCCGACGCCGGCACCGACTGCGCTGCCGGCCAAGCCGCCGATCAGTGCACCCTTGCCGCCGCCGGCAAGCGCGCCAACGCCGGCACCGCCAAGGCCGCCGATCACACCACCACCGACAGCGCGCTGGCCGGGGCTATACGGGTCGGTGCAAGCGCCCAGCCCGAGGCTCAGTCCAAGCGCTGCAACCGCCAGCATCTTCGTCTTCTTCATTCTTTCCACTCCATTGAAGCCGGGGTTCCGCGGACCCGGTCCACACGCACATCACAACGCCTTGGCAAAAGGAACGATTTACGCGCGAACCCAATCCGCAGAATTTTTCCCTTGGACAACTTCCCCCCGCCTCATGGCGGCCGAATGGCGCATTCGCCATCCTTCTGCCACGAATCATCCGACCAGTCGGGCCGAGCGAACCGGGGCGGGCTTGCCGCGGGAGGGGGAGGGGGCTAAGCCCTCGCCTCCATCTAGATCCCCAATTTACCGCAGGATTGCTCTTCCCGATGTTCGGAAACCTGTTCGGGTTCATGTCAGCCGACATGGCCATCGATCTCGGCACGGCTAATACCCTGGTTTACGTCAAAGGACGGGGGATCGTGCTCGCGGAGCCCTCGGTCGTTGCCATCGCGGACGTGCGGGGTAAGAAACAGGTGTTGGCGGTCGGTGAGGAAGCCAAGCAGATGCTCGGCCGCACCCCCGGTAACATTTCCGCGATTCGACCGCTGCGGGACGGCGTGATCGCCGACTTCGAGGTCGCCGAGGAGATGATCAAGCATTTCATCCGCAAGGTGAACGGCCGCCGCGGCTTCTCCTCGCCCATGATCATCGTCTGCGTGCCCTCCGGCAGCACCGCCGTGGAGCGTCGCGCCATCCAGGAGAGTGCCGAGAGCGCCGGCGCGCGCAAGGTGATGCTGATCGAGGAGCCGATGGCCGCCGCGATCGGCGCCGGGCTGCCGGTGACGGAACCGTCCGGCTCGATGATCGTCGACATCGGCGGCGGAACGACGGAGGTCGCTGTGATCTCGTTGGGCGGCATCGTCTACAGCCGCAGCGTCCGCGTGGGTGGCGACAAGATGGACGAGGCGATCATCAGCTACATCCGCCGCAACCACAACCTGCTGATCGGCGAGAGTTCGGCCGAGCGGATCAAGATGGACATCGGCGCCGCCTGTCCGCCGGACCACGGCGACGAGGGCCCCTACCGCGAGGTCAAAGGCCGCGACCTGATGAACGGCGTGCCGCGCGAGGTGCATGTCAGCCAGCGCCAGATCGCGGAGAGCATGGCCGAGCCGGTCAGCGCCATCCTGGATGCGGTGAAGGTCGCGCTGGAAAACACGCCGCCCGAACTCGCGGCCGATATCGTCGACAAGGGAATTGTGCTGACCGGCGGGGGCGCCTTGCTATACCGTCTGGATCAGGTCCTGCGCGACGCCACCGGGCTGCCGGTGGTTGTGGCGGAGGAACCGCTGTCTTGCGTGGCGCTCGGCACCGGGCGCGCCCTGGAGGAGATGAAGCGCCTCCGCAACGTGCTTACGTCCATGTACTAAGGGGTCCGCCCGGCTTTGATCCGTCTGTCCATTCCCGTTCGCCAGGCGCTGTCTCGGCTCACTTTGCCGGTGCTGATCGCGGTGGCTTTTGGCGTAATGCTGCTGGGTAAGGCGGATTCCGTGTTGGCGGAGCGCGTGCGCATGGCTCTGGCCGACGCCCTGGCCCCGCTGTTCGGCGTGGTATCGGAGCCGATTTCCAGCATCCACGACGCGCTCGCCGATGCCGGGGACCTGCTGACCTTGCGCGCCGAGAACGTGCGGCTGCACGAGGAGAACGACCGGCTGCGCCAGTGGCAGGCCGTCGCCATGGCGCTGGACGCCGAGAATACCGCGCTCAAGGGCAACCTGCACTGGATCCCCGACCCGGCGCCTTCGTACGTTACCGCGCGCGTGGTGGCCGATGCCGGCGGCGTGTATGCGCGCGCCGTGCTGCTCTCCACCGGGCCGAACCATGTGGTGACCAAAGGCCAAATCGCCCTAGACGAGCGCGGCTTGGTCGGGCGGGTGACGGAAGTGGGCATGCGCAGCGCACGCGTGTTGCTGATCACCGACATCAACAGCCGCATTCCGGTGACGCTCGAGGGCAGCCGAGCCCGGGCGATGCTGGTGGGCACGAACAACGCCCGGCCGCGGCTGATGTTCTGGCCCGAGGGCAGCATGCCGGCCGAGGGTGATCGCGTGGTCACCAGTGCCGAGGCCAACGCCTTCCCCGCCGGGCTGCCGATCGGCGTGGTGCATTATACCGCCAACAATGTGCCCGAGGTGGAGCCGTTCGCCCGGCTGGACCGTTTGGAGGTGGTGCGTATCTTCGACTACGGCCTGACCGGCATCCAACCCCCCGAAAGCGCCGCCCACCTCGTCGCCGACCGGAAGAAGTGAGGCTTGCAGCACGTCTCCCTCTCCCCTTGAGGGAGAGGGTCGGGGTGAGGGGTGTCATGCCCGCGACGGTCGGGTGTGTGGCTTACCCCTCCCCCAACCCCCTTCCTCAAGGGGAGGGGGCTATTTCTTTATCCCATGGATAAAACCCCCGGCATCCGCCCGCGGCCCACGCTGTGGCGCCAACTCGACGCCGCCTCCCGGGCCGCGTTCCCCGCTGCCTGCACCGCCATCATCCTGCTCGCCTTGTCCTTCCCCCTCGGCATGCCCGGGCAGGCCGAGTGGCAGCCGGCGGCCGCATTGGCGTGCGTGTTCTTCTGGTCGTTGTTCCGCCCCGCCTCGATGCCCCCCGCGATCGTGTTCGCGCTCGGCCTGCTGGCGGACCTGCTCGGCTTGTCACCGATCGGGGCCACCGTGCTGGTGCTGCTGATCGTCCACGGCCTCGCCGTCCGGTGGCGCCGGGTGCTGACGCGGCAGGGCTTTGTGATCGTCTGGCTGGCCTTCGTCGGCGTCGCCGCTGGGGCTGCATTCCTGCAATGGGCCCTGGTCTGCGCGCTGACCGTGCGATTGTTCTCGCCCGCCCCGGCGCTCTTTCAATGGGCGCTGACCTGTGGCCTCTATCCGGTGCTGGCCACGCTGTTCACCCGCGCCCATCGAGGGCTTGCGAACCCGGATCAAGCATGAAGAAAGAAGGCCGCATCAACGGCGTGTTCACCCGCCGTGCCCTCCTGCTCGGCGCCGCGCAGGTCGGTGTCGTCGGCGTGCTGGCGGCCCGGCTGTACCAGGTGCAGGTGGAGGAGGGCGCGCGCTACGCCACACTCGCCGAAAGCAACCGCATCAGCGCCCGGCTGATCGCTCCGCCGCGCGGCCGCATCCTCGACCGGTTCGGCACGGTCGTCGCCGGTAACAAGCTGAACTGGCGTGCCCTGCTGATGGTGGAGGAAACCGCCGACGTCGGCGACACCCTCGAGGCCTTCAACCGCGTGCTGCCGTTGGCCGACCACGAGCGCGCCCGCATCGACCGCGAAATGCACCGCCGCCGCCGCTTCATCCCCCTGGTTGTGCGCGAGTTCCTGACCTGGGATGAAATGGCCGCCATCGAGGTCAATGCCCCCGACCTGCCCGGCATCCTGGTCGATGTCGGCACCTCGCGCCTGTATCCGGAGGGCCCGACGCTGGCCCATGTGGTGGGCTACGTGGCGCCCCCGTCAGAAACCGACATGGGCGACGACCCGCTGCTGGCGCTGCCCGGCATCCGAGTCGGCCGCGCCGGGGTGGAGAAATTCCACGACCTGAAGCTGCGTGGCCGTGCCGGCGCCGTGCAGATGGAGGTGAACGCCGTCGGCCGAGTGATCCGCGAGTTGGACCGGCAGGAGGGCACGCCGGGCCAGGAGCTCGGTCTGACCATCGACGTCGCCCTGCAGGAGCAGGTGCTGGCCCGGTTGGGCGACCAGAGTGCCTCCGCCGTGGTGATGGACTGCCGCAACGGCGAGGTGCTGGCGATGACCACCACGCCCTCGTTCGACCCGAGCCTGTTCAACTCCGGCGTGTCGCAGGCGCAGTGGGTGGAGTGGACCAACAACCGTCGCGCGCCGCTGATCAACAAGGCGACGGCGGGTGTGTATCCGCCTGGGTCCACGTTCAAGATGGTCGTGGCGATGGCCGGGCTGGACAACAAGGTGATCGGACCCGGCGATCGCATCGTCTGCCCCGGCTATCTGGACGTGGGCGACACCCGCTTCCACTGCTGGAGCAAATACGGCCACGGCGCGTTGGACGTGAAGGGCGGGCTGAAGAACTCGTGCGACGTGTTCTTCTTCGAATTGGCGCGCCGGGTCGGGATCGACCGGGTCGCAGCCATGGCCAACCGGTTCGGCATCGGCGTGGATCTGGACATCGAGCTGCCCGGTGCGCGCAAGGGTCTGATGCCGACCCGCGAGTGGCGCATGGCCCAAGGTCACCCCTGGGGCATCGGCGACACTGTGAACTGCGGCATCGGCCAGGGCTATGTCGAGGTGACGCCGCTTGCCTTGTGCACCTACGTCTCCCGCGTGGCGACCGGTCGTGCGGTGCAGCCGCATCTAACCCGCACGCTGGCCGGAGTGGCGCAGCCGGGAGCGACGCCGGAGGACTGGCCCGGCATGAACCTGTCCGAGCGTCATCTGCAGCTTTGCCGGGAGGGCATGTACGCCGTGGTGAACGAGCCCGGCGGGACAGCACCGCTGGCGCGGTTGGGGATGCCCGGCATGCAGTTGGCTGGCAAGACCGGGTCGAGCCAGGTGCGCCACGTCTCCCGCGAGCTGCGCGAGAGCGGCCACTTCAAGTCCGAAAACCTGCCGTGGGAGTACCGCCCGCACGCGCTGTTCGTGGCCTTCGCGCCCTACGACGCGCCGCGTTACGCGGTCAGCCTGGTGATCGAGCACGGTAACGCGGGCGCTGCTGCCGCGGCCCCGCTGGCGCGCGATATCATGGTCGACGTGCTGACCCGCGACCCGGTGAACCGTGTGGAGCCGCAAGGCCAGAAGTTGGCGGACCGCACGTGAGGCCGTCCACTGCTTGCTTATCCTCCCCCGCAAAGCGGGGGAGGGGGAC
>CAXTCJ010000220.1:0-6137 GCA_964242215.1 uncultured Acetobacteraceae bacterium | reverse complement strand
TTCGGTCATGCTCGCTCCTGGGGTGCAGGTGGGTCCTGCGAAGATCGTGCCGCGGCCGAGAATTTATTCAATACCATCCCCCTCCCCTTGAGGGAGGGGCTAGGGGAGGGGTGGCACGCGGCACGATGTTGGCGTGTGTGCACCCCTCACCCCGACCCTCTCCCACAAGGGGAGAGGGAGTAGTCAGAATTGTGGCACGAGGGCATGGTCCGGCGATGAGCACATCACAACCGGGCCAGAGTCGCCCGACCAGCCAGCAAGTTCACGTTGTCCTCGCCGCCTATCTCGGCTGGACGCTGGACGCGTTCGATTTCTTCATCATGGCGTTCGTGCTGCGGGAGGTGGCGGCGGAATTCGGCGCCCCGATCAGCAGCGTCGCGTTTGCGATCACACTCACCTTGGCGTGCCGGGCGATCGGCGCCTTCATCTTCGGCCGCCTGGCGGACCGGTACGGCCGGCGCCCCACCCTGATGGTCAACGTGCTGTGCTACTCGCTGCTGGAGTTCTTCTCGGGCCTGGCGCCCAGCCTGACGGTGTTCCTGGTCCTGCGCGCGCTGTACGGCGTGGCGATGGGCGGGGAGTGGGGCGTGGGCGCCTCGCTGACGATGGAGAGCATCCCGGCCAAGTGGCGCGGCCCGGTGTCGGGGCTGCTGCAGGCGGGGTATCCGACGGGCTACCTGCTCGCTTCGGTGCTGTATTTCGCGCTGCCGCTGCTGGGCTGGCGCGGCATGTTCATGGTCGGCGTGATCCCGGCGCTGCTGGTGCTGTATATCCGCAGCAACGTGCCGGAGAGCCCCGACTGGCTGGCCCGCACCGCCGTCGAGCGCAAGGTCAGCATCTGGACGGTCTTGCGCCAACACGCCGGGCTGGTGGTGTTCGCCGCCGTGGTGATGATGGGGTTCAACTTCTTCAGCCACGGCTCGCAGGATCTGTATCCGAGCCAGTTCCTGGGCGCGCAGCATAAGATGGCGCCGAATACGATCTCGGTGATCACGATCATCGCCAATGTCGGCGCCATGATCGGCGGCATTGGGTTCGGAACGCTGTCGCAGCGGATCGGGCGGAAATGGGCCATCGTGATCGCGGCGTTGCTGGCCCTGCCGGTGCTGCCGTTGTGGGCGTTCTCCAGCAGCGCGGTGATGCTGGGGCTGGGCGGGTTCCTGATGCAGATCTGCGTGCAGGGGGCCTGGGGCGTGGTGCCGGTCTACCTGAACGAGCTGTCGCCGGCGACGATCCGCGGCACGTTTCCGGGGCTGGTGTATCAGCTGGGCAACTTCCTGGCCTCGGCCAACGCGAACATCCAGGTGTGGCTGGCCGGTCAGTTCAACGGCAATTACGGGATGGCGCTGGCGATCGTGATCGGGGTCGTGGCCGTGGTGATCGCGGTGCTGGTGGGGCTAGGCCGCGAGCCGAAGGGCACGCGAATGGGGGCCGATGGCTAAATACCCTTACCGTCATGCCCGGGCTTGACCCGGGTATCCACGGGGTTCCGCAGACACCGGCCGTGCCCATGTTGCACGCGCCGGTGTCAAGCAGTCGTCTGACGTCAGGAGCCCAACCCCGTGGATACCAGGGTCAAGCCCTGGCATGACGGTGCTAGCGGTACAGCTCCTTCGGCCAGCGGCGGTGCATCCACAGCCAGCTTTCGGGACGGTCGCGGATCCAGCGTTCCAGGTAACCGTTCATCGCCTGGGTGATGCTCAGCGTGTCGGCCTTGCGGTCCCCGGTGTCGGGTAGCTCCATCAGCGGCTCGCACACCAGGCGAAAGCGGGCCGGGCCGATGCGCTGGACGTGACCGGGCACGACCGGGCAGCGGAAGCGCAGGGCGAGGGCGGCCATGGCGGGGGCGGTCATGGCCGGGCGGCCGAACAGGGTCGCCGCGACGCCGTCGTTCATCTTCTGGTCCATCAGCAGGCCGAGATAGCCGCCGGCCTTCAGGTGGGCGAGGGCGGCCTTAGCCCCGGCGGCGCCCTTGCTGAACATCGGGATGGGCGCGCGGACGGCTTGCTGGCGGAGCTGGATCACCAGCGCGTCCACTTCCGGGTTGGTGGCGGCGCGGAACATGGACGAGAACGGCAGCCCATAGGCGGCGCAGGCGGCGGGCAACATCTCCCAGTTGCCGATATGGCCGGAGAAGAAGATCGCCGGGCCACCGCGCACGGCCAGATGCTTCAGCGTGTCCTCGCCCACCATTTCCCAGCCCGGACCCGACGGCGTGTTCTGGCGCAGGCTGCCGATGTGCGGGAATTCGCCCATGGTGCGGCCTAGATTGTCCCAGGCGCCGCGGATGATCCGGCGGCGAGCGGCTGCGCCGAGCTCCGGCATGGCCAGGCGCAGGTTCGTGTCGGCGACCCGCGTCACGGGTAACAGCGGGCCGATCGCGCGCGCCACCGCCCCGCCGAAATTGGACGCACGAACCGGCCCGAGCGTCTGAAACAGCCGCAGCAGGGTGCGCGCGGCGAACGCCTCGACGCGGATCATCAGCGGGTTCACGCGACGTCTCCTAGCAATGCCTCCAGCGATGTAGGGTCGGCCCAGGCGAGCGCCACACTGGCCACGGCCACCCGCGCGCGCCACTCCGGGGGCAGGCGGACGGCGTCCTTGGGCGTTGTCACCAGCGCGGCCCCGAGCGCCTCGGCCCGGCGCGCGAGCTGTCGGAGCTCCGCCGGGCGGAAGCGGTGGTGGTCGGGGAAGGGGCGTTGACCCACGACCACGGCCCCGGACTCGGCAACGGTCGCGAAGAACTTGGCCGGCCGCCCGATGCCGGCGAAGGCGAACACGCGGGTTCCGCCAAGCCCGTTCGCCTCCGGCTGTAACGTGGCACGCAGCACGGGAAGGCCGGCCGGCAGCGCCATCGCCGCGCCCGCGACGTCCGACCCGATGAGCACGGCGGCCTGGCACCGTGTGGCGGCGGCGTGCACCGGCTCGCGCAGCGGCCCGGACGGTAACACGCGGCCATTGCCGAAGCCGGTGGCGCCGTCGATCACCAGGAACGAGAGATCCTTTATCAAGCCCGGATTCTGCAGTCCGTCGTCCATCACCAACACGGTTGCCCCATCCGCTACCGCCGCGTGCGCACTCGCCGCCCGATCCGCCCCCACGAACGTCGGGGCCAGGGCAGCGAGCAGTAACGCTTCGTCACCCACATCGGCGGCATCGTGGCTGCCGTCGACGCGCACGGTGCGCGTCACCTGCCCGCCATAGCCCCGGGTGACGAACGCGACCCGCGCCCCGCGCCGCAACAGCCGGGCGCCGAGATCGAGCGCCAGCGTCGTCTTGCCGGCCCCGCCCACTCCGGCATTGCCGCAGCACACCACCGGCACGGGCGCGCGCCAGCCGGGCAGGGCGACACGCCGTGCCGTCGCATTCGCCACCACGGCTGAGATCGGGGCGAGCAGACGGGGCAGCAGCCCGTCATGCTGCCAGAACGCGGGTGCCCGCATCAGCGCGCCATCGCCAGCAGCACCTCGGCGGCCCGGCGCGGCAGGTCCGCATCCGCCCCGGCAACGGCTTGGGCCGCCCGCCCGGCAGCGTCGCGCGTGGCGGCGTCGCGGAGCTGCAGGTCCACCCAGGCCGCCAGGGCGGCTTCGTCCGCCACCGTCGCCAGTGCCCCGACGCGGGTCAGGATGGCTGCCGCCCCCGCCTGGTTGGCCATCGCCGGGCCGGCGGCCAAGGAGCAGCCGAGCCGCGCGGGTTCCAACGGGTTCTGGCCGCCGCCCTCCGCACTCAGGCTCTTGCCGACGAACACGGTGGGAAACAGGCGATACAGCAGCCCCATCTCCCCCAACCCGTCCGCGATCCACAGGCCGCCGTCGGGTGGGTCCTGGCCGGCGCCGCGACGGGGAGCATCCAACTCGGCCGCGATCGCCGGGCCGCGATCGGGGTGGCGGGGCGCGATGGCGGTGAGCAGCCCGGGATGCTGCGGACGCAGGCGGCGGTGGACGGCCGCAGCGATGGCCTCCTCGCCCGGATGGGTGCTGGCCGCCAGCCAGCGCGGCCGGTCGCCGAGTAGGGCGCCGAGCCGGGCCAACTCGGCCGCATCGGCGGGCAACGGAGCGGCGGCGAACTTCAGATTGCCCGGCGAGGTGACCTCGTGGCCGCCCAGCGACCGTAGCCGCTCGGCATCGGCGTCTGACTGCGCCCACACGCTGTCGAACGCACCGACGACCCGGCGCGCGAAGCCGGGTGCCCGCGCCCATCCCGCTTGGCTGCGGGCCGACATCCGGCCGTTCAGCAGCAGCATCCGCACACCCCGCTGCCTGGCGGCGGCCAGCATGTTCGGCCACAGCTCGCTTTCCAGGAACGCCGCCGCGTCGGGCCGCCAATGGTCCAGGAACCGGGCGACCCAGCGCGGCACGTCCAGGGGCACGAAGCGGTGCAGCGCATCAGGGCAACGCTGCAGCAATAACCGGGCCGAGGCGACCGTGCCCGTCGTCATCAGCACGGTCACGGCCCGGTCTCGCAGCGCTTCCAAAACCGGGATCACAGACACCGTCTCCCCGACGCTCGCGGCATGGATCCAGATCAGCCGGCCGGGCGGGCGAGGGGACGCTTCGATGCCGCGCCGTTCGGGCAGGCGGTTGGCGATTTCCTTCCCGCGCGCGACCCGGCGGCGCAGCATCAGCCGCAATCCGGGCGCGGCGAGCGTCGCTGCCACCCGCCAGGCGATGGCGATCCCGAGTCCATCGGTGACCGGCGGCCGCCTCACGTGGCTAGCGCGGGCACAGCAGATCGGCGGCGTCGGCGGCATCGCTCAGCGCGGCCTCGATCGCGGGCAGGGCTGCCTCCCACCCATCCCGCGGCACCTCGATCGGCTCGCCGCACACGATCACGCCGCGCCCGAATGGCAGCGGCACATACATCCGGTCCCATGTGGGGAGCACGCGATGGCGGCTGGTTTGCGCGCCGACCGGCAGTACCGGCGCGCCGGACAGGCCGGCCAGTTGCGCGACCCCGGGGGCCGCCCGCCGTCGTGGGCCGCGCGGGCCGTCGGGCGTGATCAGCACGTGTTCGCCCGCTTGCAACTCGCCCAGCAGCACGCGGATGCTGGCCGCTCCGCCTTTCTCCGTCACGTCCCGCGCCGACCGGTCCTTGGAGGAGGACCCGTGCACCACCTGCACCCCGAACCGCCGCACCACCGTGCCGATGAACCTGCCATCCCGGTGCTTGCTGACCAGGACGCGCGGCGTGCCGTGGGCGCCCTTCGCCCGCATGTGGAACCACAGCGCCGGCAGCAGCGGCAACCGCTCGTGCCAGAACGCCGCTATGGCTGGCCGGCCGGCAATGTGGGCGCCGATGTTCTCCGCCCCCACCAGCGTCCAGCGCGTGGTTCGCAGGGCGAAATGGAGGTACAGCCCCACGATCCGTGCGGTGACCGCCTGGATTCCTGCACTCCGCAGCAGCTTTTTCAGCAAGGCACCGGCCTGGTCATCGGCGGGGCGGGTAGCATGACGCCACGAACCATGCCAGCCCGGCCCCGTTGAGGGCTGACTTGCAGGAGCGCACCCATGGTCACCGCCGCGATTTTCGACATAGACGGCACGTTGCTCGATTCCGTCGACGCCCACGCGCACGCCTGGCAGGACGCGTTCGCCGATTTCGGGCACGACTTCGCCTTCGATGCGATCCGCAGCCAGATCGGCAAAGGCGGCGACCAGCTTCTGCCGGTTTTCCTGTCCGAAGAACAGCGAGCCGAGATCGGCGACAAGCTCGAGGAGCACCGGGGCAAGGTGTTCAAGGAGCGCTACCTCGCCGGCTTGAAGGCGTTTCCGAAGGTGCCCGAACTGATCAGCCGCCTTCGCGAGGCCGGGTTCGATGTGGCGCTCGCCTCCTCGGCCAAAAAGGACGAGCTCGAGGTCTACAAGCGGATCGCCGGGATCGAGGATTTGATCGACGTCGAGGCATCGTCGGATGATGCCGAGCGGTCCAAGCCGCACCCGGATATCTTCGCCGCCGCGATGCGCCGCCTCGGCAACCCGCCAGCGTCCGAGCTCATCGCACTCGGCGACACACCCTACGACGCCGAAGCGGCGGGCAAGCTCGGGATACGCACGATCGGGATGCTATGCGGTGGCTTTCCCGAGGCGGATTTGCGGCAAGCCGGTTGCGTGGCCATCTACCGGGATCCTGCGGACTTG
>CAXTCJ010000219.1:0-6161 GCA_964242215.1 uncultured Acetobacteraceae bacterium | reverse complement strand
CGGCCCGGATCTGCAGCGACAGTCCCTGCAGCACCGGCTCGGTGCCGGAGGCGTAACTGAAATCGACGGCGCCGATCTCGACGGCGCCTGATAAGCGCCCCGGAGATATCGCCCCCTCCGACCGTTCCGGCGACCCCGACAGGATCGGCGACGCGTGCTGCAGGCTCGGCTTGAGCGAGATCAAGGCGAGGATGTTGAACGCCAGGCCGGATGCGCCTCCCACGGCTTGGTTAAACGCGGCAAGGAACGTGACCAGCGCTCCTAGCCAGACCCCGCTCCCGGCCGCGTCCGAGCCTGCGACGGCGGCGAACAAGAGCGCCTGGGCGCCGAGGCTGAACCCTACCATGACCAGCCCGGCGGCGCGCTCGGCCCGCTTGGCCGCGTTCACCGATTGCGCGAGGGCAACGTAGAGGTCGGCCCAACGCGCATAGGCCCGGTTCTCGGCAGCCGCCAGACGAAGTTTAGCAACTCCGCCAACGATTTCGAGCATCCAGCCGGAGATGCGTCCGCGCAGGTGCACCGCTTGTTTCTCGTGGCCGTGCCGCCCATGGCCGAGCACGACCGAGATCGCGGCGAGCACGGCGATCGCCGCAAGCGCCGCCGGGAGCAGGCCGGGCGAGGACCAGAACATCACCAGCAGCGAAGAGAGCAGCACGGAAACGCCGAACAGCGCGCCCATCACGCTGCCGGTGAAACTGTCCACGTTGGCCTTCAACGAGGTGATGCGCATCGCGGTCTCGCCGGCGGAGGCGGTGCGGAAAAAGCCAGCCGGCAGGCGCAGAACCCGGTCCATGATCGCAGCCTGCAGCCGCGTCCCGTTCACCCCGTCCAACCTCAGCAACGCGCGTTGCGTGCCGAGGCGGAGCAGGAATTGCAGGAATGCGATGAGGAGGAGAATCGTTGCGGCTTGGAACAGGCCAGGCACGTCCCTGGACGGGATCAAGTCCTCGGCGATATAGCCGGTCAGAATCGGCGACAGCAGGCTGAGCAGGCCGGCGACGGCACTCAGGCCGACCGCGCCGAGGATCTCGGGCCGCCCTAGCTCCCAGGCGCGATGCAGGAGGTAGGCCGAACCGACCGGCCGCTCCGGCAGGCTCTCGTAGAGCATGAAGGCCCGACTGCCGAGGCGGCGCGCCTCGGCCCGCCCCAGTCGTCGCGCCCGACCGTTGGCCGGGACCAGCAACAAGCGGCGTCCGCGGCGGAAGCAGGCCGCGGGCTTGCCGCCGGGTCCCTCGAGCAACAGGATGGGGCCGATATCGTCGCGCCACCAGCCGGACTCGAGCACGAGGTCGCGGCGGCGCAAATTACTCGCCCGCAAGATGCGGTCGAGCGGCGGCACCGACACTTCACCCGCTTCGGCCGCCGGGATCGTCAGCGTCCACCGCATCTCCCGCGCGACCACCCGGAGCACGGCGACCAGGGCGTCCGCATCGTCATGCGCGGGCGCACCGGGGCGCGGCGCCACCACCACGCCGACCAAGCTCGCTTCCGCGCGATCGAGTCCTTTCTGCTCGTCCTGCAGTCGCCGGTTCAACCGGTTCAACTCGTCCGCTGCGCCGAGCCGCAGGACAAGCGGCAGCACTTCGTTCAAGGTGCGATGGAAGGACGCGAGGGCGGCCCAGACTTGCCGGGCCGCCAGTGCTTCTGCGGTAGCAACGCAAGACACTGTCCCCGCGATGCCGACCGCCGCCCAGGCGGCCGGGGCGAGCGGGAACAAGCCCGTCCCGTTCACGTCGGCGGTGTCGAGGTACAAAGCCTGGCGACCCTCGAGCGACAGCCAGCCGAGCGGCTCACCGGCAGTGACCCGCGCTCCGGCGTCGACCGCCGCCGTTTCGCCAACGGCGAGCATGGTCCTGATCGCCGGTGGATCGGCCAGCCCCTCGGCGGCTGCGCTCGACAGGGCGATCACCCACGCATCGATCAGCCCGGCGGCGGCCGCGCCGTGTTCCCGCGCGAGGGCGGCGAACCGGTCGAGCGGGAGATCGACCAGCACCGTGCCGACCGCCGCGACCGCCAGGTAGCCCGTGGGCGGAAGGCTCTCGACTTCTCCGACGCCGAACAGCATGTCGCCGGCGTCGACCGTGCAGAGATGGGTCCGGACGCCGCCGGGCTGACCGGCACGGAGTTCAACCAGGAAGAGCTCGATCCGGCCTTCGGCCACCAAGTAGCAGCGGTCGCTCCGATCGAGCAGGAAGGGCGTGCGCCCGCTCGCAGGCCGCGCCGAACCCGACCGCACGAGCTCCTCGTGCAGGGTGGGTGGATCCACCGGCAGGATCAGTCGTTCAGCCAGCATGGTCCGGCAAGTCCAGCAGGCGGCAATAGGCACCGTTGGCCGCGATCAGATCGTCGTGCGTGCCTCGCTCCACGACAGCGCCTCTGTCGAGGACGACGATCTCGTCGCAGTCACGCACGGTGCTCAGCCGATGGGCAATGACGATGCAGGTGCAGCCGCGCCGCCGCAAATTGTCCATGACCGCCTTTTCCGTCGGCGGATCGAGCGCGCTGGTGGCCTCGTCCAAGACCAGCACGGTGGGGTCGGTCACCAGCGCGCGCGCGATCTCGAGTCGTTGCCGCTGTCCGCCGGAGAAGTTGGCGCCGTCTTCCTCCACCCGGTCGTCATAGCCCCGGGCGCGACGCAGGATGTCGCCATGGATCATCGCGTCCTTGGCGGCCCGCACCATCCGCTCCTCCGGGATGGAGGCGTCCCACAGCGTGATGTTGTCGCGGACCGTGCCGGTGAACATGGAGATGTCCTGGTCGACCACGGACATGGAGTTGCGCAACAGCGCGCGCGGCAGGTCGGCGAGCGATACTCCGTCGACGAGCACGGTACCCGACCACGGCTCGTGTAGCCCGGCGACGAGCTTGGCCACCGTCGACTTGCCGCTGCCCGACGCGCCCACGAGGGCCAGGCTGCTGCCTGCCTCCACGTTGAGCGATAGCCCGCTCACCAGCGGCGGGGCGAGCCGTGCGTAACCGAAACTGACGTTACGCACCTCGACCTGGCCCTCCAGCTTGCGCACCCGGCCGAGGCCGGTGGCGCGCAGCCGCTCGGTCGGAACCGGGCTGGCAAATTCTGGCGCCAGGGGCGAGGTCTCCACATCCTCGAACTGGTCGAGCGTCGCCCGGGTCCTGCCCATGGCGGTCATGGCGCCGATCAGCGTGCGGACCGGGCCGAAGAACGTGGCCTGCAGCAAGAGAAAAGCCAGCAGCAGGCCGAGCGTGAGCTGTCCCTGCATGGCGAGGTATGCGCCGGCGACTAGGCTGACCGTCCCGCCGACGCTGCCGAGCGTGTCGCCGATCGCGCCGCCGACCCCAGCGAGCCGGCCGAGCCGCTGCTGTTGGCTGACGACCGCCGCCTGCTGTCCGGTCCATCCCTCGATGAACTCGTCCTCGGTCCCGCTCGCCTTGATTGTTTCCAGCAGCATCAGGCCCTGCATGGTGCGGCTGCCGAGCTTGAGCAGGTCCAGCGACGCCTTGCGCTCGCCCTCGCCCAGCTTGCGTTGCGACAGCAGCGCGACGGCGGACGCGGTCGCTGCGATCCCGATCGAGAACGCGGTGAGCGTCGGGCTGTATTGGAACATCAAGGCTGCGAATAGGCCGGCCGACACGATGGCGACCGCCAAGGCAGGCAGAGGGCCGCTCGCCTGGTCGGCCAGGCGAGCCGCCATGTCGCTGCGCGCGCCGATGCTGGCCGGGGAGCGCTGGCCGAAGAAGGCGATCGGCATGCGCAGCACCCGCCACGTGAACGCCGACGCCGTGCCGACGGCAATGCGGTTGCGCAGCGCGAGCTGGGCCCAACCCTGGATCCACAGCAACCCGAGCTGGACGACTAGCGTGCCCAGCATGGCGATGATCAGCCACGGGACGAAGTCGTCCTGCCGCTCGATGACGAACTGGTCGACGAAGGCGCGGGTGAAGGCCGGGATCACCATCGCCGGCACGGCGAGAGCGACCCCCGTCGCGATCAGCAGGGCGAACACCGCCCGCCCACCCACCAGCCGCCGGGCAAGCGGGAGGAGCACGCGCGGCCGGTCGCCGCCCCGGCGGAAGGCGTCGTTCGGCTTGAACGTCAGCGCGATGCCGGAATAGATGGCGGCGAACTCCTCGCGCATGTAGATCACGCGGCCGCCGGCGGGATCGTTGACCTCTACGCGGCCACGGCGCATCCCCTCAAGCACAACGAAATGGTTCTCGTTGACGTAGACGATCGCGGGCTTGGCGATGGCTGCGAGATCGTCGACGTCGAGCCGGTAGCCGTCGGCGTCGAGGCCGAGGTTGCGGCCGGCCCTAATCAGGGCGATCGCCTTGGAGCCGTCGCGCGACACGCCGCACAGCCGCCGCAGCTCCACCAGCGGCGTCCAGCGTCCGTGATGGGCCAGCACCATGCCGAGGGCGGCCGCGCCGCACTCCAGCGCTTCCAGCTGCAGCACCGTCGGCACGCGCCGAGGCCGAGCCACTCGCCTCGCCCCCGCCATCCTAGAGCCTCGGCATTCAGCCGTGCAGCGCACGGATCAGCGTCTCCGCCCGCGGCACGATGAGGCCGATCACCGGCACGCGGTCGACCACGATCTTCGCGCTGACTTGGGTGCCGATCTGGATGGGAGTGGCCGGCCCCGTTCCGGTCGACCATCGGAAGCCGCTCGGCGCGTCCGGGTCGGTCGCGAGCGAGATCATCACCTGGTAGGGCGGGCCCGCACGCGTCAATTGGTCGACGAAGGCGGCGTTTTTGAGCACGCGGAGGATGCTCTCCCGCGAGGCCGGCAACTCGGCGACGGCCACGACCCGGCCTTCGATGAACCCGTCACGCTGCTGGCGCGCCGTCGCCGGCACGACTTGGACCTCCATGCCGGGCTGCACGCGCTTGCCCCCGCCGCCGGAGACGTAGACGATGGCCTGAAGGTCCTTGGCTTCGCTCTCGCCGGGCAGCATGCGGAGCAGTGCCACGCCGGGCTGCACCTGCTCGCCGCCATTGACGTTGATCTCGACCACTGTCCCACCCGTCGGCGCGGTAACCACGTCCGCGCGCGCGAGGCTGGCACGCACCACCGCGATGGCGCGCTCCGCATCGTCCACGGCGATTTGCGCCTTGAGCGCTTCGCGGTCGTCGCGCGCGTGCTGCTCCTCTATCTCGGCCTGCAGCGAGAGCAGCTGGCTGCGGGCATCGTTGAGGTCGTTCTCGCTGCGCGAGCGGTCGTTGGTGGTGTCGAGCAGGCGCATGCGCGTGGTCACGCCGCTGGCGAACAGCGAGGCGGTGTTGGCCTCGATCTCGCGCGTGGTTGCCAGACGTTGCGTCAGGCTGGCTACGCGCACGTCAATGGCCTGGCGCCGCATCGCGCGCTGGCGGTCGGCGGCTTCGCCGGTCCGCGCCGTGAGTAGCCGGAGCTGCTGCTGCTCGGCCCGACGGGAGGCGAGCTCCATGATCTTGGATTGCAGCGTCTCACCCAGCTCTGGCTGGCTGATCTCGGCCACAGCCTGCCCGGAGGTCACATGGTCACCGACCAAAACTTTGAGATCGGTGACTCGACCGGCCGCGTTCGCGCTCACGTCCAGCACGCCGAGCCGGGAGAGCAGGATGCCTTGCGCCTCGACCTTGATCGGCGCCGTGCTGACAAAGCTCCAGGCGGTCGCGGCGACAATGCACAGGAGCAAGACCGCGAACGCCAGGCCTGCGATCGACGTGCTGACGCGCAGCGGGCGGTCGAGCTTGTCCGGGCTGCGGCGGAACACGGTTTTCCTGGATGCCGCAGGGTCGGTCGTTACCGACACTTTCCGGCCCTCCTAAGAAGCGTTCGCGCAGTAGGGCGGCAGGGCGACAAGGCGGGCGATCTGCCTTGTCGCCCTGCTCGGACGTGCGGTCTCGACCAAGTCAGGGCTTGAATGCCGTGCCCAAGGCGCCCCCTAAATTGGGCTCCCCTCCTTCTTGAACACCGACGACGATGGGGGTGATACGGGTGAACTGCCCCTCCGAACTGGGAAAAGTCATCACCTCAATCGTTGGTGGCGGTGGCGGCGGCACAAACACGTTCAAGTGCCCGCTGAGCGTCACCGTTTCGCTCAACACCGGCACTGACGAGACTTGGACTTCCGGTGCGGCCAAGGAGCTGCCACCGAAGAGCGTGCTGCCAGATACGGTGGTGTGCGTCTGCCCGGTGATGGTC
>CAXTCJ010000218.1:0-6363 GCA_964242215.1 uncultured Acetobacteraceae bacterium | reverse complement strand
CCCTTTTTCTGCGCGTAGGCGCCGGTGCCGTAGCTGTCGACACCGATCTGGATACGGCCGGCCTGCAGGTCCTGCGCAAGGGCGACCGGGTTCGGATACAGATGCAGGTTGGTGCCGAGCAGCTTCTGCAAATCGGTCACCCACAAAAAGCCGGACACCGTGCCGACCTGCTTGCCCATCATCGCCGCCACGGTGGAGGCGCCGTCCTTGGAGTAGATGCCCATCTGGTCGAGGTAGGTCGGCGCCGACAGCCCGAGCACTTTCGCCCGTTCTGCCGTGCGATACCAGTCGCCACCGGCGATGTCCGCCTTGCCGCTGATGACGTACTGGATGGTGGCGGCCGGGTCGACCACGACGGGGGCAAGCGTGAGGCAGGCGGATTTGGCGATGCTCTTCAGCATCTCCCCGTCCACGCCCCCGATGTCGCCGCCTGACGTCACGGAGAAGGGCGGATACTCGTAGATCGCGACGGTCAGCTTGCCCGGCGTGACCAGTTGGTCGATCTTGTGGGTGGGTGTGCAGCTCTGCGCGAGCGCGATGCCGCCGGGTGCGAGCAGGCAGGCGAGGACGAACGCAGGGAGTCTGACGGTCATAGGCTGTTCCTTTGGTTGTAGGTGAAGGCTACGCGCATCTCAGGCGACATGCCGCCCGAGGCGTCGTTCGAGGAGGGAGACCAGGATGGTCGCCGGAATGCACACCGCGGCGAACATCAGCGCCGCCAGCAGGAAGACCGGCAAATAGCGGAAGGTGTTCGAACCGACGATATAGGCTTGGCTGACGATCTCGGGCAGTGCGATGGTGAAGCAGAGCGAACTGGCCTGCAGCATGATGATGGAGAAGCCCAGCAGGGCGGGCACGGCCACGCGCAACCCTTGCGGCAGGATGACGTAGCGCAGCGCGTCCAGCCGGTTGAGGCCGATCACCTGGGCGGCTTCCTGCTGGCCGGCTGGAACGGCTTCCAGCCCCGCGCGGATGATCTCGCTGGTGTATGCTCCGGTGCACCAGGCCAACGCGAGGCTGGCGGCAGTGAAAGATGTCAGCGTAATCCCCGCCGTCGGCAGCCCGAAATAGGCGAATTGCAGCAGAATCAGCGCAGGCGTACCCCGCCCGATCTCGACCACGACCAGCGCCGTCCAGCGCAGAGCCTTCGATTTCGACTGGACGGCCAGCGCGAGCACCAGACCGAGCGGAATTCCCAGCACCAAGCAAGCCGCCGTGACCTCCAGGCTGATGACGAAGCCCCCGAGCAAGTCGGGGAACCACTCGCCCCAGAAATCGAGCGTGTCGCTCACTGTGCCACCGCCGCACGCAGCCGGGTATCGGTCCAGCGCGCCAACCAGGCGATCGGAAGGCTGATGAGGATGTAGAGCACACCGGCGGCCGCGTAGATGTCCAGTCCGCGGAACGTTTGCTGCGACAGGTGATAGGCCTCGTATGCGATCTCATGCACACCGATCGCCGATGCGACGGCGGTGTCCTTCATCAGGCCGATGACGTAGGTCGTGGCCGATGGCAGGGCGACCCGCGCGAGCTGCGGGCCGATCACGTCGACGAACCGGTGCCGCGCCGAGAGGTTCAGCACGTGCGAGGCCTCCCACTGGCCAATGTGGATGGCCGAGAGCGCGCCGCGGTAGATTTCGGCCATGTTGGCTGCGGTGATCAGTCCCAGTCCAATCGCCGCCGAACTGAACGGGTCAAGCTGGAGGTAGCCGAAGCCGATGCCGAAGAAGATGATGAACAGCCAGACGATGGGCGGTATGGCGCGGAACGTCAGGATCAGCGCCATCGCGAGCAGGCTGCTGAATCGGTTTCGGGACATCCGCATGGCGCAGAGCGGCAGGCCGAGCGCCGCACCGAACACGAAGGCGGCGAGCGTCAGCGCAAGGGTGAACGGAATCCCGACGAGAACGGCCGAGAGATCGTCCAGAAGGTTCATCGGTCTTTCACCGCACTTAGGAACCGCCTTGCGCGCGCACTTTGCGGGTTGCGCATCACGTCCGCACTAGGCCCCTCCTCGACGATCTTGCCGTCGGCCATGACCAGCACGCGGTTGGACACGTTCTCGGCAAAGTGCATCTCGTGCGTGACCACGATCATCGTCATCCCGCCCTCGGCCAGCTCCCGCATCACGGCGAGCACCTCGAGGCCGAGTTCGGGGTCGAGGGCCGAGGTCGGCTCGTCGAACAGCATCACCTGTGGCTCGAGCGCCAGGGCGCGGGCGATGGCGATGCGCTGCTGCTGGCCGCCCGAGCAGCGCGCCGGATATTGGTTGGCCTTGTCCGCCAGGCCGACGCGCTTGAGCAACTGCATGCCGACCGCCTCGGCCTCCGCGCGGCTGCGCCCCATGGTGCGTTCCTGCGCCAGGCTGATGTTGCGCAGCACGGTCAAATGGGGAAACAGGTTGAAGGACTGGAACACCATCCCGACGGCGCGCCGGAGCTGCACCAGGTCCTTGCGCGGTGTGGGCTTACCCGCCTCCACCGATACGCCGGCTAAGGTCACGCGGCCGGAGGTGGCGCGTTCCAGCAGGTTCACGCAACGGAGCAGGGTGCTCTTCCCGGAGCCGCTGGGCCCGATGATGGCCATCACCTCGCCCGCCTTGAGCTTCAGGTTCACGTCGTCGAGCACCACGTGGTAGCCGTAGGTTTTGCGTATGGCGTCGAGCCGCACCAGGTCCGCAGGCAGGGCAGGCTGTGACAGTGCCGCGTTGGGGTGGGCGGACGTGACGCTCATCGTGCCTCCTCGACCAAATGGTCCCGTTGTCAGAACGGCCTGGTTCCTGCTGGCCAATTTCGTGCCGCCTTCGGATGATTTGCAAGGCAAGCATCATGCCAGCGCGTTGCCCAGCCTGCCGGCCCGAGCCCCGATGATGCCGTTGCCATCGGGCCCGGGCGGGCACTGGTCTGCTGGACCGGCACCGACATCCACTGGGGCCAGGAGGGCTGTACCACCAACCGGCCGCATGTCTCGACCGACGTCGCGCAATAGCTGGTCGACCAGGGCATCCCCCTGTTCGCCACCGACATGATCGGCATGGACGACCCGGCCGAGTGGTGGTGGCCGACCCATGCCGTCTGGCTGAAGGCCGGAGTCTACGCCGCCACGCCAGCCCTTGAGGGAACCGTTCGACTTGCTTGACCACATGGCCTCGCGGCTCCCCGCCGAGAAAATTGCATACTTGGCGATCCGCGACCGCATCCTGGTGGCCGGCGACCTGGTCCCCGGGGCACGGGTCGTCGCCGAGGATGTGGCGGCCGAGCTGAACATCAGCCGCACGCCGGTGCGCGAGGCGTTCCGCCAATTGGACGCGGAAGGTCTGCTGGTGATCCGCCCGAATCGCGGCGCGGTCGTCGCGAGCTTCTCGCCCGACGAGCTACTGGACCTGTTCGAGATGCGGGCCGTGCTCGAAGGCTTGGCGGCCCGGCGTGCCTGCGCGCGCTGGACCGACGACTTTGGCGACCAGCTGCACCTGGCCGTGCGCCGCCTGGGCCGGACGATTCCGGGCGATGCGGCTTTCATGCCGCTCCACGATGCGCTGCACGCGTTGGTCAGCCACCAGGCAGGCAGCACGCGGCTGGCGGCTGAGACGGAGAGGTTGCGCGCCGCCGTCGAGCGGCATCTCCGGGTCTACTTCACAGTGCACGAGACCCGGGCCGGCACACTGGACGATCACCAGCGGCTGGTCGACGCGCTGGAAGCCGGGTCCCCCGAGGCGGCCGAAACCGCGATGCGGGAGCACATCATGCAAACGGCCACGCGGCTGATCGAGACACTGCGGACCCCTGCCGGGCAGACCGAATAGCGCTGGCGGGTTAGAGCGCCGCCGCTTGCATGTCCATCCCGGGCCGGCCCAGGCGCAGGAACCCGATCTCGTGGCGCGTGGTGCCATCGCCGGTCGCCAGGTCGGCGACGATCTCGCCGATGACGCTGCAGAATTTGTAGCCATGGCCGGAACACGGCGAGACCAGCACGACCTGATCGTGGCCGGGATGGTGGTCGAGCACGAAATGCTCGTCGGGCGTGTTGGTGAACAGGCAGGTCCGCAGCGCCATCGTCGCGCCGCTGCCCGCTGGAAAATAGCGCTCGCCGAATTGCCGGAGCAACGCCTCGTCCGCCGGGTCGACCTCCCGCCGCACGGCGTCGGCGGTGGAGACCTCGCCCCGGTGGTGATAGCGGCCGAACTTGAAGCCCGGCACTTCGTAGACGGGGAAGCCGTAATAGCGGCCCTCGTCCACTTGCAGGTTGAACACCGGAAATGCCTCCGGGGTGAACAGCTCCGGCCGCAGTGGCTGCAACCAGGCCAATACCTGCCGCTCCGGAACCGCACGGCCCGCGAGCGGCGCCGCCAGTTCGCCCATCCAGGGTCCGGCGGCGAGCACCAGCCGCGCCGCCTCGTACACGCCCTTCGCCGTTCGCACGGCAACCGTGCCTGACGGTTTGACCTCCCAGTCGAGTACCGCCTCGCGCGCCTGGATAACGGCGCCCGCCGCCTGGGCTGCCCGGACGTGGGCAACGATGGCGCGTTCGCTGGCAATCAGGCCCCCTTGCGGCTGCAACACGGCTCGCGTCGACGCGGGCAGCTGGTAGCCGGGGAAACGCGCGTTGACCTCGTCTCCCGACAGCACCTCGTGCGACAGCCGGTGCAGCCTGGCCGAAGCGAGCGCACCCTGAAACAACGCGTCGTCCTCCGGCCCGGCGTCGATCGACCCGGTTGTCACCAGCAACGTCTCGCCGGTGGCGCGCTCGGCTTCGGCCCAAAGCTCGTAGGCGCGGTGCAGCAGGGGCACGTAGGCCGGGTCCTCGTAATAGGGCAGGCGGATGATGCGGGTGACGCCGTGCGACGAGCCCATGGCATGCGGGATGTCGAACCGCTCCAGCCCCAGCACGCGCTGACCGCGCCGGGCCAGCTGCCAGCACGCCGCACTTCCCATGCCGCCGATACCGACGACGATCACGTCATAGCTCAAAAGGCACCTCACCGCGTTATCCGGGCAGGTACAACCGGATTGGTGCTTAAATGTCGCACGCCGGCGACACGGTGCTCAAGCCGTCTCTGTTCGGGCTTTGAGCGGCCTTCGCAAGCATCGCACGATGCCGCTCATGCACCTGGATGGGAGGCTGCATGCATCGCGGCGCGCCAGCCGAAGACGAGCGCGGGGCCCAACGTCGTGCCGGGCCCCGGATAGGTGCCCTCGAAGATCGATGCTGCGTCGTTCCCGCAGGCGTAGAGGCCTGGGATCTGTTTGTCATCGGGCCCGAGCACGCGGGCATCCGCGTCAACACGCAGGCCGGAGCTGCTTGCGAGGTCGGCCGGCCATACCGCCACGGCGTAGAGCGGCCCGGCGGCGATGGGCCGCATGCACGGGTTGGGGCGGTGGGCAGGATCACCATTGAAGCGATTGAGGTCTGAGCCGCCGCGACCGAAAGCCTCGTCGACGCCGGTGGCGGCATCTCGGTTGTACTCGGCGATCGTGCTGGTGAATGTCACGGGATCGACACCGATCGCGTGTGCCAGCGACGCCGCATCCCCGCCCTCGATCAAGTAGCCCGAGCGGAGAAAACGCCGGAGGCCGCGTGTGCCCGGATGGATGAAGCCGATGCCGTAATCCCGAATGAAGGCGCGATCACAGATCAGGTAGGCTGGTCGATCGCGGCCGAGGCCCTCCGACAGCATGGCTTCCACGAAGGCGTGATAAGAATCGGCCTCGTTCACGAAACGGCGGCCTGCGCCGTTCACCGCCAGCAGTCCGGGCTTGGCACGATCGAGGATAATGTGCGGAAACAGCGCAGCCTGGCCGCTCGCATCCCGCATGATCGAAACCGGCATCCACAATCCGCCGGTGCCTGGGTCCGGCCGCAGTCCGGCACCGACCCGTTCAGCGGCCAGCATCCCATCGCCGGTGCTGCTGGCGGGGGCCAGGGAGTGTTGCTGCGCTTCGGCTGGAAATAGGCGCTGCCGTAGCTCCGCGTTCCATCCGATGCCACCTGTCGCCAGCACCACGCCGCGGGTTGCGCTCACAGTGCGACGCCCGTCCGGACCCTCGATGGTCGCGCCGACCACACGACCATTCTCCTGCACCAAGTCAACGAGCCGAGTTCCGAACAGCACCGGCAGCGACCGTTTGCGAAGGCTACTGAACAGGCGAGCCGCCAGTGCATTGCCCATGACCAGCCGGGTGCCCCGGCGGTGGCTCAGGCGATCCATGCCGTGGCGCGCCACGAGGCGGAGGACGTGCATCAGGTTGGTCCGGGACGCGAGCGGCTTCAGCAACGCGGGAATGTCCGCCTTCGCCACCATCATCCCACCGAGCACCAGGAATTCAGGACGCGGGGGACGGAGGCGGTCGAAATCCTGTCCCAGCA
>CAXTCJ010000217.1:0-6406 GCA_964242215.1 uncultured Acetobacteraceae bacterium | reverse complement strand
GGGTCGAAAGCGGCAATTTTGGCCGGTGCATGATTGTTGATTTACGGGAATGGCGAGGTTTGATGGTAAGGACATCCTCTTTTCGGGTGAGAAGCATGCCGCAACTCGTTCAAATGGCGCGATGGGTGGGCGCAGTTCCGCTGTTCCTGCTTTGCAGCATAATCGGGCTTACCATAGGAGTGTCAGCGGCCACCACGGTAGGTGTCCACGATCCTTACAATTACGTGGTGGGGTTCGCATGCGCCACGGTCTGTGGCGCGCTAGCGGGTACATTGGCGGCGCCGTCAGGGCACCGGAAGCTGGCTACGCGCCTGTTCCCCGGCGTGATCGTTGCTTACACAGTGTACTCGATAGTCGCGCAATATCCCAGCAGTGGTATTCCGTTCAAACAACAACTTAACCTGTTGGGTGCGGTCGCTGGCAGCGGCCTTGTCTACATCGCGGCCAGAAGCGCCTTCCCCGACCATAACCGCACTGGCGACCATCAGGTCAACACTGCCCGTGTGGTTATCCAGTGGCTAGTCGCCCTACTGCTTGCTGCTCTCACGTTCTTCACGACTTACCTCGCAGCACTTCTGTTGGATCAAAAGTTCGGCGGTGTCTCCGTCTCGGAGTCTATCTGGGCTACTATCGTTGCCACCATGACAGGCGTGACAGCCGGCGTAATCATCGTGCCATCTTCGCACCGGCCGCTTGGGTTTTGGGTTTTCGTTGCCGCGGCAATCTTGGTCTCCCTGCCGAGCATTATTACTCCCGCCATTCATGGGCAGTTACACGCGGCAGATTTTCTAGATCTTGTCGGCTGCATCTGTGGGAGTTTGCTGATCTGGCGCCCCTTACGGGGGCTACGCCATCAGCAAGGCGGAGTTCTATGACCGTTCCATAAACGGCCTGGCAGCTGAAGCGACACTGACGTCGCTATGGGCGTTAGCAGCCACCTCGCCGAATGCTGTGCAGTGGCCGGCCAAGGGTCGAAAGCGACCGTGCACCGCAAACAAGTGGGCCCGGTGACGAGCCTCATCGACAGCGAACGACCAGCTGGCACGTGGATCGAAAAGCTCCAAACGCTGACCCGACACATTCAATGCTTGAAACTGCCCCGCCCCATGGCGCCATCTCTCCGGTCATGGACGCCACCGCAGCTCCCGACCCAAACTTCGACGCAACGCTTACCGAACTGGCCGCCCTCGGGATGCGGGCGGCGCGCGTGGTCGCGCGCATGATGGAGATCGAACAAGCCGCCGCCGAGATCGCGGCAAGTTGGTTGCCCGAGCGGGGCCACACGGCCGCATCGCTCGGCGAGGCGGTCGCAGCCGGCCAAGCACTCGATACCGTGGCGGCGGCGATGGCGCCGGCCGTGCCGCGGGTCGAGGTGTTGGCGCTGGCGCTGGACCGGGTGTCGCGATCGGTGCGGCGCAGCCTGGCACTGATGCGGCGGATGCAGGCCGGATGGCCGCGTGCCGCATCGCCGGACGACCGGGCAGCCATGGTGCGGCGGCACGTCGCACGCCGGGTCGCCGACCTGATCCGGCGCGACAACGACGGTGAGGCAGCGGAACGCCTGTTCGACGAACTGGCCGAGCGGATGGATGATCCCGGCCTGGACCAGGACTTCCTTGCGCTGCCCGTGGAGGAGATCGTGCGGCGGATCGGCCGCGATCTTGGCCTAGCAACGGATGCGCTTGCCGCGGAAGGTCTGTCGGCGGAGCTGGAAATCCCGCCTTCGCCAAACGAAACGCCACCCGATACCGGCTAGTCCAGCAATTCCGTCTCCCCTCGCGGGGGGACGCGGACTATCATGCCGGCATGGACCAAAAACTCCCATCCGGGCCGGCCGGCGCTTGATCGACAACACGGCCGATCCCCGGTCCATCCGGCGGACGGAAGACCGGCGTTTCCTGCAGGGAACCGCGCGCTACATCGACGATTCGGGCTTGCCCCAGCAACTGTATGCGGCCTTCGTCCGGTCGCCGTACGCCCACGCCGCCATACGCGCGGTGAACGTCACGGAGGCGCTTGCCGGGCCGGGGGTGAGAGGGATCTTCACGTCAGCGGACCTGATTGCAGATGGCATCGGCCCGATCCCCTGCGCGATCACGGCCCTGGCGTCGCTGCAGCCGCTGATCGTGCCGCCACGGCACGCCTTGGCGCTCGGCGTGGTCCGGCACGTCGGCGAACCCGTGGCGATCGTCGTGGCACACTCCGCGGCCGCCGCGCGCGATGCCGCGGACCGCGTTCAGGTGGACTACGATGCATTGCCAGCCGTCACCGCCCTGGGGGACGCGCTGAAACAATCCTCGCCGCAGATTTGGCCGCAGGCTGCGGGTAATCTCAGCTTCCGTTACCAACGCGGCGACCCGGCGGCGACGGCGGCGGCGTTCGAGGCCGCAACCCACCGGATCTGCCTGGAATTGGTCAACAACCGCGTCGTCGCCGCCTCGATGGAGCCGAGGGGCGCAGTCGCCAGCGCCGATCCGGCGACCGGGCGCCTGCATCTCGACCTCAGCGGCCAGGACGTGCACGGCATTCGCCGCGACCTAGCCCACAGCTTCGCGCTCGCGCCCGAGATGATCCGCGTCACCTGCCCCGATGTCGGCGGCGGCTTCGGCATGAAGAACGTCGTGCACCCGGAATACGTCGCCCTGCTCTGGGCGGCCCGGCATATCGGCCAACCCGTCCGCTGGACCGCGGACCGCACCGAGGACTTCGTCTCCGCGGCCCACGGTCGAGACAATCTCACGACGGCACGGCTCGCCTTGGACGCCGCAGGCCGCATGCTCGCACTCGAGGTCTCGACGATCTGCAACCTGGGTGCCTACGTCTCGTCGCTCGGGCCGAGCGCGCACACCACCGCGCCGGCGTCCGCCATGGGGGGGCTGTATGCAATTCCCACGATCTTCATGGACGTGCACGGCGCATTCACCAACACCGTGCCGGTCGATGCCTATCGTGGCGCAGGCAAGCCCGAGGCTAACTACATCATCGAGCGGCTGATCGACGCGGCGGCGCTGGAGACGAACATCGATCGCGTCGAGCTACGTCGCATCAACCTGATCCGCGACTTCCCCCATGTCGGCGCGCTCGGCGTCACCATCGACACCGGGCGCTTCCACGACAATCTGGAGGCCGCCCTGCGCGCCGCCGACCATAAGGGCTTTCCTAAGCGCCGCGCCGAAGCGGCAGCCCGGGGTCGGCTGCTTGGTCAAGGCATCGCCTGCTTCCTCGAGACATCGCGCGGCCAGCCGACCGAAGGGGGCGCGATCCGCTTCCACCGCGACGGCGTCGTCGACCTGCTCGTCGGCACGCAATCCAACGGACAAGGACTTGAAACCAGTTTCGCCCAGTTGGCGTCCGCGCGCCTGGGTCTGCCGATGGCGGCATTCCGCCTCGTGCAGGGGGACACCGGGCGGGTCGCATTCGGCGGCGGCCATGGCGGCGCGCGGTCCCTGGTCATGGCCGGCACTGCGACCCTCATGGCGATCGATGCGAGCTGCGCGAAGGCCCTGGTCGAGGCTGGACGCCTGCTGCAAGCCGAGCCCGCGGATGTGCGCTTCGCCCAGGGTGTGTTCTCGTCGCCGGACGGCGGCAGCATCACCCTGGCGGAGTTGGTCCGTGCGCTGCCCGACGGTGCCCTGGACGCTGACGCGTTCAATCCGAACGACCAGTGGGTGTTCCCGAACGGGTGCCACGTGGCCGAAATGGAAGTCGATCCGCAGACCGGCTTCATCGCGCTGCGGTCCTACGTGGCGGTCGACGATTACGGCGTACTCGTCAACCCGTTGCTGACGGAGGGCCAGGCGCAAGGCGGGCTCGCCCAGGGCATCGGTCAGGCCATGATGGAATTGGTGCACTACGACCCGGCGTCGGGCCAATTGCTCACCGCTTCGTTCTCCGACTACGCGCTGCCACGAGCGGCCGATCTGCCGTGGCTCAGCGTGCGGTTCAACGAGCACCCGACCCAGCGCAATCCACTCGGGGCCAAAGGTGTCGGACAGGCCGGCGCGATCGCAGCGCCGCAAACCATCATCGGCGCCGTCGCCGACGCCATCGGCATCAAGCACCTCGACATGCCCGTGACACCCGAACGGGTTTGGCAGGCCTGTCGAACGGCAGGGAGGTCCTGAATGTTGAATTCCTACGACGTGGTGATCATCGGCGGCGGCGTGATCGGCAGCTCCGTCGCCTATCACCTCTCGGCCAATCCGGATTTCACCGGCACCGTCGCGGTCATCGAGCGGGACCCGACCTATGCCACCGCGTCGTCGTCGCTATCGACCAGTGCCATTCGCCAGCAGTTCGGCACGCAGCCGAATATCCGCATGTCGGCCTACAGCATCGACTTCCTACGCACCGTACGGGAACGGCTGAGCGTCGGGGACGAGGCCGCCGACATCGGGCTGCGCGAGCCGGGATACTTGATCCTCGGGACGGCAGCCCAGCTCCCCGCATTCGAAACAAAGAATGCCGAGCAACGGGCGTGTGGCATTCACACCGAACTGCTCGGCCAGAAAGACCTGCGCCGCCGCTATCCATGGCTCAACTCCGATGACCTCGCGATCGCATCGTACGGCCCGGAGAAGGAGGGATGGTTTGACGGACCGGCGTTGCTGCAGGCCTTCCGCAAGAAGGCGCGGGCGCAAGGCGTAGCCTATATTGCGGATGCAGTGGTCGGGTTGGAGATGGCATCGCCGGCCAAGGTGGACGCGGTGCACTTGCAGAGCGGCATTCGGTTGACAGCGGGAACCGTGATCAACGCGGCCGGCCCATGGAGCGGCGGTATCGCGCGCATGGCCGGGTTCGACCTGCCGGTCGAACCGCGCAAGCGCTGCGTCTTCGTGTTCGACAGCCCCGAGAAAATCCCGCACAGCCCGTTCGTCTTCGACACTAGCGGCCTGTTCTTCCGCCCCGAGGGGCATCTCTATATTTGCGGGACGACACCGCCGACCGACAACGCGCCCGACGATTTCGGCTTGGATGTCGATCACGCGCTGTTCGACGAGGTCATCTGGCCGGCCCTGGCACACCGCATCCCAGGCTTCGAACGATTGAAGATGCTTCGGGCTTGGGCCGGGCTGTACGAGTACAACACCTTCGATCACAGTGCGGTCATCGGCCGCCACCCGGAGGTCGGCAACTTCATTTTCGCATGCGGCTTCAGCGGCCACGGCATGATGCACTCACCGGCCGCCGGCGCCGCCACCAGCGAGCTGATCGTCTATGGCACGTCGCGCTCGGTCGACATCGGAGCGTTTGCGTTCGAGCGCATCGCCGCCAATCGACCGATCGAGGAACACGTCTACTGACGACGACACCGCAATATTCAGCTCGCGGGCGGCTTGTGCAGGAGGGACTCCACATTGCCGGTCCCGCGTCATCACATGGCGTCCCGCGCAGGTGTACACTGCATCCTCCGCTTCTTCCGCCAGGTGCGGCCAGGCCCTTGAATGCGCGCCGGCCCACCACCCACGCAATGAAGAGAATGCATCATGCCCACAGCTGTTTCGAGTGACCCCGCCGGCACGATCCTCCTGGTCGGCGCATCACGCGGTCTTGGCCTCGCCATCGCCGCCGAGTTCCTGAAGCGGAAGTGGAACGTTGTCGGTACGGTTCAGGGCAGTGCCAGAACCGAGTTGCACGATCTGGCGGACCGAGCTCAGGGCCGTGTCGCGATCGAACATCTCGACATCACCAAGCCGGACCAGATCGCGGCGCTGCACGGCCGTCTTTCTGGCCGCAGCTTCGAGATCCTGTTCTGCAATGCCGGCACTGCCAATACCAACCAGGCCGAGTCGATAGCGGACGTGTCGACGGAGGAGTTCGTGCGCGTGATGATCACGAACGCGCTGAGCCCGATGCGCGTCATCGAGGGATTGCAGGATCTTGTTCCTGCGACCGGCCTGATCGGCATCATGTCGTCCGGACAAGGCAGCGTCGGCAACAACGAGAAGGGCGGCCACGAAGTGTATCGCGGCAGCAAGGCCGCGCTGAACCAATACATGCGAAGCTACGCCGCCCGCCATGCCGGCGAGCCACGCGCGTTGGTGTTGATGGCGCCGGGTTGGATCCGCACCGCCCTGGGTGGACCGGACGCGCCATTCAGTGTCGAGGAGGCCGTTCCAAAGATCGTGGACGTGCTTCTCGCGCAGCAGGGCAAGCCCGGTTTGAAGTATCTCGACCGGGAAGGGCGTACCGTTCCTTGGTGAAGGCTCGCTCGGGCGGTTCGTTGCAGATCGACTTCTCGACCGCAGTGGAGGATGATGTCGCCTGATGGTTGATGACGACCTTCTCCCCATTCTGCTGTGGCTCTGGAACACACCCGTCGCTGCCGACCCGGAGGTCGACGCCCGCGCGCGGCTGCTGCTGTTGGACACGATCGGATGCGCGATCGCCGGCGCCGCGGAGCCCG
>CAXTCJ010000216.1:0-6455 GCA_964242215.1 uncultured Acetobacteraceae bacterium | reverse complement strand
CACCCGGTCCAGCAAGGGGGTCGACGGGCGCGGCGGAAGAATCGGGGCGTTCATGGGTGCACTCTCGGTTACGGCACGGGACGCAAGGCAAGCGTGCCGTCGGCCCGCTGTACGATGGCTTGCACCCGGGCCTCGGCCTCGGCGAGCTTCGCCTCACAGTGATGACGGAGCTGAGCCCCTCGTTCGTAGGCCGTGATGGCGTCTTCCAGCTTTTGCTGTCCGCCCTCCAGGCCTTTGACTATGCGCTCCAATTCGGCCAGTGCGTCCTCGAACGACAGGCCGGAGATGTCTTGCGACATGAAGGCTCCCCTTGGTCTGCCGTGATTACGCGCTTGGGCTCGGGGGGACAACACCTCGCCTGTGCAACGAGGTTACACTGTGTCCTTCAGGTTGCACTCAGGCGGGATTACACGCGCATCAATCGGCGCACATGCGCCGCCGACGAGGCCGCAAGGGCGCCAAGATCGTAGCCGCCCTCCAGCACCGATACGACCCGGCCGTCGCACCGCGCGTCGGCGACGATCAGCAATTGGTCGGTCAACCAGGCGAAATCCTCCGTCTCGACGCGCAATTCTGCCAATGGATCAGCGCGATGCGCGTCGAAGCCGGCCGAAATGATGAGCAGCTCCGGCCCCCATGCATCCAACGCAGGGATGATCCGCTCAGCCCAAGCCGTCCGGAACCGCTCGGTGCCCGAGCCGGGTGCAAGTTGGACATTCACAATGTTGTCAGAAATCCCCCGATCCCGGGGCGAACCGGTGCCGGGATAGCAGGGATGCTGGTGACTCGACCCGTAGAACACCTCCGAATCCAGCGCAAAGATGTCTTCCGTCCCATTGCCGTGGTGGACGTCGAAATCCACCACTGCGACCCGGCCAAGCCCCCAGCGGGCCCGGGCGTGGCGGGCGGCGATGGCGGCGTTGTTGAAGAAGCAGAAGCCCATCGCGCGGGTCTGCTCCGCATGGTGGCCCGGCGGACGGGCGGCCACGAAGGCGGCACTGGCCCAGCCTTCCATCACCGCGTCCACCGCTGCCACCGCCCCGCCGGCAGCGCGCAACGCCGCCTGCATCGTGCCGGGGCTGACGATCGTGTCCGGATCGATCGCCAGGAATTCGCCCTCTGCCGGGTGCATGGCCAGCAGGCGGTCGACATGCGACTCGGGGTGTGCCAGGCAGAGCTGCGCCCGGGTCGCCTCCGGCGCTTGCTCGCGCAGCAGCGGCACGAAGTCGGGATGCTCCAGCGCCTGCAATACGGCGCGCAGCCGGTCGGGGCACTCCGGATGGTGCGGGCCGGTGTCGTGGGCCAGGCAGGCGGAGTGGGTGAACAGCGCGACAGGCTTCATGCCGGGTCCTCCGGGCGGCGACGGATGGTGAAGGAGAACACGCCGGCCTCCTCGCTCAGACTGACCAGGGTGTGACCGGTCTCGCGGCAGAACGCGCGGAAATCGGCGACCGAGGCACGGTCGGTGGCGAGCACGCGCAGTTTGTCACCGGCTTTCAAGCCGCGGAGCGCTCGGTTCGCGCGCAATACGGGGAGCGGGCAGTTCATGCCCTTCACGTCGAGCAGGGTTTCGGCGGCCATTGCGCCATCCTGAGGTTGCCGGGCGAGCGGGGCAAGACCGTGCATCACCGATCCTCTCCCTGCTTCATGGCGATGCGGCGGGGGCACCGGCCGACCACCCCCCGTCGGCTGCGCCGCCACCTCCCCCTGACGTGGGGGAGGATGTAAGTAAGGTCCTGCCATAGGGATCACGCCATGACCGCCAACGCCGCTCCAAAGCTTCGCCTGGGCCTCGATTTCGGTGGCACCAAGATCGAGCACGCCGTGCTGGGAGCGGACGGCAGCGTTTTGGTGCGTGACCGTCACCCGACGCCCCCGGGGTATGACGACGCAGTACGTTCGCTGACCGAACTCGTCCTGGCGCTCGAGGCGAAGCTGGGCCCGTTGAGCGTTGGCATCGGCATACCCGGCGTGATCAGCCCGGCCACCGGGCTGGTGAAGAACGCCAACTCCATCTGCCTCAACGGCCACGCCCTGGACCGCGATCTTACGGAGGCGCTCGGCCAGCCCGTCCGCATCGAGAACGACGCAAACTGCTTCGCCCTGTCCGAGGCGAGCGACGGCGCCGGGGCGGGCGTGCGCACCGTGTTCGGCGTGATCATCGGCACCGGCTGCGGTGCCGGAATCGTGGTGGACGGCCGGGTCGTCCCCGGGCGTAACCGGATTGCCGGCGAGTGGGGACACAACCCCCTCCCCTGGGTCACGCAGGCCGACCTGCCCCTGCCAAGCTGCTGGTGCGGGCAGGTCGGCTGCCTGGAGACGCTGGTGGCCGGTCCCTCGCTCGCCCGCGACGCCGACGGGCCCGGTGCACGCGACGCCTCCTCCCTGCCCGCCCGCGCCGCCGCCGGAGAAGCCACGGCGATTACCGCGCTGGAGCGCCACGCGGACCGGTTGGCGCGGGGACTAGCGCAGGTGGTGAACCTGTTGGACCCGGACGTCGTGGTGCTCGGCGGCGGCCTGTCCAACATGGACCATCTGTATGCACAACTGCCGCGACTGATCGGCCGCCACGTGTTCAGCGACGTGTCCTCCACCCCGATCCTCAAGGCCAAGCACGGCGACAGCTCCGGGGTGCGCGGCGCGGCGTGGTTGTGGCCGCCGGCAGCTTGACTGGCCCCGCCTTGATCGGCCCCGCCTTGATCGGCCCTCCCTTGATGGGCCTCTGCCGTGATTGCTTCACGGCAACCGAGGCGGCCGCCTGCCCGGCTTGCGGCAGCTTGCGCACGGTGCGCCACCCCGAATTGTTCAGTCTCGCCATCGCGCACATCGACTGCGACGCTTTCTATGCCAGCGTCGAGAAGCGAGACCGGCCGGAGCTGGCCGGGCGTCCCGTGCTGGTCGGCGGCGGCACGCGGGGGGTGGTCACGGCGGCCTGCTACATAGCCCGCATGTATGGCTGCCGCTCCGCCATGCCGATGTTCAAGGCGCTGAAGGCCTGCCCGGATGCCGTCGTGATCCGGCCGGATTTCGCCAAATACACGGCCGCCTCGCGCGCCATCCGCGGGCTGATGCAACGTCTGTCGCCGCTGGTACAACCGCTCTCCATCGACGAGGCGGTGGTGGATCTGTCGGGCACCCAGGCATTGCATGCCGCACCGCCTGCCGCCGTGCTGGCCCGGTTCGCGCGCGACGTGGAGACGGAACTGGGGCTGACCGTGTCCATCGGCCTGGCACCCAACCGCCTCCTGGCCAAACTTGCTGCCGGGCGTGACAAGCCCCGCGGCTTTGCCGTGCTCGGCGCCGATGCGCCCGGCCTGATGGCGGCGTGGCCGGTGCGCGCCCTGCCCGGCATCGGCCCGGCACTGGAGCGGCGGCTCGCGGGAATCGGTATCACCCATCTCGGCCATCTGCAGGCGCTCGACGATCGGACCGCACGCGCCCGGCTCGGCGACGACGGCCCCTCGCTGGTGCGGCGCGCCAACGGGATCGACGCGCGGCTGGTCACCATCGAGCGCGACACGAAGTCGGTCAGCGCCGAGACCACCTTCGACAGCGACCTATCGTCTGTGGCCGAGTTGGAGAGCCCACTCTGGCGGCTGTCGGAGAAGCTGGCCCGGCGTTTGCGGGAGAGCGACTACGCGGCCGGCGGCGTGGTGCTCAAGCTGAAGACCGCCCGCTTCGCCCTGCGCACCCGGGCCATCCGCTTGCCGGGGCCGACGGTGCTCCCCGATCTGCTGTTCGCGGCGGCACGAGGCCTGTTGCTGCGGGAGGCAGACGGCACGGCGTTTCGCCTCATCGGCATCGGCGCCTCGCCGCTGTTGCCGGGTGCCGACGCCGACCGGGGGGACCTGGCGGACCCCGATGCAGCCCGCCGGGTCGCAGCGCAGGCGGCCGTGGACGTATTGCGAGCGAAGTTCGGCGAGGGCGTGATCGGCCGCGGCCGGGGTTTGAGCGGCCGGGGTTTGAGTAGATCGGGGCGCAAAGTTACGATGCGCGACGCTTGAGCCGGTTACGCCGCCATGGCGCGCCCAGGCGGCACGCCCGCAGCCATCTTGAACCGCCCCGTCAGCTGACTGAGATCCTTCGCTTCGTTCGAGAGGCTGTGGCACGCCGCGGTCGACTGCTCCACCATCGCGGCATTCTGCTGCGTCACCTGGTCCATCTGGTTGATCGCGACGTTCACCTGGGCCAGCCCGGCCGCTTGTTCCTGGGCACTGGCAGCGATCTCGATCACCACCGTGCTGATCTCCTGGACCTGGCCGACGATGGCCGTCAGGGACCGGCCAGTGGCTCCGACCAACTCCACACCGCGACCGACTTGCTGCGTCGAGGTAGAGATCAACGCCTTGATCTCCTTCGCGGCGCCCGCACTGCGCTGCGCCAAGGCGCGCACCTCGCTCGCCACTACGGCAAAGCCCCGGCCCGCCTCACCCGCCCGTGCTGCCTCCACCCCGGCGTTCAACGCCAGCAGATTGGTTTGGAATGCGATCTCGTCGATCACACCGATGATCTGGCTGATCTGCTGCGCCGACTGCTCGATCGCACTCATCGCAGCGACTGTGTCCTGAACGACGATGCCGGATTGCTGGGCCCCTTGCTGGGCTGCGGCAACGACGTCCTTCGCGTGCTGGGCACCCTGCGCCGTCTTGTTGACGGTGGCCGTAATCTGGTCGAGCGCTGCCGCCGTCTGTTCGAGGCTGGCAGCCTGGTGTTCGGTACGGCGCGACAGGTCGTCGGAGGCGCTGCTGATCTCGTCCGCACCCGATGCGATGGCGCGCGTGTTGTCCACGATTTGGCCGACCGCGTCCGCAAGCCGTTCGATCGCCGCGTTGAAGTCAGTGCGAAGTTGCTCGTATTCGGGCGCGAACGCCTCGGCCAAATGGCATGTCAGATCCCCGTCCGCCAACCTGGCAAGGTGCGAGGCGAGGCCATCCACCACGGCACGCAGCCGATCCGCCGCCTCGACCCGTTCCGCCTCGGTCGCCGTACGCTCCGCATCCGCGACCTCGCGGGCTGCGACGCCTTCTGCCTCGAGCCGCTTCTTCTCGAGGCCGACATCCTTGAACACCTGAACGTTCGCCGCCATCGTCCCGACTTCGTCCCCACGCGAAAGGCCATACACGTCGGTCGACAAATCGCCATCCGCCAGCCGGCGCATGCTGCCGGACAGACACGCAAGCCCCTGCCCGATCGAGCGGTGGATCACCAAGCCGACCCCGCCGATCAACAGCAGGGCGAGCAAAATCATCCCGCCGATGAGTTCGGCGTAGCGGCTGGTCGCCGCATCCACGTCATCGACGTAAATGCCCGCCGTCATGAACATGCCCCATTGCGGGATGCCCTTCGCGAAGGACATTTTGCGCAACGGCTCCGACCCGGACGCACGGGGGAAGCGGAACCAGAAGAAGCCGGACCCGTCATGCTGAGTGAGGGCAATCCCCACCTGGACGATCTTCACACCAAGTGGGTCGGTGCTGTCGCTTCGATCGGACCCGACGATGGCGGGGTTGTGGGGCGCAGCGACCACGATCCCCTTGTCGGTGTACACGATGATGTAGTTGTCGCCGTCGAACCGCTCGGCATTGATGACGTCGACGAAACGGCCCACCGCCTGCTCGTGGGATAGCTCGCCCTTTTGCACCCGGGCTTCGAGTTGAACGGCATATTTCGCCACCATCTCGACGATGGCCTTCACCTTGTCGGCGCGGTCCGCCAGCATCTCCTCCCGCGCCATGAACAGCGTTCCGGCGCCGATCAGTAGCAACGCCAAGACGGCAAGGGCGACACTGGCGCCCAGCTTGGCGCCGACACTGCGGTTGTTGACCCACGCCCACATGGCAGAACTCACACGATTATAGGCTGGAAGATGCCGCGTAATCGTTAGCGTGAGGTTAGCCTGGGCTGCTCGGCATCGACGCCGCTACATCGCCCGCTTGCGTGGCAACTCCACATCTTCGGGCATCTCGACGTCGATCTCCAACGTGGAGACCGAGTCGCCGCGCTCCAGATTGACCCGAACCTTGTCCCGGTCGATGGCGATGTGCTTGGCGATGACCTTCAGGATCTCCTCCTGCAGGGTGGCCGCCAAATCGTTGCCGCCGACGAAGGCGCGCTCGTGCTGCAGCAGGATCTGCAGCCGGTCCCGCGCGACCGGGGCCGTGCTCCGCTTGGCGAACAGGCCGAAGAAGCTCATGCCACGCGCCTCCCGAACAGCCGGTTGAGCAAACCGCTCTTTTCCCCGTGGATCGTCATCGGAACGGTCTCGCCGCGCAGCCGCTTGGCCGCATCCGAATAGGCGCGGGCGGGTGCCGACAACGGCGCGCTCAGGGTCACGGGCGAGCCGAGGTTGGACGCCTTCAGCACCTCCTCGCTGTCCGGAATGATGCCGAGCAGGGGAATCGACAGGATCTCCAGCACGTCGTCCACCTTCAGCATGTCGCCGCGTTCGGCGCGCA
>CAXTCJ010000215.1:0-6472 GCA_964242215.1 uncultured Acetobacteraceae bacterium | reverse complement strand
GTCAGCGACAGGCGGCGCTGGTCCAGGTGCGCGATCGCCTCCACCGCCCGGTCCAGCAGGCCGCGGTCGTGGCTGACGATCACGCAGGCGCCGGGGAAGCGGGCCAGCCAGCCCTCCAGCCACATGGTCGCCTCGAGGTCGAGGTGGTTGGTCGGCTCATCCAGCAGCAGCAGGTCGGGTTGCGCGAACAACGCCGTCGCTAGCGCCACCCGCATGCGCCAGCCGCCGCTGAACTCGCTGACCGGGCGTGCCTGCGCCGCCGTGTCGAAGCCGAGCCCGGCCAAGATCGCGGCGGCCCGGGCGGGTGCGGATTCGGCCCCGATGGTGCGCAGCCTCTCGTGCACCTCGGCCAGCCGGGCTGGGGCGGCCGTCTCGGCTTCGGCCAACAGTTGCAAGCGTTCGACGTCACCCTGCAGCACCGTCTCCAGCAGGCTGGCCGGGCCGGACGGGGCCTCCTGCCGCACCTGGGCCATGCGGGCGGAGGCGGCGAGGTGGATGGAGCCGCCGTCCAATCCGATCTCGCCGGCGATCGCTTTCAGCAGCGTGGACTTGCCCGCCCCGTTACGCCCGACCAGACCAATCCGCCGCCCGGCGTCCACACGCAGAGTCGCATGCTCCAGCAGGGGGCGGCCGGCCATGCGCAGGGAGACGTCGTCGATGATCAGCACGCTCATGACGCCGATCTAAGCTGCAAACGGCGTGGGTGCTAGGTGAGCGCTCGCCGGGCCGTTTCTGGTGCTAGCCACGCGGCACCGCCGGTCAGCAGCGCGCACGCGATCAGGAACAGCGAGATCGGCCAGGGCGCGCCACCGCTCCAGGCCACCAGTGCGGCGGCGATGAACGGGCTCAACCCGCCGCTCAGTGCCGCGCCGATCTGGAAGCCGAGTGAGGCGCCACTATAACGCAGCCGGGCTGGGAACATCTCCGAATACCACGGGGCGCCGACGCTGAACCCCACCATCTGCCCGCCATTGATGCCCAAGACGATGGCCAGCGTGACCAGCGTCATGTCCCGCGTGTCCAGCATCCAGAACAGCGGGAAGGCGAACAGGACCGAGAACACGCAGCTCGCCAGGAACATCGCCCGCCGCCCGACGATGTCCGACAGCCAGCCATACAGCGGGATGGTGACCAGGGTCAGCGCGGTGGCGAGCAGCAGCGCGTTGAGGATGGCGGCCCGCGGCAACCCCAACTTGCCGGTCGCGTAGGCGATCACGAACACGCCGGCGATGCTGGCCCAGGCGATCTCCGACACTTTCAGGCATACGGCGATGAAGAACGGCCGGCGATGGTGGGTGAACACCTCGGCGATCGGCATGCGCGCGATCTGCTGCGTCTGCTCCAGCCTGCGAAACGCCGGCGTCTCCTGCAGCTTGAGCCGCACGTACAGTCCAACGCCGACCAGCGGGATGCTCAGCAGGAACGGAACACGCCACCCCCAGGCCAGGAACTCGGCTTCGGGCAGGTGCGCGAACAAGGTGAATATCCCGATGGCGGCCAGGTTGCCGAACGAGTAGCCGATCTGGACCATCGCCCCCATCATGCCCCGGCGTCGCGGCCCGGCGTTCTCCACCACCATCAGCACCGCGCCGCCCCACTCGCCGCCGAGCCCGATGCCCTGCAGGAAGCGCAGCGCCACCAGCAGGACGGGGGCGGCGAGCCCCAGTTGCGCATAGGCCGGCAGCAGTCCGATCAGCGCCGTGCCCAGCCCCATGATGACGATGGTGGTGGCCAGCATTGCCTTGCGCCCCACCCGGTCGCCGAAATGGCCGAAGATGGCGGCGCCGAGCGGCCGGGCCAGGAAGCCCACGCCGTAGGTGCCGAAACTGACGATCGAACTGAGCGCCGGGTCACCGGAGGGAAAGAACAGCCGGTTGAAAACGGTGGCCGTGGCGATGGCATACAGGAGGAAGTCGTACCACTCGACCGCCGTCCCCAGGATGCTGGAGAGCAGGATGCGCCGCACCCGTGCCGCCTCTGCGCGGGTCAGTTCCGGCGTGTCCAACGCTACGACTTCGCCCATGGCAAACCCTCCTCACGGGAGGGTGAGCAAACCTTGTGCCAAGGTTACACGGTATAATCCACGTGGACCGTGGCGACCCGGCGTTTCGGTAGCAGCTGGTAGCCGGCGACGAACACCAGCCCTGAGCACAGCGTTGCCCTTTCGAGCCCCAGATTGTGCGCCGACCAGTCGCCCAGCGTCGTGCCGGCGGCGCGGACGGCGACGACCGTCACCCAGTAGCCCGCGGTGATCGCGGCGGCCGGCCAGGTGCGTAGGGCGAACAGCACGGCGGTGATCGCGCCCAGCACCACCGTTCCCTTCGCGACGCCTAGCCCCAATGCGTCCGCCGTGCCGTCGCCGATCGCGGTGCCGAGCGTGCCCGCAATCAGCATTCCCAGCCAGTAGGCGTTATCGGTCACGGGCAAGTTGCTCGTGCGGCGGCTGGTCGGGGCGACGAGTGCGGCCAGCAACAACGCCAGGGCGGCGACGACCCAGCCATAGGGCAGTTGGCCATCATGGGTGCCAAGGTCGGCCAGATTGGTGGCGGCGGTGCGCACCGTGATGATCGCCAGCCAATAGAAGATTTCGGTCGGCCGCCTTGACCGCCGCTCGGCGAGCAGGATCGAGGCCAACACCACTGCCATCGGGGCCAGCCCGCGCCAGTGCCCGCCATGAAGGTCATGCGACACGAAATCCCCGACATCGGCCCCGAACACACTGGCGATGGAGAGCAGGCCCCAGTAGCGCGGCGAGAGTGTGGGCGTGTGGATGGCTTGCACTGGAGGTCCCCGGGCCGAGGGCGCGTCGTAACGTCAGCCGAGAGTGGCAGGCAAGAGCGTTGGCCGGCTGATCCTCCCTCGCGAACCGGGGGAGGGGGACCATGCGGAGCATGGTGGTGGGGGCTCTTGGGCACATACGGTGCCCGCGCCCCCTCCGTCGGCTTTGCCGCCACCTCCCCCGTGAAGCACGGGGGAGGATTAGCGTATCAGTGGATCTCGGGCTCCGGCGTGGGCGCAGTTCCCTCCAGCACCTTGAAGTCGCAGCCGTCGTTCGCCTGGCTGATCTGGTCCGCGCTCAGCTTGCCCCAGCCACGGGCGAAGCGGGGCGGCGGGGCGACCCAGGCGGCGCGACGGGCGGCGAGTTCCGCTTCGTCGACGTCCAGCGAGATGCTGCGCGCGGCCACGTCCAGCGTGATCATATCGCCGGTCCGCACCAGCGCCAGCGGGCCACCCACCGCACTCTCGGGGGCCACGTGCAGCACGCAGGTGCCGTAGGACGTGCCGCTCATCCGCGCGTCCGAAATCCGCACCATGTCGCGCACGCCCTGTTGCAGGATCTTTTTCGGGATCGGCAGCATGCCCCATTCCGGCATGCCCGGCGCGCCGATCGGGCCGGCCGAGCGCAGCACCAGCACGCTGTCCGGCGTGACGTCGAGCGCCGGGTCGTCGATGCGGGAGGCCATGTCGTTGTAGTTCTCGAACACGATCGCCGGGCCGGTGTGCTTGGCAAGCTTCGGATCGGCAGCGGAGGGTTTGATCACCGCCCCATCCGGCGCCAAATTGCCGCGCAGCACCGCCACGCCCCCCTCCGTCTTCAGCGGCTTGTCGCGCGGCAGGATCACGTCGTCGTTCAGCACCTTCGCGCCCTCGAGATTCTGGCCCAGCGTCTTGCCGTTCACCGTGGCGGCCGACAGGTCCAGCAGATCACCCAGCGCCACCATCAGCGCCCGCGATCCGCCGGCGTAGTAAAAATCCTCCATCAGGTATTTGCCCGACGGCCGGATGTTGGCGATCAGCGGCGAGTTGCGGCTGAGCTCGTCGAACCGATCCAGGTCCAGCGGCACACCCGCCCGCCGCGCCATCGCGATCAAATGCACGATCGAGTTGGTGGAGCCGCCCAACGCCATCGCCACCCGCACCGCATTGTCGAAGCTACCCGGCGTCAGCATCGCTTTCGGCGTCAGGTCCTCCCACACCATGTCCACGATGCGCCGGCCGCACGCGCTGGCCATGCGGGCGTGGTTGCTGTCCGGCGCGGGAATGGACGACGCGCCGGGCAGGCTGAACCCCATTGCCTCCACCGACACCGTCATGGTGGACGCGGTGCCCATCGTCATGCACGTGCCCCACGAGCGGGCGATGCCGTTCTCGATCTCCTGCCAGTCGTCCTGGGTGATGTTGCCGGCGCGCAGTTCGTCCCAGTATTTCCAGGTGTCGGACCCGGAACCGAGCTTGTTGCCGTTCCAGTTGCCGCTCAGCATCGGCCCGGCGGGCATGAAGATGGCGGGCAGGTTGGCGGAGATCGCGCCCATCAGCATCGCCGGCGTCGTCTTGTCGCAGCCGCCCATCAGCACCAGCCCGTCGAGCGGCTGGCCACGCGCAATCTCCTCCACCTCGATGGCCAGCAGGTTGCGGTAGAACATGCTGGTGGGCTTCATGTATTGCTCGGGCAACGCGAGCGCCGGGATTTCCATCGGAAAGCCGCCGGCCTGCCACACGCCCCGCTTCACTTCCTCAGCACGGATGCGGAAATGCTGGTGGCATTGGTTGAGGTCGGACCAGGTGTTCAGGATGCCGATCACCGGCTTGCCTTTCCAATCCGCCTCCGCGTAGCCCATCTGCTTGGTGCGGCTGCGATGGCCGAACGAGCGTAGGTCGGCAGCACCCCATGTGCGGAACGAACGGAGTTGTTCGGCGGTCTTTCTTGTCATCGTGTTTCCTCCTGTTGGCGCCGCGCACGGCGGATGGCTAGGCTGGTGCGGTGAGCACCCACCGCACGCAAGTCAAACTCAGTGATGTCGCCGCCGCCGCCGGTGTGGCGCCGATGACGGTGTCCCGCGTGCTCAACACGCCGGAGCAGGTGGCGCCCGAAACGGCCGAGCGAGTGCGCCAGGCGATCGAGCGGTTGGGCTACGTGCCCAACCTGTTGGCCGGCGGGCTGTCCTCCCGCAAGTCGCGCATCGTGGCCGCCATCATCCCGACGGTGGCGAGCCCGATTTTCGCCGCCAGCCTCGGCGCCTTCACCGACGAGCTGGATGCGGCCGGCTATCACGTGGTGCTCGGCCTCAGTGGCTACGGGCCGGGCAACGGCGGCGAGGAAGCGTTGGTCGCCGCGATCCTGGGCCGCCGTCCGGACGGCTTGTTGCTGACCGGCACGGAACATTCCCCCGCGACCCGGCGCCGCCTTGCCTTGGCCGGCGTGCCGATCGTGGAGATCTGGGATCTGGCGGGCGAACCGGCCGACATGATCGTGGGCTTCGACCATCACGCCGTCGGCGCCGCGGTCGCAGCACTTTACTTGGGCCAGGGCTATCGCCGTTTCGCCGCCGTCGGCGCGGACGACACCCGCGCGGTGGCACGCCGCCGCGGCTTCACCGAGGCATTGCCGCCGGAGTTGCTGCTGATGGATGAAGTGTTGCCAGCGCCGGCCAGCATGCAAGGTGGCCGGAATGCCGTGGCGAAACTTCCGCTCTGCTCGGAGCCAATCGCGATGTTCTGCTCGTCCGACCTGTCGGCGGCTGGCGCGGTGATCGAGGCTGCGCAGCGCGGCATCGCCGTTCCGGAGCAGCTTGCCGTGTGTGGGTTCGGCGACCTGGAGGTGGGGCGCGCGATGCACCCGGCCATCAGCACCGTCAGCGTGGACGGCGCGGAAATCGGGCGTACGGCGGCGCACTGCCTGCTGGCCCGGCTGCAGGGTCGCGAGGCACCGCGCACCATCGCCGTGCCGTTCAGCGTCGTTGAACGCGGATCGACACGCCCCGCTGCCCGCCTCGCCGATTGTCTTGTTTCCCACCCTTGACGTGCTTTTCATGGTATCGCTACCATTGAAGCCGTGAACAGGACGCCGGGTCAACCCGGTGCTGAGCCGGGAAGGGATGGCCATGACGGAAATTGCACGACGCGCGGTGCTCGGGGGCACGGTGGCCCTTGCGGGCGCAGCGGTGACGCGGGGTGTGCGCGCACAGGCCGCGAAGCCAAAATCGCCACTGACGCTCAGCATCGTCGATGTCGGCGGCGCACTGGCGCTGACACAAACGGCGTTCGAGGCGTATCGCAAGGCCAAGCCCGAGATGGTCGGGCGTTTCGTGTTCACCAAGGCGCCGGCACCCGAACTGCCTGGCAAGCTGCGCGCCCAGCAGGCGGCCGGGCGGAGCGACATCGACCTGGTGTTGGGCGGTACGGACGTGATGTCCGCCGGCATCGCCCAGGGCATCTGGACCGAGCTGTTTCCCGCCCACGCCGCCAGCCTGCCGAACCTGCAATCCGTCCTGCTCGACCCGGCGTGGAAGATGCAGCAGCTGACCAGCGGGCAAGGCTGCATCGTGGTGTATTACCCGTCCGGCCCGTTGCTCGAATACATGCCGGACAAGGTCGCGACCCCGCCGAAGACCGCGGCCGAGCTGTTGGACTGGACGAAGGCGCATCCTAACCGCTTCATGTACGCCCGCCCCGCCAACTCCGGCCCGGGGCG
>CAXTCJ010000214.1:0-6537 GCA_964242215.1 uncultured Acetobacteraceae bacterium | reverse complement strand
ATGACGCGCCCGACGACGTGGACCTCCTTGGCCAGCTCGCTCTCGATATGCTCGGGCTGATACACCGGATTGTCGCTGATCAGGATCAGGCTGCCGTCGAACTTGCGCTGCACGCGCTTCACCAGCCGCTCGTCACGCACTTCGATCACGTAGACGCCGAAGTTGCGGAACGTGGTGTCCGTCGTGTCCACCAGCAGCATGTCGTTGTTGTGGATGTTCGGCTCCATCGACTCGCCAATGGCTGTTTCCATGACGACTTCCCCGGGTTCGCGACCCAGCGCCGTACGGATCCAGTCATGGCGGAAGCCGATGAACTCGGTGGCACCATTGGTCTCCACGTGGCCCGAGCCCGCCGCGGCGGCTTCGGCCACCTTGGGCAGGACCAGGAAGCGGGCTGCGTTGAAGCCGTCGCCCCCCCTGCGGCTGTGGGCACGGGCGCCGAGGGTTGCGAAATCCGGTTCCGGCCCCTCCCCCTGCGCCAGCCAGGCGAGATCCACCCCAGCCGCGCTGGCCAGCGCTACGAGGCGGTCCCGGCTTGGCTCGGCCTCGCCCTTGAGCCATTTGCGGAACGCGGAGGGGGACACGCCGGTGGCTTTGGCCAGCCGGTCGGCACTCGGCCACTCCGCCGCTACGAGTTGCAGACGGGCGACGAACTCCGACTGGTCAGCTCCGGTGCCGGGACTCGACGGTCTACGCTTGGTTGGCACGATGGTATCCATTCTATGCTGGGTGCAGGCCCGCACGGACGTGCAGATACGCCCGAATGGCTGCGGCCTGCTGGGTGACGTTCGGCATTACACCACACTTCGTTGTCGAAATCATCATCGTTACCGTTACCGCAGGATTCCGAGCAGCACCATTGTTGGCGCGGCGCACTATCGGGGCTGTCGGAGCCGGTCGTAGCTTCAGCCATCGTAGTCGGAGACCCACCGCGCACATCTCGTTCGGTAGCTGAACAGGCTGGTGGCTATTCGGCAATCTCAAGTGCCCCCGATACCGCCGGCGGGGCCGGGCAGCACCTCAGCCGCCGTTCGCTGCCTCCTCCGCGACCAGTTCCTTCTTCGACAACTTGCCGATCATCGTCTTCGGAAGGCTGTCGCGGATCACCACGTCGCGCGGCAGTTCGATCTTCGAGACGTAGCCGAGGAGGAACGTCCTAAGCTCGTTGGGTGCCGCCGAAGCTCCCTGGCGCAAGACGACGAACGCCTTCGGCACCTGGCCGCGGTAAGGATCGGGGACGCCGATCACCGTCGCCTCCAACACGGCCGGGTGCTCGTACAACGCGTCTTCCAACACGCGCGGATAGACGTTGTAGCCCCCGCACAAGATCACGTCCTTGATGCGGTCGACCAGGAACAGATAGCCGTCCTCGTCCAAATAGCCGATGTCGCCGGTGCGCAGCGCTCCCGCCACGAACACCGCCGCCGTGTCGTCCGGGCGCTGCCAATAGCCGCGCATCACCTGCGGGCCGCGGACGCACACCTCGCCGCGCTCGCCCGTCGGAAGCAACTGGCCCGACTCCGGATCGCGGATCTCGACCACCGTGTCCGCCATCGGCAGCCCAGCGGAGCCCGGCTTCACCTCCCCGTCCGGGGGATTGCACGAGACGACCGGCGAGGCCTCGCTCAGCCCATACCCCTCGACCAGCTTGCAACCGGTCAGCTTGACGAACCGCTCCCGCACCTCCTCCGGAAGCGGCGCGCCCCCCGACACGCTGAACGCGAGCGAGCGCAGGTCGACCTTACCGGCTTCGGCCGCGGCGTTCACGGCGGTGTAGATCGTCGGCACCGCATTCACGATGGTGACCTGGCGCCGCTTGATCGCCTTCAGCATCGCCCCGAGTTCGAAGCGCGGCAGCATGACGATTTCGGCGGCCAGCCCGATGGCGTAGTTCAGCACCGACGTCATGGCGAAGACGTGGAAGAACGGCAGCACGGCCAGCACCCGCTCGTGCCCCGGCCGCGCCCCGGGCCAATGCACCCGTGCCTGGCGGCAATTGGCGGCCAGGTTGGCGTGGCTGAGCATCACGCCCTTCGGCACGCCGGTGGTGCCGCCGGTGTATTGCAGCACGGCGACATCCGCCGGGTCGATGGTCACGCTCGTCGCCGGTTCGGCACTATGGACGATGTCGGCGAAGGCGACATGGAGCCCGCCCATCGTGATCGCCGCCCGGTCCCGGCGCTTGAACAGGCGGAACAACAAGGCTTTGGTCGGCGGCAGGATCCCCGCCATCGGGCAGACGATCAGCCGCCGCAGCCCGGTGGCCGAAGCCACGTTGGCGACTTTGCGATACACCGCCTCGAGATCCATCACGGCCATGATCGTGGTGCCGGAATCGAGGATCTGGTGGGTCAGCTCCCGCTCGACATACAGGGGATTGTAGTTGACCACCGTCCCGCCGGCCCGCAGCACGGCGTAGTACAGCACGACGTAGTACGGCGTGTTCGGCAGACACAGCCCGACCTTCACGCCGGGCCCGACCCCGAGATCCTGCAAGCCCCGCGTCGCACGGTCGACCAGGGCGCCCAGTTGCCAATACATCCAACGGCGCCCGAGGAAGTCCATGGCAGGCTGCCCGCCCCACTGGGCAACCGCCGCACGCAGCAGATCGTCCAGCGACTCGAAGGTGTGCAGCGACTCTGGATCCACCAGCAACTCTGGACGGCCCGGCGTATCGTTCGGCATCCGCTGCTCCCCGCTTGCGCTCCGTTTAGCCAGCGCGGCGAAGAAACTGCGCGAAGGCGTCCAGAGTCGTGTCCGAGACGTAGTGCTCGATGCCCTCGGCGTCACCCTCCGCCGCCTCCTCCGGCACGCCGACGGCGATCAGCAGGTCGACCACCAGGCGATGGCGGGCCCGCACGCGACCGGCCAAAGCCTGCCCGGCCTCGGTCAGGAATACGCCGCGATAGGGCTTGCCGGTCGCCAACCCCTCACGCCGCAGCCGGGCGATGGTCTTGACCGCGGTCGCGTGGGAGACGCCGAAGCGCCGGGCGATGTCGGTGGCCCGTGCCTCGCCGCCGGCCGCCAGCAGGTCGGCGATCAGCTCGGCATAGTCCTCGAGCATCGCAGCCCCCCGGGCGGTCCGCGCCCGTTCGAAGCGCCGCGCCTGGGTCGGCTCCTCCGGTAGCGTCTGGTCGGTCGGTGACATCGGCTCTCCTGTGGACACCTCAGTAGCAAGCTGGCGTGAGGCACACAAAATCATGTCGCTTGACCGGAGTGTAGCCTACGCTACATTTCCCTGCATGAACGATGCCGTCCCGCTGCGCCCCGACGTCACGACCGGCAACCTGACGACCGGCAACCTCACGAGCCGCACCGAGCGTGCGATGGCCGATGCGCTCGCCGGCCGCCGCCGGGGGATCGGTGCGCTGCTCCCCTTCTTCGGCCCGGCCTTCGTCGCTTCGGTGGCCTATGTCGATCCGGGCAACTTCGCGACCAACATCCAGGCCGGCGCGAAATACGGCTACGGGCTACTGTTCGTCGTGCTGTTGGCCAATGCGGCGGCGATGCTGTTCCAGGCGCTCTCCGCCCGTTTGGGGATCGCCACCGGCAAGAACCTCGCCGAACTGAGCCGCGACCATTTTCCGCGCCCCGTCGTGCTGGCGATGTGGGCGGTCAGCGAGGTCGCCGCGATGGCCACCGACCTGGCCGAGTTCCTGGGCGGTGCGATCGGCCTGTCGCTGCTGTTCCACCTGCCGCTGCTGGCCGGCATGGTGATCACCGCCGCCGCCACCTACGCCATCCTGATGCTGGACCGCCGGGGCTATCGGCCGCTCGAGATCGCGATCACCGCCATGGTCGGCGTGATCACCGTCAGCTACCTGGTCGAGCTGTTCCTATCGCCTCCCGCCTGGGGTGAGGCCGCACGGCAGATCCTGCATCCGGTCCTGGAGGGCGGCGACGAAGTCGGCCTCGCCGTCGCCATCGTCGGTGCCACGGTGATGCCGCACGCGATCTACCTGCATTCCGGGCTCACCCAGGCGCGCGGGCGCACCGATGCAAAAGGCGGCCTCGCCGGCCTGCTACGATACTCCAACATCGAGGTGGTGGTGGCGCTGACCCTCGCCGGGTTGGTGAACATGGCGATGGTGATGATGGCTGCCTCCGCCTTTCACGCCGGGCACTCGGACGTGGCAGAGATCGAGACCGCGTACCACACCCTGGTGCCGCTGTTCGGCGGCGCGGCGGCGGGCGTGTTCCTGACCGCGCTGATCGCCTCCGGCCTGTCGTCCTCGGCCGTCGGCACAATGGCGGGCCAGGTCGTGATGCAAGGCTTCGTCGGCTGGCGGATCCCCGTCTGGGTGCGCCGACTGGTGACCATGCTGCCCGCCTTCGCCGTGGTCGCGGCCGGCGTAAACGCGACCACCTCGCTGGTGGTCAGCCAGATCGTGCTGAGCCTCGCCCTGCCGGTCCCGCTGGTGGCTCTGATCCTGTTCGTCGGCCGCCGCGACCTGATGGGCGACTTGGCCTGTAGCCGATGGACCGTCTGGTTTGCCGCCGCGGTGACGACGGTCGTGCTGCTGCTGAACGTGACCTTGCTGTTGCAGTTGGCCGGCATCGACCTGCCGTTCCTGTCCTGAACGGCAGCTACTTCGGAAAGAAGCTATAGCTGGCGGTATACGGCACTTGGGTTTCCGCCCCGGCATGGCCGGCATCGCAGCCCGTCGCCGGCGCCACACCGCCCTCGGTCCGGCTGCGCACGATCGCCTCCACCGACGCGAACAGGCCCGCACCGGCATGGGTCTTCGCCCGCAGCACCAGCCACGGGATCGCGCCCGCCCCGCCGCTCGCCGCCGTCTCGACCTCGCCCGTAACGAGGCTGCCATCCTTGCCCTGCCAACTCGGCCCGGCGAAGTGGTGCCCGACCTCGCGGCCTTCGCCATCCACCAGCATCGCATCCGGCGCCTTCAGCCGCCACGCGAAGCCGCCCTGCCCGTCGCTGCAGGTGTAGATCTGCACACCTTTGCCCTGCAGTTCGAACGCGGGGGCGCCGAACGCCGGCATGGTGTAAGCGGGTAGCGCAATGCCGAACAAGACCTGAACTGCGGTCCATAAGCGTCGAGTTCTTGCACTGCGTAAAAGTTGCGCCGACATCTCATCTCCTCCATAGCGAGGCACCCCAACGTAGGGTGCAATGCGCTTTGGCATTGCACCGCCAAAGCTGCCAGTGAACCTTGCAACGTTGTGGATCCGGTGCAATGCCAGAGCGCATTGCACCCTACTCTTACTTTACCTTGCGAGATGACGAATGACGCTCGCCCCCCTGCTCGCCCCCCTTCTCGCCCATTGGCGCGAGCGGCCGCAGCGGACCTGGTCCGTCGTGGTCACCGCGTTCGGCGACGCGATCGTGCCGCATGGCGGGACGGTGTGGCTGGCCACGCTGACCGAGCTATTTGCCGCCATGGGGGTCGACGCCGGAGCGGTGCGTACCGCGATGTCCCGCCTGGTCGCCGATGGCTGGACCGAACGCACCCGGGTGGGGCGCAACAGTGCCTACCGGCTGACCGAGACCGGGCACACCGCCTCCACCCAGGCCGCCGACCGCATCTACGCCGCCGGGCCGCCGGAGTGGGACGGGCAGTTCCAACTGGTGTTGCAGCCACGCCATCGCGACGCCCTGTCCGAAGCCGGCTACGGCCAAGCCGTGCCCGGCCTGTGGATCAGCCCCGGCGCCCCCCAGCCGACCGGCGAGGCGGTGACGCTGACCGCGACCACCACCCCGGAGGCTGCCCGCATCCTGGCCGCACGGTCGTGGCCGCTGGACCGGCTGGCCGCGTCGTTCTCCCGCTTCATCGCCGCATTTTCCGCCCTGCCCGACTGGACCGACCCGGCGCCGCTGGAGGCAGCCGTGGCCCGCACGTTGCTGATCCACGAATACCGCCGGGTCGTGCTGCACGCCCCCGCTCTGCCCGCCGAGATCCTGCCGCCGGATTGGCCCGGCACGGCGGCCCGCGACCTGTGCGCCAAGGCTTACACCGCCCTGCTGGCACCGTCCGAGCGGTGGTTGAGCAGCCAAGATCTGCCGCCAGCCGGCCCCAGCATGCAGCGCCGGTTCCGAGAACGTGTTACGCAATTCGCTTGACGCTGGCTAATTCTGTGACGTAAGATCCCCGCAACGAACACGAACGAGGCTGCCATGTACACGCAAGCCCTGAACGCATCCGACAAGGTCCGCAGCACCGAAGATCCCGCCCTGCTCGCCCGCTTCCAGGAGCGCGTGGACGCCGAGGAGCGCATCGAGGCCAACGATTGGATGCCGGCCGCGTATCGCCGCACGCTAACCCGCCAAATTAGCCAGCATGCCCATAGCGAGATCGTCGGGCAGTTGCCGGAGGGCGCGTGGCTGACCCGCGCGCCGTCGTTGCGCCGCAAGGCCGCGCTGCTCGCCAAGGTGCAGGACGAATGCGGCCATGGGCTGTACCTCTATGCCGCCGCCGAGACACTCGGCACCAGCCGCGAGGCGCTGGTCGACGGGTTGCTGGAGGGGCGCGCGAAGTATTCCTCCATCTTCAACTATCCGACGCTGACCTGGGCCGA
>CAXTCJ010000213.1:0-6555 GCA_964242215.1 uncultured Acetobacteraceae bacterium | reverse complement strand
AGCCCGTGGAAATCGCACCGATCTACGTGTTCCTGGCGTCCCAGGAGGCGAGCTATGTCACCGGAGAAACCTACGGCGCGACCGGCGGGACGGGCCTAGCATAACCGGCAACCTGCATCCTCCCCCGTTCTTCACGGGGGAGGTGGCGGCGAAGCCGACGGAGGGGGTGCTCGGTGTCTGCCCACGCCCCCTCCACCATGCTTTGCATGGTCCCCCTCCCCCGTGAAGAACGGGGGAGGATCTAGTTAAGGGCGTTGGCGAGCGTGGTGTCTTGGATGAGTCCAAGTCTCAGAAACAGGCGGATCAGCACCAGATTTACATTGAATTTGAAGTCGTCGGTGTCCCGCACCGTCTCGAGCACTCGCGCAATCGGCCAAAGCTCGAATCCCGCCACTTCGCCATCGACGGGGCGGGGGACGAAATCGTCCGGCAGGATAAGGTCGTAACAGTGCAGCCGGTCGCGTCGCAGACCCTCTTCGCGCTCCATCGTGTAGTGGATCACGCCGCGATGGACAGCGGACGCCGCGAGCGCAGGGGGCAGCCCGGCCTCCTCGCCGGCTTCCTTGACGAGGGTCTCCGCCGGACCCAGCCCGGCCGGAACACCACCGGCCACGATGTGGTCCAGCTTGCCGGGGTCGAGTTTCTTGTCCATCGCCCGGCGGCCGATCCACAGATGCAAGCCGTCCGCACGCTCGACCATGCCGTCCAGGTGGATGCCCACTGCCTCGATCCCGAGCACCGGCAACACGCCGCGATCCACCGTGCCCAGCACCGGGCCGTCCGGCGTGGCGCGGACATCGAACGCCTCGCCCCGCCATCGGCCAAGCCCCGCATCGGCCAGGGTGCGCGCGGCCTGCGCCAGCCGATCGGACGCGACGTCGGTGCCCACGATCGCGGCCGCATCCGGCAGCAGCCAGCCAACCGGCTCGCCGTCCACGTGGAAGCGCAGGCGTTGCCCCGGCAAAACCGCATTATTGCAGGCGCGGACGTGACGCATAAATCCAGAAACATCGGCCATGATGCCGGTGTAGGGCAGGGGAGCGCGTTGGTCACCTTTGAAGCGAGGCGCACAGCGCGTAGATGAGAGGCATGTCGTCAGGCCCAGGCCGCCGTTTGGACCTGCCGGTCCCGCACCGATCCACGTTCTCCACGATCAAGTCTCTGCTGCCCTATTTGTGGCCGCGAGGTGACCGGTCGGCGCGTGTCCGCGTGCTGTTGGCAGCGGCGTGCCTGGTGTTGGCCAAAATCGCCACCGTCTACATCCCGCTGGTCTATAGCCACGCGGTCGATGCGCTGTCCCCCAAGAACAACCCGGCCGTCGTCCCAATCGCGCTGATCCTCGGCTACGGGCTGCTGCGGGTCGCCTCCGCCGGGTTCGGCGAGTTGCGGGACGCGATCTTTGCCTCGGTGCAGCAACGCACGACGCGCCGGGTCGGGCTGGACACGTTCCGCCATATGCACCGGCTGTCGTTGCGGTTCCATCTGGATCGGCAGACCGGCGGGGTTTCGCGGTCGATCGAACGGGGCGTGCAGGGTACCCAGCAGGTGCTGCGCCTGGCCGTGTTCAACCTGCTGCCGACGCTGTTCGAGGTGGTGCTGGTCACCTCCGTCATCTGGAACCTGTTCGACTGGCGCTACGCTGCGGTCACCTTCGGGGCGGTGGCGAGCTATATCGGCTTCACCGTGGCTTTCACGTCGTGGCGGGTGAAGTACCGCCGGCAGATGAACGAGGTGGATAGCGAGGCCAACACCAAGGCGCTCGACAGCCTGCTGAACTACGAAACGGTGAAATATTTCGGCAACGAGGCCCACGAGGCACGCCGCTTCGACGACGCGCTGGCCCGCTACGAGACGGCGGCCGTCCGCACGCAGGTGACGCTCAATATGCTCAACATCGGGCAAGCGGTCATCATTGCGGCCGGGCTGGCCCTGATCATGCTGATGGCGGCACGGGGCGTCGTCAGTGGCGGGATGACCGTCGGCAAGTTCGTGCTGGTGAACACCTATCTGATGCAGCTGTATCAGCCGCTGAACTTCCTGGGGTTCGTCTACGCCTCAATCAAGCAGGGCGTCGTGGACATGGAGCAGATGTTCCGGCTGCTCACGGTGGAGCAGGAGGTGGCCGACTCACCGAATTCAGTGCCGCTGCGCCCGGCCAGCGGCACCGCGGGTTCCGTGGTGTTCGAGAACGTCCGCTTCGGCTACCGCCCCGACCGGGAGATCCTGCACGGCGTGTCATTCAGTGTGGATCCGGGGGCCAAGCTCGCCGTCGTCGGCCCGACGGGGGCAGGGAAGAGCACGATCGCGCGCTTGCTGTTCCGCTTCTACGACGTGACCGGTGGCCGCATCCTGATCGACGGGCAGGAAATCGGCAGCGTGACGCAGGATAGCGTGCGCGCGGCCATCGGCGTCGTGCCGCAGGACACGGTGCTGTTTAACGACACGATCCGCTACAACATCGCCTATGGCCGGGTCGGCGCCACCCAAGCGGAGATCGAGGCGGCGGCGCGCGCGGCGCAGGTGCATGATTTCGTGCTCCGGCTGCCCGATGGCTACGACACGATGGTCGGTGAGCGCGGCCTCAAGCTGTCCGGCGGCGAGAAGCAGCGCGTGGCGATCGCGCGCACCATCCTGAAGAACCCGCGCATCCTGATCCTGGACGAGGCGACCAGTGCGCTCGACACCCGCACCGAAGTCGATATCGGCGCGGCGCTGGCGAATGCGTCGGCCGACCGGACCACCGTCGTGATCGCGCACCGCCTGTCGACGGTGGTGGATGCCGACGAGATCATCGTGCTGGTGGACGGCCGGGTGGCCGAGCGGGGCAGCCATGCCGTGCTGCTTGCCGCGGGTGGCGTGTATGCCGGGATGTGGCAGTTGCAGGCGGAGGAAGCGGACGCTGAATTGGTCGTCGAGGAGCGGATCGCCGACGCTGTGTAGCCAAAAAGCACTTTCATCGGCCTTCCCGCGCGCTATCTAGAGCGGAAAGGAGAGCCGTGAATGAGCCTTGCGATGGATGACGGCGCCCCGCCCGACCTTGGCCACGCCGGTGCGGTGGTGGACAAGGCGATCGAGTATATGACCGGGCAGAATATCAGTTCGATTTCAGTCGCGTCTGCCCTGCTGGGCGGCGCCTTGGGCCTGCTGACGCGGTCGCTGTCCGACGAGGCGGTGATCGCGATCTTGACCAACGCCATCGGCAGCGTCCGTGCCGGCGAATTCCGGGCAATGGGCGCCATGGAGGGTGAGGGCGCGCACAACTGACGCTGGCTCACCCTCCCCGGTTCACGGGGGAGGTGCCGGCGTAGTGGACGGCGGGGGCCGCCGCGCGCCCCACCACCGCCTCGCCGCAACCACTGCCCAGATCGCCTCTACCGCGCCGAATGGCCACGCCCCCTGCAGGAAGCCATACGCGGAGCCGAGGATGCAGGAACCAGCGAAGCCGAGGATGAATGCGGTGTGCCGTTGTTCCAGGCTGTAGCAGACCAGCATGGCGGTTACGGCGAATAGTCCGAAGGCGGTGAGGGCGTCCATGCCTGCCAGTGTTGACGAGACCGCCCCGCTTCGCCATAACCCGCGGCTTCAAGCCCGCTGTTCGAGGATGTTTATACGATGTCGCGCCGTTGCGAGATTTCCGGCAAGGGCGTGCTGACCGGCAACAACGTCAGCCACGCCAACAACAAGAGCCGCCGCCGTTTCCTGCCGAACCTGCAGGAGCAATCGCTGCTGTCCGATATCTTGGGTGCTTCCATCCGTGTGCGCTTGACGACGCATGCGCTGCGCACGATCGAGCACAACGGTGGGTTGGATTCGTTTCTGATCACGACGCCGAACCGTAACCTGCCCATCGAAGCGCAGGTCCTGAAGCGCCGCATCGTCCGCGCTCAGGCAAAAAAGGCCGCCGCTTAAGGTTTACCTCTCCCTCCCCCGTTCACAACGGGAGAGGGAGACGGCGTTACGTGCGTTCAGCCAGCGCCCAGGCTGCTTCCGCCAACATCCTGAACTTGTTGCCGATCGTCAGCGCCCTCGCGTCCGCCGCGTTCCCGTCCAGGGCGCGGCGATAGACCCCTGCCGCGATCGCCGCCCAGCGGAACAGCGAGAACACGACGAAGAAATCCAGTTCCGGCACGCCGGCCCGACCGGTGCGCCGGCAGTAGGCCGCCACGTACTCCGCCTCCGACGGGATACCCGGCGCGTCGGCACCCAGCAGCCCCTCCATAGCCACCGGCAACCGCCAGGGGATGCAGTTGTACGCCAGATCGGCCAGGGGGTGCCCGAGGGTGGACAACTCCCAATCCAGCACGGCGATCACTCGGGGCTCGACCGGATGGAAGATCAGGTTGCCGAGCCGGAAGTCGCCATGGGCGATCGCCGATTCGTCTGCCGCCGGAGCGTGGGCTGGGAGCCACTTCATCAGTTGGTTCATCTCCGGCACGTCGCCGGTGTTGGCCCCGATATACTGCTTGGTCCAACGGTCGATCTGCCGCGCGACATAGGCTTGCGGCCGGCCGAACCCGCCGAGCCCGGCGGCTTGCCAGTCCACCCCGTGCAGTGCCGCCATCACCCGGTTCATGTCGTCATACATCGCCGCGCGATCGGCCGGTGCCACGCCCTGCAGCGTGCGGTCGGAGAACACCCGGCCGGGCAAATAGTCCATGACGTAGAACATGGTGCCGATCACCGCATCGTCCCGGCACAGCAGGCGCATCGGGGCGACCGGCACGGCGCTACCGGCCAGCGCGGATTGCACCGTGTATTCCCGGTCCACGGCATGCGCGGACGGCAGCAATGTGCCCGGCGGCTTCTTCCGCAGCACATACTCGGCGCCGGGCGTGTGCAGGTGGAAGGTCGGGTTGGACTGGCCGCCCTGGAATTGGCGCACCGTCACCGGGCCGGCGAACCCGGGCAGGTTCTCGGCCAGGTAGGCCGTCAGCCGGGCCTCGTCTAACCGATGGTTGGCCAGCGGCGGGACGAGGATCGGCGCCCCCACTGCGACGGGGTTACTCAACGGCAGCGCCGCCGATGGTCACGCCGCCGTCGATCACGAAGGTCTGCCCGGTCGTGAAGCTGCCGGCCGGGCTCGCCAGGAAGACGGCGGCGCCGGCAATCTCGTCCGGCTCGCCGATGCGGGGCAGGGGGCTGTCCTTGACGCGCTTCGCCAGGATCTCCGGGTTCTCCCACAAGGCGCGCGCGAAATCGGTTCGCACCAGCCCGGGCGCGATGCAGTTGGCGCGGATGTTTCGCGAGCCCCACTCCACCGCCAGGTTGCGGACGATCGCCATGTCCGCCGCCTTGCTGATGCCATAGGCGCCCAGGGTCGGCGTGCCGCGCAGCCCGGCGATCGAGCTCACCACGATGATCGAGCCGCCACCGCGCTCGGCCATCTGCGGCAGCACCATGTTGCACAGCCAGAAATTGGACCGGACGTTGCTGCCCATGATGCGGTCGAACGCCTCGTCCGGACAGTCGATCGACGGCCCGAAATATGGGTTCACCGCCGCGTTGCAGACCAGGATGTCGATCCCGCCCCACGCGGCGATGGTGTCGTTCACCAGCCCCTGCAGGTGATCCTTGTGGCCGATATTGGCAGGCAACACGATCGCCTCGCCGCCCTTGGCCTTGATGCCGGCCGCCACCGCCTCGCACGGCTCCTTCTTGCGGGACGAGATCACCACCTTGGCGCCGTGCTCCGCCATCCGCTCGGCGATCGCGCGGCCGATGCCCTTGGAGCTGCCGGTGATCAGGGCGACCTTGTCGGTCAGATCGAACAGGCCCCCCATCACTGGGCCGCCACGTTGGGCCGGGCCGGCTTGTACTTCGCCAACTCCAGGCGCCCGAGTTGATGGCGGTGCACCTCGTCCGGGCCGTCCACGATGCGCATGGTGCGCGCGCTCGCATACATCTTGCTCAGCCCGAAATCGGTGGTCACGCCGCCCGCGCCGTGCATCTGGATCGCCCAGTCGACCACCTGGCAGAGCATGTTGGGGATCGAAACCTTGATCTCGGCGATCTCGCGCCGGGCATTTTTGTTACCAACTGTATCCATTTTCCAGGCGGCATGGAACACCAGCAGCCGGCATTGGTCGATCATGATGCGGCTGTTGGCGATCCGCTCCACTGTCACGCCCTGGTCGGCGAGCGGCTTGCCGAACGGGTGGCGTTCCAGCGAGCGCTTGCACATCATTTCCAGCGCGCGCTCCGCCTGGCCGATGGAGCGCATGCAGTGGTGGATGCGTCCTGGCCCAAGCCGCCCCTGGGCGATCTCGAAGCCGCGGCCCTCGCCAAGCAGGATGGAGGTGGCGGGCACACGAACGTTCTCGAAGCTGATCTCGGCATGGCCGTGCGGCGCGTCGTCGAAGCCGAACACCGGCAGCATGCGGTGGATGGTGACGCCAGGGGCGTCGCGCGGCACCAGGATCATGGATTGCTGGCGGTGCTTGTCCATGTTCGCCGGGTCGGACTTGCCCATCACGATGAAGACGGCGCAGCGCGGGTCGCCGGCCCCGGAAGACCACCATTTGCGGCCGTTTATCACGTAATCGTCGCCATCCCGCA
>CAXTCJ010000212.1:0-6581 GCA_964242215.1 uncultured Acetobacteraceae bacterium | reverse complement strand
ACGGACACGGCAACCAGCTTGTTCGCGTCGATCGCCTCGCCGATCGCGGCATCGAGCGGTCCGGAGTTGCCGATGCAGGTCGTGCAGCCATAGCCGACCAGCGCGAACCCCATCGCGTCCAGGTCGACGTTCAGCCCCGACTTGTCCAGATACTCCGTCACCACCTGGCTGCCCGGCGCCAGCGACGTCTTCACCCAGGGCTGCGGCCGCAAGCCGAGCGCCCGAGCCTTGCGCGCCACCAGCCCCGCCGCAACCATCACATACGGGTTGGACGTGTTGGTGCAGGAGGTGATGGCCGCGATCACCACGTCACCGTGGCCGATCTCGTAGTTCTTGCCGTTGACGGCGACCCGCTTGCCGATGTCGTTGGCGGGCACGCCCAGGCTCTTGCTCAGCTCGGCCTTGAACGCGCTGGTGGCCTCGCTCAGCAGCACCCGGTCCTGCGGACGCTTCGGCCCGGCGATCGACGGCTGCACGGTAGACAGGTCCAGTTCGAGCGTGGCGGTAAACACCGGGTCGGGGGTGCTCGCATCGCGCCACATGCCCTGCGCCTTGGCGTAGGCCTCAACCAACTCCAGGCGGCCCTCGTCGCGGCCGGTGAGCCGGAGGTAGTCCATCGTGGTGCTATCGGTCGGGAAGAAGCCGCAGGTGGCGCCGTATTCCGGGGCCATGTTGGCGATGGTGGCGCGGGTCGCGACCGCCATGCTGTCCAATCCGGCGCCGAAGAACTCGACGAACTTGCCGACCACGCCCAGCTTGCGCAGCATCTGCGTCACGACCAGCACTAGGTCGGTCGCGGTGACGCCCTCGTTCAGCTTGCCGGTCATACGGAAGCCGACCACGTCCGGGATCAGCATGGCGATCGGCTGGCCGAGCATGGCGGCCTCCGCCTCGATCCCACCCACACCCCAGCCGAGCACGGCAATGCCGTTGACCATCGTGGTGTGGCTGTCGGTGCCGAACAGCGTGTCGGGGTAGGCGAATTCCTCACCCTTGATCTTCGCCGTCCAGATCGTCTGCGAGAGGTATTCCAGGTTCACCTGGTGGCAGATGCCCGTGCCCGGCGGCACGACGCGGAAATTCTCGAACGCCTGGCTGCCCCAGCGCAGGAAACGGTAGCGCTCGGCGTTGCGGGCGAACTCCAGCTCGACGTTCTGGTGCAGCGAGTCCTCGGTGCCGGCGACGTCCACCATCACGGAGTGGTCGATCACCAGGTCCACCGGGATCAGCGGGTTCACCTTGTCGGGCTGACCACCCAGCTTGATGATGCCGTCGCGCATGGCGGCCAGGTCCACCACGGCGGGGACGCCGGTGAAGTCCTGCATCAGGATGCGGCTGGGGCGGAACGGCACCTCCTTCTCGCTGGTGCCGGTCTTCACCCACTCGGCGATCGCGCGCGCATGGTCGACCGTCGTGGCCGCGCCGTCCTCGAACCGCAGCACGTTCTCCAGCAGCACCTTCAGGCTCACCGGCAGGCGGGTAATATCGCCGATCGTCTCCGCCGCCTTGGGCAGGGAGAAGTAGGAATAGGCCTGACCACCGGCCTTGAGGGTTAGCTTCGTTTGTAGGCTGTCCTGCCCAGTGCTTTTCATCGGTTGCCTCGCTCCTTGGGCCGGCGCAGGAATGCGGCGCGGTCGCTACGAAAATGGTTGGTATGTGGCCGTTAAACCATAGGGTGGGCCCCGGGTCCACGCCGTGCGGCCGCTTTGGAGGCGTAGATCGAACACGTGACGGCGACGGAGTTGGTCCACGCTCAGGATATCGCGGCGTTCCGGGGGGAACGGCTGGTGCTGGAGGGCATCACGCTGACCGTCCCGCCAGGCGGCGCGCTGCTGTTGCTGGGGCCGAACGGTTCGGGAAAATCGACCCTGATGCGGGTGCTAGCGGGGCTGAAGCGGCCGGACGCCGGGTCGGTGACCTGGACGGAGACTCCAACGGGAGTCCCCGTCGCCTATCTCGGTCATGCGGACGCGATCAAGCCAGGGCTGACCGCCGCTGAGAACCTGCATTTCGCCGCCGCTGGCAGGCCGATCGGCCCGGCGTTGGAGTCGCTGGGCCTGGCGGACTTGGCCGACCTGCCGGCCCGCATGCTCTCGGCCGGGCAACGCCGCCGGCTGGCCCTCGCCCGCCTGCCCCTGAGCCGCGCGCCGCTTTGGCTGCTGGACGAGCCGACCTTGGGGTTGGACACCGCCTCGCTCGGACTACTTGCCGGCCTCCTGGCCGACCACCGCGCGGGCGGCGGTGGCGTGGTCGCGGCGACGCACCAGGATCTGACGCTGCCCGGCGCCACTGAATTGCGGCTCGGCTGATGTTCTGGCGCCTGCTCGGCCGCGAACTGCTGCTCTCGGTGCGTCATGGCGGCGACACCCTCGCCGCGGTGATGTTCTTTGTCCTGGCGGGCGCTTTGTTCCCATTGGCGATCGGCCCGGCGCCCGAGGTGCTCGCCCGCCTCGCCCCGGGCGTCGTATGGGTCTGCGCCCTGCTCGCCGCGCTGCTGCCGCTGGACCGCCTGTTCGGCGCGGATGGTGAGGACGGCTCGCTCGACCAACTGCTGCTGTGTGGCCTGCCGGCGTCGCTGGTCGCCCTGGCCAAGGCGATGGCGCACTGGCTGGTCACCGGCGTCCCACTGCTGATCGCCGCCGCCCCGCTCGCGCTGATGTTGCGCATGCAGCCGGACGTGCTGCCCGCGTTGCTGGCCGGCTTGCTGCCGGGTACCGCCGTGCTGTCGCTGTTGGGCAGCACCGCGGCCGCCATCGTACTGGGCGCGCGGCGCGGCGGCGTGTTGCTGCCGCTGCTGCTGCTGCCGCTGGCGATGCCCGTGCTGATCTTCGGCGCCGCCGCGGCCGATGCCGTCGCGAGCGGCCTCAGCCCTCGCCCCCACTTGCTGCTACTCTGCGCCCTGCTGGCGGCCGCCCTGCCGCTGTGCCCCCTAGCCGCCGGTGCCGCCCTGCGGTCGGCGGCGGAGTAAATCGCGATGTTCATGATCGTATCCACGTCGGAGCGCCCCGATCTCGTGCCGGTCACGGTGCAGTGGCGGTGGGATGCGTTCTTCCGCGACTCCGGGCGGCCATTCGACGAGCTGCTCACGGAAGCGCATCGGGTGGCGGCGCAAGCTCTGCCGATGCCCCGGACATTCGTGCTGCTCGAGGATGGCGAGCCAGTCGGCACGGCGAGCTTGGCTCCCGAGGATCTGGAAGAGAGGCCGGACCTGACGCCCTGGCTCGCCGGCGTCGTCGTCGCACCCCATGCACGCCGTCGAGGCTGCGCGGCAAGGCTCGTCGCCGCAGTGGAGACCGAGGCCGCCCACGCAGGGTTCAGCACGCTTTGGCTGTACACCCGAACAGCGGAACGGATCTACGCCCGGGTCGGCTGGGAGACCGTCGAAAGGCTCCAGCACAACGGCCACTCCGTCGCGCTGATGCGGCGCACGCTGGGCAGCGAACCGGCGTCCTGACACCAGTCGCGGTCACATAGGCCCGTTCGGCACATCCTTGGCCCAGAGCGGCGGCAGCGATTGCATGCCGGGTACCTGGTAGTGCCACCATTCGGACGCGATATGCTCCCACCCGGTCGCCGCCATGATGCCGAGCAGCAGGGCGCGATTGCGGATCGCCTTCGGATCGAGGTCCATGGCGTCGTGGGCGGAACGCTGCGTCATCTCGTCGAAGTCAGTCCCCATGGGCAGCTCCGCACCATCCGCTGCGTAGGCCAGCGTCAGGTCCACGGCGACGCCGCGCGGGTGCATGCCCCCATCGCCGTGTGAGGGATCTGCCACGAATCGCGGATCCGGCAGCACGCGCCAAAATGCCCACTGCGCATCCAACGGACGGAACGCGTCGAACAGCTTCAACCGCAACCCGAGCGCCGCAGCCCGACCAGCCGCCGCGAGCAGCCGGTCACGCGCCGCCGGGTGCAGCAAGGCGACAGCGCGCCGATAGATCGGAACGCCGCCCAGCACGTTCGCCGTGGCGTAGCGCAGATCCAGCAGAATGCCGTCCGCCTCCGTCACGGGAACGAGCATGGCCCTCCGTCAGGCCCGTCCGACCGAGCCGAATGCAGCATCGCCATTGATCCTGACGACACCCGCGAGGAGGCGCAACGCGTCGGCCCCACCGCGATCGCGCAGGAAGCCGCCATCCATCTCGCCAGCAAGTGCCTCGGCCTGACCGGCGATGATATCAGCCGCCCGGCGTAAGGCTTCCCGCGACAGCACGAGTTGCAGGTCGTCGGACAAACAAGTCCAGTCGTCGAGCATTTATAGGCTCCGTCATATCTGCGGCCCTTTTGGCTCGAGTTCACCGCGGAGAAGAGGACAGCGCGGCTGGTCGCAAGCTTACGCCACAGAGGTTAACAGACGGTTGGCGAGCCAACGTCGCACAAAAGAAATCAGCCTCGGCGACCGAGTTCGTACAAGGCCACCGTCGCGGCCGCGGACACGTTCAGACTTTCCATGTCGCCAGGCATCGAGAAGCCGGCCACCTCGTCGCAGGTCTCCCGCACCAGGCGGCGCATGCCGGGCCCCTCGGCACCGAGCACCAGCGCGACCCGGCGCTCCGCCAGGGCCGGGCCGGAGAGTGGCTTGCCGCCCGCATCCAGCCCGACCGTCCACAACCCCGCCGCCTTCAACGCGACCAGGGTGCGAGCCAGATTCACGGCCCGCAGCAGCGGCACCGTCTCAAGCGCGCCCGATGCGGCCTTCGCCAGGGCGCCGGTCTCCTCGGGCGCGTTGCGATCCTGCGTGATGACGCATGCCGCGCCGAATGCGGCGGCCGAGCGCAGAACGGCGCCGATGTTGCGCGGATCGCTTACCTGATCCAGCACCAGGACCGGGCCGGGCCTCTCCAGCACGTTGGCGAGCAGCGGCGTGGTCAGCGTGTCAGCCAGCAAAGCGGCGCCTTGGTGCACGGCATCACGCCCGAGCAACAGGTCGATGCGGGCGCGGTCGGACCGTTCCGGCGCCAACGGCCAGGGCTGCGGCCGCCGGGCCGACAGAGCGGCTTCGGCCTCCTCGGTCAGGATCAAGCGGCGCAGGCGGCGGGCCGGATTGCCCAAAGCGGCATCGATGGCATGCAGGCCATACAGCCAAACCGCACCCCGGGGAGCCTCGGCCGCCCGCGGCCCGGTATGGGAATGCGAGGCGGGGGCATGCGACGGGGGGGCGTGGGTGTCCATCGGCCGTCTGGGCCGGGGATCGGGGCGGTTGTCCGGCCGGCTATCCGTCGGGCGTGCCGGTGGGCGGTCTAGGCTCAACGGGCGCTCGCCAGTGGGGCGAGGCGGGTGCCTCGGAGCGTTGCCGGGCGAGGAATGCCGGCCTTCGGGGGCGCTGTTCCGGCCACCGGGTGCGCCGGTTCGGCCAGGGGGAGCGCCGGTTCGGCCAGCGGGAGCGCCGGTTCGGGCATTGGCAGCACTTCCGCGGCCAGCGGAACCACCGGTGCGATCGTCGGGTGCACTGCCCCGCCCGCCGGGTGCAGCGGTGCGGCCTGTGGCAGCGCCGTCTCGGCCGCTGGGCGATCCGCCACGACCGCCGGGCGTGCCATTTCGGCCACCGGGTGATCCAGCACGGCCACCGGGTGATCCATCCCGGCCCCCGGATGAGCCATGGCGGGAGCCGGGCGGGCCGGGTTTGCGGGGGGGAGGAGGCATCGGGGGGGGTATAGCCCTGCCCTCTGCAGGCCGCTACCATGTCACAACAAAAAAGGGGGTTGCCGTGACCGAGATCTCCGTCACTGACCGCTCCGGGGTCCGGCACGTGGCGATCGACCGCCCGGCCAAGCGCAATGCACTGACCCGGGCGATGTATTGGGCGCTCGCCGCCGCGTTGACCGGGGCAGCCGAGGCAGGCGCACGGGCGATCTGGCTGCATGGCAGCGAAGACTGCTTCACCGCAGGCAACGATCTTGGCGATTTCGCCCGCGCCGTGCCCGGTGAGCGCTCGGCGGCCTGGGACTTTCTGGAAGCGCTGCTGCCGTGCGAGACCCCCATCGTCGCCTCCGTCAATGGCGCGGCTGTCGGCGTCGGGACGACGATGCTGTTGCACTGCGACTTGGTGTATTGCTCGGCCGGTGCGCGCTTTCAGCTGCCATTCGTGAATTTGGGCCTGTGCCCGGAAGCGGCCTCGAGCCTGCTGCTGCCGGCCCGGGCGGGTATGCTGCGTGCGTCCGAACTGTTGATGCTGGGTGAGCCGTTCGATGCCCCGACCGCGCGCGACGCCGGCATCGTGAATGCCGTGCTGCCCACCCCGGCCGCGGCCGACGCGCAAGCCTTGTCCCGTGCCGAAGCCCTCGCCGCGAAACCGCCCGACGCCCTGCGCACCACCCGCGCGCTGCTACGCCGGGCCAACACGGCCGCGATCGAGACGATGCGTCTAGAGGGCCAGGAGTTTGCCCGCCTGCTGCACGGTCCGGAAGCCCGCGAGGCGCTCTCGGCGGCCAGCGAGAAGCGGCCGCCGGATTGGAGCCGCGCCGTCGAAACGGCTGAGGTGGGTCCGTTGACAACCACCCACTATCGGGAATAGTCCGCGCATGCTGGAGGGGTGCCCGAGTGGCTAAAGGGGGCGGACTGTAAATCCGCTGCTGTAATGG
>CAXTCJ010000211.1:0-6641 GCA_964242215.1 uncultured Acetobacteraceae bacterium | reverse complement strand
ACATCTCGCGCGCACCGGTGCTGGTGATCTCTGGGACGAACCCGACTGCGCAGGAAAACCGTGGCGGCCTGCAGGACATCGACCACACCGCCCTGGTCCGCTCGATCACGCGCTATGCCCGCACGGTGCGCGACCCGGCGCTCGCGCTGGCCGAGCTGGACGAAGCGATTGCCCGCGCGTTCGGCGAGGCGGGCGAGCCAGGCCCGGCCTACATAGATTTCCCGGCCGACGTGCTGCGCCGCCTGGTCCCGAAGCCCGTCCAGCTCGAGGAGCACCTGCAGCCCAAGCCGCGGCCCGTGCTGATGCCTGACCCGGCGCAGGTGGCGCAGGCGGTCGAGGAGCTTTGGGGCGCCAAGCGCGTGGTGGTCATCTCCGGACGCGGCGCCCGTCGGGCCGGGCCGCAGATGACCGCGCTGCTGGACCGGCTTGGCGCGGTCTATCTCGATACCGGCGAGAGCCGCGGCCTGGTGCCGGACGCGCACCCCTCCGTCGTCGGCGCGATGCGTGGCGCGGTGATGGGCGATGCGGATGTCGTGCTGACCGTGGGGCGCCGGTTGGATTTCCAGCTTGCGTATGGCTCGCCGGCGATCTTCGGCCAGGCGCGGTTTGTCCGCATCGGGGAGGTGCCGGGCGAACTGCGCGACAACCGGCGCGGCGCGGTCGAGATCCTCGCCTCACCGGGGGAGGCGCTCCGCGCGCTGGTGGAGGCTGCCGGTAACCGGGCCTCGTCCGTTGACCGGGGATGGGCGGACGGACTGCGGCGGTCGCATGAGGACCGTGCGCGCAAGCTGAAGCAGTCGATGCGGACGGCATCCCCGGGCAGCGACGGGCGGATACACCCGAACCGCCTACTCGCCGCCGTACAGGAGGCGATTGGCCCGAACGCGGTAGTCATCACTGATGGCGGCGACTTCCTCAGTTTCGCCCGGATCGGCCTGTCGGCGCCGGACATGCTCGACCCGGGACCGTTCGGCTGCATCGGCGTCGGCGTGCCGTATGGCATTGCCGCGAGCCTCGCCGTCCCGGACCGGGCCGTGGTGGTGGCGACCGGGGACGGCGCGTTCGGCTTCAATGCAATCGAGGTCGATACGGCCGTGCGCCACAAGGCACCTGTGCTGATCGTCGTCGCCAACAACGGCGCCTGGCAGATCGAGGTGCACGACCAAACGGTGACCTACGGCAAGGTTGTCGGCACAAGGCTGCAATTCAGCGACCATGCGGCGATGGCGCGTTCATTCGGCATGCATGCCGAACGGGTGGAGACCGAGGCGCAGCTCGGCCCGGCGCTCGAACGCGCGCTCGCCAATCGCCCGGCGCTGCTCGACGTGGTTGTGACGCCGGAGGCGGTGTCGTCTGACGCCAAGACCGGGCTGGCTTGGGTGCCCGACCTGCAGCCGCTTGCCGCCTGGGATGAGGCAGAGCGCAAATGGCGGGCACACGACCCGGCGGCGCCCGTGAGCGTGAGTCCGGGATCGGATTGATAACCAACGGCCCTCAACAGTGGCCTCCAGGCCTGCGCATCAGGTCTGCCGTCGCCGTTGCGAGCCGCGCTTGCGGCGTGGCAATCCAGGAGGGCAGGGGCTGCATTCCGGCCTTGCCCCCTCTTGGATTGCCGCGTCGCAAGCGGTCTTCGCAATGACAGGCGGGGCAATGACGGACCACGGGAGAGGTGGACCGGTCAGGCCTGCGGCCCGTAGCGTCCGAGCTTGCGGTACAGGGTGCTGCGGGACACGCCGAGCGCCCTCGCCGCCGCCGTCAGGTTGCCGTGGTGCAGCCGGACCGTTTGGACGACCGCTGCCCGCTCAGCCGCGTCCAGCGTGGCCGGCGTGTCGGAAACCGGCGCTCCAGGCTGGCCGGGCACGGCCGGCGCCACGGCCAGGCTCGCCGCGATCTCGCTGGGGTGGACCTCAGGCGCATTCGACATCAGGAGCAGGCTCTCGACGACATTGCGCAGCTCGCGCACGTTGCCGGGCCAGTGATAGGCGGCGAGCATCTGCGTGACCTCGGGTCCGAAATGTCGCGCGGGCACGCCGTGTCGCTCGGCCAACTGCGCATTGAAGTGCGCCAGCAGGATTTCGATGTCGCCCTCCCGCTCGCGGAGCGGAGGCGGGCGAATCCGGGTGACGCTGATCCGGTGATACAGGTCGCGCCGGAAGCGGCCGGCCGCCACCTCGTCGAGCAGGTTGCGGTTAGTGAGCGCCAGCAGCCGCACCTGCACCCGGCGCGGCTGGCCATCGCCCAGCCGGTAGATCACGCCCTCCTCTAGCGCGCGCAGCAGGTAGGGCTGCAGGTCGAGCGGCAACTCGCCGATCTCGTCCAGGCAAAGGGTGCCGCCGTGCGCCAGCTCGAAGCGTCCGGGGCGGCCCTCGCTGGTGGCGCCGGTGAAGGCGCCGCGGACATGGCCAAATAGCTCGCTTGCCAGCAACTCCCTCGCGACGGCGCCGCAGTTCAGCGGGATGAACGGCCGGGCGCGGTCCTGCTCGCCATGGATCGCGCGGGCGAACAGCTCCTTGCCGACGCCGGTCTCGCCCTCGATCAGCACCGGGACCTGCTTGCCGACCAACTGCCGGGTGCGGTTGAGCGCCTCGGCGAGCGCGGCGCTACGGCCGATGATCGCGTCGAGGGCGGAGCCGCCCGCCGCACCGGGGACCCTTGCGCCCGTACGCGGCCGGGCCGGCACGACGACCACCGCGCCAATGGCGTGACCGTCCACCGTCACGGGGTTGAACCACTCGGCCCGCATCCCCTCGGGCAACCGGTCGGCCCACGCTTCCACCGCCGATCCGGCATCTAGCCCGGCCAATCGCTGGCCCAGGGCGACTAGGTTCGGCAGCCGCCCGGTGCGGTGCACCAGCCGCCCGCTGCGGTCGATTGCGATCATCCCGGCGACATCGGTGTCAGTGACCCGCGCGAGGCACGCCTCGAGCAGCCGCAGACGCTCGATCGACGCCTGCTCCACCAGGGCCATCTCGATCTGCCGCGCGGCCGAGACGGCCAGCGAAAGGTTGTGCCGCTGGTATGTGGAGGGCGGGCCGGAGATGTCCACGACGCCGAGCATGGCGCCGGTCCCAGGCTCGAACACCGGGGCGGCGGCGCAGGTCCAGGCCTTGATGCCCTCGCAGAAATGCTCGGCCGCGTGGACCTGGGCGGGCCGTCCGGTCGCGAGCGCGGTGCCGATGCCGTTGGTCCCCACCGTGTCCTCGCGCCAGTCGCCGCCGGGCGTGAGGTGGATGTTCTCGCCCTGGCCCAGCGTCTGGCGGTCGCCGGCCGCGTCCAGCACCACGCCGTCGGGATTGGTCAGCAGCATGATCGAGCGCGAGCCGCTCAACATGTCCGCCAGCAGCGCGAACACCGGCGCGGCTGCGGCGAGCAGCCCGGCATGACGCCGCCGCAACTGCGCGATGGCGTCGCCTTGGGCGATCAGCGGCGCGGCCCGCCCGGTCGGGTTGATGCCAAGCTCCTGGCTGCGCAGCCAGGACGCGACGACGAAGTGCCGCCCCGGGACCGCCGCACGGGGATCGCCGCCGAGGAAGCGCTCCCACGCATCCATCGTGTCGGCGCCCTCGGACCGCTGCCGCAGGTGCGTCAGGGCGAAACGGCCCTTCTGCAGGTCGGGCATCGCCCTGGGCGGGCCCGGGCGCTATGCGCGCCCGAGCAGCTCCGCACCGCCGCCCAGCGCAATGCCGGCAGTCGGGTCCACCCGGTCCGGCTTGGCGGCGATCAGCGTCTGCGTGGTCAGGATCAGGCCCGCGACCGACGCCGCATTGCGCACCGCGGTCGCGCACACCCGCACCGGGTCGATCACCCCGGCCTCGACCAGGTCCACGAACGTGCCGTCGCGGGCGTCAAAGCCGATGCCGGCTGGCGACTGCGCGACGCGGGCCACGATCCCCTTGGCGTCCAGGCCGCAGTTCGTCGCGATGGTCGTGAGCGGCTGCGCAAGCGCATCCTGCAGCATGATCGCGCCGTCGCGCGCGCTGCCGGACAGCCGCCCGATCACGCCGGACAGCTCGGGCGAGATCTGCAGCAGCGCGGTGCCGCCGCCGGGCACGATGCCCTCGGCGAGCGCCGCACGGGTGGCGTTGATCGCGTCCTCGATCAGTTGCACCCGCCGCTTCTGCTCGACGGGCGTGGCGCCGCCGGCCAGGATGATCGCGGTGCCGCCCGACAGCTTCGCCAGGCGCTCCTGGTACTTGTCGCGCTCGATGTTCGGGGGCGCGGCGTCGAACTGCCGCGACACCTGCACGCGGCGCGCCGCCACGTTGGCAGGGTCGCCGCCGCCGGCGCTGATGACGGTCTGGTTGGCGCCGATCCGCACCTGCCGCGCACGGCCGAGGTCTTGCTCGCGCACCGCGGCAATCGTGCCGCCGAGGTCGCGCGCGATCACCCGGCCGCCCGTGGCGATGGCGATGTCTTCCAGCATGGCCTTGCGCCAGTGGCCGTACTCCGGCGGGTGGATGGCCGCGACCGGCGGCAGGCCGCGCTCCCGGCGGCGCAGCAGCGCCATGACGCAGGCCGGCGCGACCTCCTCGGCCACGATCAGCAGGGGTTTGCTGCGCCCCTCCAGCAGCGCCTCGATCGCCGCCACGTCGTCGAGCGTCTGCAGCTTGCAGTCGGTCATCAGGATCAGCGGCTCGTCCAGCACGACCTGCATCCGCTCCACGTCGGTCACCATGTGGTGGCTGAGGTAGCCGCGGTCGAACGCCATGCCGTCCACCACCTCCAGCAGCGTCTCGACGGTGGTGCCGAACTCCACGGTGACGATGCCGTCGGCGCCGACGCGCTCAAGCGCCTCGGCGACCATGCCGCCGGTCGCGCCGTCGTTGGCGGCGATCACGGCAACGGCCCGGCTCTGGCCGTTGACCACCGGGCGGGCGGTGCGCTTCAGCGCGGCCAGGGTTTCGGTGACCGCCTGCTCCAGGCCGTGCACGAGGTCCACCGGGTTCGCCCCCTTCGCCAGACAGGCCAGGCCGCGCTGCACCATGGCGTCGGCCAGGACCGTCGCCGTCGTGGTGCCGTCCCCGGCGATGTCGTTGGTCGTCTTTGCCACCTCGCGCAGGACCTGGGCGCCCATGTTCTCGAACGGGCATTCAAGCTCGATCTCGTGCGCGATGCTGACGCCGTCGCGCGACACGATGGGGGTGCCGACGGGACGGTCCATGATCGCGTTCATGCCCTTCGGTCCCAGCGTGCCGCGCACCGCCTTGGCGAGCTTCGCCACCCCGCGTCCCAGCGCCATCCGGGCCACGTCGTCATGCAGCATGATCTTCGCCATCATTCCCTCCGCCAAGGCCGGTTCCGGCCCGTTTTTGTCGGCACGTCCTGTCAGGGCGCCCATTATCGCGGCGCCCGCCTTCGAAACATCCGTCAGCCGCCCGCGGACCTCGCGCCCGCGGGACGGTGCAGGAAGTCCAGCAACGTCGGCTCCGCGGGCAAGGGAGGGGCGTGCTCGCCGAAGCGGGCCGCCAGCAGGCCGCGGCATAGTGCGCCGTTGAACTCCACGCCCACCGCAATCCGGCGTAGCGTGCGCCGGTGGGCCAGGAAGTCCGCCTCTGCCACCGGGAGGCCGTCGGCGTCCACGAACGCCGGGTCGCCGTCGCCGTCCGGCCCGGCCACCCCGCGGCGCTCCAGGTAGCGCCCGACCAGGCGCGACGCCTCGGCGTCCAGCGGCAATGCCCGCAAAGGGCCGATGCCGGCCGCCAGCAGCGCCGCGACCTGGTGGCCCTGATCCAGCAAGCAGTCCAGCACGGCCAATTGCCGCCGCTGGAACGACTTCACCAGGAACACCCGGCGCACCGCGTCCAGGTTGCCGTCCGCTTCCGCGCCGAACGCCTCCTGGAACGGCAGGCCGAGCGTCATCGCGCGGTTGATGGTGTCGGCGTACATGTGCTCGCCAAGCTCAACGCCGATGCCGCGCACCCACGGCAGGCGCATCACCTCACGGCGCATGTCGTCGGCCATAAGGAAGGCGAAGTTGGCCGCGCACCAGTAGGTCGGCAGGCGGAAGCCGACCGTCACCCGGTCCGCCTCGTCCACCGCGACGCCGGTCACGAAGCCCAGCTCCGTCACCGGCTCGTCAAGCTCCGGATCGGTGACGCGCGCGAGACGGGCCAGCACCTCGCCGACCCGGCTGTTTGCGTCCGTGCTCATCTCAACCGTCATTTGCTCTGACCCTTGCGCTGCCGCGCCCGCCCAGCCGCCGTCATTACGAGCCGCGCTTGCGGCGTGGCGATCCAGTCGGGCACGGGTTGCGGTTCCAGTCTGGCACCCCCTGGACTGCCGCGTCGCAAGCGCTCCCCGCAATGATGGAAGGGCGCGCGGGCGAAGCGGTCAAGCCAGGGGATGTCCAGGGACCGGATGAGATCACTCCGCCGCCACGAGCTCGCCGATGCCGAGCTTCCGCTTCTGCGCCTCGATGTCGATGCCATAGATGCGCGCGGCGTTCAGGCCGAGTATCTTCTTCTTCGCCTGCAGGCTCAGCGACACCCCGGTCTCCTGGGCCACGCTGTCCGGCAGCTCGAACTCCATGAACCGGTTCACCAGCCATTGCGGCGTCCAGATCGCGTAGTCGCTGCCATACAGGATCTTGTCCTCGCCGACCCAGAACAGCAGCTCCGAGATGATGTGCGCGAAGTACGCCG
>CAXTCJ010000210.1:0-6673 GCA_964242215.1 uncultured Acetobacteraceae bacterium | reverse complement strand
CGCGCACGATCGGGCTCGGCGTGCTGGTGACGGCGATCACGCTGCTGTTGGGCTACCCGCTGGCGCTACGGATCGCGCGTGCCGGCCCGCGGCTCAAGAGTGCGCTGCTGGCGGTGACGCTCTCGCCGCTGCTGATTAACCTTGTCGTCCGCACCTATGCCTGGCTGGTCCTGTTGGGCGACACGGGGCTGGTCAACCGGTGGCTGCGAGACGTGGGGCTGATCGGGGCGCCGCTGCCGCTGAACGGGAACATGTTTTCGGTGGTGGTCGGGCTGGTGCATATCAGCCTGCCGCTGATGGTGCTGAGCCTGGTGGGCGTGATGGAACGTCTCGACGGGGCGCTGGTGGATGCGGCCGACAGCCTCGGTGCAACGCGCTGGCGGATCTTGCGGCGGATCGTACTGCCGCTGTCGATGCCGGGGATCGGCGCCGGGTCGCTGCTGGTGTTCACCTTCACGATCAGCGCCTTCGTCACCCCGGCGCTGCTCGGCGGCAATCGCGTGTCCACCATCAGCACGCTGATTTTCGAGAAGTTCACCTTTTCCGCGAATTGGCCGGTGGGGTCGACGCTGGTGATGGTGCTGCTGGTGATCAACGCCGCCGTGATCCTGCTGCACGGCCGGCTGTTCCGGGAGGCTTGAGGTGCTGGACCGGATCATCGGAGCGGCGGCCTGGCTGGTGATAGCGTTCATCCTGGGGCCGCTGGTGGTGATCATTGGCGGCTCGTTCACCGAGACTCCGTATGTGGCGTTTCCACCCGTCGGGTTCACCTGGCGTTGGTATACGCAGTTGCTGCATCGGGGGGACTTTCTGCAATCCTTCGGCATCAGCGTGGTGCTGGCCGGGCTGTGCTGCGTGTGCGCGATGGTGCTGGGCGTGGCGGCGGTGGTGGGATTGCACCGGCACGGGTTCACCGGGTCGGGGCTGTTCCGCGCGTTCCTGATGTCGCCGCTCGTGCTGCCCACCATCGTCACGGGGGTGGCGCTGCTGCAGTTCTACTACCTGGTGGACGTGGACGCGCCGCTGACGGGCCTGCTGATCGGGCATGTACTGATCACGGTGCCTTACGTGCTGCGCACCGTCGGCGCCGGGCTCGCCGGGCTCGACCCGGCGCTTGAGGAGGCAGCCGGTAGCCTGGGCGCCGGTGGCTTGCGGATCTTGTTTCGGGTGACATTGCCGGCGATCGCGCCTTCGATCATGGCGGCGGTGATTTTCGTGTTCATAACCTCGTTCGACCAGGTGACGGTGTCCATCTTCCTGGCTGGCCCGGACGTCATGCCGCTACCGGTGCGGATCTACAACTATATCGATTTTGCGGTGGATCCGATGGTGGCGTCGGTGTCGACGCTGCTGATCGTGTTTGCGTTCGGCGTGATCGCGCTGCTGCAGAAGCTACTCGGTTTGGATCGCGCGATGGGGGTCGGCTAGACTCCAACTCGCAGGGTTCGTTGCGCTCTGGCAACGCACCATCGCGTCGCTTGTGGTGGGGTGCCAAAGCGCACCCCACCCTACGAGGTTGTGGGATGTTGTGACTGCCGCGAGCCTAACCCATCTCCCGGCGCCAGCGGTCCAGCACCTCATCGCGTTGCGGGAGCAGGTCGGCCCAAGGCGGGTCGCGCAGAGCCGCGACCTCGGCGTCGCCTGTGATGAAGTTGGAGGCCAATGCCGGCGGGATCGGCACGGTGGTGTTGGCAGGGCTGTAGAACTCGGCAACCAGCGGGGCCTGGTAGCCCGGCGATAGGCTAAATCCGACCCACGCGAGCGCACCCGGCATGTTGCTGGTGCCTTTCGGGATCTGCGTGCCGGTACGCTGGGCGTACACGCCCTCCTTCGGGCGAGTGCGCGCAACGGGGAAGCCAAGCGTGATCAGTTGTTGGCCGCGGTGAGCATAGTACAGCGCGGCATCAATCTCGCCCTGCTGGAACAGGGTCAGACCCTGGCCCACGTTGTTGTAGATCTTGTATTTTCCCAGCCGCTTGATCGCGTCGAACCCCGGGCCGAGATTGGCCGCACTGCCGCCATTCAGCAACGCCGCGATATATAGGAAGGTCATCCCGTAGGACTGTCCTACATAGGGTACGCCGACGGTGATCCCCGGCTTCCACAGATCCTGCCACGATGTGGGCGCCGTGGGAAACGCGGCCGTGCGATAGACCAGGTCGTATTCGTAGATCGTCCCGCCATACACCACCGTTTGCGGCGGCTTCATGCTGGGGTAGATCTGCGCCAGCTCCGGCAACTTGGCCGATTGGTCCGGCGCCAGGAGGCCGTGCGCTTGCAACAGGGTCGCCGCGTCGTCGTTCACGGTGATGACGTCGTACGGCGCCCGGCCCCGGGCCGTCAGCAAGCGGGGGATGATATTGCTATCGTCCGTCACCACCAACGTCACGCTATAGGGATGCGCGGCCTCGAACGCCGGGATCACCTGTTCGCGCAGGATCTTCTCGTACACCCCACCATACGCGGCAACCGTCAGCGGAGTGCGCTCCTGGGCCCGCAGCGGCGAGGCCAGCAGCGCAGCACCACCGGCAAGGGCCGTGCGCCGCGCGAGCATCAGCTGCCGAACTCCCGCGTCCAGCGATCCAGGATGGCGTCGCGCTGCGGCAGAATATCCTGCCAGGCGATCTCCTTGATGGCGTTGGCCTGTGCGCCCAGGATCAGATGGCGCGCCTCGTCGGGCGGGAAGCTGCAATCCTTGTTGGTGGGGTTGTACAGGTTCTTGGCGAACGCCGTCTGCGCGGGCACGCCCAGCATGGTATCCACCCAAGCCACCGCGCCGTCCATGTTACCCGTCAGCTTCGGGATCTGCAGGCCCGTGTGCATGCCGTACACACCCTCTTTCGGTGTCGCCATCGCCACGGGCAACCCGGCCTCGATCATCTGCTGAGCGCGATTGGCATAGAACAGGCCGATATCCACCTCCTTCTGCTGGAATAGCGCCAGGCCCTGGCTGACGCTCTTGTAGATCTTGAAATTGCCGAGGCGCTTGATCGCGGCATAGCCGGGGTCGAGGTTTTTGGCGCTGCCACCGTTCAGCATCGCCGCGATGTACAGGAAGGTCAGCCCATAGGCCTGGCTGACATAGGGCACCGCCACGGCCATGCCCGGTGTCCAGATGTCGGCCCAGGTCGCGGGCGGCGTCTTGAACTTGTCGGTGTTGTACACCAGCGCGTATTCGAAAATTTGCGTCGCATAGTTCGCCGTCGCCGGCGGCTTGCAGCTGTCGTAGATTTGCCCAAGGTTTTTCAGCCGCGACGAAAAATCTGGCGACCACAGCTCCATGCCGGCGCCCAGGATCGCCTTGTCGTTGTCCATCATGCACACGTCGTACGGGGCACGGCTGCGCGCAACGGCGAGCTTAGGCAGGATGGTCACGTCATCCTCCACGATCAGCGAGACCTCCATGCCGTGCTCCTGCTCGAAGGCCGGAATGACGCTCTCCCGCAACGTCTTCTCGATCAGGCCCCCGATCGCTTGCACCCGCAGCACCGGGCGGGACTGGGCGAGCGCCGGGCCGGCAAACGGGGCCGCCAGGCCGGTTAGGAGAAGACTACGGCGCGTCGCTGTCATCGTGTGTGTCCCCATAGTGTTGCAATGCGCCCGTGATGGCGCGCATCGTCGCCTCGATCTCCGCCTCGCCATGGGCCGTCGAAAGATACATCAGGCCGCGCGGGATGGTCTGCACGCCCCGGCACAGCAAGGCCCCGGTCAGCACCAGCACGCCATCCCGGTCCACGCTAGCGAGATCGTTCAATCCGGACAGGCGGCGCACCCCGGCAAACAATTGCAGTGCCGGGCCAACCTGCTGAGCGCACACCGCAACCCCGAGCCGTGCCGCCTCGGCGTTCACATGGTCGGCCAACGCCACCGCGAACCGCTCCATCCGGGGATAGATCTCGGCCTCTCCGGCCCGCAGCACCTGCACGCAAGCGGCCCCGGCGGCCATCGAAAGCGGGTGGCCGTTGAACGTGCCGCGCTGGAACAAGGCCCCGGTCGCGACCGGTTGCATCGCAGCCCGCGTGCCCGACACGGCGCCGATCGGCAGCCCGCCGCCCAGCGCCTTGCCCAGCACCGTCAGGTCCGGCAGCACACCGTATCGCGCCTGCGCGCCGCCCAGGCCCAGGCGGAAGCCGGTGATCACCTCGTCGAAAATCAGCAACACCCCATGGCGCGACGCCGCCTCCCGTACCCGGCGCAAGAACCCGTCCGGCGGCGCGAAACAGCCCGGGTTGATCGCGGCCGGCTCCAGCAGCACGGCGGCATAGCGCCCGTCCAGCACACGCTCGACCGCATCCGCATCGCCCCAATCCAGGATGGTCAGCGCATCGGCCGCGTGGGGGTCCTGGCCGAGCGTGGCGGGGCCGTCGTTGCCGGGGCTGTTGGCCACGGCCACGTTGTCGAACCAGCCGTGGTAGTTGCAGCGGAATTTCACCACTGGCAGCCGTCCCGTCTGCGCGCGAGCGATGCGCAGCGCCAGTTGCACCGCCTCCGTCCCCGTGTTGACGAAGGCGGTCAGCTCCGCCGACGGCACGCATTCGGCAATCAAATCGGCCAGCGCCGCTTCGCCCCTGTGCGAACTGGCGGTGCGGAGGCCGCGGTCCAGCTCGGCACGGATCGCCGCCATCACGGCGGGCGGCGAATGGCCCAGGATCAACGGACCGTAGCCGAGCGCGTAGTCGATGGTGCGGTTGCCGTCCGCGTCGGTGATCCAGGCGCCCTCCGCCCGTTCCACCACGATCGGCGCCGGACGCTGCGCGGCACGCGGGGTGGAGGACACGCCGAACGCCAGATGCCGACAGGCGGACTCGCGGTATTCGCGGGATCGGCGCAGATCGAGAATGCCGGTCATCCCAGCGCGGCGAGCTCGGGAGACAGCGCCGCAAACAGCGCGGAGGGTGCGGATTGCGTCACTCGCGCCAGCCACCAGGCACAGCACACATTGGAGGACAGGAACGGCATCGCCAACTCGCCGCGGCTCGCCAGGATGGCAGGCAAGGTCAGCATCCCAGTTCCGCTCATCACGATGGCGTCGGCACTCTTAGGCTGCACCGAAGCCAGCGCCGCCGTCACCTGCGCGCTGGTCAGCGCGTACGGGTGCAGCGAGTCCGTGACCTTCACCACCTGCACCACATCGTGCCCGGCGGCGACCCAGTAGGCGGCGGCCTCGTCGGTGAGCCATGGCTCATAGGGCGAGAACAGGCATAGCCGCCGGGCGCCCAAGGCCGCGAGCGCCTCCAGTATGGCGCCGCTGGCCGTCTGCACGGGCGTTCCGGGGCGGGACAGGCTCGCGGCCAGGTCGCGGTCCCCCTGCGGCAGCAAACGGTAGCTCGGGCCCGTCATCCCCGCCACCACCGCGTCCAGCTGCAAGGTGCCGAAGCTCTCGATGGCGGCTTGGTAGCTGTCGATGTAGCGTCGGTTGCGCTCCTGCAGCGTGGTGCCGGGCATCACCGGCAGCCGCGTCGCGAACAGACGCAGCGAGGGCGGCAGCAGGCGGTTCAGCTCGGGCTCCACCACCGGGTTCGCGGAGGGCACCAGCACGCCCACGTTGCGCGCGCCGTCCAGCGCCTGGATCGCGGCCAGGTCAAGCATGGTTCCGCTCCAGCATGTCCAGCATCGCCGCGGTCCGCAGGTAAGCGGTGGACGCGGCCGGGTCGGCAGCGGTGTCGCGCAATGTGTCCATCCAGGCCTGCCCGCCGCTGACGCTGCGGTCGGTGCGCGGGATGAGCTGCTCAGTCGCGACCCGGTGTCGCGCTTGCACCGCCCGGTCGATCACCGCCGGGTCGCGCGTGACCAGGGCGTGCGCGATGGCGCTGGCGTCGTGGATGCCGCAATTCATGTTCATGCCGCCCCGCGTGCTGGTGATGTGGGCCGCGTCGCCAATCAGGATCACGCGGCCCTGTTGAAACGCCGACGCGACCCGGCGGCTGGCGCCATACACATCCATCCCAGCCACGGTCGGCAGGCGCTCGCAGCCGGGCAGCACGGCCTGGAAGCGCGACAGGATCCAACCGTGATCCATCGCCTCGTCGTCCGAGGTTTCCTTCGGAACGCGCAGTATGATGCGCCAACACTCGGGCATGCGCAGGAAGCTCACGGACCGGCCGCCATTATACAAATAGGTGACGGGGGCGATCCCCGGCAGCAGCGCGTCCAGGTCGTCGGTCGTCATTACGCGCAGGATCTTGTCCGGATACTCGGCGCCGTCAAACGCCAGCCTCAAGGATTGCCGGACGGCACTGCGCGCTCCGTCGGCGGCGAGCAGATAGGGCGCCGAGGCCGGCTGCGTCCCGCTGACCACCACCCGGTCCGCGGTCTGCTCCACCCCTGTGATCTCGCAGCCGAACCGGATCTCGACATTCGGCATGGCTTCCAGCCGGGCCAGGATCGCGGGGGTGATGTGGGCCTGCTCCAGATGCATGCGGAACGGGAACGGAGTCTCGCCGGCCAGGGCCGCCATGTGGAACTCGGCGAACACCCCCTCCGGCGTGCGGTGCTGGATATTGTCAACGCGGTGGCCGAGATGCATCACCGGCCGCAGCACGCCCAGCCTGTCCAGGATCTCGAGCGTCGGCGGATGGATGGTGGAGGCGAGCGAGGCGGCGCTCAGGGCGTCGCGCTTCTCCAGCACCAGCACGCGCACCCCGGCCAGCGCCAGGCTGAGCGCCGCCACCAG
>CAXTCJ010000209.1:0-6713 GCA_964242215.1 uncultured Acetobacteraceae bacterium | reverse complement strand
ATCAAGCGGGAGCGGTCAGGCGTTGCCGAAGATGCGCTGCTGCACCTTGTCGCCAACGCGGATGTGCAGCCGGGCGGCGGTTCCGGCGGCGAGTTCCAGCGTGGCGCGCACCTCGCCGCCGGAGGGGATCGTAGCCAGGCTGCGCGGGGTGGTGTTCTCGGCGATGTGGCGGATCGTGCCGTCCGGGTTGATGAACAGCATGTCCAGCGGCGCGATCGTGTTCTTCATCCACATGGTGCTGTCCCGCACGCCGCCCCAGTCGAACAGCATGCCGCCATCGGCCGGCACCGTCGGGCGGAACATCAGCCCCGTCTCCTGCTGGGTCGCGGAGGTCGCCATCTCCACATTGAAATCGTGGTGCTGGCCGTCCCGCGTCACGATGACGAGCTTCTCCTTCGGCAGCTCCGGCTGGGCGGTGGTCGGGGCAGATTGGGCGTAGGCCAGGGCCGGCAACAGGGCCAAGCCGGCCAGCAGAAGACGCCGGTTCAACAGGGGGTTCATGCGGGAACGGTCTCCATCAGCGCTCCAGCCACCAGGAGCCGGATTTCGGGCCGGACGGTGCCTTCGCGCGGCGTGTCGCGCAAGGTGGTGAACCAATGCTCCGGCGGGTTGCGCCCGGCGGCGCGGTTGTAGCTCAGGCTGCGCAGCACACTCTCTGCGGCCGGCGTGGTGCGGGGCGCAATGGAAATGTCGTTCAGCGTCGCCCACACCCCCGCCCAGCAGCGCCCGACGGTGTAGGGGTTGTAGCCGCCGCCCCCGGTCACGACGAGCCGCGGCGCCAGGTCGCGGATCGCCTGCACCACGGCCCAATGCGCGTTGTTGGACAGGGACAGTTTGGCGAGCGGGTCCTCCTCCAACGCGTCGGCGCCGCATTGCAGGAAGATCGCCTGCGGCCGGTGCGCCTGGATCAGCGGCAGGATCGCCGCCTCCAGCAGCACGCGCATCTCGCTGTCGTTGAACCCGGACGGCACCGGGAAATTGCGCGCCGCCCCCCCGGCCCTGTCGGCGGCCAGCCCGGTGTGCGGCCAACGCCCCGCCTCGTGCACGCTGATGGTCAGCACCCGGTCGTCGACGGCGAACGCGTCCTGCACCCCGTCGCCGTGATGGGCGTCGATATCGAGATACACGATCCGCTCCAACCCGGCGTCGAGCCAGGTGAGGATGCCGAGCACCGGGTCGTTCAGGTAGCAGAAGCCGGACGCACGATCGGGCCGCCCGTGATGCGTGCCGCCCCCGGGGCAATACACGGTGCCACCCTGCGCGGTGAGCCGGGCCGCCAGCATGACGCCGCCGGCGGAGGTCATCGGCCTGCGGAAGATCTCGCGGTACACCGGGTTGCCCTCGGCGCCGATGCGGTAGCGGGCGCGGTCCTCGTCGCTGACGGACTGGGTGTCCTCGGCCCGGCGCAGCGCTGCGACATAGGCCGGGTCGTGGAAGCGGGTCACCGCGGCGACGCTGGCCATGGGGGCGGACACGAACACGGCCTCGTCCAGCCAGCCCATGGCACGGATGAGGTCGGTCGCGGTGGACACGCGCGGGATCGCCAGCGGGTGCTTCGGGCCATAGGTGGAGCCGCGATAAATCTCACTGCCGATGAGCACGGGGCGCAGGCGTGGGTCTGGGAACATCGTGCCGAGTATTTGGGATGGCGGGCCCGGTCGGCTAGCGTCAACCGGTATCGGCCGGCCATCGTTCCTCCGGTGGGCGCGGCTGCTCTGGCCGTGAAACCTCGGGGCACATCGTCTGCAGCAAGGCCGTGGCCAGGCCCAGATCGCGGCAGACCCGGCGGACGACCTCCTCCGGCGGCAGGACCAGCATTTCGTCCACGAACGCCGGGTCATCGAGGCGTTCGGCCAACTCGTCGAACAGCCGCTCGGCTGCCTCGCCCTGTGTTTCGTGCCGGATCACCTCCGCCACGCTGCGTGCTACCTGGCGCCGCACCATCGCGGTGCGGTCATCCGCGGCGCGCGGCCAGCCGGCCTGCATCCGCCGCATCAGCGCGACACTGTGCCGCACAGAGCGCGACAGCCGGTCCAGCGCCCGCGCCAAACCCTCGACGCGCGGCACGGTCTGCGCCATGGCGGCAATGGCGGTATCGACCCCAAGGCCGGCCGCGTGCGCCTCACCGAGCGAGGCGTGGACGGATCCGGCCTCCGGCAACCACCCGGCCACGGTGTCGGCGATCGCCTGCTCGATGTCCATCATCCGCGTGACCACCCGCGCCGCCCGCATGCCGAGGGCGGCCAGTTCACTGAGCGTGGCATCGAGCTCGGGGGTGGGAGTGGGCTTGGCGTCCATGACCGGGGAGATGGCGCCACGGGAGGGCACCGTTTCAATGGTTTTGTCGCGGCGGCGGTTGCCCCGGCCAAGGCGGCGAACCGAACGAGGCAACCAACGTAATGGATAATGTCGTGATCGGCCGTGTTGGATAGAGCGTAGCTACCCATTCGGGCCGGGCTGTTCTTCCCGCATGGCTGCGCAGATATCGCTTATAGATCAGGAGTTGAACGCCGCTTTGCTCGCCCTCGATCAGGGCTGCGCAACTCGCCTATTGTCGTTAGATTAAGGGATGTTTCCGAGAGACTTACCTACGGAAATGGCGAGGTTTGGTGGTGGGCGGAGCTAAGCCTGTTCGCCCCAGGTGTAACGTTTGCTGACCCGATCAACGGGAGTGCCGTCGCGAAGGGGCACTGCACGACTGATACTATGGTCGTTGAAGCCCAACCGGCTGTAGAAGGCGAGACCGCCGACGTTGTCGGCACGTATGGTTGCGTTGATCGCCGTCAGTTTTTGTCGCTTAGCCTCGGCTCGCGTTGCAGTGAAGAGCTGCGAGCCCACTCCCTTCTGTGCTCCCCCGATGCGGCTGAAGGTGGCAATGTCACCAACACCATCCGGGAGGTCTTTGTGTCGCAAAAGCGATTGGAAGCCGCTCAGGATGCCATCTTGGTCCTGCGCTACGAAGCAGCAGACTACATCGGGACCCGTCAACATATCTTCGGCCAGAGTCTCTGAGGTGAAGGGCTCCTCGAATGCAGTCGTCCCTCCACGGGCGATGATCTCGTTGAGTAAATTGGTTAGCACGGGTACATCCAGATGTTGCACTAGTCTAATCTTCATGTTGTGCCCCACGTTCGGTGACTGGCAGGTCATGCTCGGGGCTGTGCAACAGCGTCAAGTCCGCAATGGATCCGGGAAAACCGCCATGCGGAATGGAGAGGTATGGTGGAAAGCGTCACAAGGCGCGGCACATCGGCCGATCGGTGCTCGCGGCGGCGGGAACGGCGAGCGGCGCACGGCCCCTGCCCCGCTCACCGCTCCAGAACCGCTGAGGTTGGCAGCCTACAAGGGCTGGGGCGAGGTCGGGGGATCGTCCGCCTGCGCGGTGACAGCCGGCGCATGGGGACGTTCATGCAGCAATTGCCAAATCGCGGCGTCGCGGTGGTAGAAATCGGGGCGGAATTGCAGCGTGCCGCCGGGATCAACGAACGCGGTCTGGTAGACCACGAACACCGGCACCGGCGTTGGCAGGTCGACCCGGGTGGTGCTGCCGGTCGCGATGCCTTGGTTGATCACGTCGATCGGGCGGTCCATCAGCAGGGCGGCGAAATCGCGCGGGTTCTGCACGCGGATGCAGCCGTGGCTGATGCGGCGGTTTTCTCGGCTGAAAATGACGTTTCGATCCGGCGTATCGTGCAGGTAGACGTCGAAGCGGTTCGGCATGTCGAACATGATCAGGCCGAGCCCCGCATCAGGGCCCGGTAGCTGCTCGGCCTCGCCACCGGCCAGCAGGATCATCTTGTTCTTCGTCAGATAATTCGGGTCGCGAACGATCTTGGGCAGGATCTCCGCCTTGGTGATGTCGGCCGGAATGACCCAGGGCGGGTTGTAGAAACTGGCATCGATGGTCGCGCTGAACTCCGGACTTTGATTGCGCAGGACATCCTCGCCGACCACGACGCGGGTCGTGAACACCGGCTGATCCGCGCGATACAGCACCAGCCGTTCGTCGGCGACGTTGACCCAGGCGCGGCTCGCCGGCAGCTGCCGCGGCAGCCAGCGTTGGCGTTCGAGGTTCACCTCGATCGTGCGCAAGCGATCGGTCAAGCCCCTGTTGCCCGCCTGGTTGCCCGAGCGCACGGCCTGCAAGGCCAGGCGCAGCGTACGGTAGGTCGGGGTCGTCGGGGCCAGCGCCTCGATTACTCTCGCCGGGTCGGGGGCGTCGATCGCGTCGTCGAGCACAGCCGCCACATCGACCGGCTCGGGTGCCAAATTCTCGTCGTCGCGGCGGCGCTCGACCGGCACGGCGCCCCGGGCCAGCGCGTCGGCATAGGACAGGACGGCGTCCGACAGTAACACCTCGCGCTCGAGCGGCGACAGCGTCGCACCGTTCCGCAGCAGGCTGGCGTGGAACAGCTCGGGGTCGAGACCCTGGTCGCCGGCGCGCTGCACGGCCGCCACGAGCGTCTCGGCCTGGGCTCGCCGGGTCGTCCAGACTGGTTCGAAATCGTGGCGCGCGTAGAAGCGGTTCAGCAACTCGGCATTCAGGTGCGCGCCGGAGACGACCAGTTCACGCCTGCCGTCGATCAGGTCGTGGAGCTCCGTATTGGATTGCGGCGCCAACAAACTCCGCGAGTCGCCGAGGGCGGTGTTGGTTTGCGGCGTCAGCACACTGTCGACGTCGAGCCGTGGATCCTCACTGCACGCCGACAGGGCCAGTGCCGCGGCGAGGGCGATCGTTCCATGTGCCACTGCGGCACGCCGGGACAGTTTTGGCGACTCGGCGGGGGACGGCGTCTGCTGCCCGTTATCGCCCTTGCGCCACGGCATAATCACTGCTGCCATCCCTCGACCTTTACCAACCAACGTGACTAGATGTTTGACTCTTGGTTACAAAGAGCCCTTTGATTTTGCGTTATCTACGTGCGTCTCAACAGAAGGAACAGCGAATGGTCGCAATTTTTGGAACAAGAGCCCGTCACCGCCTGATCCGCGGGGCGGCAATGGCCGCCGTCGTGGTGCCCATGGCGCTGCTCGCGGCATGTTCTCAGCCGGCACCCGCACCGCAGCCGGTGGTGTATCAGGCACCGCCGCCGCCCCCGCCGCCGGCCCCCATGCCGACGCGCGTTCCGGCGGCTCGGGGCTAAGGCTCTAGCCTTCGGGCTTAGGCTCGCTATCCCACCCCTCGCGGCCGAGATGCCGCGGGGGGTGGAGACGGCTTTGGTTCAAGCAGTGATTTTTGCGTCTTCCGAGATCAGCGCACTCTCGGATCCAGCACGCGGTAGGCCAGGTCCGCCACCAGGTTAAGCGCCACGTAGGTCAGCCCGATCACCAGCGTGGCCCCCAGCACCGCATTCATATCGGCGTTCAGCAGCGACCCGGTGAGGTATTGCCCAATCCCGGGCCACGAGAACACCGTCTCGGTCAGCACCGCCCCCTCCAGAAGCCCGGCATACGTCAGGGCCAGCACCGTCACCAGCCGCACGCCGATGTTGGCGAAGGCGTGGCGCCACACGACGCGCATGGCGGACAGGCCCTTGGCGCGCGCGGTGATGATGTATTCGCCGGATAGCGCGTCCAGCATGAAGCCGCGGGTCATGCGCGCGATGGTGGCCAGGTTGGTCGCCGCCAACACCAGGGATGGCAGCACCAGGTGGGCCACGGCGTCGCGGAAGCTGTCCCAGTCGCCCGCCAGCGCGGCATCCACCGTCAGCAGACCTGTGACTTGGGGCACCATGTCCTGGAACACCACGTCCTGCCGGCCGGGGCCGGGGGCCCAGCCGAGCTTGGCGTAGAACACCAGCAACGCCAGCAGCGCCAGCACGAACACGGGCACCGACCAGCCGCACAGCGTGCCGACTCGGATCACCTGGTCCGCCCAGCTGCCCCGGCGCACCGCCGCGAGCACGCCGAGGGGAATGCCGACCACCGTCGCGATCACGATGGCGACCGTGGCGAGCTCCATCGTGGCCGGGAAGAACGTCGCGATGTCGGTGGTGACCGTGTGCGACGTCATCACGGAGCGGCCGAGGTCGCCGTGCAGCAGGCTGATCAGGTAGCGCCAGAATTGGATCGGCAGCGGCTGGTCGAGGCCCATGGCGTGCCGGGTCGCCTCCACCACGGATTGCGGGGCGCGGTCGCCCACCACGGCGAGCACCGGGTCGATCGGCACCACGCGGCCGATCAGGAAGGTGATCAGGACAAGGCCGAACAGGGTGATGGGCACGCTGCCCAACGTGCCGGCGAGGATTCGGAGGCGTTTCAGAGGGAGTTGGCCGAGGGGAAGGGTCGGCCACGGACGCCGATCTGTGCGGCGGCTGCCCCTCCCCTAGCCCCTCCCTCAAGGGGAGGGGAATTTTTTGCTCTCATCGGCGAACGCCTGCCTAGGTCTTGGCGATGTCGGTGTAGCGGGTGCCGTCGGACAGGGTGCCGAGCGTGAAGCCGCTCACGCCCTTGCGCAGCACCGCCACGCCGACCTGCTGCTGGAAGATCACGAACGGGGCGCGCTGCATAAAGTCCTTCTGCAGCTGCTCGTAATCTGCGACGCGCTTGCTGGCGTCGGTTTCCTTCAACGCGTCCTGGGCGCGGCCGGTCAGGTCCTTGTCCTCCCACTTGGAGCGCCAGGCGACGGTGCGGTTGGTCGAGGCATCGCTGTTGTCGGTGTTCTCGCAGAACGTCTGGGCGTTGGAGTTCGGGTCCAGGTAGTCGCTGCCCCA
>CAXTCJ010000208.1:0-7020 GCA_964242215.1 uncultured Acetobacteraceae bacterium | reverse complement strand
TTCGCGACGGCGAAATACCGGGTCAACGCCGTCTCGAACCCGACGGCGGCGCCCGAGACGAGGAACAGTGGCAGCAGCCGGGCACGGATCATGGGCGGGCCACCTGGGTTTGCAGGAAGCCCGCCATCTCCGCGTTGAAGCGGGCCCCGTCATCGATGAACAGCGCGTGCCCGGCATCGCTGTAGATGTCGCTTTGCACGCCCGGATGCCGTGCCGCCAGGTTCTCGGCCTGCCCGGCCAGGCGAGGGGTCACGATATACAGGATCGGTTTGCGCACGGTGTAGATCGCATCTCGCCAGAAGGTCCGGGGCACCGGATAGGACAGCAGCGCGGCCGAGGCATCCGGCGGGGTGCGCAACGCCGTCTCGGTCAGCTGGTCGAGATAGGCTTCGCTCTGCGGCCGGTGGAACATGCTGCGCACGAAACGCGCCATGGCTTCCTCGCGGGACGCCGGCCGGGGTGAGGGCCGGCGCGCCACGCGGGGGCCGGCGGTGGGGGCGGGCTCCTCACCCACCGAGTTGTCGATCAGCACCATGGCGAGCAGTTCGCGGTCCCCTGCCTGGTGCACGTAGGCCAGGCTGTCGAGCACGCCGAGCGACCACCCCACCAGCACGACGGGTCGATCCCCGAGGGCATGGATCAGGTCGCCGATATCGGCACCGCGCCGGTAGGGCTCGTAGCCGGACAGCGGGACGTCGCTGTCCCCTTGGCCCCGTGGGTCCAGCGCCACCACGTGGTAGCTGCGGGAGAAGTATTCGATCTGCGATTGGAAGATCCAGGCCGGCATTGTCCATCCCGGCACGAAGACGAGCGTGGGCGCGTTGGCCGGGCCGGTGTCGGTATAGTGCAGGCGCACGCCGTCGCCGGTGGTGAAGAACCGGTCGGCCGCCTGCGCCAAGCCCGGCCACAGCAGGATCGCGAGCAGAAGAAACCGAGGGTGGCGCATGCACCGTTAAGACCGGGTATACCGTGCCCGTGTCAACTTAACTCGCGGAGTGCACAGCATGACGGATGACCACGATGAAAGCGGTTCCAACCGCGGTCCGATGGTCGCGCTGGTGGTCGTGGTGCTGTTGGTGCTGGGCGGCCTGTGGCTGCAGCAGCATCTCCGGGCCGACAACCAGATCCAGGATTGCGTGATGTCGGGCCGCAGCAACTGCGCCCCGATCGCGATGCCGAAAAAGGGCTAGCGGTGGGTGGTCAGTGTCCGAGCACCGCCGGCTCCTCGGGGGCACTGCCCGACACCGCGCGGAGCGGGATGTTGCGTAGGCCGAGCGCAATGATGATTGCAACCACGAACACCAGTGCGCAGGCGCCGAATGCCATGCTGAACCCGGCGGACAAGGCCACGCGGCCGGCCTCCATCGCCGCCGGGCCGAGCGTCGCCAGCACGCCGTCAGGCTTGAGCGCACCGAGGTCGCCGCCCCCCGGATAGCCCGCGCTGGTCAGGCGGGCGGCGAAAATCCCGGTCAGCAACGCGCCCACCATCGTGCTGCCGAACGCGCCACCCATCGACCGCAGGAACAGGATCGCCCCCGTCGCGGTGCCGACGTCCCGGCGCTCGGCGGCGTTCTGCACCGAGACGAGAACGCTCGGCATGCAGATGCCAATGCCGAACCCCAGCACCGTCATCGACGCCATCACGAACAGCAACGGGGCATTCGGCCCCATCGCCGCGAGCCCGACGAAGCCGAGGCAGCTCAGGCACAGGCCGCTAACGATGATCTCCTTCGTCCGGCCCAGGCGGCGAGCCATCTGCCCACCGGTGAACGCGCCGACCACGTTCGATACGAGGAACGGCGTGACCATGAACCCCGACGACGATGCGTCCGCACCGCGGATCAACTGGAAGAACAGCGGCATCAGGAAGGTGGTGCCGAGCAGCCCCAGCGCCGCCGCGAACGCGATCATCACGCCGCGGGTGAACACTCCCTCGCGGAACATGCGCGGGGGCAGGATCGGGTCCGCCACGCGGCGCTCGTGCCATATCAGCAGTGCGAACATCACGATCGCCAGTCCGGTGAGCGTGATGACCGGGGCCGACATCCAGGGATATTCCGAACCGCCCCAGCTCAGCACCAGCAACAGCGCCGTCACGCCGCCGGTCAGGAGCGCCGCGCCGATGTAGTCGATCGTACCACCCTTGTTGTGCACCGGCAGCAGCTTGAGCGCGCGGTTGCACAGCACGATCGCCAACAGACCGAGCGGCACGTTGATCCAGAACACGAATGTCCAGGAGATATGGTCGGTCACCCAGCCGCCCACGATCGGGCCGGCCACCGAGGCGACCCCCCACGTGCCGGCCATGTAGCCCTGGTAGCGTCCGCGTTCCCGCGGCGAAACGACGTCGGCGATCGCCGCCTGGGCCATGGATTGCAGCCCGGCGCCGCCAATCCCCTGCAAGCCGCGGAAGATGATCAGCTGAAACAGGCTCTGCGACAGCGCGCACAACACCGAGGCGACGATGAACAACACCAGCGCCGGGATCAGCAGCGCGCGCCTGCCGTACATGTCCGACAGTTTGCCGTAGATCGGCGTGGCGGCGGTGGACGTCAGCAGATAGGCCGACACGATCCACGACAGGTGGCCGAACGCGTTCAGATCCGCCGCGATGGTCGGCACCGCCGGGATCACCACCGTCTGGTCCAACGCGGCCAGCAGGATACAGAGCAGGATACCGGTGATGACGCGCAGGATCTGCTGGTGGGAGAACACCAGCGGTGCGGCCTCGACGGCGGGGGGGATGGCTGTGCCAGATACGACAGCGGCGGCTTGGGGCGGCGGCATGGGACAGCCTTACTCCCTTACTCTGGGGACGTCAGCCCTTCCGCGATCACGAACGGGCGCAACCGGGCTGTGTCGGCTGCGCTTCGCGGCGTAGTGTCCCCTTTTAATTCGGCAACGAGGATCAGCCATGCACCATCGCACCGTTTCGGCCGCCGGCGCCTCGTTCCACGTCGTGACAGCCGGGTCCGGGCCGCCCTTGCTGCTGCTGCATGGCTGGCCGGAGTTCTGGCTGACCTGGGAGCCGGTGATGCAGCGCCTGGCCAGCAGCTTCACCCTGATCGCGCCGGACCTGCGCGGGTTCGGCCAGAGCGACAAGCCGCAAGGCGATCCGGATACCGTCCAGTGGGGGGCGGACGCCCATGCCGACGACATGCTGGCGGTGCTGGACGCGATGGGGTTGGGGCCGGTGGGGGTCGTCGGCCACGATGTCGGCGGCTCGATCATGCTGTCGCTGGCCCGTAAGGCGCCGGAGCGGTTCACCGGGCTATTCTTCTTCGATTTCAGCTATCCCGGCATCGGCATCCGCGGTGGCGCACCCGACCGGCTGAACGAGATCTGGTACCAGTCCTTCCATCAGATGCCGTTCGCCGCCGCCATGGTGGGGGCCACGCGCGACACCTGCCGAACGTATATCGGCCACTTCCTCCGCCACTGGGCGCATCGCAAAGCCGCGTTCGACCCGGTGCTGGAGGCATGGGTCGACAACTTCATGGCGCCCGGCAACCTGTCCGGCGGTTTCGCCTTCTACCGCGCCGCTCATGCGACCCGGCTGAAGATGATGACGGGGCAAATGCCGCCGCAGCCGCCGATCAGCCTACGCACTTGCGTGCGCTGGGCAGAGCACGACGCGATCTTCCCGATCGCCTTTTCGGACCGCCTGGATGAGACCTTCACCAACCTGGATTTCGCAATGTTCGAGGGCGTCGGCCATTTTCCACACCGCGAAGACCCCGACGGTGCGGCGGCGCGGATCGCCGAGTTCTTCGTTCGATAGGTTGACGACCTGATGGCGATATAGTTTCGATATAACGAACTCAGTCGCGAGAAGGGTTTGGTGCATGGACGTCGCCCGCCTGCTGGTCTTCGCTGCCGCCTATCTCGCCGTTCTCATCCTGCCTGGCCCCGGCGTGACCGCGTTGGTGGCGCGTGTTCTGGCCCGGGGCACACCGGGCACGCCGTCATTCATCGCGGGGTTCATCACCGGGTCGCTGCTGTGGTTCACCGTCGCCGCCACCGGTCTGGCGGTGCTCGCAACCACGTTCGCGACCGTATTCATCGTCATCCGGTATGCCGGCGCCGCCTATCTGCTGTATCTCGCGGTGAAGCTTTGGACGGCACCGGTCAAAGCTGTGAGTGATGCACCGGCAGGGGCCGACGGCCGTGTCAGGCTGTTCCTTACCGGGCTCGCGATCAACCTCGGCAATCCGAAGGTGATCGTGTTCTTCCTCGCACTGCTGCCGACGGTGGTGGATCTCGGGACGCTGACCCCGTTCGGGTTTGCCGAGTTGGCGCTCATCATCGTCGCGATCGCGTCGACGGTCCTGACGAGCTACGCGCTGGCCGCGGCGCGGGCTCGACGGCTGCTAACCTCGAAGCGAGCCGTCCGGCTCGCCAATCGCGGCAGCAGCGTCGTCATGGCCGGCGCCGCGATCAGCATCGTTGCGCGCTAGACGTCTACTGGGTAACCCGGATCGTCGTGGTGGACTGCTGATTGCCAGCGGCGGCGTCGTGCCGGGCAACGTTGCTCTGGACCTGGCCGGCATGCGAGGCACTGCGGGCAGCGTTCTGCTCGGCGGCAGCGGCGCCGTAAGCGCCATGCGCCGCATCGACACGCGCCGCGTGTTCGTCGCGCGCTGCCCTGTGGGCGTCAATGTGAGCGTCACGGGAATGCACTTGTGCGCCATGATAGTCGTTTGCCGCCGCGGCCGGGTGCGCGGGTTGGATGGTGACGACATCCTGCGCGAAGGCGGGAGACGAAAGCAGCCCAGCCATCAGCGCGACCTGTAGAATTCGCATAACGAAGCTCCTGTAGAAACGTCCGATGCAACGGTTTTCGATCAGGCTTGGTTGCAGGCAGGCTATCGAACGGCGGCGTCCCGACCGCCGCTCAGCGCGACGCCTCGGCCCCAGCGAAGGATGGGCTGCTCCACCACCAAGTGAAGCGCCACGGCCAGTATCGCGCAGGCTATGATGGTGGTGACGAGATAGAGCGGAACGGCCGCGTCACCCGGTAGCGGCAGACGTGCCAGCGCAACGCGCATGGCCCGCATGGGAAACGGGTGCACCAGATACAGCGCGTAGGACGAATCTCCCAGCAGTATCAGCCAGTTGGGCAGCCTGCTCCAGGACAGGGCGCAGAACACCAGCAGCGCCGCCGGGATGCCGCGGACGAGCGGGCGGGCCGCTTCGTGGAGCCAGGCGGGGAGCAGGAAAACGGCGGCCAGGCTGACCAGCAGGAGTGAGGGGCCGATCCAGCCCGCTCGCCACCCGCGCCGGGCAGCGATGGCGACCAGCATGCCGAGGGCGAATTCCAGCACGATCGGGTCGGTCCAGAAGGCGAGCGGTATCGACGCGAACGCCACCGTCTGGCCGGCGAGCACGAGCAGGCACAGCACCACGAGCAATGCCGGGAGCGCCGCCCGGCGCCGCAACGGCAGGGCGCACGCCATCAGCGCGTAGAACAGCATCTCGTATTCCAACGTCCAGCCGAGCCGGAGCACCGGTTGCACGAAGCCGTCCGCGCGACGCCACGGCACGAAGGCAAAGGAGGCGGCGACGTAGCCCAAGCCGTCGCGCAATCCGTCGCTGACCGATCCGGGCGCTACGATGGCGACGGCGACCGTGGCCGCTGACAGCAGCCAGTATATAGGTACGATCCGCAATACCCGGCGCCAGACGAACGGCGCGACGGACCGGGCGGCGCCGAACGCATCCCACGACGACCACACCATGACGAAGCCGGAGATGACGAAAAACAGGTCCACCCCGGCCTCGAGCGGCAGGGCGTCGATCCAGCCATACGGGGAGTGACCCGGCGTCTGCACCAAGGCTCCGGCCTCGTCGGCGATGTGGAGGAAGGCGACCGAAGCGGCGGCCAGGGCGCGCAGGCCCTGTATGCCGTCGAAGCCGCGCTTCATGCCCCGCGCAGCAGCCGGTCCACGATGACCGCCCGCATCGTATAGGTGTGGTCCGCCAGCACCCGGCGCAGCGCCGCAGCCCCGATGGCGCGAGCTCGCTCCGGCGTCAGGGCGGCGAGGTGGTCCGCCACGTCGGCACCGTCACGGGCCACCAGCACTTCCTCACCCGGGGCCAGGAACAGCTCCAGCCCTTCCCAGGCGTCGGTGATCAGGCAGGCGCCCGCCCCGGCAGCCTCGAACACGCGGGTAGCCGGGGAGAAGCCGACCGCCGCCATGCTGTCCCGGGCCACGTTCAGCACGGCCAAGGGGGTGCAGTTGAAGGCGTTGTGGTCGGCGGTCGGGGTGTGGCCGATGCGGCGGACGTTGGGCGGCATGCCCTTATCGTCCCAGCCGAGGCCGCCCAGCAGGAACGAGCGCCCTGGCAGGCCGGCGGCGGGTTGCAGGAAGAACGCCTCCACCCGTGCCTCGCGATCCGGCAGGCGGTTGGCGAGGAAGCCGAGATCGGCGGTGAACCGGGCGTCGGGCGGCACGGGATGGTGGGTGGCCGGGTCGAGCGCATTGTAGATCGGCGTGCAGGCCCGCGCGCCGAGGGCGGTGTAGGCGGCGACCACGGGCGGGCCGCCGCCGTAGGTGAGCACCATGTCGAGATACGGCAGCGCCTGGCGCAGCGGGCAGGCCGGGTCGGGCGTGATGGCGGCGAGGGTCGCGGGGGCGTCGACGTCCCAGAAGATCTTGTGCGCGCCGGGCCGGGCATGGGCGACGATGCCGGTGATCAGTTCGTCGTCGAACACGCCGACGCCGCTGGCCTTCACCACCACGTCGGCCTTGTCGGCTTGGGCGAGGGCGCTGGCGAGGCCATCCGGGGTGGCTGGGTAGACCACCGAGCGGGCGTAGTCGGGCGGGTCGATGTCGCGGTGGCTTTGGCGGTCGAACGCGTCCGGCTCGTAGAAGGTGATGTCCCATCCCAGTGGGTGCAGGGCGGAGAGGATGCCACGGTAGTAGGTCGCGGCGCCGTTCCAGTAGGACGACAGCAGGGAGGAGCCGTAGAAGGCCAGGGATTTGCGGGTCATGCTTCTTCTCCCTCTCCCGCCTGCGG
>CAXTCJ010000207.1:0-7026 GCA_964242215.1 uncultured Acetobacteraceae bacterium | reverse complement strand
TCGGCGAGGAGTTGCCGGGCCCCTGTGGCCACTGCGACAGCTGCTCCAGCCCGGCCCGGCTCTTCGACGGCACGGTGGCGGCGCAGAAGGTGCTGTCGGCGATCTACCGCACCGGCCAGATGTTCGGCGCCATGCACATCACCGCCGTGCTGCGCGGCGAGCGCACCCCCATGGTGGAGAAGCACAACCACGACCGCCTGCCCACCTACGGCGCCGGCGCGGACCAGAGCGACGGGTTTTGGCGCGGCGTGATCCGCCAACTGGTGGCGATCGGCGCGCTCCGCCGCGGCGAAGGGGACCGGGCCGGTCTTGCCTTGGTGACCGACCGGGCCCGCCCGATCCTGCGCGGCGAGGAGACGTTGATGCTCCGCGAAGACCCGCCCGATCCGATCGCCGGGCCGCGCACCCGCAGTCGTGCCGCGGCCAAGCCGGTTGGCGACCAGCCCGAGGCGCCGTCCGGCCCGTTCGAGGCCCTGCGTGCGTGGCGTTCGACCGAGGCCAAGGCGCAGTCGGTGCCGCCGTATGTGATCTTCCATGACGCGGTGCTGCGCGATCTCGCCGTCGTGCAGCCGCGCACGCTGGACGATCTCGGCCTGATCAAGGGCGTCGGCGCGTCCAAGTTGGACCGTTACGGCGAGGCGGTGCTGCGCGTGCTGCGGCAATCGGCATGATCACCCCCATCCCGTTCGAACCGGCCCGGTTTCGCTCGGCCGCGGCCCACTACCTGCAGGGTCGCCCAACCTATGCGCCGGCGCTGATCACGACGCTTGCCGCACTGTGTGGCCTGGACGGGTCCGGGCAGTTGCTCGACCTCGGCTGCGGCCCGGGCCAGTTGGCGATGGCGTTCAGGCCCTACGTCGCCGGCGCGTTGGGCATGGATCCGGAGCCGGAGATGCTCGCGGTGGCGGAGGCGCGGGCCAAGGCGGCTGGCCTTGACGTCTCGTTCCGGCAGGGGGCTGCCCACGACTTAAGCCCGGAGATGGGCCCGTTCCGACTGGTGACGATCGGGCGGGCCTTCCACTGGATGGACCGCGCGGCCGCGGCCCGCACGCTGGACGGGCTGATCGAGCCGAGCGGGGCGCTCGTGTTGTTGCAGGTGAGCCATCTCGACGTGCCGGACAATGCCTGGCGCACCGAGTACCAGGCGCTGCTCGAGCAGACCCTGGGTGACGGCCAGCGTTCGGCCTGGCGCAAACCCGGTTGGGTGCGGCACGAGGGGGTGCTGCTAGACTCGCCGTTCAGCGATTTGCACCGGGTCGGGGTCATCGAGCGTCACCGCGTGGCACCGGCCGACCTGGTGCATCGGGCGTTGTCCATGTCCACCACCACACGGGCCCGGCTGGGCGATGACGGGGCGAACCGGTTGTCCGATGCCGTTCGAAAGCTGGCGGATGGCGTCGCGCAGGATGGTTGGGTGACGGAGGTGGTCGAGTCCATCGCCCTGATCGCGCGCCGCTCGTAAGCTTTTCCTTGACCCGGCGGCCCGGCATGCGCATTTTCCCGCTCTCCGGCGCGCGCCCGCCCTTGCAAGAGAAGTACGATGGCCAAGTCCAATACCGTCCAGATCCGCCTAGTCTCGACCGCCGACACCGGCTTTTTCTATGTGACGAAGAAGAACGCCCGCTCCGCGACCGGCAAGCTCGAACTGAAGAAGTACGACCCGGTTGCCCGCAAGCACGTCGCGTTCAAGGAAGCCAAGATCAAGTAGCTTCCTATCCCCCTTCCCTTGAGGGAGGGGCTAGGGGAGGGGTAGGCCACGGCACTATCCCTGACCTGGAGTGCGCCTAACGCATTGGTTCGAGTTATGGCTAACCCTCCCCCCGGCCCCCTCCCTCAAGGGGCGGGGGAGTAGTAAGCAGCGGCGCACGGGCTAAGCCCATTCCCCGTAGCAGGTCGGCGAACGCGGAAAGTCGGCCTTCGCGGTAGGCATCTAGATCTACCCCGGAATAGTCCAGGAAGCCGCGCCCAGTTTTCATCCCGATCCGGCCCTCGGCCATGTTGCGTGCGATCACCGGCGGCGCCTCGTAGCGCGGATGGTCCAGCGCCTTGGTCAGGTATTCGCTGGCGTAGTGCAGAATATCCCCACCACCCCAGTCGATGAACTCCAGCAACCCGAGCACGGCGAAGCGGAAACCGAAGCCGTAGCGCACGGCGCGGTCGATGTCGGCGGCCGTTGCGACGCCTTCCTCCACCATTCGGGCGGCCTCGTTCATCGCCAGCATCTGGATGCGGGGCACGATGTAGCCCGGCCGCGCGGCGCAGGGGACGGGGACCTTGCCCATCGCCTCCAACAGGGCCGTGAGACGGGCGGTGACCGCCGGGTCGGTTTGCGCTCCGGCCTGCAACTCGACCAGCGGCATCAGGAACGCCGGGTTCAGCCAGTGCGCGTTGAGGAATCGGCCGGGGTGCTGCACGGCGGGGGACAATTCGTCCACTAGGATGGTCGAGGTCGTGGAGGCGATGATCGCATCCGGCGCGGCCAGTCCAGATGCCCAGGCCAGTGCCTCCAGCTTGACCGCCAACACTTCCGGGACGCCCTCAAAGATGATCGCGGCGGCGGCGAGCGCGGGGCCGGCCTCGTGATAGGGCAGCGTCCGGACGCGGGCGGCGAGGGGCGCCACGTCGTCCGGCTGCATCAGGCCGATGCGCGCCATCATACCGAGTGTGCCGGTGATTTCCGCCGCCGTTTCGGAGGCGAGAGCGGCGAACGCAGCAGGGTCGCGCGGCTTGGCGTCCACCAGCACAACATCGTGGCCGGCGAACGCGAACACCACGGCGATGCCGCGCCCCATGCGGCCGGCACCCAGGCTTGCGATTGCAAGCGGCGCAGTGGTCATGCGCGCCCGTTCAGCAGCAGAGCCTGCATGCCGGCGAGGCTCAGGCCGCGGAACCCGATACCTTCGAGCGTGCGGCCGGTCTGCATGAAGTCCTCCCCCACGATCGCGCCGCCGATCGCCATGAAGGCATGGGCGAGCGGCACCGGGACCTCCGCGAGCGCCGCCACCGAGCAGAGGAACGACAGGCCGATGCGAGTGTCCTCCAGCATGTAGCGGTGTTCGCCTAGGATGAGCCGCTCGCTCCAATCGCCGGAGTCGGTCAGCTTCTCGTGCGCACTGCGGCCGTACATCCACTCCTCGCCGTCCGTCGCATAGTGGTCTGCCAACGGGAAATGTGGCGGCCCGTAACCAAGCGCCTCGCGCACCGCGATGCGCTCCGCGTCGAGTTGGTCGGTTACGCGGCGGATCGCAGGCTGCGTGCCTTCCTTGTGGATGTCCCACTGCGGGAAATGCTCGATCGGCCCGGCGTTCATCGTGATCAACGGCGGATGAATGATCGGCCCGGCATTCATCAGCGCGCCCGACAACACGTCCCCGCACGGCTCGATCGCGCCGGGAAACGCCTCCGACAGCACCGTCATCGCCGGGTCGGCGAGGCGCAGCGGGTAGACCCCGGTGGGAAGCCGCTTGCCCCGGCCGGAGATGCGGACCGCGGTGGCGCCCTGCTTGCGGGCGAGCCAGGGCAGCGTTCCGGTTTCGGCGAAGATGACATTCCGAGCCACCGTGGCGCGGGCGATCAGCACTGTACCGAAGCTGCCCGGCGTCAGGAATACGACTTGCCCGGGGCGCAGCAGCGGGCCGAGCGCCTGGGCGAGGGCAGGGTGGCCAGTGGCGGGCATCGGGCAGAGCACCAGGGCCGCGTCCTCGATCGCTTCGGCCAGGTCGGCGGTGATGCGGGTGGGCCGTGCCGTGCGCGTGCCAGTGTGGTCGATCAGGTCGATCGTACCGCCCGCGGCTCGATGGGCTTCGGCGTCGGCCTCGCTGCGGCGATACAGGCGGATGTCATGTCCGGCGAGTGTGAGGTCGGCCGCCGCAGCGAACGCGCCGTTACCCCCGCCCAGGACTGCGATCTTCACCGTACTCTCCAGTCCAACGTGCGTTCGACCCTTGCACGATGGTGTGTCGGCGGTAAAGCGCGGTCAGCCCTCGGCCATGGGGGCGAGGCGCGAATACCGCCCGCCGTGATACAACAACGGGTGGAGTTCGGAGTGCTCGAATTCTTCTACCTGGCCAAGGAAGATCACGTGGTCGCCGGCATCGTGCCGGGCATAGGTCCGGCATTGGAAACGCGCGGCACATCCCTCCAGCATGGGAACCCCGTACATCCCACGGGCGATATCGAGCCCCGCGAACTTGTTGTCGTCCTTCTTGGCGAAACGGTCGGACAGCGGCTGCTGGTCGGCCGACAGCACGTGCACCGCGAAGCCTTCGCACGCCATGAAGGCGGCAAAACTGTTCGCATTGCGCGCCAGGCTCCACAGCAGCAGCGGCGGCTCGAGCGACACCGAACTGAAGCTGTTGGCGGTCAGCCCGGCATCCCCGCCCTGGGGATCGAGCGTGGTGATGATGGTGACCCCAGTGGCATACGTGCCAAAGGCGGAGCGGAGCAGGCGGGGCGAAACGGTCATCCGGTGATCCCTGCCAATCCTCGTTGCTGAACGGGTCGTCCAGCGGCGCTTGCCGAAGTCGGTGTCCAGCACTTCGCAGAGTGGGTTCGGCCCGTCAACCGGTTGGATGCGCTTCAAAACCCCACGGGTTGACGGCGGGCGCCAATTCGGGTCGCCGCGGTTATTGGCACGCTTATTGCTGAATTAGCACCATGGCGCCCATGGGCAATCGGAGTGGACGATGAAGATCAAGACAGTATTGGCGGCGGTTGGCCTGGCGATCGGCTTGTCGGCGGCTGGCGCCCAGGCGAAAGATTGGAAGACCGTCCGCGTCGGCATGGACGCGACTTATCCGCCGTTCGAGAGCGTCGATCCCAAGGGCCAGATCGTCGGCTGGGAAGTCGATTACGCCAATAATCTGTGCAGCAAGATGCACGTGACCTGCACGTTCCAGAACCAGGATTGGGACGGCATCATTCCGGCCCTGCTGTCCGGCAAGTTCGACGTGATCCTGTCATCGATGAACGAGACGCCGCCGCGCGCCAAGCGGGTGCTGTTCTCCGACGTGTACTACGCGACCTCACCCGTCTGGGTCACCACGGCCGGCAACAAAAGCGACGACACGTCGCTGGCCGCGCTGAAGGGCAAGACGGTGGGCACGCAGTCCTCCACCACCTTCGCCAACTATCTGGACAAGAACTACAAGGGCATCGACGTGAAGCTGTATCCGGGCGGCGACGAGCCGTTTGCGGACCTGGCCAGCGGACGTACCGACTATGTGGTAAGCGACATCCTCGTCAGCGAGAAGTTCATCGACAAGAACCCGGGCTGCTGCCGGATCGTGTCCAAGATCGCGCGTGACCCGGATGTGTTCGGGCCCGGCGTCGGTGCCGCGTTCCGGCCGGACGACACCGACCTCGCCGCCATGTTCAACAAGGCAATCGGCGAGGCGCAGGCCGATGGCAGCTTCAAGAAGCTGTCGGACCAGTATTTCAAGATGGACATTAGCGCCAAGCAATAGGGCGCACCTTACGCTGGGTCGAACGGAGGGCGCTGGGAATGGGTTGGTTCAGCCTACTCTTCGGTGCCGATGGCTGGGGCGAGCTGCTGCTGAAGGGCAGCCTCGTCACCATCCTGCTGGCTTTGACTGCGGTGCCGTTCGGCTTCGGCGGCGGGCTGCTGCTCGCAGTGCTGAAACTGTCTCGCAACCGTGTGCTGCGGGTCGCGTGTGACGCCTACACGACGTTCTTCCGCGGCATCCCCGACCTGCTCGCGCTGTTCATCGTGTATTTCGGGCTGCAGGCGCTGCTCAACGATGTCGCGCAGTTGCTCGGGCCGGACTGGCGCATCGACATGAACGCGTTCGCCGCCGGGGTCATCGCGCTGTCGGTTGTGATGGCTGCGTATTCCAGCGAGGTCTGGGTCGCAGCGCTCCGAGCGGTGCCCGGCGGGCAGAAGGAAGCCGCACGATCCCTCGGGCTCGATGGCCGGCTGGTGTTCCGCCTGGTCGTGATGCCGCAAGTGGGGCGGATCGCTCTGCCGGGGCTCGGCAATCTTTGGACGATCCTACTGAAGGACACGTCGCTGATCTCCACACTCGCCGTCAGCGACCTGCTCCGTGCGGCGGCCGAGGCGGCGCACGCGACGCTCCGACCGATCTTGTTCTACGGGGCCGCGGCGATGATCTACCTCGTGTTCAGCATCGCGGCGGGCGGCGTGCAGGGCGTGCTGGAACGCCGCGCTAATCGAGGCTTCGCATGATGGCGTTCCTCACCGGGCTGGCGGACCCGGAGCTGTTGGCCAGCTATGGCCAACGCCTGCTGCTCGGCTTGCAGGTGACGGCGGAGACGGTGCTGATCTCGTGCGCCATCGGCTTCCTGCTGTCGTATCCGCTGGCCCGGGCGCGGGTCGCGCGCAACCCCGTCGTGCGCTGGTTGGCGCTTGGCTACGTGACGTTCTTCCGCGGCACTCCGCTGCTGTGCCAGCTGTATCTGGTGTACTACGGCGCCGGCGAGATTAGGCCGTTCCTTAGCTCGATCGGGCTCTGGTGGTTCTTCCGCGAGGCGTTCAACTGCTGCATCTTCGCCTTTGCGCTGAACACCGGGGCGTATCAGGGCGAGATCATGCGCGGCGCGATCCAGTCGGTGCCGAAGGGCCAAATTCAGGCGGCCCAGGCGCTCGGGCTGTCACGCTACCGCATCGCGCGTCACGTGGTGTTGCCGCAGGCGATGCTGGTGGCGTTGCGGCCGTTCGGCAACGAGTTGATCGGCATGGTGAAGGCCAGTGCGTTGGCGGCGATCGTCACGCTTCTGGATCTGATGGGCCAAACGCGCTTCGTGTTCGCGCGCACGTTCGACTTCACTGTCTATTTGTATGCGGCCATCATGTATCTGGCGATCACGGAGGCGATCAGCCGCGTGTGCAACTGGCTGGAGCGGCTGTTGTCCAAACACCTGGTTGCCGCGCGCCCGGCGGTTGCCTCGATGCCTGGGCTGGAACCGGTGCCGAGCGCGGTTATGGTGCAGGCGCACTGAATTCAAACATCCTCCCCCTTTTAAGGGGGAGGGGGACCGCGCGAAGCG
>CAXTCJ010000206.1:0-7054 GCA_964242215.1 uncultured Acetobacteraceae bacterium | reverse complement strand
TCGCTGAAGAACCTGGACGAAGCGGGCATCGTCTACGTCGGCGCCGAAGTGAACCCGGGCGATATCCTGGTCGGCAAGGTCACGCCGAAGGGTGAGAGCCCGATGACCCCGGAAGAAAAGCTCCTGCGGGCCATCTTCGGCGAGAAGGCGTCCGACGTGCGCGATACGTCGCTGAAGCTCCCGCCGGGTGTGACGGGCACGATCGTGGACGTGCGCGTGTTCAGCCGCCGTGGCGTTGACAAGGACGAGCGCGCGATGGCGATCGAGCGGTCGGAGATCGAGCGTCTCGCCAAGGACCGTGACGACGAGCGGGCGATCCAGGAGCGCTCGTTCCTGAACCGCCTGCAGGAGAAGCTGATCGGTCACCCGGCCGCCGGCGGGTTCAAGGGCATCAAGGCCGGCACCGAGCTAACCACCGAGGTGCTGGCCGAGCACAGCCGCGGCTCGTGGCGCAACATCGCCGTCAGCAGCGACGCCGTTATGGCCGAAATCGAGACGCTGAAGCGCGAGTTCGACGCTGCGGTGGGCAAGATCACCGCCCGCTTCGACAGCAAGGTCGAGAAGCTGCAGCGTGGCGACGAACTGCCACCCGGCGTGATGAAGATGGTCAAGGTGTTCGTCGCGGTGAAGCGCAAGCTGCAGCCGGGCGACAAGATGGCCGGCCGCCACGGCAACAAGGGTGTCGTGTCCCGCGTGACGCCGCTGGAGGACATGCCGTTCCTCGAGGACGGCACGCCGGTGGACCTCGTGCTCAACCCGCTCGGCGTGCCGAGCCGGATGAACGTGGGGCAGATCCTGGAGACCCATCTCGGCTGGGCCTGCGCCAACCTCGGCCGCCAGGTCGGCGAGTTGGTGGAGGAGTATCGTCGCACGGGTCAACAGCGGCAGGCCTTGCTGGACATGTTGAAGGACATCTACGGCGAGCAGGAGTTTGCTGAGCAGATCGAGCCGATGAACAACGATCAGCTGCTCGAGCTGTCCGACAACTTGAAGAAGGGCATCCCCATTGCCACGCCGGTGTTCGACGGGGCGCGGATGTCCGACATCGAGGGCATGTTGACCAAGGCCGGGCTGGCGACATCCGGTCAGGTGTCGCTAACCGACGGGCGCACGGGGGAGATCTTCGAGCGCAAGGTGACGGTCGGATACATTTATATGCTGAAGCTGCACCACCTGGTTGACGACAAGATCCATGCACGGTCGATCGGGCCGTACTCGCTCGTCACCCAGCAGCCGCTCGGTGGTAAGGCGCAGTTCGGTGGTCAGCGCTTCGGCGAAATGGAGGTCTGGGCGCTCGAGGCATACGGCGCGGCCTACACGTTGCAGGAGATGCTGACGGTGAAGTCGGACGACGTGTCCGGCCGGACCAAGGTCTACGAGGCGATCGTGCGCGAGCAGGATAACTTCGAGGCCGGTATTCCGGAGAGCTTCAACGTGCTGGTCAAGGAGCTGAAGTCTTTGGGCCTCAACGTGGACCTCGACACTGTTGCGTAGCGGAAGGGGGCGCTGCCCCCTTCACCCCCACCAGAGGACAGTCGTCCTCTGGACACCTGTTATGGGATTGCAGAGGGCGACTGCCCTTTGCCGGGTCCAGGGCAGCGCCCTGGCCTTCCTTAGGAGTTTCGCATGAACGAACTCATGAAGATCCTCGGCCAAGCTGGCACGGCCGCGACCTTCGACCAGATCCGGATCCAGATGGCCTCGCCGGAGCAGATCCGCTCGTGGTCTTACGGCGAGATCAAGAAGCCGGAGACCATCAACTACCGCACCTTCAAGCCGGAGCGGGACGGCCTGTTCTGCGCCCGCATCTTCGGCCCGATCAAGGACTACGAGTGCCTGTGCGGCAAGTATAAGCGCATGAAGTTCCGCGGCATCATCTGCGAGAAGTGCGGCGTTGAAGTCACGCTGCAGAAGGTCCGCCGCGAGCGCATGGGCCACATCGAGCTCGCCTCGCCGGTCGCCCACATCTGGTTCCTCAAGAGCCTCCCGAGCCGCATCGGCCTGATGGTCGATCTGACGCTGAAGGAGCTCGAGAAGATATTGTATTTCGAGAGCTACGTTGTGCTCGATCCGGGCACCACGGACCTCAAAATGCACCAGCTCCTCACTGAGGACTCGCTGGAAGCCAAGCAGGACGAGTTCGGCGAGGAGTTCCGCTACGGCATCGGCGCCGAGGCGATCAAGACGATCCTGCACGGCATCGACATCCAGGCCGACAAGGTCCGCCTGCGTGCCGAGCTGAAGGAGACGACTTCCGAGGCGAAGCGCAAGAAACTGGTGAAGCGTCTCAAGCTGATCGAGGCGTTTGGCGAGAGTGGTGCGCGTCCGGATTGGATGATCCTCGACGTGATTCCGGTGATCCCGCCCGAGCTGCGTCCGTTGGTGCCGCTGGACGGTGGCCGGTTCGCGACGTCGGACCTGAACGACCTGTATCGCCGGGTGATCAACCGCAACAACCGCCTGAAGCGGCTGATCGAACTGCGCGCGCCGGACATCATCGTGCGCAACGAGAAGCGCATGTTGCAGGAGTCGGTCGACGCCCTGTTCGACAACGGTCGTCGTGGCCGCGCCATCACGGGTGCCAATAAGCGCCCGCTGAAGTCCCTGTCCGACATGCTGAAGGGCAAGCAGGGCCGCTTCCGTCAGAACCTGCTCGGCAAGCGCGTCGACTACTCGGGCCGGTCTGTCATCGTGGTGGGCCCGGAGCTGAAGCTGCACCAGTGCGGCCTGCCGAAGAAGATGGCGCTCGAGCTGTTCAAGCCGTTCATCTACTCCAAGCTGGAGAAGTACGGCCACGCCACCACCATCAAGGCCGCCAAGCGGATGGTGGAGAAGGAGCGTCCGGAGGTTTGGGACATCCTCGAGGAGGTGATCCGCGAGCACCCGGTGATGCTGAACCGTGCACCGACGTTGCACCGCTTGGGCATCCAGGCGTTCGAGCCGGTGCTGATCGAAGGCAAGGCCATCCAGCTGCACCCGTTGGTCTGCACCGCTTTCAACGCCGACTTCGACGGTGACCAGATGGCGGTGCACGTGCCGCTCAGCCTGGAGGCGCAACTCGAGGCGCGCGTGCTGATGATGTCGACCAACAACATCCTGAGCCCTGCCAACGGCAAGCCGATCATCGTGCCGTCGCAGGACATCGTGCTCGGGCTGTACTACATGAGCCTCGAGACGGCCGAGTGGCGTGAGGCGGACGAGAAGAAGAGCCCGGCATTCGGCACGATCGGCGAGATCGAGTTCGCGCTGACTGCGAAGGCGATCCATCTGCACGACAAGATTCGCGCCCGCTACGATACGGTGGACGCGGAGGGCAATCGCGCTCGCTCGATTGTGGTGACCACGCCGGGCCGGATGCTGATCGCGCAGATCCTGCCGAAGCATCCGAACGTACCGTTCAGCCTGATCAACCGTCAGTTGACCAAGAAGAACGTCTCGGACGTGATCGACGCGGTGTATCGCCACTGCGGCCAGAAGGAATGCGTGATCTTCGCCGACCGGCTGATGGGGCTCGGCTTCGGCCAGGCCGCCAAGGCCGGTCTATCGTTCGGCAAGGACGACCTGATCATCCCCGACAACAAGTGGGAGCTGATCGGCAAGACCAAGGACGAGGTCAAGGAGTTCGAGCAGCAGTATCAGGACGGTCTGATCACGGCGGGCGAGCGCTACAACAAGGTGGTCGACAGCTGGTCGCGCTGCACCGACGAGGTTGCGGGCGCCATGATGAAGGAGATCAGCAAGCAGGAGGTCGGCAAGCCCACGAACTCGGTGTGGATGATGTCGCACTCCGGTGCGCGTGGATCGCCGGCACAGATGCGTCAGCTGGCGGGCATGCGCGGCCTGATGGCCAAGCCGTCCGGCGAGATCATCGAGCAGCCGATCATCGCCAACTTCAAGGAAGGCCTCACCGTGTTGGAGTATTTCAACTCCACCCACGGCGCGCGTAAGGGCCTGGCAGACACGGCGCTGAAGACGGCGAACTCCGGCTATCTGACCCGGCGTCTCGTGGACGTGGCGCAGGACTGCATCATTCACGAGGATGATTGCGGCACCGAGCGCGGCCTGACCGTCAAGCCAGTGATGGATGGCGGCGAGGTCGTCGCGAGCTTGTCCGAGCGCACCCTGGGCCGCACAACGGCCGAGGACGTGCTCGACCCGGCGAACGGTTCGGTCCTGGTGGCCAACAACACGCTGATCGAGGAAACCCAGGCGGAGCTGATCGAGAAGGCCGGCGTGGAGGCGGTGAAGATCCGCTCCGTGCTCACCTGCGAAGCTGCGGTCGGCGTCTGTGCCCACTGCTACGGGCGGGACCTGGCGCGCGGCACCCCGGTGAACATCGGCGAGGCGGTGGGTGTGATCGCCGCGCAGTCGATCGGCGAGCCGGGCACGCAGCTGACCATGCGCACCTTCCACATCGGCGGCGCCGCCCAGCGTGGCGCTGAGGTCTCCAACGTGGAGGCCAGCCACGATGGCACGATCGTGATCAAGAACCGCGTGGTCGTGGAGAACAGCTCCAAGATCCAGGTGGTGATGTCGCGCAACTGCGAGATCGTGCTGGCGGACGACAAGGGACGGGAGCGGGCTCGTTTCCGGGTGCCGTATGGTGCGCGCCTGCTGTCCGACGACGGCCAGGCCGTGAAGCGCGGCGACAAGCTGGCCGAGTGGGATCCGTACACCCTGCCGATCATCACCGAGCGCGCCGGCACCGTCGAATACCTCGACATGCTGGACGGCGTGACGATCGTTGAGAAGGTGGACGACGTCACCGGGCTTAGCTCGCGCGTCGTGGTGGACTACAAGCAGATGACCAAGGGCGTCGACCTGCGCCCCCGTCTGCAGCTGAAGGACGAGAAGGGTGAGGTGCTGAAGCTCCCGAACGGGGCCGAGGCGCGCTACTTCCTTAACCCGGACTCAATCCTTTCCGTTGAGAATGGCGCTGTGGTGCATGCCGGCGACGTGCTGGCCCGAATCCCGCGCGAGGGCAGCAAGACTCGCGACATCACCGGTGGTCTACCGCGTGTGGCCGAGCTGTTCGAGGCGCGCCGGCCGAAGGACAACGCGGTCATCGCGGAGACGGATGGCCGGGTCGAGTTCGGCAAGGACTACAAGGCCAAGCGCCGCATCATCGTGAAGAACGACGAGACCGGCGAGGAGACCGAGTACCTGATCACCAAGGGCAAGCACGTATCGGTGCAGGAGGGTGACTTCGTCCGCCGGGGTGACCCGTTGGTCGACGGCCCGCGCGTGCCGCATGACATCCTGAAGGTGCTCGGGGTCGAGGCGCTGAGTGACTACCTGGTCAACGAGATCCAGGACGTCTACCGGCTGCAGGGCGTGAAGATCAACGACAAGCACATCGAGGTGATCGTCCGCCAGATGCTGCAGAAGGTTGAGATCACCGACCCGGGCGACACGACGTTCCTGACGGGCGAGCAGGTGGACCGCGTGGAGTTCGACCACGAAAACGGCAAGCTGCAGAAGGACGACCGGATCGCGCAGGCGACCCCGGTGCTGCAGGGCATCACAAAGGCCAGCCTGCAGACCCACAGCTTCATCAGCGCCGCCTCCTTCCAGGAGACGACGCGGGTGCTGACCGAGGCCGCCACCGCGGGCAAGGTCGATACGCTGAACGGTCTGAAGGAGAACGTGATCGTCGGACGCTTGATCCCGGCGGGCACCGGCTCAGTGATGAACCGGCTGCGGCAGGTGGCCGCGACGCGAGACCAGGCGCGTGGTGTGGCGGCGCAGGTCGAGACGCCGCAGATCGCGGGACGCCAGGCGGCCGAGTAAGCCGCGCGTTGTAACGTCTGCCGGCCCGCTCAGCCAAGCTGAGCGGGCCGGTTTCGTTTCAGACGCCTTGAACCGCGGGTGGCCGACGCAACTTGTGCAGTTGCAACCGAACAGCCCCCGGGTTGTTGGGTGCGCATCTCTGCAAGGGACCAACCATGCCGTCTTTGTTCGATCCCATCCGTCTCGGCGCCATTCACGCTCCTAACCGCATTATCATGGCGCCGCTCACCCGGGGCCGTGCCACGCGTGAGCACGTGCCGACGCCTATGATGCTCGAGTACTACGTCCAGCGCGCCAGTGCCGGGCTGATCCTCACCGAGGCCACTGGTATCAGCCAGCAGGGCCTCGGCTGGCCCTATGCACCTGGCATCTGGAGCCCCGCGCAGGTCGCTGGCTGGAAGCCGATTACGGACGCAGTACACGCGGCCGGCGGCCGAATTGTCTGCCAGATCTGGCACATGGGCCGGCTGGTGCATCCGGACTTCCTGGGCGGCCAGCCGCCCGTCGCGCCATCCGCGATCACGGCCCCGGACCAGGCCCATACCTACGAGGGCAAGAAGCCGTATGGCGAGCCGCGGCCGTTGCGCCTGGACGAGATCCCCGGCCTGCTGAACGACTACCGGACCGCCGCCCGCAACGCGATAGAGGCCGGGTTCGACGGGGTGCAGATCCACGCCGCGAATGGCTACCTGATCGACGAATTCCTGCGCGACGGCACCAACCACCGCACCGATGCCTACGGCGGCTCGATCGAAAACCGGGTCCGCCTGCTGCGCGAGGTATCGACCGTAGTCGCGGAGACGATTGGTGCTGACCGCACGGGCGTACGTCTGTCGCCCAATGGCCTCATCCAGGGCTGTAATGACAGCAATCCCGAGGCTCTGTTCGAGGCCGCAGCCGCCGCGTTGCAGCAGGTCGGTATCGCCTATCTCGAGATGCGTGAACCCGGTGATAACGGCACGTTCGGCACGCGGGACCGGCCGCCCATCGCGCCGCTGATGCGCAAGGCGTTCACCGGCCCGATGATCTTGAACTCGGATTACGGCCCGGCGCGTGCCGCCGCGACGGTGGAGGCTGGAGAGGCCGATGCCATTGCCTTCGGCCGGCCGTATATCGCCAACCCCGACCTGGTGCGCCGCATCGCCGAGGGCCTCCCGCTCGCCAACGACGTGGTGCGCACTTGGTATAGCCAGGGACCTGAGGGATACGTGGACTACCCCGAAGCCGCCTGAAGCACGCCGTCTACGCCCTCTCCCCTTGAGGG
>CAXTCJ010000205.1:0-7212 GCA_964242215.1 uncultured Acetobacteraceae bacterium | reverse complement strand
CCGTGCTGGCCTTATGCGTTTGCTGGTAGACGAACTTGCGGCTGACCCCGTGCCGAGCGGCCAGGGCGCTGACCGCCTCCGACCGCGCCAGCGCCTGAATGGCTAGCTCCTTGCGGTCACCCTCGGGCAGCCTCGCCGCCGCCCCAACCCCTCGATCCATGCTCGCACCACCGATGAAAGCCCGAGGGTGCCATCACCCATCCCGGCAGCGCCAACCCGGCTGCACATGTGACCCGGTTTTGGACCACGCCTGGACTTTTCAACGTCTTGTCGCGCTGATCAGCGCCGAAACCCACCGCTGATTCACACCACACTGGCCTGCGCGTCGCGCTCAATGCTGGCGAGCTTGGTCTCGGTGACCACGCCGGGCTCAAGTTCCGCGAACAGCTTCACCTGCCACACCAGCTTCGCCACCAGCTCAGCCTCATCCCGTGAGCCCGCATCCTACCCCTATCGCCTCAGCCCCCCACCAGTCTGCATGCTCTCACGGCGCCAGGGCAGGCGTCTCACGACGGCATATCCCTGCATGCAGTTGCCTCCGGCTCGCGGTTGCTACCAACTCGCCCGCAAAGGACTCTCACCTCCAATCCAGTGCCCATGCCAGGCACACCTACGGCGGTCGCTCCGGCGGGCCGGACGGCGCCGCTCCTACACCACGTCCGGGGACACGACCGGTTCCTGGCCTGCACGGCGACGATCTCCTGCTGAACACGCGCCAGCAACCGCTTCGCTTCGGCCAGAGTCAGACCAAGATCAGCGATGTCGTGGAGGTCATCGGTCCGATGGACCTCCATGATGTCCGTGCACGGCCCTTCGCCCGCAGCCCCGATCTTTACCAACCTCAACATCCAGGCCACGCATCCACCCTCGGTCAGAGAACAGACGCGTAAATAGCCAACTGGCCGCCGCACCCCCAAACTTGCGACGGTCCCCCTTGAGCCGGTCGTTGCAAACGCGCTTGCGACCGGGCAGGGGGTCGTCCTCGACCTTAGCGGCTTGACCTACATCGCCAGCGTCGGGCTCCGGTTGGTCCTACAGGCGGCCAAACGAGCCGGGCAGGCCGGACAGAAGCTGGCAGTCTGCGCGTTGCAGCCGCAAGTTCTCGAAGTGTTCGAGATCTCTGGACTGTAGATGTTGATGACGATCTGTCCGGCGCGGGCCGACGCCCTGGCGCTGATGGCGGCGCTGGGCTGAGCAGCGCTCACGTCGCAGGCGCAAGCTGGCGAAAGACCAGTTCGGCCCGTTTCATGTCAGGCTGGTCGAACCCCTCGCTGCACGCGTCCAGCATCGGTCCGAGCAGCTGAAGGGCTTCCACCGTGCGGCCCTGCGCTTGCCAAAGCTGAGCCAGGCTGGTCGCGGCGCGCAGCTCGAACAGGCACGCGCCTTGGCTCCGCGCGAGTGCGATGGACCGCAGCAGTTCCGTCTCGACCACCCCATCTTCGCACCGCGCATTGGTTTGCAGCAGCTTCATCTCCGCCCAGCGCCGATGCAGGTCGGCGACGAGCCATTTCTCGCCGGTGCGATGAGCCACCTCGAGCCCGGCTTCGAGCGCTGCCATCGCCGCATCGGGCCGGCCGGCGGCGAGAGACGCGTCGGCGAGCATGGTCATCATGCCCGGCGTATAGAGCGTGACACCCGCCTTCTGCAGCAGGTCCAGGCCCTCGCGCACTATGGCCGCGCCGCGCTCGGCCGCCCCTCCCGCGGCGGCCGCCCACCCCGCGTAGCCGTTGCCGCGTGCGACCCAGAAGGCGAAGCTGTGCTCGGCGGCCAGCGCCAGGAGGGCGGCACTCCGGCTGGCCGTGGCCTCGACGTCGTTCAGCACCCACGCGGTGGTGGCGCAGACGGCCAGCGTGATGGCCAGCGTCGCCTGATGCTTGGTGCGCCGCGCCGTGGCCAGCGCCAGCTGCGCCTGCTCTTCGGCCTGTTCAATGCGGCCCATGCAGGCGAGAGCGCGCGAGGCCTGGCCCTGCAGCAGGGCGAGGGCGTCAAAGCCGAAATCGGTCACGCTCGTCCCAGTCGCGGGTGCGGCAGCGAGCGACAACGCCGCCGCGTAGATTTGGCCCGCTTCGTCCAGATGTCCGGTCAGCAGCCGCGTAAAACCATATGTCGTCTCGCAGGTCATGCGAGTTTCCGGATCGATCTGTTCCAGTCCGAGTTGGCGCAGTTCGCTCGCGACCGGCAGCGCCGCCGCCAGATCACCCCGATGCAGCTTGCAGGTCCAATCGCCGTAGAGCGCCCGCAAGGTGAACCGGATGTGGCTCGCGTCGGTTCGCTCCAGCCGACGACACGCGGCCGCCGCCTGGGCGAACGCTTTGCCATGCTCGGGCGATCCGAACCCATGCGCCGACATCTGCACGTTGCCGAGCAGCAAATGCAGTTCGGCCTCCAATCGATGCCGGATCGGACCGGGCGGCAACTCCCCCGCGAGCGAAATCCCGCGCAGCAGATGGGTCCGCGCTTCGGACAGCGCCGACCGCTCGGCCGAGCGTTGGGCGGCGCGCAGGAAGTGCCGTACCGCTTCTTCGGTCCGCCTGGCCTCGGCATAGTGATGGCCCAGCAGCTCGGGCGACACCTCCGTCGCGCCCGGCTCGCGGCGTCCGAGCAACTCGGCCACGCGCTCATGCAGCGCGATGCGACGGTCGCGCAGCATGCTCTCGTAGGCCGCGTCCTGAACCAGGGCGTGCTTGAAAGTGTATGTCGCATTCGGCGACTCGCCCCGACGCGAGGCGATACGGGATGCGATCAACTCCTCGAAACCCTGCTGCACTAAAGCCACGGGCATCTGTGCGACCGACATCAGCAGCGACTCGGCGAAGCTGCGGCCGATCACCGAGCCGACCTGCGCCACCTCCTTGGCCGCCGGTTGGCGGTCCAGCCTGGCCATCAGCGAAGCCTGCAGGCTACTCGGCACCAAGAGCCTGTTGGCGTCACGGCCTGGCGCGATGCGCTGGCTCTCCACCACCGCCTTGGTCAACTCCTCGATAAAAAGCGGCACGCCATCGGCTCCGGTGACGATCCGCTCGCACACCTCCGGCGACAAACCGGTCGTGGCCGCGATCTCCGCCACGATGGCCGATGCTTGCCCGCGGTCGAGCCGCCTGAGCGCCAGCAAGCTCATCTCGGGATGGCCCAGCCAAGCCGGCTCGAACTCCGGGCGCGATGTCACGATCACCAGCAGCGGCAGCGTGACTAGCCGATCCACCACCATGTCCAGCAGCTCGGCAGTACTGGGGTCGAGCCAGTGCGCATCCTCGACCAACAGGAGGGTCGGCGCGTGCCGCGTGACCGCCTCGATGTAGCCGGTCAGGGCTTCCATGATCTGCTCCTTGCGCCGGAGCGCCGAGAGTTGCGGCCGATCGCCGGAGATGGACAGCAGGTCGGCCATCGCGCCCACCGTGCTGCCCGACAGCCCGACGCTGCCGGGCAGGTCCAAGAGCTTGGCCAGTTGGGCGCCGGTTCCGTCCCCCGGCTTGAACCCGGCTGCCTGTTCGAGAAAGGCGATCAACGGATAATAGGGGCTCACCTGATGATGCGGCGCGCAATAACAGTGCAACCGCGTTACATTCTCGCCCAACTCGGCCTCGAATGCATCGACCAGGCGCGACTTGCCGAGCCCGCCTTCGCCCGAGATCAGGACGCCGCAGCCAGTCCCGCCGAGCGCTCGGCGCCAGCGGCGAAGCAGGAATTCTAATTCCTCTTCTCGCCCGATCAACGCACCGGTGGTTTCGTTGCGCAACGCCTCAAACCGGCTGCGGCCCTTGCTCTCCGCCTGCACGCACCATGTCTCGATCGGTTCGTCGACGCCCTTGAACGCGGTCGCGCCAAGCGTCTCGCAAACGAACAGGCCACCGATCAGGCGTCGCGTCGCCGGGTCGATCACGACGCTCCCGCGTGCGGCGACGCCTTGCAGCCGGGCCGCCAGATTGGGCGTCTCGCCGACCACGGCATGGGTTTCGCCCGCGCCGGAGTCGGCGATGTCGCCGACCACGACCAGCCCGGTGGCGATCCCGACCCGAACCTGCAACGCGCCGGCGGGGCCCGCGGGCGTGATCAGTTGCCCCACCGCCTCGGCGATCAGCAACCCCGCGCGCACCGCCCGTTCCGGATCTTCCTCGCAGGAATGCGGGTAGCCGAAATAGGCGAGCACACCGTCGCCGACGTATCGGGCGAGGAACCCGCCGGCCTCGCTGATCAGCCCGGCCACGACGCGGTGGTAGTCGGCGATCACGTCCCGCACGTCCTCGAGCTCGAGCTGGGCGGCCAGCGAGGTCGAGCCGGCCAGATCGCAGAACAGGATGGTCATGTAGCGCCGTTCAGCCGTGGGTTTGGCCACGACGACGGCCGGCGACGGTTCAGCCGGCCTCGGCGCGGCGGCGAACGATGCGCCGCAATCGCCGCAGAACTTCTTGCCCGGCGGGCCCTGCACGCCGCACGCGGGGCACACCTGGGAAAGCGGCGCGCCGCAATCGCTGCAGAACCGCTTGCCCGGTTCGCTGGTGGCCTGACACTGCGGACACTGCATGAAAATCTCCTCCGGCCGACCTGGAGCGCCTGGCCCGAGATGGCGTCAAGCCGCCACGGCGTCGTCGATCAGGTCGCGCAACGCGCCCACGGCACATACCACGATATGGCGCGGCGGCAACTCGATCCAGCCACAGTCGCGCCAGCTTGCCAGTTGCTTGTTGATGCTCTCCCGCGACAGCCCGGTCATGCCGCCCAGTTCCCGCTGCGACAAGCTAACGTCCAGCTTCAGCCCGGCGAGCTCCGGCCAACCGTAAGTCCCCACGAGCTGGCACAACGCTTTGGCCAGCCGAGCCGGCCCGGGCAGGGAGGCGCCGTCGATCAGCAGCTCGGTCGCGTTGCGCAGCCGCCGGCTCATCACGCCGAGCAGCGCGAACATCGCGTCCGGCGAGCGCACCAGCGTGGATTGGAACGCGGGCCCGTCGATCGAAAGCACCTCGCTGTCGGCCAGCGCGACCGCGTCGGCGCGTCGCGGCCAATCGTTCAGCACCGCCAGTTCGCCGAACATGCTGTCGGCGCCGCAGATCTCCAGCACTACCTCTCGCCCCGCCGCCATGAGCGAGAGCTTGACGAAACCGCTGAGCACGACGAGCACCGACCGGCCGTGGTCACCCTGATGGAAGAGGGTTTCCCGCTCCGGAACGCTGGCGACCAACGAGCCATCGAGCATGGCCCGTAGCTCCTGTGGCACAATGCCGCCGAGAATGCGGTTCCGGCACAACTGCACCAGGACCTCGGGCATCTCGTTCTGCACGAGCCGCTTACGTATCACGACCGTCTCCGCTTCCGCCGAAGCTTTAGACGGTCCCATTAATCGACGCAGCAAAAAAATCCTGAACGCAGTGGCGCAGCTCACAGCTCGTTGCGACCCGGTCCGCATACTCGCGACCGTCAAACGAACTCGCAGCGGTGGAGCAGGCCAAATTGTTACAGACCAAAGCCAGCACGGTCGGCAGACCGTGATGCCGACGCGCTTCTCGGAGGCGTTCACACCAAACCAGGGCGAGCTGATCGTCGTTGACGACCCACGAGACCTAGACACGTCGTGCCGGCTGAAACATCGTTTGCCGGCCGACCTGTCCGCGGTAGAGTATCTCCTGCACGATCGTCGTCTCTTTCGCGAACGTCTCGCCCCGCCGATCTCGACCCATTCCAGGGTGCACGCGGGAGGGATATACGTGACGCGCATTGTCGACCGGTTTCAGACCGAGATGACGATCGGCGGCGCCGGGCTGGACCGGTATTGGTTCGCCAAGGTCGAAGCCGGCTCCATGCTGGTTCGGCAAGGTCGCACGACGACAGTCGGCAGCGGCGCGGCCGGGGTGGCGATGCGCGGACACGCCGGCACCAGCCTGCTCGGCAGCGATGGCAACACGCGCACCAGCCTCTGGATCGAGGCCGACATCGTCGAGACCGCCTTGTCGGCGATGCTCGAGGACGAGCTGCGGCGGCCGCTCGAATTCCACCAAACCATCGACTGGAGCTCGGGTCTGGCCGCAAGCCTCGCCACCCAGATCGAGCTGTTCGTCGCTGAAGCGAGCCGGCGCGATGGTGTGGCGTCCAACGTCATGGCGCTTGCATCGTTCAAGGACCTTATCACGCGGACCCTACTCCACGGGCTCCGGCACAGCTATTCCGAGCGGCTTGCGCCGCGGGCGGGGGCACCAGCGCCCGTGTTCCTGCGTCGCGCCGAGGCCTTCATGCAGGCGCATGCCGAGCAGACGCTGCGGATGGCCAACGTCGCGGCAGCCGCTGGATGCAGCGTCCGCACGCTCAACAACGTGTATCGGCATTTCCGAGAGACGACGCCGTCGCGGTCGCTGCAGGCCATCCGCCTCCAATGCGTGCACGACGCCCTGCAGGCGGCCGAGGACACGTCGATCGAGGCGCTGGCCCGGCGCTACGGCTTCACCAACGGCGGCCGCCTGATCAAGGCGTACAGCAGCCGGTTTCGCGAGCGTCCGTCCGAGACGTTGCGCCGTGCGCGGTGCCGGACGGTGTCCAACCGGCTCGAACGCGGCGGCCCCGGTCCCTCGGGTCTGATACGTTGAGGCCGGCCGGGCGCCGATCGGCATAACGATCGCCGACTTCTACCGTTCGGGCGGCCGCAGCTCATCGATCTCGGATCGTTGCTTCGTTATCTGCGCCACCCTGGTCGTTGCCGCGGTGGCCGCGGTGGCCGCGGCGGTGTGGCTGGGCGGGGCGAAGTGGGGTGCCGCGATGCTATTGGTCGGCGGCATGGTGAGCGCACTGGGTTTGCGCTGACTGCTGCGACCGTTGCAGAGCGTGGTGGAACTGATCGACGACGTCACCAGCGGCAAGGCCGGGGTCGACTTGCCGCCACCGTCGCGGGACGGCATCGGCTCGATCGTGCGCGCGATGGGGGTCTTGCAGGAGGCGCAGCGGGAGCACGAGGCGCTGACGTCGGAGAATGTGCGGCAGTGGCGGATCCGGTCGCAGGCGATCGCGCTGTTTGAGATCGGCTTCGCCCTGTTCGACGACGCCGACCGCATGCTCATCTGCAATCCTCGATGGCTCTTGTTGGGTTCCGGGGTGTTAGGCCGGGGTCATGCTACCAGGCTGCAACAAGGGATCCGAGTAGGGCTTTGCCGCGTCGGCGTGCGTTGTGCACGAACTGGAAGAAGCCGAGGGGGAGCGGCAGCTTGTCCTGCGAGAGGCCCCGGTGCGGGC
>CAXTCJ010000204.1:2467-7233 GCA_964242215.1 uncultured Acetobacteraceae bacterium | reverse complement strand
GCGGCCTTGGCGGCGTGATAGGCGATGTCGTTGGCGAAATACGTGTTGCTGCCGTCGGATTTGCGCAGCGGCCGGTCCACGTCGTCGCCGAACTGGGTGGAGCGGAACAGCGTCTGCTCCCGCGGCTCCCAATCGTCCGGCGTCTTGCCTTTCGGCGGCTCCAGGGTGCCCTGGTACAGCAGCCCGTCCGCTTGCAGTTGCGCGATGGCGGCATCGGGCGCGCCGGACCGCAGCAGCGCCAGTTCCGAGCTGAACAGATCGAACTGGATGCCGAGCGCGTCGAGATCCTCCCGAATGCCGGCCAGCATCTGCTCGATCGCAAAGGCGCGGACCGCATCCAGCCACAGTTCCGGCGGCGCAATCGTCAGGCCCGGCCCGGCAAGCTCGTCCCCCTTGGCCGCCAGCGCCGCCCCGATCGGCACCAGGTAGTCGCCGCGATACTGCAATCCACCCGGGACGGCGGCGGAGAACGCCTCCTCGGTCAGCGTCGTCCCGAGCGCCTGGAGGTAGCGCCAGTAGACCGCCCAGGCGAGCGCCGCCACCTGATTGCCGGCGTCGTTGACGTAGAATTCCTTGGTGACGGCATACCCGGCCTTGGCCATCAGGTTCGCCAACGCGTCGCCCACCACCGCACCGCGGCAGTGGCCGACATGCATCGGCCCGGTCGGGTTGGCCGACACATACTCCACATTGACCCGGCGCCCCTGCCCGGCCGTGCTGGCGCCATACGCCTCGCCCGCCTGCAGGATCGCGGGGATGCAGGCCAGCAACGCGGCGGGGTGCAGCCGGATGTTCACGAACCCGGGGCCGGCGGGCTCGGCCGATGCGATCTCCGGCGCGTCGGCCAGTGCGGCCGCCAGCGTCGCCGCGATGCCGGCGGGCGGTTGGCGCGTCGGTTTGGCGGCGATCATCGCAGCATTGGTAGCCATGTCGCCGTGGGCGGCGTCGCGCGTCGGGGTGACTTCCACACGGGCCAGCAACGCCGGGTCGAGCCCGGGATAGCCGGCCTGCAGGGCAGTCAGCACGCGATCACGAATGGTGGTGTAGATGTTGTCGGTCATGGTCCGGCGCTTCTAGGGTGCGGCAGAGCATAAAACCAGGAAAACACCTGCATGAGCGCGTTGTCCCGCTTCCGCATCCTCGATCTCACCCGCGTGCGTGCGGGCCCCACCTGCGTTCGGCAATTCGCCGATTTCGGCGCGAAGGTGATCAAGATCGAGTCTCCGGGCGGCGACGGCGGCATGGGTGGGGCGCGGCTCGGGCCGGATTTCCAGAACCTGCACCGCAACAAGCGCTGCATCACGCTCGACCTCAAGGCGCCGGAGGGGAAGGAGATCCTGCGCAAGTTGGCAGCCCAGTCCGACGTGATGGTGGAGAATTTCCGCCCCGACGTGAAGGACCGGCTCGGCATCGCCTATGCCGATATGCGCGCGGTGAACCCCCGTCTGGTCTACGCCAGCATCTCCGGTTTCGGCGAGGACGGGCCGTATCGCATGCGCCCCGGCTTCGACCAGATCGCGCAGGGCATGGGTGGGCTGATGAGCGTCACCGGCCTGCCCGGCCACGGCCCGGTGCGTGCCGGCATCCCGGTGGCCGACCTCTGCGCCGGCTTATTCGCGGCCCAGGGCATCATGGCGGCGTTGCTCGAACGGGAGGTGTCCGGCGAGGGCCAGTGGGTGCAGAGCAGTCTGCTCGGCTCGATGATCGCGATGATGGACTTCCAAGCCGCCCGCTATTTGATGGAGGGCGACGTACCCAAGCAGGCTGGCAATGACCACCCGACCAGCATCCCGACCGGCGTGTTCCCCACCACCGACGGCCACATCAACATCGCCGCCGCCGGGGACGTGATCTATGCCCGGCTGTGCAAGGCAATGGGCTTCCCCGAGCTGATCGAGGATCCCCACTACAAGACTGGCCCGGCCCGCTCCGCCAACCGCGCCGCGCTGAACGAGCGCATCGCCGAGGTCACGCGCACGGACAGCTCTGCCGCCTGGGTGGAGCGGCTGAACGCGGCCGAGGTTCCGTGCGGCCCGATCTACGCCATGAACGAGGTGTTCGCCGACCCACAGGTGAAGCACCTGGGCATGGCGCAGGCCGTGGAGCACCCAACGCTCGGGCGCACGGAACTGGTGGGCCAGGCCATCAAGCTCAGCCGCACCCCCGCCAAGCTGGAGACGGCGACGCCGGCTTTCGGCGAGCATACCGACGAAGTGCTGGGCGAACTGGGCTACGACGCCGGCCAGATCGCCGGACTGCGGGAGCGAAAGGTGGTGTAACGCACCGTCCTACGCATACCGTTATGCCAGGGCTTGACCCTGGTACCCACGTGGTCGGGCTGGTGACGTAAACGCGTAACTGGCACCACCGCATGCGGCCCGTTTAGGCCGGTGTTTGCGGAACGACGTAGATACCAGGGTCAAGCCCTGGCATGACGGTGAATAACTACAAACCCAGGAGCCAGCTTCGCCCGAAGGTCACACCGTCCACCGCCTCGCGAACGCGTTCACCGCCCAGTTCGTCGGCCACACCCTGCATGCCAGCAGCCCGCAAGGCCGCTTCGCCGACGGCGCCGCCACACTCGACGGCTTGGTGCTCGAGCAGGCGGAGGCGTGGGGCAAGCAGATGTTCCTCCGCTTCGCCGGGCCAGTCTGGTTGCGGGTGCATCTGGGACTGTACGGCATGTGGCGGTTCGCGGGCCCCGGTCTGGAAGGCCTTGGCCGGCGCGGCAAGCCAGGCGAAGACGGGGAGGACGGCGCCCCTGCCCCGCGCGGCGCCGTTCGGTTGCGGTTGACGACGGCCACCAACGTCGCCGACCTCAGCGGCCCAACGGCCTGCGAACTGCTGTCCCCCTCCGAAAAGGATGCAGCTTCGGCCAAGCTCGGCCCCGACCCGCTCCGCCCCGATGCGCGGCCCGGCAAGGCATGGGACGCGATCCATCGGTCCAGGACCACGATCGGGCAATTGCTGATGCAGCAGGACGTGGTGGCCGGCATCGGCAACATTTATCGGGCCGAGCTGCTGTTCCGCGCCAGGATCGACCCGCACAAACCGGGCCGAGACCTCGCCAAACCGCAATGGACCGCGCTGTGGAAGGACAGCAAAGCCCTGCTGAGCGACGGCGTGCGCGACGGCGCCATCGTCACCACCCGGCCGAAGGACCGCCCGCCCGGTGTCCCCGTCGTCGGCCGCCGCATGCGCAAGGACGCGCGCAGCTACGTGGCCAACCGCGCCGGCGAGCCGTGCCGGATCTGCGGCAACCCGGTGCAGGTGGAGCCGATGGCCGGGCGCAAGCTGTATTGGTGCCCGGTGTGCCAAAATGGTTGATCCCGCCGCCGTCGGACGCCATCTGTTGCGGCTATGAAGGATCCTTACGAAACACTCGGCGTGGCGAAGGACGCTTCGGCGGACGACATCCGCAAAGCGTACCGAAAACTCGCCAAGAAACATCATCCGGACCTCAATCCCGGGAACAAGGCGGCCGAGGCCAGTTTCAAGGACATCGGCGCCGCCAACGACCTGCTCTCCGACCCCGACAAGCGCGCGCGCTTCGACCGGGGCGAGATCGATGCCGCCGGCGATCCGCGGCAGGAGCGGCCGACCTACCGCTCCTACGCCGACCAAGGCTTCGGCGGGGCGCGCTATGGCGGAGGCGGCGGCGGCGAGCCCGAAATGGGCGACATCTTCGCCGATCTGTTCGCGCAGGCTAATCAAAGGAGCACCCGTCCGATGCGGGGACGGGATGCCAGCTACAGCCTTGCCGTGGATTTCGTCGACGCCATCACCGGGGCACAGCAGCGCCTGACCCTGCCGGACGGACGGACGCTGGACGTGCGGGTGCCGCCGGGCATGGAAGACGGGCAGACGCTGCGCCTGCGCGGCCAGGGTCACGACGGCGCCAATGGCGGCCCCCCCGGCGACGCGCTGATCACGGTGCAGGTCCGTCCTCACAAGGTGTTTCGCCTCGAGGGGGATGACATCCACGTCGACCTGCCGGTGACGTTGAAAGAAGCTGTGCTCGGCGGCCGGGTGACGATTCCGACCGTCACGGGCACCGTCGCGATGACCGTCCCGCCGCGGTCGGATACCGGCACCGTACTGCGGCTGCGCGGTCGCGGCGTGCCGGCGCGGGGCAGCAAGCCGGCGGGAGACCAATTGGTGACGCTGAAACTGGTGGTCCCTGACGCCGACGACGCGCTCGCCGCGTTCCTGCGGGAGTGGACGCCGACAACCGAGGTGGATCCGCGCAAGGGCATGACGGAGGGGGCATGATCACGATCGAGATGCTGCCGGGTCAGGTGCCCGGCGTGCAATTGGCCGATGTCACGCGCTGGGTGGAACTCGCCTGGGTGCGGCCGGACGGGCGGCCCGGCGCCTGGATGTTCCGCGAGATCGACGTGGCCCGGGTTCGGCTAATCGTCGAACTCCGCGACGACCTCAGTCTGAATGAGGACGCGTTGCCAACGGTGCTGTCGCTGATGGATCAGCTGTACGATGCCCGGCGCCACATGCGCGCGATCCGCCACGCGCTCGGCGCCGCGCCCTCGGAGGTGCGGGATGCAGTGCTGCGCGAGCTGCCCGAACTGTGACAACCGAGCGTCCGGCGTTGACCGAGCGCGCGCGGGCCGAGTTGGCCGCGCGGCGCGAACGCGAAGCCGAAGCACTGCGGGCAAATCTGCGCCGGCGCAAGGCGCAGCAGAGACCGCCCTCAGGTGAGCCCGACTTAGGTGGAGCCGACTTAGGTAGGCCCGACTTAGGTAGGCCCG
>CAXTCJ010000204.1:0-2367 GCA_964242215.1 uncultured Acetobacteraceae bacterium | reverse complement strand
CTTAGGTAGGCCCGACTTAGGTAGGCCCGACTTAGGTAGGCCCGACTTAGGTAGGACGGACGTTCCAGAAGGTGGCGAAGCCGTTGAGCACGCCGGTGATCCGCGTGTTGTAAGCGGTCGGTGACTGGAACTGGCCGAGCGGAATGCTCGGCACGTCGAGCATCGCCTGGCGCTGCAGATCCACACAGATCTTCTTCTGCGAGGCGAGATCCGGCGCGTCGAACCAGGCGTTGCGCAAATCCTCCAGAGGCTTGCTGACGCACCAACCGGGCCAAGCCGCCGCGTCGTCGCCATTGCCGCGCATCGCGTAGTGGTTGGACGGATTGAGGTGGTCCTCACCTTCCCATCCCGTGGCGAAGCAGCTCCACCCGCCCTGATCCGTCGGTCCGCGGTTGTTACGGCGTTGCAGCATGGTGCCCCAATCGGTCGCGATGTAATCCACCGTCATGCCGGCCTGGCTCATGCTATCGGCCATCACATCGCAGATCGCCTTGAACTGCGGATAGTCGGTGGCGACCAGCATCACGACCTTCTCGCCGGCATAGCCCGCCGCCTTCATCATCTCCTTGGCCTTGGCGTAGTTGCGCGGGCCGGTCAGCGGTTCCAGGCCGACATCGCTGGCCATCGGCGTCTTCGGGCAGAACACGCCGTGTGGGGTGTAGTACATCGACGAGTCGGATCCGACGATCGCCTCCATGCAGGCTGGCTGATCCACGGCCCATAGCAGCGCCTGCAGCACCTTGGGGTTGTTGAACGGCGGCTGCAGGTGATTCGGCCGCATCATGTTGACGTTGCCAGTTGGGTTCGTGGTGGCGACCTTGATGCCCCGCGTCCGGGCCAGCAGCGGCAGCAGGTCGGCCGTCGGGTTCTCCCACCAATCCTGCTCGCCGGATTGCAGTGCGCCGACTTTAGTGCCCGGGTCGGGCATGGTCGTCCACTCTACCCGGTCGAAATGGACGATCTTCGGCCCGGCGGTCCAATCCGGCGTGCCACCCTGCCGCGGCACATATTTGTCGAACTTCTGGTAGACGTTGCGGGCTCCAGGCACCCGCTCGCTGGCTACGAAGCGGAATGGGCCGCTGCCGACCATCTCGGTGATCTGCTTGAACGGATCGGTGTTGGCCAACCGCTCCGGCATCATCACCGGCGAGGGCGTGGTCGGCTTGCCGAGTGCGGCTGGAAGCAGCGGGAACGGCTTGTTCAGTCGGAACCGGATGGTCTTGTCATCGGGCGCCGAGAGTTCATCCGTCGCCGCCATCAACGCACCGCCGAACGCGTCGCGCGCCGCCCAGCGCTTGATGCTGGCAACGCAATCCCGCGCCAGCACCGGCGTACCATCGTGCCACATGAGCCCGTCGCGCAGCGTCAGAGTCCACTGTTTGCCGTCATTGTCCACGACGTGGCCCTGCAGCATCTGCGGCGACGAGGTGAACGTTCCGTCCTGCCCATACAGCGTGTCGAACACCATGTAGCCGTGCCCGCGCGTGACGTTCGCCGTCGTCCAGTGCGGATCGAGGAAGGCGAGGTCGATCTGTGGGATGAATTTGAGCGTGGTCGCACTGGCGGCGCGCACCACCGACGGCAGCGCGAGCCCCGCGGACGCACCCGCGATAAAATGCCGCCGCTTCATGGGCGGATCCGGGCGTCAGATGCTTGCATGATCGGTTCTCTCCTTGAGGAGTGACCGCGTTTCCACGGCGACCCTACCACCGCCGCTATGACCGCGGTCAAGCCCGATGCGCGTTCGCTCAGAGCAGGCCGAGATGGCCCAGCAACCAATGACCCAGGAAGAAAAACAAAGCGGCAGTGCCGGCAACACCGAGAACGCGTTCCCACCACGTCGTGTTCTGCGCATGGCGGATATAGCCGGCCCGGCCCGAGTACCGATGTTGCGCATCAATTTGCGTTCCGAGCCGCGTGCTCTCGTTATATTCTTCAAGCATGCCTTCCCGCTCGCGGGGCGGCTTGCGCATCAGGACGGCAGTGGGTTCAGTTCTGGCAGCTGGTCCAGGTGGCAAGCTGCTTTCTGCCCCGGCGACTTGTCGACCAGCAGCGGCTCCTCGACCCGGCAGCGATCGAACACGTAGGGGCAGCGTGTGTTGAACTTGCAGCCCTTCGGTGGATTGATCGGGCTCGGAACGTCGCCCTTCAGGATGATCCGGTCGCGCTTGGCCAACGGGTCCGGCACCGGCACGGCGGATAGCAGAGCGCGCGTGTAGGGATGGCGCGGGTTGGCGAACAGCGAGCGGCGATCGGCCAACTCCACGATCTTGCCGAGGTACATCACCGCGACCCGGTGCGTCAGGTGTTCCACGATGGCCAGGTCGTGGCTGATGAACAGCAAGGCCAGGCCTAACTCGTCCTGCA
>CAXTCJ010000203.1:0-7246 GCA_964242215.1 uncultured Acetobacteraceae bacterium | reverse complement strand
TCCGAGGAGATGTCGGCCACCTCGGAGGAGCTCTCGGCGCAAGCGGAGCAACTGCAATCCAGCATCGCCTTCTTCCGCCTTGAGGCGAATGAAAGCGTAACGGCGCCGGCAGCCCAGCTGCTCAAGGTTGCCGTGCCGCATCGCCGCGCCATCGTAGCTCCGACGATCACGCGAGTGCAGCCGCGCGCCGTCAAAGCGGCGCCACCCCGCAGCAAGCCCAATGCAAAGAAGCTGAACGGCTTTGCACTGAGCCTTACCAGTGGCGGGAATGATAGCCGCGATGCGGAGTTCGAGCGGATGTGAGGGTACGGATGTAAGGGCAGGGGCTCCCATGATGCCAGCAACAACCGGCAACAGCCGCCTGGACCACATCAGCGACAAGAACTTCCGTCTTTTGGCGCAGTTTATCGAGGGCAGTTGCGGCATCAAGATGCCCTCGACCAAAGTCACCATGGTCGAGGGACGGCTGCGTCGCCGGGTGCGGGCAACCGGACTTGCGACGCTGTCGGACTACTGCAGCTATTTGTTCGACGAAGGCGGTCTCGAAGCAGAGACGATCGAACTGATCAACGCCATCACAACCAACAAAACCGACTTCTTCCGAGAGCCTGAACACTTCCGCTACCTCGCCGAGCACGCTGTGCCGGAATTAATGTGCGGCCGCGCCACGAGAGGAAAGCCTTTGAAGGCTTGGAGTGCCGCCTGTTCGATCGGCGCCGAAGCGTACACGCTTGCGATGGTGCTCGCCGACTTGGAACAGCGGCATGCTGGGCTGCGCAGCAGCATCTTTGCTACCGATATCTCCACAGCTGTGCTGGAAACGGCCGTGCTGGGGATCTACCCCGAGGCGATGATTGCACCAGTGCCGGCGGACATGCGCCGCAATTACGTGATGCGAGCGCGTGACCCTGCGAACAAGACGGTGCGTATCGCGCCGGAGTTACGCGCCATGGTGTCGTTCGGCCGCATCAATCTGATGGAGCCACCCTTTCAGATGGATCGTGAGATAGACGTGATTTTCTGTCGTAACATCCTAATTTACTTTGATAAGCCCAACCAGGAACGGGTTCTTCAGCGGCTCAGCGACCATTTGCGGCCAGGCGGTTACATGTTTCTCGGTCATTCTGAAACAATCGGCGGCTTCAATCTACCATTGGAAGCGGTGGACGCGACCGTTTTCCGCCGGAGATAGGCGCATCATGTTAGAAAAGTCACATCGAGTTCGCGTCCTCATCATCGACGACTCCGCCACGGTTCGACAGATGATGACCACGATCCTAACGGCTGACCCGGAGATCGAGGTGATCGGGACCGCATCGGACCCTTTCGTCGCCGCCCGCCGGATTCAGGACGAGACGCCGGACGTGATCACCCTAGATGTCGAAATGCCACGCATGGACGGTATCACCTTCCTACGCAAGCTGATGGCGCAACACCCGCTTCCGGTCGTCATGTGCTCGTCACTTACCGAGGATGGATCGACGACGTTGATGCAAGCGCTAGAAGCGGGTGCAGTCGACATAATCCTGAAGCCCCGGGTCGACTTGCCGGAGTTCTTCCAGGAGGCCGCCATCCGCATATGCGACGTGGTGAAAGCAGCGGCACGCGCCCGGGTGCGTGTGAGGCCGCGCGCGAGCGATGGCAATGCCAGGGCGCCACTGAGCAAGGCCGGTCCACAGCAGAAGCTGACCGCTGATGTCATGATCGCCGCCCCCATCGCTGGCCATTCGATGGCGCGCACCACCGAGACCGTGATCTGTATTGGCGCATCCACCGGCGGCACGGAGTCCCTCCGCGTGGTGCTGGAGGCGCTGCCGATAGACTGCCCCGGTATCGCCATCGTTCAACATATGCCGGAGAAATTCACCGAGGCATTCGCGCGCCGGCTCGACAGTCTCTGCGCGATGGAAGTGAAGGAGGCCGCGGATGGCGACTCGGTCATTCGCGGCCGCGTGCTGATCGCCCCGGGCAACAGTCACATGCTACTGCAGCGCAGCGGCGCACGATATTACGTTACCGTCAAGGACGGTCCGCTGGTGTCACGCCATCGCCCCTCAGTGGACGTGCTGTTCCGGTCAGCGGCGCGGTTTGCGGGGGCGAATGCGCTTGGCATCATCATGACGGGCATGGGCGATGACGGAGCCCGCGGCCTTGCCGAGATGAAGCAATCCGGAGCATCGACCATTGCCCAAGACGAGGCAACCTCGGTGGTGTTCGGCATGCCGAAGGAGGCTATTGCGCGTGGAGCCGCCGACAAGATCCTACCGTTGGATCAGTTGGCGTTCGAGATTATCAAAGCCGGGCGGCGATGACCTCAACCAACCTGGCGCACCCGGCAGATTACGTGGTCCTGCTAGCAGGCGACTGCCGCTTCAGTGCCAAACCCACGCTCCTGGTGACTGTCCTCGGCTCCTGCGTATCGGTCTGCCTGTGGGATCAGCAGCGCGGGATCGGAGGCATGAACCACTTCGTGCTGCCCACCGACCGCGGCCGACGTGATAGCGCGCGTTATGGCGACGTCGCCATCAACGAACTTCAGGCCGGGCTGTTGCAGCTGGGAAGCCAGCTCGTCGACTTGCAGGCGAAGCTTTTTGGCGGGGCGGCGGTGCTGCCGTATGCTGGACATTCCGTGGGGCTGCGGAACGTGACATTCGCCATGAGCCGGCTAGCGAGGGATGGCATCCCTATCATTGCGCAGCGGACTGGCGGCACGCTCGGGCAACAGATCAAGTTCAACACCAGGACCGGCGATGTCTTCTTCCGCCGTCTCCAGCCGGTAGACTTGGCGGGCTAACGCTCACCCGGCGACGTGTTCCAGTTGCTCCTGGACAGCGGGACTTAAACAAGGCTCGTCCGGGCTGATGCTCCAGAATGCGGTCAGTTGCTCGTGTACCGTACGCTCGTGAGCCATGGTGTAGAGGCCGCTAAGCTCGGCCAGCAGGTTACGAAGCGGCTCCGCGATGTCCTCGATGTCAGATGGGTCTGGCGAACCGATGTCGGTCAGGGCGTTCGCTACCGCGTCAAGCGTCTCGCCGATCTCACCCGGCAGGTCGAACTGTTTGGAGAACCGGTCCAGACTTCCGAGTAACCCCTGACCCTGATCGGCCAACGCTGCAATATCGGTCTCGGTGCGATCGCCTGCGTCATGTATCCGGGCGAAAGCGGCACTTAGTGCACGCGCGGCGGCCTGCGTTTCGGTTTCCCCACCGGGCTCAGCACTCCTGTCGTCGCCCAAATCCGCGGCGGAGTAGATCAGCTTGTCAAGAACGGTGACGCACTCAGCGGCGGACTTCTCCAGGTCGCCGCCATGTTGGCCGAGTTCCACCGCGACAACGCGCAGCGGGTGCCCAGCTTCGCCGACGCGGTTGGATCTCAAAGTCGTGTTGATCGCCATGTAGTTTACGTCGGCCTTGATGGCCTGAATCGACGCGACCCGGGCGGCCAGTTTGTTGGCGGCGCCCGTTACGAGGGTGGCCGTGTCGGTTGCAACGCGATCTGCCCCCTCGATTTCGATGACCAGGCCCAGCGCTAATTTGATCTGGCGGCTGAGCCTGCGAAGAAGACCATCCTTCTCGCCTCCGACACGGCCGTATGCGGTATCGCAAAGCTGCAATAGCTCGCTCAGATCATCGATCAGGGCCGGCATGCTGGTGTTGATCTCTGCGACGTTATGGATGAAGTCTTCCATCGTGGCGGTGAGCTGGGCGGCCAACAGCGTATGCATTAGGCCCCCCAGCCTTTCGCCTTTTTCGGGGGGCAACCCGGCCTGGGATCGGGATAGCATTCCGAGGGCCAACTGCACGTGGTCGATCCGCTGGCTGGTGCTGTCGCCGATCTGCAGTGCGCCCAGCACGCGCCCGACTTTCGCCTGCACATCGCTTGCAAGACGCCGGGCCGCCTCTGCGGTACTGGCAATCTGACGATGATGTTGGACGATCATCGCCGAACTTGCACTTAGTTCCTCGGGGATCGCTGGGATCAACTCGTTGCACCGCCGTTCGAGGACGCTACCGTCGGCTTGCGCCTTGTGTAGCTCGGATTCCAGTGCCATTACGTCGGCTGCAAGCCCCCAAATCTCTACGCCACCAGCTTCAATGCATTGGGAGATCTCGTGGGCAAACAGTCCGAACTCGGGGTCGGCCGTGGCGATGGCGCTGGCGGTGATTTTGATGTTGATCGAGAAGGCCCGCATGTAGCTCAGGCTACGCTGCATTTCGGCGATGCATCGAGTGAGTGACTCCCGAAAAGCGAGAAGAGACTCAACGACGAGTCGGCGCTTGGATTGGGCTGCCGGGAGCGCCGCCAGGTTCACTGCGGCAAGGCTCAGATCGGCCGTGGTTGCGGTGGTCGTGGCGGGATCAAGCGCCTCGATCACCCGGTCCAGCCCGGCGATCAAGCCTGCGATGCCGTCAACCGCCTCACACAAAACTTCCCCGGCCGCGAGGAACTTGCCTTCAATCAACCCCTGTACGGCAACCAGCCGGCCGGCGAGTGCCAGGGGATCACATTGTGTGATGCCGATCACAGTGGCAGACGGCTGATAAGTCATGCGCGGATCCAGGCAGGTTATGAGGACCAATTAGCGCCGAGATGCGAAAGCCCGGTAAAGAGGCTACCGAGCGTACTCACTATTCAGTGCTCTGATGCTAGCCCACCATCGAGGAACATGGCATGCGTCGCCGGTATTGGCCGCCGCCGCGGCAGCAATCGGCCGGCAGCGCCGCGCGCCCGCTCAGCGGAGCCCCCTTGGTGACACTTTCCCCTGCCGTCGACTGCATCGCGTGGCGTTCAGCAAAGGGCAATCCGGGCCCGTGTCAATCGGCCTCGCGTTAACCATAATTCAACGCCCTCGAAATATGCTGGCGTCGTTCGGTCTATGCAGGCTGCGCGTATGCTGTCGGGGTGAGTTCTTTCATGATCAGGCTGCGGATCGCCCACAAACTCGCGTTGGTCATGCTCGGCTTTGTTGTCCCTGCCAGGGTGGCCGTCAATGCTCTGGTCAGAGAGCAAAATGTGGCGATCGGTTTCGCTGCGCAGGAGCTTCTCGGCGCGCGTTACCTCGGCGCGCTCGTCCCCATCCAAGGCGTGTTAGCATCGGCTGCGTTGCCCGACGGTAGCGCGAAGTTAGCGGCCAAAGCATCCCTCATGGCACTTGCCACACCAAGCGAACTCGACACAAGCTTGCAGCAAAAGTCAGTCTTGGATGCGCTTCAGGCGCCAGGGGACATGGAGGTGAACGTCGCAGTCGCGCGCGCCAAGCTCCGCGACCTGATCAGCCGCGCAGGCGACCGCTCGAACCTCATTCTCGACAATGTGCTGGCCAGCTACTACCTCACGGACGTCGTGCTCAATCGCCTGCCTGAGGTAGTCGATCGTGAGGCCGACTTGACGGCTTCGCAGGCCGATCTGAAAGGCGATAGTCTGCATCAGACCGAGTTCCTCATCGGCCTTGGAGCGCTGGTCAGCGCTCTGGACGGAATGGACAGCTCGATCGATTCGGCCGAGCAGGCCCAAAATGGCGAAGGGATCACGCGCGCCCTGGAACCGTCTTACCACGAACTGCGCGATCAGTTGCGCAGCTTCGCCGAAGACCTCCGGCAAGGCCACGCGACAGTTGCGCAGTCGCAAGCACTGATGGACAGAACCCTCGGAGTCAGCGTCGCAGCAAATTCCGAACTTCAAGCCCTGCTGCAGACCCGCTTAGGCGAGCTGAATCACTCCCAAACGCGGGTTGTCGGGTTTGCCATTCTGTCCTTCGTGCTCGCCATGATCGTCACGCTTGTGGTGACCCGGCAAAGCGTAACCTTGCCTCTCACACGCATGACGCGGGCCATGTCGCGCCTTGCCGAAGGTGACCTCGAAACGAACATCCCCAATGTCGGTCGCGGCGACGAACTGGGTGCGATGGCGCAAGCGATGCAGGTCTTCCGGGACGAGGCGATCAAAGCCAGGGATCTCGAGCGCCAAGCCACGGAGTCGAGCGCCCGCCGAGCCGCCGAAGACGGCCGGGTTCATAACGAGGCGGAGCAGGCAGCGGCGGCCGAGGCGGCCAGGATCGTAGTGGGCTCCATCGGGGCGGGGCTCGCACATCTTGCCGACGGCGACCTCACGTTCCGCCTAGATACCGAGCTGCCACCGGCTTACGAGAAGCTGCGGATCGATCTGAACGGCGCCATAGAGCATCTGCAGGGTGTTGTTCGCGGCATCATCACCAACACCGGTGCGCTGCGCTCGGGCGCTGGTGACGTTGCCCAAGCGGCCGATGACCTTAGCCGTCGCACCGAGCAGCAGGCGGCAAGCCTGGAGCAAACGGCCGCAGCGCTGGAGCAGATCACCTCCACCGTGAAGAAGACTGCCGAAGCCAACATGCGCGCCAGTCTCACCATCCTAGAAACTAAAGTTGATGCCGAAAAGTCCGGTGACGTGGTGCGCTTGGCCGTGGGCGCCATGGACAACATTGAGAAGTCCTCGAAGGAGGTTAGTCAAATTATCGGCGTGATTGACGAGATCGCCTTCCAGACCAATCTGCTCGCCCTGAATGCGGGAGTGGAGGCAGCCCGTGCCGGCGACGCCGGGCGAGGGTTTGCTGTGGTTGCGAGCGAAGTCAGAGCCTTGGCTCAACGTTCGGCCGGTGCCGCGAAGGAGATCAAAGCCCTGATCTCAAGCTCGGGGGAGCAAGTTGGCTTCGGCGTCAAGTTCGTCGGCGAGGCGGGGCAATCGCTCGGCCGGATCGTTACGCGCATCTCCGAGATCACCGACGCGGTATCGGAAATGGCTAATGCCGCCAAGGAACAGGCGAGTAGCTTGCACGAGGTTAACACCGGCATCAACCACATGGACCAGGTGACACAGCAAAACGCCGCGATGGTGGAGCAAAGCACCGCGGCCTGTCATTCGCTCGTTCAGCGAACCGATGAACTAGCTGCGTTCACCGCACAGTTTCGTATCGTGCAAGGGCCTGGAACCGTGTCACGAGCGGCAAGTGCGAAGGTTTCTGTTCAAGCCGTATCGCCGGCCGGCGCTTTTGCGACAGGTGGGCATATCTACGCTGCCGGGTCGCGGGGGCGGGGAGCTTCCTAGCGGTACTGGAGCTGACGAGAGAGGGCTGTCCTACGGTTCAGCAACACGTCATGGGCGCCCATCCAGGTCGAGCGAGGGCAGGGGACGGCGCCGCGCTCGAGCGTTGTGGGCCAGAGTTTCTTCAGGCCACCGGGCGGAAGCGCCGGAGAGATGTCATGCCGGACTG
>CAXTCJ010000202.1:0-7337 GCA_964242215.1 uncultured Acetobacteraceae bacterium | reverse complement strand
AACCAAACGCTTGTTTGGTCACATCGGAGTTACTTCTTGCCTTTGGACAGCACGAAACCGGACAGCAAGCGGCAGGACATTCTTCAGCACGCGACGCTGTTGTTCGGTGCGCGCGGTTATGGGCGGACCTCGATCCGGGACATCGCCGCCTCCGTGGGCATGCTGCCGGGATCGGTTTACTACCATTTCGCATCCAAAGAGGCGCTCCTCGCAGCAGTGTATGAGGACGGCATCAATCTCGCGCTCGCCAGCCTGAACGAGGCGATCGCCACCCAACGCGACCCGTGGGACCGGCTGGAAGCGGCCGCGGTGGCGCATCTGCAGCTGCTGCTGACCGGGGGCGCGCTGGCCGCCGTAGTGATCGATGGCCCCAATCAACCCGGCGCCGCCCGCGAGGAACTGGTCCGCCAGCGTGACCGGTACGAGGCCGTGTTCCGTCGCCTGATCACCGCCCTGCCCTTGCCGCCCGGCGTGCAGCCGGGCCCGTTCCGGCTGGCCCTGCTCGGCGCCCTTAATTGGGCGTTGACCTGGTACCGGCCGGATGGCGACAGCCCCGAGATCGTTGCGCGCGACCTGTTCGCCATTTTTCGCGCCAGTGATCCTACCAAAGTAAGTCAGCCCACCAGAATGGAACGCCCAGCGGAGTAATGATGCTCTATCAGATGTACGAAATGCAGCGGCTGGCGCTTCAGCCGATGCGCGCCATGGTCTCGGGCGCGCTCTCGATGATGGGGGACAACCCGTTGCGGGAAACCCCGTTCGGCCGGGTCACCACGGCGGCGCTCGACAGCTTCGAGCACACCACCCGCACGTTCGGGAAGCCGGGCTTCGGCCACGCTACCACCAAGATCGACGGCGAGACCGTGGCCATCACCGAGGAAATCGCGCTTCACCTGCCGTGGTGCGACCTGCTGCACTTCAAGCGGGCGGCGGACCGTCCGGCGGACCGCACGCTGCTGATCGTGGCCCCGCTCTCCGGCCACTTTGCAACGTTGCTACGCGGCACGGTCGCCGCCTTCCTGCCGGACCACGAGGTGTACATCACCGATTGGCAGGACGCGAAGGGCATGGCGCTGACCGAGCCGACCTTCGACCTCGACGACTACATCGATTACGTCCAGCTGTTCTGCGATCATCTCGGCCCCAAGACGCACATGCTTGCGGTGTGCCAACCCGCCGTTCCCGTGCTGGCGAGCACGGCGCTGATGAATGCCAGCCCGAACTACGACGCGCCGCGCTCCATCACCCTGATCGGCGGCCCGATCGATACCCGCGCGGCGCCGACCGAGGTCAATAACTTCGCCAAGAAGCACGACCTCGATTGGTTCAAGCGCAACGTGATCCATCAGGTGCCGTTCGGAAATGCCGGGTTCATGCGACCGGTGTATCCGGGCTTCCTGCAGCTCGCCGGCTTCATGGCCATGAACATCGGCCGCCACATGGAGGCGCACTGGCAGATGTTCACCCATCTCGTGGACGGCGACGGCGAGCCGCTGGCCTCCAAGCGGGCGTTCTATGACGAATACCGCTCGGTGATGGACCTGTCCGCCGAGTATTACCTGCAGACCATCGAGACGGTGTTCCAGCAGCATTTGCTGCCGCGCGGTCTCATGGTTTCGCGGGACCGTCTGATCGAGCCGGCGGCAATCAGCCGCACCGCCATCCTGACGGTCGAGGGCGAGCGGGACGACATCTCCGGCATAGGGCAGACCCGGGCCACCCACGACATCACGCCCAACCTGGACGCGGACAAGCACGAGCATTGGGAGCAGCCGGGCGTGGGGCATTACGGCCTGTTCAACGGCGCCCGCTTCCGCAACGAGATCGCACCGCGGATCAAGGCGTTCATCGCCAAGCACGACTAATACGGCGCGCCACCGCGGCACTGGTGGTGGGGTGCCAAAGCGCACCCCACCCTGCGATAATGTTTGCCGAGTTGTCAGCCGGGCGCTCCTGCGGGACAACGGGCCGATCATGCCGCCCCTCACCCTGCACAACAGCCTCTCCCGCCGGCGCGAACCGCTGGTGCCGATCGACCCGGCCCATATCCGCATGTACGCCTGCGGTCCGACGGTCTACGACCGGGCCCATATCGGCAACGCCCGTCCGGAGGTCGTGAACGACGTCCTGGTGCGCCTGTTGCGGCATTTGTTCCCGCGCGTGACCTACGTCCGCAACATCACGGACGTCGACGACAAGATCAACGCGCGCGCCACCGCCACCGGCCAGACGATCGGGGCGGTAACGGAGCGTACCCTGGCGGATTACCACACCGACATCGCCGCCCTGGGTGTGGCGCCGCCCGATGTGGAGCCGCGCGCGACCGGGCACATTCCCGAGATGATCGAGGTGATCGAACGCCTGATTGCCTCCGGCCACGCCTACCCAGCCGAGGGCCACGTGCTGTTCGCGGTGGCGAGCTATGCCGAATATGGCGCCCTGTCCGGCCGCAGCCCCGACGAGCTGCTGGCCGGCGCCCGCGTGGACGTGGCCCCGTTCAAGCGCGACCCCGGCGATTTCGTGCTGTGGAAACCGAGTGCCGCGGACCTGCCGGGGTGGGACAGCCCTTGGGGACGCGGCCGGCCGGGCTGGCATATCGAGTGCAGTGCCATGGCGTGGCGCTATCTGGGTCCGAATTTCGACATCCACGCCGGCGGCGCCGACCTGCTGTTCCCCCACCACGAGAACGAGCGCGCGCAATCCTGCTGCGCCTTCCCCGGCAGCAGCTTCGCTCGCATCTGGATCCACAACGGGATGTTGCGGGTGGAGGGGCAGAAGATGTCCAAGTCGCTGGGCAATTTCACCACGATCCGCGACGTGCTGAACCGCGCCCCGGCCGAGGCCGCACGGCTGCTGCTGTTGCGCACGCACTACCGCGCGCCGCTGGACTTTACCGAGCACGCGCTGGAGGAAAGCCGGCGGGAGCTGGACCGGTTCTACCGCGCCCTCGGCCCGGGCGCCGAGCCGGGTTCGGTGCCTCCGCAAGTGGTGGACGCGCTGTGCGATGACATCAACACGCCGCTCGCCTTGGCCGAACTGCGCCGGTTGGCGGATGCCGCGATCGCCGGCGATCCGGAGGCCGCCGCGGGCCTACGCGCCGGGGCCGCAATGTTGGGGCTGCTCGGCGCCGACCCGGCGTCATGGTTCCGCGGCGGTGTCGACCCGGCGGCGGTGGAGGCCGCGATCGCTGCCCGCCTCGCCGCCCGCAAATCCCGCGACTTCGCCCGTGCGGACGCGATCCGTGCCGAACTGGCGGCAAAAGGCATCATCCTGGAAGACGGCCCCAAAGGCACGACATGGCGGTCCAACAGCGCACCCTCTCCCCTTGAGGGAGGGGGCCGGGGGGAGGGGTAAGCCACCCATGCCGGAACTCCTCGATCACGCAAGAACCATGCGGCAACAGCCCACGCCAGCTGAGCGCAAGCTATGGCAGGCGCTGCGACTTAAGCAGATCGGACGGAAGTGGCGGAGGCAGGCCCCGATCGGGCCATACATCGTGGATTTCTACTGCCCGGAGTTACGCCTCGTCTTGGAAGTCGACGGGGCCACCCACGCTGAACCAGCAAGTGATAAACTGCGCGATGCCTGGCTGAACGCCCAGGGATTTACCCTGCTCCGCTTCTGGAACAACGACGTGATGGTGAACCTTCCGGGCGTGCTGGAGCGGATTGCGGCCTACCCCTCCCCCAACCCCCTCCCTCAAGGGGAGGGGGCTTTTTCCTTATGACCGGGCGGGACGGAGGGGCCGAACTCGCGCCCATTCCCGGTTCCCCGGTGGTGATCCTCGTGCGGCCGCAACTCGCGGACAACATCGGCTCCGTCGCGCGCTGCATGGCCAATGGCGGGCTATTCCACCTTCGCCTGGTCGCGCCGCGCGACGGCTGGCCGCAGGAGCGGGCTTGGCGCACCGCGTCCGGGGCGGACCGCATCCTGGACGAACTCACCCTGCATCCCACCGTCGCCGATGCGGTGGCGGACCTGCACCGCGTGTTCGCCACCTGCCCGCGCGACCGCCACATCATCAAACCGGTGCTCACCGCCCGCGCCGCCGCGACCGAGGTGCACGAGGCCGCCGGGCGGGGGCTGCGGTGCGGCATCCTGTTCGGGCCGGAGCGCGCCGGGCTCGACAACGACGACATGGCCGAGGCGGACACCCTTGTGCGTTACCCGCTGAACCCGGCGTTCTCGTCGTTGAACCTGGCGCAGGCGGTCATGGTGATGGCCTATGAATGGTGGACGGCGGTGGACGAAACGCCGGGCCGGGTGCTGATGACGAACGAGACCGAGATCGCATCCAAGGGCGCGCTGAACGGCTTCCTGGACCATCTGATCACGGAACTGGACGCCTGCGCCTTCCTCCGCAACCTGCCGAAGCGGCCCGGCATGGTGCGCAACATCCGCCATCTGTTCGAACGCGGCGAAGTGACGGAGCAGGAGATCCGCACCCTGCACGGCATCGTGGCCGAGTTGTCCCGTGGGCGGATGATGCGCGGCCGTCCGGACGATTAGAACCGCGTGGTGAGGTCGGTCAGCCAATCGGGCGAGGCATTGACCAGCACGGTTTCGACCTGGCGATCCAGCCCGGTGAGGATCAGCAGTGACACCGCAACCGCGCCACCGCCCAGCAGCATCTTCCCCGCCTGCCCCGCCCGGGCCATGCGGCCGCGCCACCGGGTCAGCGCGGTGCGGGACAGGGTGGAGATCAGCAGCAGCGGGGTTGCGGCCCCCAGGCCAAACGCGAGCATCGTGGCGGCGACGGCCGGAATGTCCTTGCCGTTGGCAGCCAGCACGGACGCAGCACCGAGGGTCGGCCCGACGCAGGGGCTCCACACCGCGCCAAGAACCACGCCGACGGCGAGTTGCCCGCCCAGGCCGCGCGGGGTGAGGCGGGCGAGGACGCGGTTGCCGGCGTCGCTCACGCCGCCGGTCGCCTGCGCGAAGCGGGCCTGCAATGCACCACTCAGCAGCACCAGGCCGATCACCATCAGCAGCACGGCCGAGACGGTGCGGAACAAGCCACCGTCCAGCCCGATGGCGAACCCGACAGTTGCCACGAACAGCCCGATCACGGTGAACGACACCGCCAGCCCAGCCGCCAGCACCAGGGCCCCCGCCCGATGCGCTGCCAACGCCGAGCCCACCACCAAAGGCAGCAGCGGCAACACGCAGGGCGATAGCGTCGAGAGCACCCCCGCCAGGAACCCGGCGGCGATGCTACCGCCGTTCATGCTAAGGCCGAGGCACGCTTTATGAGTTCGACTTGGCCAACAGGTCGTGGATGGCCGGCACGGCGGTGACGCCGGTGGCGCGGCCCTCTTCCTTGGCACCGTGATACACGATCATCGTGGACTGCATTTGGACGCCCAACGTGTGCAGCAGCGGCTTGCTGGTGTCGAAATCCACGTTGAACACCTGCAGGTCCTTGAACTCCGGCTGGGTGTAGAGGTCCGCCAGGATCGGATGCTGCTTGGCGCAGACCGGGCACCACGGGGCCGTAATGTCGATCAGGATGGGCTTGCCCGCCTTCTGCGCCGCGGTGAACGCGCCGTCGCTGTACGGCTGCTGCGTGGCGGCGAGCGCCGAGCCGAACCCCAAGATGACGAAGGCGGCGGCTAGGATGGGCGAACGCATCGGTGACACTCCTTGGTCGTTGCGGTGGCGTAGCACGGCGGGCGGCGGATGTCCGAATGACAACTCCCTCATGCGCCGGGAGGGCTTCCGCCGACGCGGAGACCTGCGTCAACCTGCAACGATGCCCGACAACTTCCTGCGCGGCGGCCTGCTCATGCTGGCAGCGTGCGTCATGTTCTCGCTGTCGGACGCGACCGCCAAATACGTCACCGAGGGTGTGCCGGCCGTCGAACTCGCCACCATCCGCTACGCCGTGTTCGTCGCCATGGCGAGCGTGCCGCTGCTCCGGCGCCCCCGCCGGTCGCTCCGCAGCCGCCGCCCGGGGTTGCAGATCCTGCGCGGCATCGGTGTGGTGGGCAGCGCCGTGGCGTTCATCCTGTCCCTCGGCGCCCTGCCGATCGCAGAGGCGACCGCGATCAACTTCATCACGCCGCTCATGATCACCGTGCTGGCCATCCCGGTGCTGGGCGAGACGGTGCGCCTGCAGGGCTGGGTGGCGGTGATCGTGGGGTTCCTCGGCATGCTCGTGGTGGTCCGCCCCGGCGTCGGCGGCCTGCACCCGGCGGCCTTGTTGGTGGTGCTGTCGTCGCTGTGCTGGTGCATGGCGATGCTGGTGACCCGCCGCCTGGTCAGTGTGGACCGTTCCGGCGTCACGCTGCTCTGGACCGCTTGCACCGGGTTCGTGCTGCTGCTCTGCGCCGTGCCGTTCTTCCTGACACCACTCTCGCTATGGCAGGCCGGGCTGTGCGTGCTGGTCGGGGTGGTGGCGTCGACCGGACAGTGGTTGGCGGTGCTGGCCTATCGCTACGCCCGCGCCACCGTGCTGGCGCCCCTGACGTACTCGCAGCTGATCTGGTCGTCCGTGCTCGGCTACCTCGTGTTCGGCAACCTGCCGGACCGCTGGACGCTGGTGGGCGCCGTAATCATCGCCGGCAGCGGCATCTACGTGGTGCATCTGGAGCGGGTACGGGTCGCAGCCCTGCGAACGGGTGCGCCTTAGAGCTGCCGGGCCAGCCGCCGCGCCATCAGCCAGCCGATCAGGCCGGAGCACGGGCCGCCGATGCAGATCAGCAGCAGCCCGACATAGACGCCTTCCAGCATCATCGCGATGCCGATGCCCAGCATCATGCCACCGATCAGCCCGCCGGTTACGCCGGAGGCCACGCCAAGCCAGATAATCTCGCCACGATTGATCATAGGGGCCAAATGAACGGGCGAGGCTGTTTTGACAAGCCGGGCTCGTTTGACAAGGCGGCCTGTTTGACAAGGAAGCGGGCGCGGCGTAACCCCCCGCCACTGCCGGGAACGTGGACGGGCCATAAGGGTCCGCGCCCGCCAAATTCCATATTCTGACGACGGGGTTTGGACTACCGGTGCAACAAGCTCCAATGTGGGCGTATAGAATGGACTACTCAGGCCTATGACCAAGCGTACTGAATCCAAATACAAGATCAACCGCCGCCTGGGCGTGAACCTTTGGGGCCGCGCCAAGTCCCCGATCAACAAGCACGATTACGGCCCCGGTCAGCACGGGCAGCGCCGCAAGCAGAAGCCGACCGATTTCGGCATCCAGCTGATGGCGAAGCAGAAGCTGAAGGGCTATTACGGCAATATCGGCGAGAAGCAGTTCCGCAAGTATTACGACGAGGCCGTGCGCCGCAAGGGCGACACCTCCGAGAACCTGATCGAGCTGCTGGAGCGCCGGC
>CAXTCJ010000201.1:0-7362 GCA_964242215.1 uncultured Acetobacteraceae bacterium | reverse complement strand
GCGCCTAGCGTGCGGGGGAGACACGGGAACACAGCATGAACGACCTCTTCGGCTCCGCCAAGGCGAAGCCACAGCAGGCGCCCAAATCCGCCGCCAGCCCCAAATCTGCTACGAGTGAAGAAGCCTACTCCGCCAAGGACATCGAGGTCCTCGAGGGGTTGGAGCCCGTCCGTCGTCGCCCTGGCATGTATGTCGGTGGCACGGATGAAGCCGCATTGCACCATCTTGCCGCCGAAATCCTCGACAACTCGATGGACGAAGCAGTCGCGGGTCACGCCACCGCCATCGATTTCGCCGTGCAGGCTGGCAACTGGCTGAGCGTCCGCGACAATGGGCGGGGTATCCCGGTCGACCCCCATCCGAAATTCAAGTCGCTCAGTGCGCTCGAGGTCATCCTCACCACGCTGCACTCGGGCGGCAAGTTTGGCGGCGACGCCTACGCCACGTCGGGCGGCCTGCACGGTGTGGGCAGCTCGGTGGTCAATGCGCTCAGCGAGACGCTGGAGGTGGAAGTCGCCCGGGACCGCACGCTGTGGCGGCAGAGCTACGCGCAGGGCAAGCCGACCACCAAACTGGTGAATGCCGGGCCGGTGCAGAATCGGCGCGGCACGACGATCCGCTTCAAGCCCGACCCGGCGATCTTCGGACCGCTGCAATTCAGCCCAGCGCGCCTGTATAAACTCTGCCGTTCCAAGGCTTACCTGTTCCGCGGCGTCCAGATCCGTTGGAGCTGCGACCCGGCGCTGATCAAGGGCGGTGACGTGCCCGCCGAGGCCGTGCTGCACTTTCCAGGCGGGCTGCGGGACAGCCTTGCCGAAGACATCGGCGATGCCGTCATGGCGGTGCCGGAGATCTGGGCGGGCGAGGCCGATCTTCCGATCCGCGACGATGGCCGGCCCGGTGGGCGCGCCGAATGGGCCGTCACGTGGCTCGAGAATGCCGATGGCTTCCTGCACTCCTATTGCAACACCGTGCCCACCCCGCTGGGTGGCACGCACGAAGCCGGATTCCGGGCCGCGTTGCTGAAGGGTGTCCGTGCCTGGGGCGAGCATCGCAACAATCGCCGCGCCGCCCAGGTTACCGGCGAGGACATCACGACGAGCATGGCGGGCAAGTTGTCCGCCTTCGTTCGTGACCCGCAGTTCCAGGGGCAAACCAAGGAGAAGCTGACCAGCGGCGACGCGACCAGGCTGGTCGAAACGGCCATGCGCGACCGCTTCGACCATTGGCTCGCCGGCAACCCGCAAGGCGCCGACAACCTGCTGACCTACCTGATCGAACGCGCGGAGGAACGCCTCCGCCGGCGTGAGAACAAGGACGTCGCCCGCAAGTCCGCCACCAAGCGGCTGCGCCTTCCGGGCAAACTCGCGGACTGCACCAGCGAGATCATGAGTGAGACCGAACTGTTCCTGGTGGAGGGCGACAGCGCCGGTGGCTCCGCCAAGCAGGCCCGACGGCGGGAGACGCAGGCGGTGCTGCCGTTGCGCGGTAAGATCCTGAATGTGGCCAGCGCGACGGTCGACAAACTCCGCCAAAACCAGGAGTTACGCGACCTGATCGAGGCGCTCGGCTGCGGGGTGGGCGAACGGTTCGATATCAAGAAGCTACGTTATGGCCGCATCATCATCATGACGGACGCCGATGTGGACGGCGCTCACATCGCGAGCCTGTTGATGACGTTCTTCTACCGCGAGCTACCCGAATTGGTGCGCGAGGGCCATGTGTTCCTGGCTCAGCCGCCGCTGTATCGCATGACGCAGGGCGCGCGCTCGGTCTATGCGATGAACGACGCCGACCGGGAGCGCCTGGCCAAAACGTTCAAGGCTGGCAGCAAGATCGAGGTCAGCCGTTTCAAAGGACTCGGCGAGATGCCGCCTGCGTCGTTAAAGGAAACGACAATGGACCCGGGCAAGCGGACCCTGTTGAAGGTTGTCGCATCGGCGGAGCGTCGGGCCGAGACGAGTGAGTTGGTCGAGAGCTTGATGGGTCGGAAGCCGGAACTGCGGTTCCGCTTCATTCAGGACCACGCAAAGGATGTCGCGGTCGAAGAAGTCGATGTGTGACGGCTTGCCTCCGTCAGCAGCTGAGTTCTGCTACTGACGGAGGGCTGATGGTTACGGCCGGGTCGGCGTCGTCGTGATGCTGCCCTGCGGTAGCGGTGCCGGATAAGCCATGTTGCCGACATCGCTGGGCGGATGCACGCCGCCGGCGGGCTGTGCGCCATTGCAGGCTGCCAAGCTGAGCAAACCGAGTGCCACCATCGTAACGGACAAATAGCGACGCATAATTCTGTTCCTCCTGTGACTCGCGATACCGATCTCCGGAGGAGACAGGACCGACTAGACACTCACTAAGCGCAAGGAGGTCATCCCGGTTCCGTCATAACCCCTTCTTCTGCGTCTTCTGCCGTCTGGATCCGACTGCGCGGGCCGTTACCCACGCTCACGGCACTAGATCTGCAAACTCCCAACGCTTGTCCCGCCACACACGAACAGCGTCTGCCCTGTTACGAACCCGGCCTGCGAGTCCGCGAAGAACAGCACTGCCCGTGCCACATCCGCCGGCGTTCCTAACCGCCGCACCGGGATGCTCCGCGCCATCTGCTCGATCCGCGGATCCCCCTCCGGCAGGACGGAGTGAAACTGGTCGGTCGCCTCCACCGGCCCCGGGGCAATGACGTTCACCGTAACCCCACTCGGCCCCAGTTCCAGCGCCCAAGTGCGCGCCATTCCGATCATCCCGGCCTTGGTCGCGGAGTAACTCGTGCGCGTCGCCAACCCGAGGGCCGCTCGCGACGAGATCAGCACCACGCGACCCCATCCGTCCTCCCGCATCGCAGGCAAAGTCGCCTGCACCAGCGTAATGGCTGCCCCCAGATGCAGGCTGACCAGCGCATCCAGATCGACCCGGTTCACATCGGGCAGCAGCGCCGGGCGAATGGCGCCCGCATTGTGCACGAGGATGGTTGGGCGCCATTTCTCCGCCGCTTCCAACGCAGCATCGTGCGTCGCCGCCGCGCTCAGCAAGTCCACCGGAAGCGTGTGCAGATGCTCGTGGTTCAGCGTCGCCGGTGCGTGGTCCAGCGACACGACGCGGTGCCCGGACGCGAGCAACGCTTCGGCGATCGCACGACCGATCCCGGCACTTCCACCGGTGAGCAGGGCCGTCAGCATGCGCTCAGCACGGCACGCCCGGCCTCGTCCGCTCGAGCGGTGACAGTCACTGGGCCTGGTAGGGTGCCCTCGGCGACGAAGCACACGGCGGTGATCCCTCCCTGTAGCCGCACCAACCCCACCGGCCGCGGCAGCACGGTCGTCGGTTCGAAACTATGGTGCAGGACGGCTGCGGCCAGCAACTCGCCAGGTTCCGCTGCGGCGACCGACCACCCGAGGCGATCCGACAGGCAAGCATGGCATAGCTCGCTGGGCGGATACTGGCCGACTCCGCACGCGTCGCAGTGCTGCAACGCGACCTGCCCGGCGGCGGCGGCCTCGTCCATCCGGTGCATCGCGGCGGCGCGAATCATGCGGCGAGCACGGTGGCGGCGGTGCACAGCCCACGGTCGTAGTTGATCATGCCGAATCCGCTAACCACGGCATGACGCGCGTGGGGCACCTGCCGCCCGCTCGCCATGCCGAGCAATTGCCGCATTGCCTCCACCATGCCGAGATAGCCGCCCGCCGCCCCGGCCTGCCCACCCGAAAGCTGGCCGCCGCCGGTGTTGTGCGGCAGGTCCCCAGTGACGGTCAGATCGCGATCCCGAACGAACCGCGCGCCGTCCCCCTGCGCGCAGAAGCCAAGGCCCTCGAACTGCAACATGCTGATCACGGGGTAATCGTCATAGGTTTGCACCACGTCCATGTCGGAGGGTCCGATACCAGCCTGCGCCCACAGCGCATCCCGGTCCATCGCCCAACCGCCACGATGCTGCACCGGGTCATCGGGGAACGCGTTGTGCCGCTCGATGGTGGCGAGCAGGCGGACATAGGGCAGACCTAACCGCTCCGCACGATTGCGGTCCATCACGAGGAACCCGTCGGCACCGGCGCAAGGCATCACGCAGTCCAGCAGATGCACCGGCGGACAGACCGGGCGAGCGGCCAGATAGTCCTCCATCGTGATCGGTTTGCGGAGCAGCGCGCCCGCATTGCCGCCCGCATTTTGGCGCTGGGATACGGCGAGACGGCCGAAATCCTCCCGCGTCGCGCCGTTCGCGCGCATATAGGCGTCGGTCAGCATGGCGAAACTCATGTTCGGCCCGCCCGCCGCGTACGGCCACACCGCATCACGCGACCACACGCTAAATCCGGCCAGCAAATCGTGAAAACTACCCTCGTTTGCCGTATCGCCGGCGATACACGCGACAATCTCGGCGTCACCGCACTGCACAGCGCGCGCGGCCCGGCGCGCCGCCATCGTGCCACAAGCGCCGCCGGTCGGAATCCAGTCCAGATGGCGAGGTGAGGCCCCGATCGACTGCATGAACGGCGCCGGACCGTCCGGGGCGAGGGTAAAGGACGAGAGGCAGAACCCGTCCACCTCCGCCTTCGCGAGCCCGCTGGTCTCGAGCAACCGGGCGAAGGCGCGGCCTAACCACCAGGTGGCACTGCGCTCCGACTTGCGGACATAGGGCTCCGTCACCGGGCAGGCCAAGACGATATTGTCGAACCCCCTCACGCCAGTTGGCGCGCCCGGGATTTCTCACCGCGCGTGTCGATGCAACCCGGTGTGCCTGGCAATGTCGCGGCCAATGCCTTGAGTTCGCCGCGCTGAACCTTGTTGGTCGCCGTGAGTGGCAGAGCGTCGACAAACGCGACCCATCCCGGCACCTTGAAATAGGACAGATCTTGCAAAGCGGCTGCCACGATCTCGGCCGCCAGCGCCGGCGATGTGGGCCCACGCGAAACGATGCAGGCCAGCACCTCCTCGCCACGCACCGCGTCGGGCGTCGCGGCGACGGCGACATCGGCGACGGCGGGATGGCGGCGCAGGACGCTCTCCACTTCCACGGCGGAGATGTTCTCACCACTACGGCGGATGACATTCTTGCGGCGATCGATGAACAGCAGGTCGCCGCCGGACTCGCGCTGGATCACGTCGCCGGTGTGGAACCAGCCGCCGGCCCAGGCCTCCGCCGTCGCATCAGGATCGTGCAGGTATTCGGTAAAGAAGCCGGCGTGTGGATCCGGCCCGCTCGCACGCACCAGCAACTCACCGGGTGTGCCGTCGGGAACGTCCGTGCCGGACTCGTCGACGATGCGCAATTCCATCTCCGGCCCGGGGCGGCCGAAACAGGCGGCGCCTACGCGACGGGGTTCGTGGTTGGCAATGATGCAGCCGCCGGCGCCGGTCTCGGTCATCGCCCAGGCCTCGAGCAACGGAAAGCCGAAGCGCTCCTCGAACACGGCCTGATGGCGGCGATCCACGCCCGCCCCAAAGCCGAAGCGGACGGCGTGCTCGCGATCCCCCGGGCTCGCCGGCGCGCCGAGCAGCATCGATGGCATCACCCCGAGATAGTGCACGATGCTCGCCCGGCTCTCCCGCACGCTGTCCCACCACGAGCGTGGGTGGAACCGGTCGAGCGGGATGACGCAGCCGCCACTGAGCAGCATTGCCATGGTGGAAAACGCCATGGCGTTCATGTGCACCATCGGCAGCGGCGTGATCAGCCGATCGAGGCCGGGCCGGATGGCACAGAGGTCGCCGGCGTCAAGATACCACTGGCCCGCGCGCAGAAAGTAATCGTTGGAGAGCACGCAGCCTTTTGGTTTGCCGGTTGTACCGGAGGTGTAGAGCAAGGCGCATTCGCTGCGATCTGTCATGCCAGGGCTTGACCCTGGTATCCACGGCGCGCCAGTTCCGCCGGCTGCGGATAGTTGACCGTCAACTAGCTTTGACGTCAGTTGCGCAACCGCGTGGATGCCAGGGTCAAGCCCTGGCATGACGGTGGAGATGGCATGCGGCGCCCTCTGGACCGCCGCCTCCAACTTTGCCCGATGTATAGGTGGCGCTACCGCATGCGTTAGCCCGCTATGGGCGATCAGATAGTCCAGCTCCGCCGGTCGCAAATCCGGGTTCAGCGGCACCACACTCGCCCCGACCGCGTTCAGCGCCAGCCAGTGCAGGAAAAAGTCCGGCCGGTTGTCCAGCATCAGCCCCACCCGGCCTTGCAAGCCCTGGTATCCCACCTGCAACCGGTCGACCTGTGCTGCGGCTTCGGCGTAGGTGATCTCGCCAGCCTCAATCCCGTATGCCGCCGCCGTCTCCGGCAGGATACACAGGAACGGCCGGTCCCCCCACTTGGCAGCGCTCCGGCGAAAGGCGTCGGCGACGGTCATGGGAACAGCTGCAGTGACGGCAACGCCATCTCCGACGATAGCAGGTTCACGCGCTTGAGGACGATCCTAAGCGTATCATCCTCGTCGCGAAGATGGTGGACCAAGGTTCCGGCATGCACCTGCTGCTCGTCCGCGCGCACCTCCACATACATGAACGCCGTCCGCACGACGTGCAGCCCGTCCTGCATGTCCTCCACGTCAGGCTGTTGCAAGACGTGCTGACAGCGGCTGCGCGGGTGCTGGCTGAAGGGCCCTTCCTTCAGCCGCTCGATCCGCAACTCCAGCAGCAGATGGTCCTCGTAGGCGAGCGAATTATGCTCGAGCGGGTCGGTCTGTCCCGGGCTGAGCGGCACCCAGTAATGGCCGTCCTCCGCGAACAGCGCCAGCCACTCGTCCCACCGCTGCTCGTCCAGCAATCGTGCCTCGTGGCGGACGAAGCGGATCAAACGCTCGCTCACGCGGGCTCCATGAAGCGAGTCCAGGCGCGGAATTGGTTGCGCATGGAGATCTCGCTGGTGCCGTTCACCGTCAGGTCCGGCGGCCCGACCTCGGCCGGGTCCCAGTCCCGCTGCAGGTTGACCCACTCGTTGCCGTTGGCAGCGAGGCCCTCCTGGATGACCCGGTAGCAATACTGGTCGTCGTGCCCCACGATCGACATCGGCGAGTTGATCAGCCGGTTGTAGGTGATCGTCCGCTGCAGGATCTCCTTCGGCGCGCCTTTCAGCCGGAACGTCCAACTCTCGACCACCGTCTTGTCGACCGCAATCGGGCGGACCACGCGGATCGACTGGATGGCGCCCTTGATGGTGAGGCTCGGGTAATAAACGGTGTTGTGCCGCACCGTGCCCAAGATGTCGCGCGCGCGCTCCTCGCCATAGGATGCGACCATCGCCGCCTCGTAGTCCGGCATCTTGGAATAGGAGGAGTGGATGGAGAAATGCACGCCCGAGTAGCTGTGCCCGTTCTCGAACACGCGCACGCCCATCTTATCGAAGAAGCCATAACCCGATGCGAATGGCACCAA
>CAXTCJ010000200.1:0-7429 GCA_964242215.1 uncultured Acetobacteraceae bacterium | reverse complement strand
TAAAGTCGAGAAAGCAGCTGCAAGGAAAGGTCGATGTCAATCCTGAAAGCAACGCTCAATGGCTACCTTCATTTGAGCGACGATCGTCGTCTCGTTGCGCTCCAATCGCTCGACTGGCCCGCCGACACCGAGGACGAGATTGCGGTCCTCGCCCGGGAGCATCATCGCGATCACGCCACTTCCTGCGATGACGTTGCCATAGGACGCGGCGTATCCCTGTCGACGCACTTGGGTGAGCAGGTCCGCCAACCGCACGGTGTCGATCTCCTGCCCGGGCAGCGCCGAACGGTTGAGGTGCTGCACGAGGACCGCTACCTCTGCATCGTTTTTGCTGGCGAGCAGGGCCCATCCGGTGCCTGAGCCGCAGAGGGGCCGGCGCATGCCGGCAGGTGCCAGGAAACGCACCGGGAAACGGCCGGGTCGGTTCAAGACGTATTTCATCTCGAGGTTGCTCTGCGTCGCGATGATGATCGTCTCGCCGGTCACCCTGTGAAGCTCGTCGATCAGCCGATCGAGCGCCGCGCTGCCCAGCCTGGCATCCTCCAACCAGAGGGTCAGCATCCCGAGACGGATGGTCGGAAGATAGGCGCGGGTCGTGCGGTCGAACGACAGATACCCAAGCATCACCATGCTCTTAAGAATCGCAGCCGTGCTTGACGCGGGATAGTCGAGCCGGCGGCCGATCTCGATCGCCGTCATCGGCTGCTGCACGCGCGCGAACGCTTCCAGCACTGCGAACACCCGGCCCACCGACTTGACAACCGTTCCAGACATGACGTCCATTCACATATGTGAATTCCTAAAACCTATGTATGCAGACGGTTGACTTCGGTTCAAGGGGGAGATGAGATCGGGCACACGGCCCGGCAACAGGCGCCGGTTTGCATGGAGGACGCGTATGAACCTGACCTATCGGCGGCTATCGCCAGCCTGCGGCACCGAAGTCACTGGGCTCGATCTCAAGCAGCCCGTCGGCGAGAACCTGTTTCGCGAGCTGCACGATGCATGGTTGCAGTCGGATGGCGTGTTGGTGCTGCGCGATCAGGACATCACGCCGGAGCAGCATATCGATTTCAGCCGGAACTTCGGCAAGTTGCAGGTTGGTGATCCAAACTCGATGCTGGGCCGTTACTACCTACCGGGGCATCCCGAGGTTTATCGCGTGTCGAACAAGAAGATCGACGGCGTGGCGCAGGGCCGCGAGGACGCCGGTACATACTGGCACTCCGACGGGTCGTGGCAGACCGAGCCGTCGATGGCGTCGCTGCTGCACGCGTTGGAGATCCCGCCCGCGGGCGGCGACACGATGTTCGCCGACATGTATCGCGCCTACGACGCTCTATCGGAGCGGATGAAAGCATTCCTCGACGGGCTGCATGCGGTGCATGATCGTGCGTCGGCGGCGGCAACGAGCTATTCCAAGGAGTTCGGCACGCATCAAGCCGAACTGGCCGGGTCCAAGGCGCTGCATCCGATCGTGCGGACGCATCCGGAAAGCGGGCGCAAGGCGGTGTTCGTCAACCGCGGGTTCACCTCGCACATTCCGGACCTGTCGCCGGCCGAGAGCGACGCCGTGCTGCAATTCCTGTTCGCGCACTGCACGACGCCCGACATGGTCTATCGCCACCAATGGCGGCTGAAGGACATCGTCATCTGGGACAACCGTTGCACGATGCATTTCGCCGTGGCCGACTACAAAGCGCTGGGTGACCGCTACATGCATCGAACGACCGTCAAGGGCGACCGGCCGCATTGAGTTGGCGCCCACCACTCGCCTGAACGGGGCAATCGGCGCGCTCTCAAGCGGAAAGCCGGCCTTTGCCACTTTCGCGGCGGCCGAGCCTGGTGTCGCGCAAGCGCTCGCCACGTCGCCGTACGATGCGGTGATCTTCGAGATGGAACACGGCCCCTACGACATCGGCGCGTTGCGCACGTGCCTGCAATGGATGCTCGACCGGCGCCAGATCGCGGAGTCCGGCTCGGTCGCCCCGGCGGTGACGCCCCTGGTGCGCATCCCGCCCAACGGGGCCGAGATGAACCAGTGGATCGCCAAGCAGGTGCTCGACGCCGGCGTCTATGGCGTCCTTTGGCCGCATGTCAGCACGGTAGCCGAGGCGCGCAACGCCGTCTCCGCGTGCCGCTACCCGCGGCCGTCCGGTGCGCCCAGGTTCGAGCCAGCCGGGCAGCGCGGTGACGCCCCCGCCGCGGCAGCCCGCTACTGGGGCCTCGGCCAGCAGGAGTATTACAAGCGTGCCGATGTATGGCCGATCGACCCGGCTGGCGAGATCCTGGTTGCCATGATGTGCGAGGACGTCGCCGGCGTACGCAACCTGAAACAGATCCTGCAGGAGGTTCCCGGCATCGGCCTCGTCATCATCGGCGAAGGCGACTTGTCGCAGGAGCTCGGCGTCCCCCGGCAATACGACCATCCCAGCGTCGTCGCCGCGATCGACGAAATTCTCGGGATCTGCCGCGAGCACGATGTCGCCTGCGGCCATCCACACGTCGATCGTGGCAATGTCGGCAAAGTGCTCGACCAGGGATTCCGCTGGCTGATGCCGGCACCCGTCCGCGACCTGGGTGCGCTTGAGGAGGGCCTCCGCCGCAGCGGACGGTGAACGAGGGACCAGTGCCGGCCAACGGCACGGAAGGAGACGACCATGCAAGCCCAGCAGATCAAGCTCGGCCTCGTCGGCTATGGCGAGGTCGGCAGCACCATCGGACGCGGACTGCGCGAGAGCGGGCTGCACAGCGTCGTCGCCTATGACAAATTTGCGTTCGACGGACCCTACAGCAGCCTGATCCAGCGCCGCGCGCAGGAAGCCGGGGTCAATCTGCTGCGCGAACCGAGGCACCTCGCCGACCAAGCCGACATCATCCTCGGCGTGACACCGGGGTCGGCGTCGCTCGACAGCGCTGCCGCGTTGGAACAGCACTTGACGCCGACGCACCTCTTTATCGACGTCGCGTCCGCCACGCCGAAGATCAAGCGGATGGTGGCGACGCGACTGGCCTCGTCCGGCGCCACGCTCGGCGACGCCTCGATTGTCGGCACTCCCGCCGACGGGCACGGCTTGCCGATCCTGGCAAGCGGCCCGGCGGGCGAACGAATGCGGGACAGCCTTGTTCCCTGGGGCATGCGCATCGAGGCCGTCGGACCGGAGATTGGCACCGCATCAGGCATCAAGATCCTGCGTTCGGTGGTGATGAAGGGGCTGGAGGCCCTGCTGGTCGAGTGCCTGCTCGGCGCTTCCGAACTGGGCATCGATGCCACGATCCTGCAATCGATCGACCGCTCGTTCCAACGATCCTTCCCTGAGATGGCCAACGCCCTGCTCACGACCGGCGCAATCCACGCCGAGCGTCGCGCCGAGGAGGTCGAGATGTCGGCCGAAGCCCTAGCCGACGCCGGTCTCGACCCGATCATGGCGAAGGCGGCGGCGTCACGTTTGCGCTGGGTGGCCGATCTCGGCCTCAAGCAGCATTTCGGCGGCGTCGTCCCCGCCAGCTACACGACTGTCCTGCAAGCGATGAAGCAGAAAGGGGCGCTGTCATGACCGAGCGGGTCGTAGACGCGCCGCTGGCCGTCGCGGCCGGGCACGGCTGGTGGCGGGCAACGTCGCCGGTCGCCTGGCGTGCCCTGGCGCTTGGTGGCCTGGGATGGATGTTCGATGTGTGCGACAACTTCATGCTCGCACTGACCATCCCGGCGCTGATCGTGGTGTTCGGGTTGAGCAAGGGTGAGGCCGGGGCGATCGGCAGCGTTCTTGCGGCCGGTCTCGTGCTCGGCGGTATCGTGTTCGGGTGGGTGGCCGACCGGATCGGCCGGGTCCGGACCCTTATGCTGTGCGTGGCCATCTATTCGGCATTTTCCGGCTTCACGGCCTTCGCCGGTTCGGCAATCGCGATCGCGGCACTCCGGTTCGCCGCTGGCATCGGCATGGGCGGCGCTTGGACAGCGGGGGCAGCGCTGGTTGCCGAGACGTGGTTGCCGCAGCACCGAGGCAAGGGGGGAGCGCTGATGCAGATGGGACTGCCGCTCGGCTCGATGCTCGCGATTGGCGCCGTCGCTGCCGTGACCGGGCTGAGCGGCCCGCTGCAGGAGGGCGGTTGGCGCATCGTCTACCTGCTCGGCTTCCTGCCGGCGCTGATCATTCTCCCGTTGGCCTGGCGCACGCCGGAGCCGTTGTTGTGGCAGGCGCGCACGCGCCCGGCTACCGGCGCCGCGGGGTTGGGGCAAGGCGCGCTGGGGCCATCGTACCTGTCGCGGCTGTTGCGTGCGTTCGGGTTCATCTTCTTCGCGCAGTACATTTATTGGGGCGTGTTCACCTGGACGCCGGCGTTCCTGGTCGGCGCCAAGCATTTCGACTTCGTGCGTAGCCTTGGGTTCACCATGGCGCAGCAAGTCGGTTCGCTGCTGGGCTTCATGGTGTTTGCCTTGCTGGTGGATCGGCTCGGGCGGCGCCCGGCGTTCCTGACGTATCTCGGCATCGGCGCTGCCTCGACCGCTTGGTTGGTTTACGCGACGTCGCCTGGCGGCCTGCTGATGGCGACGTTCCTGACCGGGTTCGGCATCACCGGCATCTTCGCAGGGCTCGGACCGTTGACCGCCGAGTTGGCGCCGCCCGACACCGGCCGCGCCTTCTTCATGGGCCTGGCATATAACGGCGGCCGTCTCGGCGGTATCCTGGCGCCGTTCCTGATCGGGGCGCTGGCCACGTCGGATGCGAATTTCATGCTCGGCATGGCCACTGCGATCCCGGCTTTTGTGTGCGCCGCGGTGATCATCATGATGATCCCGGAGACAAGAGGGATGGAGCTGCAATGACGGTGCCATTCCAGATCGACCGGACCAGCAACCACAAGCGGGAGGCAGTGCAGGACTGGCTGTTCGGCCTGGATCGGCTCTCGCCGACGACGTGCGAGAGCGTCGTCACCGCGTGGACCACCGCCTGGGCTTCAAGCCCCTATGAGCGTCTGGAGGATATGCCGTTCGGAGCCGGCTGCGACTACCCACTCATGCAGCACGTGAACGAGGTCACACGTATCGGCACCGATCTGGCGTACCGCGCCGCGGCGGACTGGGGCGTGGTGGTCGAACCGGAGATCATGCTGCCGATCCTGATCCTACACGATGTCGATAAGCCGTTGATGTATGTCCGTGAGCGCGACAGCATCCAGCACTCCACGCTGTACCATGAACTCCCGCACGGGGTTGCCGGCGCAATGCTGCTGCGCGAACTCGGCTTTCCGCTCAAGGTCGTGAGCACGGTCGCCCTGCATGCCGGCAACGCTCCGTATCATGGCCGGACGTTCGAAGCATATATCTTGCACTACGCCGATTATTTCTCGGCCGACCACGCCATGATCGCGACCGGGAACAAGCCCTACTTCCAAAAGTAGATCTTCCGAACGGACCGATAGAGTCCGCGGATCAGCAGGGAGGAAGACGATGCGACGCAGAACGCTGCTTGGGTCCGCGGCGGCGGGTTCCGCTATACTTGCGATGCCGGCGATCTCTCGCGGAGCGGCTTCGCGCGTAATCCGCTTCGTCCCCTATGTCGACCTGTCCATGCTCGACCCGGTCGCCAACACCGCGACGCCCACCCGCAATCACGCCTACCTGGTATTCGACACGCTGTATGGCCTGGCCGGCGATTTCAGCGCGCAACCGCAGATGGTTGCCGGCCACACGGTCGAGGAGGACGGCAAACGCTGGCGCCTCACGCTTCGCGACGGCCTGATGTTCCATGACGGCACCAGGGTCCTGGCGCGCGACGCGGTCTCCAGCATCCGCCGCTGGGCCGCCCGCGACAACTTCGGCCAGGCGCTCATCGCGGTCACCGACGCCCTGCAAGCGCCGGATGACCGCACGATTGAATTCCGCTTGCGAGAGCCGTTTCCGTTGTTGCCGGACGCGCTGGGCAAGGTGTCGCCCAACATGTGCCCGATCATGCCCGAGCGCCTCGCAGGCATTGATCCGTTCAAGCCGATCACCGAGATGGTCGGCAGCGGCCCGTTCCGCTTTGTTCCGGAGGAGCGTCTGACCGGAGCGCGGGCCGTCTATGCGCGCTTTGAAGGATACTTGCCGCGCTCGGATGGCACGCCCTCGATCAGCGCCGGGCCGAAGGTCGCGCGCGTCGAGCGTGTGGAGTGGCTGACAATTCCCGACGCGGCGACCGCGGCGAACGCCTTGCAGCAAGGCGAAGTCGATTGGCTCGAAGCGCCCAGTCCGGACCTGGTCGGCTCGCTCCAGCACAATGAGCATGTGACGGTGGCGGTCAACGACCGCACCGGGCTTACTCCAATCCTGCGGTTCAACTGCATCCAGCCTCCGTTCGATAATCCGGTGATCCGCCGGGCCGTGTTGCAGGCCGCGAACCAGACCGACTTCATGCAGGCCTATTCGCTCGACAAGAGCATGTGGCACGTCAAGCTCGGTGCCTTTTGCCCGGACACGCCAATGGCGACGGAGGCCGGCATGACCGGGCTATTCGGCTCCACTGACGTCGCCCGTGCCCGCCGTGCGCTGGCAGCAGCGGGGTACAACGGCGAGCGCGTCGTCCTCATGCTGCCGACTGACCATCCGATCAGTGCGCCGATCGCGATGGTCGCGGATGACCTATTCCGCCGCATCGGTCTTGAGGTCGACACACAGTCGATGGACTCCGGCACGCTATTCCAGCGACGCAATAGTCGCGAGCCGGTGGAGAAGGGTGGCTGGAGCTGCTTTCCTTCGATGGTCTCGGGCATCAACATCCTGAATCCCGCGGTGACCGACACCGCACGCGGCAGCGGGCTGAAGGGTTGGTATGGCTGGCCCAACAGCGACGTGCTCGAGCATTTGCATGCCGAGTGGCTGCAGGCCGACGGTCTTGCCGAGCAGAAGCGGATCGCGACCGAAATCCAACTCCAAATGTGGCAGGAGGCAACCTTTATCCCTGCCGGGCAGATATATCAGCCGATCGCCTACCGTTCGAGACTATCCGGTATCCTGCCCGGCTTTGCAAAGTTCTACAATGTCGCAGTCGCAGATTAATGTTCGGCTGAACCACCGGGAACGGTTAGCCCGGACGCAAACACCCGCGCACGGGGAGCATTCTCACAAGTGCAATCCCGAGCGGGGACAGGTGGATGCAGAGTTATGGCATTTGGGTGGCCAATTGTGCGAAACCGCGCGATGACAACTGTCAGGTGCTCAAGTCGGCAAGGTCGGTATGATCATCGCGATGGCGGAAGTGATCATTGTTCAGGATGCGCAACAGAAGAAGGATGTTGGTTTCGAGGTTCTCGATTTCGAACCCGGCCAGCGCTTGAGCCATTGCACCGAGCGAGTTTGCATTGGTCGGTCCGTGCGCGATCACCATGGCAAGAAGCGAACTTTGCAAAGGCACGATGATGCAGCCTTCGGCATAGCCCGTGTCGATCC
>CAXTCJ010000199.1:0-7496 GCA_964242215.1 uncultured Acetobacteraceae bacterium | reverse complement strand
CGCCTGAGAGGGATGTGGGGGTGGAGGCAGCGATCTGCACTGGCACTTCGTTGCCAATCAGATGGGGTGGGCCGGGAAAATGCACCGGCTGCAAGGCGGGGGTGCGGCCACCGAGCTGGCCGGGTCGGCGGCCGAGGTGGGTGACGAGCACGGGGACGGTGCGCCCGACGCTGTCGGCGTTGAACGCGGCCTGGCTGTCGCGCAGGGCGGCCTGCAGATCCTGCAGGCGGGCGTCCTTCACCGCCTCGGGCACCTGGTTCGGCGCGCCGGCCGCGGGGGTGCCGGGCCGGGGCGAGTATTTGAACGAGAAGGCGCTGGCGAACCCGATTTCGCGCACCAGTGCCATGGTGGCGGCGTGGTCGGCGTCGGTCTCGCCGGGGTGGCCGACGATGAAGTCCGACGACAGCGCCAGGTCCGGCCGGGCGTCGCGCAGGCGGGCGACCAGGCGGCGGTAGTCGTCGGCGGAGTGTTTGCGGTTCATCGCGGCCAGCATCCGGTCCGAGCCGGACTGCACCGGCAGATGGAGGAACGGCATCAGCGCGGGGATCTCGCCGTGCGCCGCGATCAGGTCGTCGCCCATATCGCGCGGGTGGCTGGTGGTGTAGCGAATACGGCGCAGCCCGGGGATTTCGGCCAAGGCGCGGATCAGCCCGGCCAACGTCCAGCCGCCATGCGCCCAGGCGTTCACGTTCTGCCCGAGCAAGGTTATCTCCCGCGTGCCGCCGTCCACCATGCGCCGCGCCTCGGCGAGCACGGCGGTGGCGGGGCGGCTGACCTCGGCGCCGCGGGTGTAGGGCACGACGCAGAACGAGCAGAACTTGTCGCAGCCCTCCTGCACCGTGAGGAACGCGGTCAGCCCCTGGCTGGCGGCCTGGTCGGGCAGGGTGTCGAACTTCTCCACGGTGGCGAAATCGGTCTCGATCACCGACCCGGCGGCGCGGGCGGCACGCGCCACCATTTCCGGCAGGCGGTGATAGGTCTGCGGGCCCATGACGATGTCGACGTAGGGGGCACGCTGCAGCAACGCCTCGCCCTCCGCCTGCGCCACGCAGCCGGCGACGGCGAGGATGGTGCCGCGGGCATCCTTGATGCGGCGCAGCTTGCCGAGTTCGGAGAACACTTTTTCGGCCGCCCGTTCGCGGATATGGCAGGTGTTGAGGATCACCATGTCCGCATCGTCCGGCGTCGCCGTCGGGACGTAGCCGAGTGGCGCCAGCGTGTCCGCCATGCGGGCGCTGTCGTATACGTTCATCTGGCAGCCCCAGGTGATCACGTGGAGGCGCTTGGGTTCAGACATCGAAAGGAGGCCCCTTGCAGCACCGGGTGAATTCCGGTGGCGCAGCAGGAGCAGTTATCCACACGCGCGGGCGGGTCAAGGTCCGCAGTGGCACGGCCTCCGTCCAGGGGGTGGCGGAGTGTGCGCGGAGATGGGGGATTCGCGTCAACGAAAAAGTGAGCCCGAGAAATCATCCTCCCCTGCGAAGCGGGGGAGGGGGACCATGCGCAGCATGGTGGAGGGGGCGAGCCACGCGCTCCGATCGTGCCTGCGCCCCCTCCGTCGGCTTCGCCGCCACCTCCCCCGTGAAGGACGGGGGAGGATCAGCTGAAAGCGATCACGCCACCGCCGGCCACCCCAACGACCCTTCGGGGCCCGGGCGGTTGCGGATCCACCAGGCCCAGTCCTCCGGCAGCAGCGAGAACGGGTCGTTGTGCGACAGCTCCCGCGCGGCCCAAATCGGCCAGTGCGGGTTGGACAGCGCCGGGCGGCCGAGCAGCACCAAGTCGATCAGCTCCTCGCGGATCACCCGGTCCGCCACCGCGGGCAAACCGAGGTTCCAGCTCACGCCGACGGGAATGCCGACCTCCCGTCGCACCCGGTTGCCGCGTTCGACCATGAAGGCGACCTGGTTGAACGGCACATCCTTGATGTCGTCGGTGTTCATGCCGAGGCTGAGATCGGCCAGGTCCAGCCCGTGCTGCTTCATCACGCCGACCGCCCACACCGCGTCGTCGAACTGCACGCCCTTCTCGTTGAAGTCGTCGGAGCCCAACCGCATCGTCAGCGGCAGGCGTTCCGGCCACACCGCGCGCACCGCGTCCAAGGCTTCGCGATGGAACCGCAACCGGTTTTCCAGGCTGCCGCCATACTCGTCGGTGCGCTGGTTGGCGATCGGGGAGAAGAAACTGGCCCCCAGGTAGCCGTGCGCGAAATGCATCTCCAGCCACTCGAACCCGGCCTCCAACGCCCGCCGCGCCGCATCGGCGTAGCTGCGGTGCAGGTCGTGGATCTCCGCCACCGTTAGTTCCTGGACGGGGTAGGTGTAGCGCCCGCCATACGCGATCGGCGACGGGCCACGCACCTGCCAGCCATCCGGATGGTCCGGCGGCAATTGGATCTTGCCCTCCCACGGCTTCTTCTCGCTGCCCTTGCGCCCGGTGTGGCCGAGCTGCACGGCGGGCACCGCCCCCATGTCCTTGATCATGGCCGTGAGACGCTGCAGCCCCGGGATCTGCGCGTCGTCGTAGATGCCGGCGCAATGGGTGCCGGTGCGACCGTCCGGCGTGATGGCCAACTGCTCGGGGAACACCAGGCCGAAGCCGCCGGCCGCGCGCGACCCCATCAGCATGATGTGGAAGTCGCTGATCACGCCGTCGCCATCGGCCCGGTACATCGTCATCGGCGACATCGCGATGCGGTTGCGCAGCGTTACGTCCTTGAGCGTGTAGGGGCTGAACAGGTCGGGCATCGGCACGTCTCCCACAGGGCGATCCCTTGGGGAGGCAACTATCGTACCGCGAACCGGTCCCGTTGACGATGCGCGGCGCACCCCCGAAGGTCGCACGGACACGAGGGAGTGAAATGATGCCGCGCATCGAACGGCGGGCTGCATTGGGTGTGTTGATGGCGTTGCTGGCGGGCCCGGCGATGGCCGATGGCGTGTTGCAGGTAGGCTCCTACCCCTCCAACCCGCCCTACGAGTTCAAGAACGACAGCGGCACCTTCGAGGGCTTCGAGGTCGATTTGGTCAACGCCGTTGCCGCGAAGTTGGGCATGACGGTCGCAATCACCGACCTCGGCTTCCAGGCGCTGTTCGCGGCGACGGCGTCGCACCGGGTGGACGTTGCGATCTCCTCCATCACCATCACGCCGGCGCGGCTGCAGAATCAGGACTTCACCCAGCCCTATTTCGACGATGGGCTGGCGGTGATCGCCGGGTCGTCCTCCCGCCTCAAGACGATGCAGGATGTGCGCGGTGCGACCTTGGGGGCGATCGCCAGTTCCACGGGGGAGGCTTGGATCAAGGCCAACAGCGCCGCGCTCGGGATCACCGACAACAAGAGCTATGACACGGCGGCCAACATGTTCCTCGACACGATGAACGGCCGGGTGGACGGGTCGGTGAACGACAAGGCCGGGTCGCTGTATGCGTTCAAGACCATGCGGGGCATGCGCATCGTGGCGTCCATGCCGGCGGACGAGCACATCGGCATGATGCTGGCCAAGAACTCGCCGCTGACAGCCAAGGTGAACGACGCGATCTCGGCGCTGAAGCAGGACGGCACGGTTGGCAAGCTGTATGCCAAGTGGTTCGGGGTCGATGCGCCGGCCGACAGCACCACGGTGAAAGTCGCGCCGCTGCCGCACGCCGGGTGAGCTTCACCGAGACTTTCCTCAATGCGGAGGTGGCGTGGCGGGTGCTGCCGCTGCTGCTGTCCGGGTTGTGGATGACGGTGCAGCTGGCGGTGCTGGCCATCCTGTTCGGCATGCCGCTCGGGATGGCCGTGGCGCTGCTGCGGCTGTACGGCCCGGCCCCGCTGCGCTGGCTGGCGACCGGGTTCACCGACGTGTTCCGCGCGCTGCCGATGCTGATCCTGCTGATCCTGCTGTACTATGCGCTGCCGTTCATGGGCATCCGGCTCAGCTCGTTCGTCTCGGCAGTGACCGCGCTGTCGATCGTGCTGGCGGCGTTCAGCGCCGAGGTGTTCCGCGCCGGCATCGCCGCCATCCCACGCGGCCAGCTGGAGGCAGCGCGGGCGTTGGGCCTGCATTTCCGGGCGGTGATGCGTCACGTGGTCCTGCCGCAAGCGGTGCGCATCGTGGTGCCGCCGCTGACCGGCAACTGCGTGGGCATCGTGAAGGAGACGTCGCTCGCCTCGGTGGTGGCGCTGCCCGAGCTGCTGAAACAGGGCAACGACGCCCAGGCGCTGACCGCGAACCCGACGCCGTTGATCGTGGTGGCGGTGATCTACCTGGTGATCCTATGGCCGCTTGTGCGCGTGCTCGGCCGGTTGGAGCAGAAGCAAAGCCATGCGCGAGCTTGACCCAGTACCGTCATGCCAGGGCTTGACCCTGGTATCCACGGGGTTGGGCTGATGACGTCAGACGACTGGTTGGCACCGTCTCGTGTAACGCGGCTGGGCTGGTGTCTGTGGAACGGCGTGGATACCAGGGTCAAGCCCTGGCATGACGGTATCTTAGGATAAGACACGCGATGACCGCCCTCGAGATCCTGCGCCGCCTGGTGGCCTTCCCCACGGTCAGCCGCGACAGCAACCTGCCGCTACTCGCCTGGGTGGAGGAGCTGCTCGCGCCCTTGAACCCTCGCATCCAGCGCTTCCCCAGCCCCGACGGCACCAAGGCAAACATGCTGGTCAGCTTCGGCCCGGACCAACCCGGCGGGCTGGTGCTGTCCGGCCACACCGACGTCGTGCCCGTCGACGGCCAGGCCTGGCTCGCCGACCCGTGGACCCTGCGGGAAGAGGGCGGCCGGCTGATCGGGCGCGGTGCTTGCGACATGAAGGGGTTCGTCGCCTGCTGCCTCGCCCTCGCCCCCAGCCTGGCCGCGCGCCCGCTGCGCCGGCCGGTGCACCTGGCGCTGTCCTACGACGAGGAAGTCGGCTGCACCGGCGTCGGCCCCATGGCGGAGTGGATTGGCGCGAACCTCGCCCCCGCGCTGGCGGTGATCGGCGAGCCGTCCGAACTGCACCTGGTGAACGCGCACAAAGGCGGGCTGATCGGCTGGACCACGGTCACCGGGCGGCCCGGCCACTCCTCGCAACCCGACACATGCGTGAACGCCGTGATGGTGGCGGCGGAGTGCATCGTGCGGGTCAATGCCGAACGCGCCGCCATGCGCTCCGGCCCGCACAACGAGGCGTTCGACCCTCCCTGGAGCACCATCCAGGTCAATCGCATGGAGGGTGGCGAGGCCTTGAACATCGTCGCCGCCTCCGCCCGGTTCTTTTGGGAGATGCGGGTGCTGCCCGGCGTCGACGACCGCGCCGTGCTGGCCGGGTTGGAGGCGAGGGCGGCTGCGGAGATCCTGCCGGGCATGCACGCGGTCGACCCGGCGAGCGGCATCGCCTGGGACGTGATGGCGCGCATCCCCGCCCTGGCCGCCTGCGAGCCCGCGATGGAGGACCGGTTGCTGCATCTATTGGGCGAAAACCGCGCTCAAGCCGTCCCCTACGGCTCCGAAGCCGGCATCTTCCAGGGTGCTGGCATGCCGTCGGTCATCCTCGGACCCGGCAACATCGCCCAGGCGCACCAGCCGGAGGAATGGCTGTCCCGCGCCCAATTCGACGCCTGCCCGGCGATGCTGGAGCGTCTAGTGGCCGAGTTCTGCTAGCCGACTTCATCCTCCCCCGTCGCTTTACGGGGGAGGTGGCGGCGCAGCCGACGGAGGGGGCGCGCGGTCCATGCCCAAGCGCCCCCTCCCCCGCTTTGCGGGGGAGGAACTTGGAAAGTTAGCTGAACACCCCCGAACTCAGCAGCTTAGCCAAGTCGCCGAGCGGCAACGTCCAGGAATTGGCGTGCGGCCAGTCCGTGTTCCACGGCGCGGGCGCCTCCCCGAGGAGGCAGCCGTAGCGTAGCCGGCGCAGCGAGGCCGTTCGGCGAAAACACCAGTTCACATAGTTCGTCGGCAGCAGCTCCAGCACCGTGACACCGGGTGTGCAGAACAGCAGGTTGGTCAACCCGGCGCCGTGCGGGGCTACGATGTGGGACGCCTCCGCAAATAGCAGCACCTGCTCGCGGACGCTCATGCCGTCGAGTTGCACCGCCTCGAACCCGTGCATGCCCAGCAGCGCCACGATCTCCGCCTCGTTGAGCAGCGGGCGACGCTCACTGCCGACGCGCGAGATATACAGGCGCCGGGTCGGTGGCTTGCCCGCGCCGGCATTGGCCCGCAGGCGATCGAACACGGGCAGCATGCAGGGATGCGGCTCGAAGCCGAACCCCGACAGCGCGGGCACATACAGCAGCTCCGCAACCTGCAGCGACACGCCCATGCCCAAGCCCCGGCGCGGCGTGCCCGACGGCCCGAGTAGCTCGATGGTCGACGGTTGGAAAGCGGCACGAAATATGCCGAGGAGCGGCGTGGCGCCCGGGCCGAACGCCTCGGCGAGCATGGTCCGCGCCACTACGTCGGTCATCCAATGGTAGTAATTCTCGTAATTGCCGGCCAGCAGATGCGCCGCACGGCCGAACTGGGCGGTGCTCTCGCTCGGCTGGAAAACGATCCCGGCATCCACCCGTTCGCCGGGCAGCAGGTGGTCCGGGATCCGCAGCAGCGTCTCGGCGATCACGTGCCCGTCCATCGTGACGATCCCGGTATCCGACCGGATGACGGCGTCGCGCAGCAGGTGGATGGTCTGGGGATTGGTCTGGTAGCTCGTTTCCGCCCACGCCCCGGCCCAGGGGTGCTCTGCCATCGTCGCGGTGGACAGGTCCGTATGACCGAAGGCGATCGGGGCGATCTCCACCCGCGCGGGGTAGATGTCGGCCAGCCGCTGCACCCGCGGCTGGCCGCTTGCATGCGGCTGCAGCACCTCACCGAGCTCGCTGAGCGGCGTGATCCGGTGGACGGGCGGCGGCGCTTCGTGCGGCATGCGTGCGAACCGGTTGTGCAATCCTACCCTGGCATGCCGCGGGCCTAACCCGCCATCGCCGCCCCCGGGTGGAAATGCGCGTAAACCTGCCGCGCCGTCTCGCGGTTGATCCCGGGCACCGCCTCCAGATCGACCAGCCCGGCCTGTTTCACGCCCCGTGCGGAGCCGAAATGGTTCAACAGGGCGCGCTTGCGGGCGGCACCGACGCCGGCGATCTCGTCCAACTCGCTGGTGATCAGCGTTTTGGCCCGGCCGGCGCGATGCGTGGTGATAGCGAACCGGTGCGCCTCGTCGCGTACCCGCTGCAGGTAGTACAGCACCGGGTCGCGCGGCGGCAGCTGGAACGGGTCGCGGCCCTCCAGGTGGAACCACTCGCGCCCGGCATCGCGGTCCGGCCCCTTGGCGATGCCCACCAGCTTCAGGTCCTGCACGCCGAGATCGGCCAGGATGCCGCGCGCCGCCGAGAGCTGCCCGGCGCCGCCGTCGATCAGCACCAGGTCCGGCCAGTTGCTGGCTTCCCCCTCCGCCTGCTCCCGCAGCGCGCGGCCGAACCGGCGCTCCAGCACCTCGCGCATCATCGCGAAATCGTCGCCGGGGGCGATCGC
>CAXTCJ010000198.1:0-7505 GCA_964242215.1 uncultured Acetobacteraceae bacterium | reverse complement strand
GACTGCCTCAATCCTTGGATGACGCGGCGGGCGGAGGGCCGACCGAGCGGGCGGCGGCCGCGGGAAATTGCGGGACCTCGTCCTGGTTCACCACGCTGGCGGGCAGCGGGCTGTCCGGGGTCATCGAGGCGATCGGTGGCTGCCGGGTCATGGTGACGTCCCAGGCGCAGGTCTTGCCCGTGTTGGCCTTGCCGCGGAACGCCCCGTTTGCGTCGAACCGACCGATCAGGGTGGACTTGCCGTAGCTGAGCGAAACCGCTCCATCCGGCTGCACCAGCCCGCGCAATGGATAGTTCACCCCCGAGCTTGCCAGCAGGGTTTCCACCTGCAGCGTCCGGGTGATCGGACCGGCGCCGGCGCATTCGCCGGGAGCGGGCGTCCAACTCCCGACGTAGAAACCGTCATACGCCGATGTCACGGACACGGCGGCTGCCTGGGTGCCCGCCGTGGTGGTCGACCGATCGCCGGCGATGTCGGCAGGCGTGGGGCCGGGCGCCGCGCACGAGCCGAGCGCCAGTGCCAGCACCCAGCCGCGGTTCAACTGGGGCTCCGCGGGGCGTATCCGCGACCTTGCATGCAGGTCGTGAGGTCTTGTCGTTCCTGGTCGCCCGACTGGAACATCGCCTTCACGGCCGATTGCGGGGTTGCATTGGCCCGTCGCGAGGCGGCGGTCGACGCCTGCTTGCGGCAGCGCACGAGGTCGGCCTGGAACTTGGTGCTGCTGCGATCCCCGGTCACGGGTGGGTCAAAAGCGGACGCACAGCCGGCGAGCAGGATCATGACGGCGAGGAGAGAGCGATGCATGGGCGGTTCCGATGAGAAGCAAGCGCGTTTGCCGCAGCCTTGTTACCGCAATGTGACCCGTCCCAGTGACGCTAACGGGCCAGCAGCCTGGAGAAGCTGACCACGCCGGCGGCGCCGGAGAAGCCGGCGGCGAGCGTCAGGGCCAAGGCCGGGCCGTGCATCGCCGAGATCCCGAAACACAGCGCCACCAGAGCGGCACCGGTGGACTGCCCGACCAGGCGGGACGTCGCGATGATGCCGCTGGCGCCACCGCTGCGCTCGGGCGGGGCGGCGGACATGATCGCCTTCAGGTTGGGCGACTGGAAGAACCCGAACCCGGCGCCGCAGATCATCATGCGCCACACGATGGCGAACGAGTCCGGATGCGCCGGCAACGACGCCATCAGCAACAGCCCCGTGCACAGCACGATCATGCCGATCCCGCCCAGGATCGCCGGCGGATATTTGTCGGATAGCGGCCCGGCGATCGGCGCGAGCAGCCCGGTCATCACCGGCCATGGCGTCAGCAGCAACCCGGTCTCGACCGCCGAGCGGCCCAGCACGGTCTGGAAGTAGAACGGCAGCGACACGAACGACAGGCCCTGTGCCGCGAACGAGCACATGCTGGTCGCCGACGACAGCGCGAACAGCGGCCGGCGGTACAGGTCGACCGGAAGCATCGGTGCGGACAGCCCCAGTTGGCGGCGCACCAGCAGCGCGCCCATCACCGCCGCGCCGCACAACACCGCCACCGTCGTGAGCGTCGAGGCACTGTGGGCGCCTTCACCGATCCCGAGGATCAGCAGCCCGAACGTGCCGGCATTCAGCACCGCGCTTGCCAGGTCGAACCGGTGGGTCGCGCGCGGGGTCATCGGCAGGGACCGGGCCGCCAGCATCAGGGCCACGCCGCCGAGCGGGACGTTGATGGCGAACAGCCACTGCCACGAGGCAACCGACAGGATGCCGGCCGCGACCGTCGGGCCCAGCGCCGTGGAGACAGCCACCGTCAGCGCGTTCAGGCCGACGCCTTTGCCCAGTTTGCGCGCCGGATAGATGAAGCGGATCAGCGCCGTGTTGACGCTCATGATCCCCGCCGCACCGACGCCCTGCAGCACCCGCGCCGCCGTGAGGGTCGGCAGCGACCAACTCAGCGCGCAGACCAGCGACGCGCCGGTGAACATCACCAACCCATAGGTGTAGACCCGGCGGTAGCCAAAGATCTCCCCCAACGACGAGAACGGCAGCAGGCAGGCCACCAGCGCCAGCTGATACGCATTCACCACCCAGATCGAGGCGGCCGGCGTCGCGTGCACGTCCACCGCGATGGTCGGCAGCACGGCGTTGGCAATGGACGTGTCGAGCGACGCCATCGACACCGCCACCATCACGGTGACCACCGCCCACCGCATGCGATCTGGGGGGAGGCCGTCGAGCGGGATGAGGTTGGTCATTGCAGAGCTCTGTATCGAAGCCGGCGGCGTCCCCGTCCAGACCCTCCCGTCGCAGAATGGGGTTCACGGGATCGTGACTACCACCGTGGTGTCGCCCTGTGCCGACCGGGCGGATGGTATCGCCATGTCGTCCTTCGCAGAACGCGCGCCGGCTAGCGGCGCCGAACCGTCCGCTCGTGCCCTGTTCTTCACCCTGTTCCCGTCGATCATGTTGCCGATGTTCATGGCGGCGGTGGACCAGACCATCGTGGCCACCGCGCTGCCGGCGATCGCCGGGTCGCTGGGCGATGTGGAGCGGGTCTCGTGGGTCGTCGTGTCCTACCTGGTAGCGACCACGATCGCGGCGCCCGTCTATGGAAGGCTGGGCGACGTGCTCGGGCGACGGCGGCTGCTGTTCGTCGCACTCGGCCTGTTCATCGCGGCGTCCCTGGGCTGCGCCTTGGCCCCGAGTATTCTGCTGCTGACCGCGGCGCGCGTGCTGCAGGGGCTCGGCGGTGGCGGCCTCATGACCACCAGCCAGGCCCTGGTCGGCGAAGTGGTGCCGCCGCGCGAGCGAGGGCGCTACCAGGGCTACCTCGCCTCCATCTTCGTCGCGTCGTCCACCTTCGGCCCGGTGGCGGGCGGCTGGCTGACGCAGCAATTCGGCTGGCCTTCGGTGTTCCTGATCAACCTTCCCCTGGGGATATGCGCGGCCGTGCTGGCCCTCCGCCTGCCCAACACGCCCGGCACCGGCGGGCGGCTGCAGTTCGATTTCGCTGGCGTGGTGCTATTCGCCGGCTTCATCACACCCTTGCTGTTAGCCCTCGAGCGGCTGCAGCAATTCGACCTCGCGTCGTTGCCCGTGGTTGCGGCGCTGATCGGCCTGTCGATCGCCTGCCTGCTGCTGTTGCTGCGCCAGGAGCGGCGGGCCGCGAGCCCGTTGTTGCCGCTGCATCTGCTGCGCCAATCCGCGATCTGGCGCTGTGACCTGATGGCGGCGTGCGTTGGCGCGATGCTGGTCGGCATGGTCACCTTCGTGCCGATCTGGCTGCAGGTGGTCCGCGGCATCGGTCCGAGCCAGGTGGGCCTGATGCTGCTGCCGATGACGGCCGGGATCGCGTTCGGCTCGATGTTCACCGGCCGCATGATGGCCATCACGCAACGGACGGCAATCTTCCCCTCGATCGGGCTGGCGATCACGATCTCGGCGCTGCTGGTGCTCGCCTTCGCGGCGCCGCATCTGTCCAACACGGCGGTGCCGATCCTGTTCGTGATCTACTCGGTCAGCATCGGCACGGCGATGCCCGTCGTGCAGCTGACCGTGCAGTTGGTGGCGGGGCGCTCCAATCTCGGCGCCGCCGCCGCCTCGGTGCAGTTCAGCCGCTCGGTCGGCGCGGCGTTCGGCACGGCCGCGGTGGGGGCGGTGCTGTTCGCCGTGCTCGCCGCGACCGACCGCGGGACGGCGACGATGTTTGCGGAAATGGTGGAGCGCGGCCCGGTGGCGATGAACACCTTGGACGCGGTGCGCCGGGCAGTGGTGTCAGCGGAAATCCGTGACGCATTCCGCTCGGCGTTCCTGGCGATCGCCGGTATCGGGGGGCTCGGCCTGATCATGGCCTGGACCATCCCGGTACGGCGGATGTAGCCCTTTCAGCTCGCCGGAAGCGCCAACACCTGCGTCGCGGTCCACGTCGTGCCGGGCCCGTAGGACTCGCCCGAGATCTGGTTCTCGACGACTTTCAGCGCCACCCCAGTCGCGACATCCCGCCACGTGGTGATGATGGAATGATAGGTGTTGCCATCGAAGCCCTGGCGTTCGTGCGCCAACATCAACGTCGTGTAGGCCTGGCCGCCCACCGTCAGCGTCGTGGTGCCCTCATTGATGATGGTGTCATGCCACTGCCAGCCGGGGATCGACCGTGTCGTGAAACTGGCCCGTGTGCCCTTGCCGCCGAGAAGGGCGGTTTGAATGGCCGGGTAGGCATCCCCCGCGCCGGGCCAATCGCTCCGCCACTGGGCGTCATAGAAATTGCCGCCCGAGCCGTCCGGGCGGTTCAAGTGGCAAAGACTGGGGATGCCAGCGACCGTGCCGACATAATCCGTCCAGACGCCGGTGGAGCGTACGACGCGGATCGGGGTTGCTGGACACGCGATGGGGGGTGTGGTTTCGGCGGCCAGGCTGGGCGCGGCCAGGCCCATTATGGCGAGCGGCCAAAGCAAAATGCGGAATGAGTTTAACATGAGTTTCAGTTGGATCGGCGTGCGATTGTTACAAGCCGATGACAGCCAGCTAGCCCGTGTCAAGAACGGGGCTCTACCCCGCGCCCCGCCAGAGGACACTCGTCCTCTGGGCACCTGGTTGCACCGCCAATCCTAGGTCGCGGCAGATACGGCGGACGATTTCTTCCACGGGCAGGACGCCGATCTCTGCTTCGATGGCCGGGTCATCCAGCCGTTCGGCCAGATCGTCGAACAGCCGCTCGGCCGCCTCGCCGTCGGCGGTTTGCCGGATCACCTCTGCCACGCCGCGGGCCACCTGGCGCCGCACCATGGCCTGCCGGTCATCTGCCGAGGCGCGCGGCCAACCGGCCTCCATCCGCTGGATCAGTGCGACACTGCGCCGCACTGCGCGTGACAGCCGGTCCAGCGCCCGCGCCAACGCCTCGACCCGCGGCACGGCCTCGGCCATGGCTGCGACCACGGCATCGACGCCTTGCCCACCGGCCAGCGCCTCGCCCAACGAGGCCGGGATCGCACTGGCTTCCGGCAACCCGGCCGCCATCACATCGGCGGCGGCCTGCTCGATCTCCATCATCCGCGTGACCACGCGCGTGCCCCGCATGCCGAGCGCGACCAGCTCGGCCAGCGTGGCATTGAAATCCGGGTTGAGAGGGGGAGCGGCGTCCATGACCACGGAGATGACGACGCGACACCGGGTCGTTTCAAGCATTTTGCAGCGCTGTGCCCTGACGTGACGGTCATAGCTCGACCCGGCACGTTCCGATCGTCGGACTTGCTCAAGCCGTTCCGGGAGGCCACACTGTCATGGCTAGGTGCGCCACTTGCAGCAGCTTCGTGCGGGGGGCGCCGTCGCGCGCCAGGGTGGAAAACCCCTGAATGACCGTCATGACGTAGGCGGCCAGCACGCGCGGGTCGGTGCGCGCCGGTATCTCGCCGGCACCGATCGCGGCGGCGATCTTGTCGCAGAGCGCCGCTTCGATCTCCCGCCGGATCGCGGCCAAGTCCTCCCGCACATCGTCGGCCTCCGCCGAGACCGCGATCGCCGAACTGGCCAACAGACAACCGGCCGGCGTGTCGGTGCCGGTGAACGCAACGGCCGCACCCTCGATCATCGTTCGCGCGGCGGCCTCGGCGGTCGGTGCCTGCGCGATCAGTTCGACCGGGGTCTGAGGCTGCGCCAGGTAGTGCCGGACCGCCGCCCGGAACAGCCCTTTCTTGTCGCCGTACGCCGCGTAGATGCTGGGCGGCGTGACACCCATCGCGCGCGTCAGATCGGCCAGCGAGGTCGCCTCGTAGCCGTGCCGCCAGAACAGCAACATGGCCGGGGCCAAGGCGGCTGCAGGATCGAACGACAGAGGACGTCCGGTTTTTCGGCGCGGGGCCGAGGTGGCTTTCATAGCAGTCAATATGAAACGCTTGACGACGCCGCGCAACCCGTGTCAGTTGTTCCGTATCGACCACTACGGAACACTCATCATGCCGCTCACCGACTACCGCACCCTGGGTCGCTCTGGCCTTGCCGTCAGCCCGCTTGCGCTCGGCACGATGACCTTTGGCACGGCCCGGTGGGGTTCGGACGAGGCGGCGAGCCGGGCCGTGTTCGACGCCTACGTGGAGGCCGGCGGCAACTTCATCGACACGGCGGACGTCTACGCCGGCGGACAAAGCGAGGCGATGCTCGGGCGCTTCGTCGCCGACCGGTCCCTGCGGGATCAGCTGGTGATCGCCACCAAGTCGGGCTTTGCCACCGGCCGAGGACCGCATTTTGGTGGCAACGGGGCCAAGCACGTGCACGCCGCTCTGGAGGGTTCGTTGCGCCGGCTGCGCACCGAAACGATCGACCTATACTGGTTGCACGTGTGGGACGGCGTGACACCGGCCGAGGAGCTGCTGGAGACGATGACGGCGCTCGTGCGGGCTGGGAAGATCCGCTACTGGGGCCTGTCGAACACGCCCGCCTGGTATAGTGCCAAGCTCGCCACGCTGGCGGCGGTGCGCGGCGTGCCGGGCCCGATCGCCATGCAGCTGTTCTATTCCCTGGTGAACCGCGACGTGGAGGACGAGCACATCCCGCTCGCGGCCGAGTTCGGGATGGGGATGGTGCCGTGGTCGCCGCTTGCCTTCGGCCTGCTGACCGGGCGCTACGATCGCGCGACAGTCGAGGCGTCCGGGCCGCGCGATGCCGGGCTGCCGAAGGATGCGGCGACCGCCGGTGAGGTGCGGCCGGCCGGCGACAAGCGTCTCGATGGCGCCAACCCGTTCGGTGACAGCCTGTTCACCCCGCGCAATTGGACGATCGTGGAGGCGGTTCGTCGGGTCGCGAACGAAATTGGCCAGTCGCCGGCCCGGGTGGCGTTGGCTTGGGTGGTCGGCCGACCCGGCGTGGCATCGACCCTGATGGGTGTGAGCCGGCCGGAGCAGGTGGCCGATAATATCGCGGCGCTCGACCTCGTGCTGTCGGCGGACCACCGGGCAGCACTCGATGCGGCGAGTGCGCCGGCCGAGCCACGCATGCTGTACGGCATGGCCCGCATGCCGATGCGCCAGCACGTCGTGTTCGGTGGCAGCAAGGTGACCGCGACGGCAGAGCGGTAGGCGGTAACTATGAGGCCGGGGGCTCGCCCGGCACCGGCACCAGGCCCATCTCCGTGATCAGCGCCGTCACCTCGGTAATCGCGGCCTCCGCATCCGCTGCGTCCGGGCCCTTTGCCACCAGCGCGACGCCATTGCCGGTCGGGCGGTAGAACGGATAGGAGCCGAGGTCGAGCGCCGGGTGGCGGTCCTGCACCGCGCGCAGGCCGTCGGCGACGCGGCCCTCCAGCAGGCCCATCGCGTGCACGGCGCGGGATACGATCGGTGGGCCGCCGGCGAGCGTCGGGGCCAGCCAAGTGAACATCGACTGCATGATGCGGGGTACGCCCGCCATCACGTGCACGTTGCCGATGGTGAAGCCCGGCGCGCTGGAAATTGCGTTCTCGATCAGGGTCGCGCCGCGCGGCATGGTGGCCATGCGCTGCCGGGCGGCGTTGAACTCGCCGGGCTTGTAGCTCG
>CAXTCJ010000197.1:1926-7552 GCA_964242215.1 uncultured Acetobacteraceae bacterium | reverse complement strand
GCAGGGCCGCTGGCGCTGCGGTGGCGCTACCTGCCGCGGGCTGCACCCTGGCTGCTGCGGTTCATTCGGGCCGGCGGGGCCGCTCAGGTCGCGCAGCAGGCCGCCGCGCTCGCCCGCCTGCTGGCGCCGGTGCATGAGAGCCTCCGCACGCTGCTGCACGACGCAGGCGCTCCGGGAATGGCCCGGCAGGATGGCTCGCTGATCGTGTACCGGACCCGGGCCGGTTGGCTTGCCGCGCAGACAGGCTGGGCCTTGCGCCGCGACAACGGCATCACCTGGCAGGAGCTGGAGCCCGACGCTCTGGGCGTGCTGGATCCTGGGCTGGCGCCGGGCCTGTTCCGCGGCGTGATGCTGCCGGGGATCGGCCACGCCATCGATCCGCACGCGATGGTCAAGCGGCTGGCGGACGCATTCTTACGGGATGGGGGCGAGTTGCTCCAGGCACCGGCGACCGGCTTCGACGTGACGGACGGGCGATTGCGCGCCGTTCTCACCGCCGCCGGGCCGGTCAGGGCGGATGCCGCCGTGCTCGCCGCCGGCGCGCATTCCCGTCGCCTGGCCAGTCTGCTCGGCGACCGGTTGCCGCTGGAAACCGAGCGCGGCTACCACCTGACCGTCGCCCGGCCGCAAGTGCTGCCGCGCCTGCCAACGCTTCACCCTGAAGACCGGTTCGTGGCAACGCCCATGGCAGCGGGCGTGCGGCTGAAGGGAACGGTCGAATTGGCAGGCCTGACAGCGCCGCCGGATTGGCGCCGGGCGCGGTCGCTGCTGCCGCTGGCGCAGGCACTATACCCGGTGCTGGCGGCCGATGGCGGTGAGGGCCGCAGCTCCGTCTGGATGGGCTACCGCCCGAGCATGCCAGACTCCCTGCCGGTCATCGGCCGGTCGCGCCGGTCGACCGACGTCGTCTACGCCTTCGGGCATGGCCATCTCGGGCTGACGGGAGCGCCCTTTACCGGGCGGCTGGTGGCTGAGCTGGTGGGCGGCCGAGCGCCCTCCATCGATTTGGCGGCATTTGCGCCGGGCCGGTTCCGGCGGGCTGCTTGATCGATCAGGCGGGGCGGGCGAGCCGCCGCTCCACCGCGTCGCGCATCTTGTAGTAGCCGCCAAGAGCCGCAGCAGCCTAACGGCGAAGTTCACGGGTTGCCAGGCCAATTGCGAACATTAGAGTGGCGAAAAGGGGCTTGCTACGAACCGGCATTCCCGTCGACGGTCTCACCGGCAAGCGAGGTGTCCAGCATGACTCAGTCCTCCGCGGACCCGGCGTGAGCATACCAAGGGAAGGCGCGAAGATCACCGGCCTGTCCGTGGGCATCCACGACGTGTGGCGCCGCTATGGGATGGTGACGGCGGTCGGCGGCGTGTCCCTGAGCGTGGCGGCAGGCGAGTTCGTCTAGCTGCTCGGGCCGTCCGGTTCGGGCAAGACGACGCTGCTGATGATGCTCGCCGGGTTCGAGCAGCCAGATGCCGGACGATTGACGGTTGGTGACCGCGACCTGACGCGGGTGGCGCCGAACAAGCGCAACGTCGCCATGGTGTTCCAGCGCTACGCGCTGTTCCCGCACATGACGGTGGCGGAGAATATTGCCTTTCCGCTCAAGACCCGCGGCATCGGCCGGGCGGAGCGGGACGGCAAGATCCGCCGCGCGCTCGAGATGGTGAAGCTCGACGCCCACGCTACGCGCAAGCCGGCCGAGTTATCAGGTGGCCAGCAGCAGCGCGTGGCGCTGGCCCGCGCCATCGTGTTCGATCCGCCGGTGATCCTGATGGACGAGCCGTTGGGCGCGCTGGACAAGAAGCTGCGCCAGCACATGCAGATCGAGCTGAAGCAGTTGCAGCGCCGCCTGGGCGCCACCGTGATCTACGTGACGCACGACCAGGAGGAAGCGCTGACCATGTCCGACCGCGTCGCGGTGATGAATGGCGGACGCTTGGCGCAACTTGGTCCGCCGCGGGCGCTGTATGACAAGCCGGCCAACGCGTTCGTGGCCGACTTCATCGGCGAGATGAACCTGCTGCCGGGGGTGGTACGCGCGACGTCGGGCCAGGAATGCACCATGGCCGTCGATGGCGGCAGCATCAGTGGTACGGCGTCGGGGCCGGTGGCGGTGGGCAGCCCCGCGCGCATGGCGGTGCGGCCGGAGCACGTGGTGTTGGCGGCGACCGGCACGGAAGGGCTGCAAGGCCGGCTCACCCAGATCGTGTTCAACGGCGCGACCACGGCAATGCTGGTCGAGTTGCCGCAAGGCGGCATGCTGCGCGCCGATGTTGGTACGCGCTCCGGCCCGGCCGGCCTGCAGCCCGGCGCTCCGGTCGTTGCTACGTGGCGAGCCGAGGACGCGATCGTGTTCCCGGGCAGCGACGCTTGAGCGTCACGGCGCTGGACGCCGCAGCTCCGGCAGCGCCACCCGCCCGAGCGCGGGCCGTGTCGTTCCGCGGCCAGTTGTCGCTGCCGCTGTCCCTGCTGCTGATCGCGCCGCTGGTGCTGCTGCTATTCTGGGCGTTCTTCCTGCCCATCGGCCGGCTGCTGCTGACCAGCGTCACCGACCCGGCGCCAGGCATCGGCAACTACCGCCGCCTCTGGACCGAGCCGCTGTACCTCCAGGTCATCCTGCGCACGATCTGGATCGCGCTGGCCTGCACGGTGGCGTCGCTGCTGCTGGGCTATCCCGCCGCGGCGCTAATGGCGCGCCCGGGTCGCGTGCTGCCCAAGCTCGCCGCCGGCTGCGTGCTGATCCCCCTGTGGACCTCGGCCCTTGTGCGGTCCTACGCCTGGATCGCGCTGATGGAGCGGCGGGGCGTGATCAACACGGCGTTGCTCGATTGGGGCGTGATCAGCAAGCCGATGACCATGCTCTATACCGACGGCGCCGTGCTAGTCGGCATGACGCACATCCTGCTGCCGTTCATGGTGCTGCCGATCTATTCCGCCCTGCGCAGCCTGTCGGCCGACTTGCCGAACGCGGCCGCCAATCTCGGGGCAGGGCCCATGCGGATCTTCTTCGCCGTGGTGCTGCCACTGAGCCTGCCCGGGGTGTTCGCGGGATGCCTGCTGGTGTTCGTCATGTCGCTCGGCTTCTACATCACGCCCGCGTTGCTCGGCGGCCCACGCACGCTGATGATCGCCACCCTGATCGGGCAACAGGCGACGGAGCTGCTGAACTGGCCATTCGCGGGCGCCATCTCGTGCGTGCTGCTCGTGCTCTCGGTCGGCATGACGGTCGCGTTCAAGCGGCTGCTGCGGCTGGACCGGGTGGTGGCGTATGATTAGCCGCCAGCGGCGCGCCCCGCCGCGGGAATGGGTGTTCCGAGCGGTGTGCGCCGCCATCCTGCTGTTCCTGATCCTCCCAACGCTGATCATCATCCCGATGTCGTTCAGCCCGACGACCTATCTCCGCTTTCCGCCGCCGGGTCTGTCGCTGCGCTGGTACGCCGTCTATCTGTTCGACCCCGAGTGGATCGATGCCACCCTGTTCTCCGTGCAGATCGCGGCCTGGACGACGCTGGCCAGCACGGTCATCGGCACCATGGCGTCGGTGGCGCTGGTGCGCGGCCGGCTACCGGGGCGGGAGACGATCGAGGCGCTAATGCTGGCGCCGCTGATCGTGCCGCCCGTTATCGTGGCGATCGCGGTGTACCTGCAATTCGCACCGCTCGGGCTGACCGGGACGCGGCTCGGTTTCGTGCTGATCCACACCGCCTTAGCCGTGCCCTACGTCGTGCTCGTGGTGACGGCCGCGCTGCAACGCTTGCCACCGTCCTTGGAGCTGGCGGGGCTCAACCTCGGCGCGTCCCGGCTAACCTGTTTCCGGCGCATCACCCTGCCGCTGATCACGCCGGCAGTGCTGGCCGGCGCGGTGTTCGCGTTCCTGGCCTCGTTCGACGAAACGGTGGTGTCGTTCTTCATCTCCGGCACCGAACACAAGACGGTCACGCGCAAGATGTTCGAGGACATCGAGTTCAACCTGTCGCCCGTGATCGCGGCGGCCTCCACCATCTTCGTGCTCGTGACCCTGGTGCTGATGTCGCTCGCCAGCGCCTCCCGCAAGGCCGGGCCGCAGCGCTCAACTTGAAGGTTAGCGTTTGGCGGTGAAGGCGAGCGTGCGGTCCAGCCGGTCGCGCAGGTTGTAGTAGCCGCCAACCAACGGCAGGAACCACGGCCGGCCGCGATAGCCGGGCAAAGTGGGGAAATTCGTGCCGTCCAGCCCACAGGGGCGGTTCTGCCGACGCAGCATTTTCAGACCGATCTGGTGGCCCAGGTAACTCATCATCGCCACCCCCGCCCCCTGGCACCCGGCGGCGTAGTGCAACCCGTCCGCCTCCCCCATGTGCGGCAGGAAGTCGAAGGTGAAGCCTACGAAGCCTTTCCAGCAGTGCGACACCCTGACGTCGCGCATCTGCGGCCACACGCCGGTCATGAACCGGTGCAGGATCGTGGCGGCCCGGCGTTCGTCGATGTCGCGGAACTTGGCCCGGCCGGCAAACACGACCCGGCGCCCGTCCGCCGAGCGGCGGAAGGCGTAGAGCGCGCGTTTGGTGTCGCCGCCGGTCCGGTTGCGGGGCAGCACGTCGGCGGCGAGGGCGTCCGGCATCGGCTCCGTCGCGATCATGTAGGCGGTCACCGGCACGATGCGGTCGCGCACGAACGGAGTGGCCTCGCCGCTATAGGCGTTGGTTGCGACCACCACTTGGTCCGCCAGAACGGTGCCGCGCGCGGTCTGCACGCGAAACCGGCCGTGCTCGCGGGTGATTGCGTGCACCAGCGCCCGGCCGCGGATCTGCGCTCCGGCCGACTCCGCCAGGCGGCGCATCTCCCGGTGCAGCTTGGCCGGTTGCAGCGCCCCGGCCTCGGCGATAGTGATACCTCCGTAGTAGAAATCACTGCCGATTTCCTCCCGCTGCCGCTCGCGCGGGATGACGTCCACTGTCAGGTGCAGCCCAGTCCGCATCGCCTCCGCCCGGGCGTGCAGTTTGGCGTAGGCGCCCGGGCTGTGGGCCGCCAGGAAGCGGCCACGCTGCACGTAGTCGACATCCAGCCGCTCGTCTCGGATCAGGGCGCGGATAAAGTCGACCGACTCCACGGTGTCCTGCCGGATCAGCGCCGCGCGCTCTGCCCCGACCAGCGCGTCGAGCTTGGGTGGCAGCTTGCCGCCGCCGCCGATATGGCCGTGGTTGCGGCTGCTCGCGCCGGCCCCCGGGTCGCCGCCGTCCAGCACCAGCACGGACGTCCCGGCGGCGACGAGCACTCGGGCGGCGCACAGGCCGCAATAGCCACTGCCGACCACCGCGACGTCCACCCGATCCGGCAATGGCGCGTCCGCCGGTTGCAACGGTGCGTCCTCCAGCCAAAGCGGCGAGGCGCGGAAGTCGTCGGTCAGGGTTGCAGCGTCGCTCATGGCGCCTGATCCCCGGCTCAGCTCGACACCCACGCGTTCCAGCGGTTCAACATGATGGCCCGGTTGGCGTTGAGCCACACGGCATCTACCTTGATGATCCCGGCCAGCATCTCCGGCGTGGAAATCAGTTCCTTCTTCTCCTCCGGGCTCAGCAGGGCGTGGCTGGCCAGGTTGGACGTGGTGTAGCCCATCTCCTTCGAGAAGGCGGCGTGGTGGGCGGGGTCCGACAT
>CAXTCJ010000197.1:0-1826 GCA_964242215.1 uncultured Acetobacteraceae bacterium | reverse complement strand
GCCCCCTCCGGATGAGCAGCCTGGTCAGGCATGGACGGCCACTGCCGCCGCCGTGAAGCGCGCGGGATCGAACAGGGGGACCGACGGCGCTTCACCCAGGATCAGCCGCGCCATGATCTCGGCCATCGCCGGGCTGAGCGCGAACCCCGTGTGGACTGCGCCCAGCACCCACGCCTGCGGGATGCCGGGGAGCGGCCCGGCCAGCGGCAGGTTGTCGGCCACCCGTGCCTCCAGGCCCAACCAGGTGCGCACCACCCTAGCCCGCGCCAGGGCTGGCACGGCGGCGCTGGCAAGACGCAGATTGCCCACCACGTGCTCCGGGATCACCTCCCGCGGGCCGTCCGCCGGACTGCCGATTCCCTGCCAGCCGCCCCCGATCAGCACCGTGCCGTTGTCGACCTCCTTCAGCGACAGGGTGTCGGTCGCCGTGCCAAGGGCGGTACCGATCACCGGCGGCTGCCGTTCCGTGACCGTCACCTGGCTGACCCGGCACACCATCGGCAGCGCCAGCCCCAGCAGGCCCGCCAATTCGCCGATCCAGACTCCGGCCGCCAGCAGCAGGCGCCGGGCGCGGACCGGGCCGGAGGCGGTCTGGATGCGGAAAGGCGGGCCTGGGTCGATCCCCTGCACCGAAGCGTGCAGCCGTACCTCGATCCCCGCCGCTACCAGCGCGCTGGTGAAACCCTGTGCGATCCGCAGCGGGTTCGCGTAGCCAGCGCACGGGGACCAGGCTGCGGCCAGGACGGAGGCGGACAAGGCCGGCTCGATCTGCCGCGCCCGATTGGCGCCGGCCATCTCCAGCGTGGCGCCCTCGGCGCGCATGGCCGCGACCGACGCCGCCAACTCCTCAGCTTCGGCCTCGGTGAAGGCCAGCTTCGGGATCACACCGAGCTTGATGTTGTAGGTCATCCAGCTTTGCAGGAACCCTCTCCAGCGCGGATCTGATTCGTAGCGGAACGCGATCGAGCTGTCGGCGGACACGATGGGTGTCGGCAATACCAGGTCACCGATACCGGGGTTTTTGGCGTGCGCGATGGTGCCGGTCAGGAAGGTCGAAAGGAACGCGTCTGCCCGGCCGGACGACACTGCCAGCGACGGGTCGGTGCCGGGTGCGAGCCCCACCTCGGTCGCCTTGGGCGCGACCAGCTTCAGGATCGTCTCGTTGGTCGTGCCGGTCTGCACCGCCACCCGTATCTCGGGCTTGTTGAAATCCTCCCAAGTGGAACCGGCCAGGCCGTTGCGGGTGATCATCATGAACGCCTGCCGGTTGGATGGCCCGATGAAATCGACCACCAGCGCCCGCTCTGGCGTGGCCCCGAGGTCGAGGATTACGTCTGCCTTGCCGGCCTGCAACGCCAGCGCCGCATTGGCCCAGGTCACGGGAACGCACTCCCAATCCACCCGCAACAGGTGCGCGATATCGGCCGCCATCAGCGGCACATAGCCGCGCCACTTGCCGGTCCGCGGATCCTCCCCGGCATAGGGTAAATCCCCCACGCAACCGACGAGCAGCTTGCCACGGGCCTTGATCTTGTCGAGGGTCTATTGTTCCGAGGCCGGACTTTGCGCTGCCGCCGGGGCAATGCGGCCGGCCAGCACGGCTGCCAATGCGACGGTAACCAGCAAGCGAACCGTTCTTGTCCAGCCACGCATAGTTCGGTGTCCCGTCGGTTGAGAAATGGGCTTTCGATCCTTGCCCGCGTCCCCTGGCTCGTCAACGCATTTCAGCAGGTAACCCGACCAATTGCCGTGTCCGGTCCGAAGTGTGAAGCTACTTCCATGACGCGCTGGAGCGCTGCCGATGGCATACCAATGGGATTTCTCGA
>CAXTCJ010000196.1:0-7604 GCA_964242215.1 uncultured Acetobacteraceae bacterium | reverse complement strand
CAAGAAAACTGCGGTCAGCAGACTTCTTCGGACCGTCATGACACAAGCTCAAGGGCATCGCGGGCGTCGGAGTCTCCATCGTGATCGCGACCGGCCGGTGCTGAAGGCTGACTTGGGGCCGTTGCAGATGACGACACTTTGGTCTAAGCCGCCATGAAGCGGTGGTGTGGCAGAGCTCGGCCCGACGTCGGCGAGTTCGGCGTCTTACGCAATCCCTTTGTGGAGCGACACCATTGATGCTTTGGCCGGCGCGGCGATGCTCGGAAGCATGGGACGACGGTTCGACATGCTCGCTGCCCATCCTGCAGCCACTTACTCGGGCCCAAAAGGATGTTCCACAGCTATTTCGGTATCCGGCCGCGCGATCTGCTGACCGTCCAGCATCCCATCATCCAAGCCCATGCAGCCGCGTTGCCAGACGAGAGCCCTTGGTCGACTTGGATCAGGCGCCTTGGGCACTAAGACACGGACTTGTCTGAGTTTTCGCAACAACTTTACTCTTCGGTCCACCCCTACCGTGGCAGGACGTTTGCGGTCGATACCTGAGCGCCCGGGACGGTGAAAATGGATGCTGGGACAATCCCCCGCACGCTCCCTGCGCGGAACCCAGCTCATTCGCCATGTCATGGCTTGGCCGGCGGGAATGGACGCTCAGGAAACCCGGACCTGGTACGGGCTGTGAATGCCGCTTTCGTCGCCGAGGCCAAGTGGGCTACTGACCATCCGACCGAGGCCGAGGCAATTCCACAGTCAGTAGGGAGGTCGACATGGTATTTCTCGAGGGCGGCCACCAACAGGAACTCGGCCACCCCAGACCGATTCACCGCAACGGTCTTGCCCACGAGACCGCTGACCGAATTGATCCCATCACGAGCGATGATCGCGGTCGTGCGGGGTGTGACCTTTGAAAACTGGGTGAACACGAGCGGCGACCCGGCGATGATCGACGCCAAGGCCGGGGTGGTGCTGCCGCCGAAGCTACAGTCCGCGCTGCCGCCGGTGACCGCCTGGAGGGATGGCGCATGGTTTGGGAACGGCCCGACCCATTCAGATCCGCGATCTATTCGTTTCGCAGCATCGAGTATATACGATCGTGTCCGTGACCGACCTAGTATTCCAGCAGGAACTGCAAAAGGCCGCGGATTGGCTGGTTGCTCGCAAGGTGCTGCCGGAGAAGGTGACCATCACGGATCATCTCGTGACCGCGGCCTGATGACCTGATGGCTGTGACCACACGCACCTACACGGCAACGCACTGGGGTATTCACGAGGTCGAACACCGTGATGACGCTTCGCCGCGTCTGCATCCGTTTGCCCGCGACCCCGACCCGAACCCGATCGGCCTGGATGCGTTCGACGATAGCGTCACCCATTTGCGTGTGCTGCGCCCGGCGGTCCGCAAAGGCTGGCTCGAACGCGGCGGTACGGGCCATGGTAGCGCAAGGCGGGGCGACGCCGGACGCGGCAGCGAGCCCTTCGTCGAACTGGACTGGCCGACTGCCACCGCGCTGGTCGCCGCCGAGATCGACCGGGTGCGGACTACTCACGGCAATGCGGCAATCTTTGGTGGATCCTACGGCTGGTCCAGCGCCGGGCGGTTTCATCACGCGCAGAGCCAGGTGCACCGGTTCCTGAACGCGGCAGGCGGCTACGTACGCAGTGTCGACAGCTACAGCCTGGGCGCCGGGCGGGCGCTGATGCCGCACATCGTGGCACCGATGGACGAGCTGAACGCGTCCCATACGTCCTGGGAGCTGTTGGAAGGCCACACCGAACTCTTCGTCGCCTTCGGTGGCATACCCCTGAAAAACACACGCGTGTCCTCTGGCGGCGCTGGTGATCACCGGGCGCGGGATGGCCTGCGTCGTCTTGCTGCCGGCGGGACGCGGTTCGTCAATATCGGTCCGGTGCGTGACAACCTTGAGACCGGTGGCCCGGTCGAGTGGATCCCGATCCGCCCGAATACTGACGTCGCCATGATGCTGGCGCTGGCCTATATCCTGCTGCGGGACACCCGTTACGACCGATCCTTCGTCGATCGCTACTGCACCGGGTTCGACCGCTTCGTCCCTTACGTCACCGGGGACGCCGACGGCGTGCCGAAAAACCCGGATTGGGCCGCCGGTATCACGGGTGTGCCGGCGGGTCGCATTGCATCTCTGGCGCGGGAGATGCTCGGTGCCCGCACCATGGTCAATTGCGCGTATGCCCTGCAGCGGGCCGCTCACGGTGAGCAGCCGTTCTGGATGACTGTCACGCTCGCGGCGATCCTGGGGCAAATCGGCCTGCCAGGCGGCGGGTTCGGCGTCGGCTACGGCTCCATGAACACCCAAGGGACGGGGCACGTCCAATTCAGCGGGCCCACCCTGCCCCAAGGACGCAATGCGGTCAGCGACTTCATCCCGGTCGCTCGTATCGCCGATATGCTGTTGCACCCCGGCCAACCGTTCACCTATGTCGGCGAAACCCGGACGTATCCGGATATCCGGCTGGTGTACTGGGCAGGCGGCAACCCGTTCCATCACCACCAGGACCTGAACCGCTTGCGCCGTGCCTGGGAGCGGCCGGACACGATCGTTGCCCACGAGCAGTACTGGACGCCGGCGGCCCGCCATGCGGACATCGTGCTGCCGGCGACCACGTCGCTGGAGCGGAACGACATCGGCTTCGCCACCCGGGAAGGCCACATGATCGCCATGCGGCAGGCCACGGCTCCGATCGGAGAGTCGCGAGACGATCACACGATCCTGTCCGGGGTCGCCGCGGCGTTGGGCATCGAGCATGACTTCACGGACGGTCTGGACGAGTTTGGCTGGCTCCGTCGCATCTACGGTGAGAGTGCGACGCGAGCACGCGAGGCTGGGGTCGAGCTGCCGGACTTCGAGACGTTCTGGCAGCAGGGCATCATCGAATTTGCGGCCCATCGCCGGCCCAACGTCATGCTCGCTGATTTCCGGCGCGATCCCGACCAGCATCGCCTGGCCACGCCTTCTGGCCGCATCGAGATCTTCTCCGAACGCATTGCCGGCTTCGGCCTGCCAGATTGCCCGGGCTTCCCGGTGTGGCGGGAGCCTTTCGAGTGGCTGGGTGGCGTGAACGCACGGCAATACCCGCTGCACCTGCTATCGGACCAGCCGGTGCGACGACTGCACAGTCAACTCGACCACAGCCCGTACAGCCGGGCCGGTAAGATCGCCGGACGGGAACCCGTATACCTGAACCCGGCGGATGCGGCGTCCCGTGGCATCGCAGTCGGCAGCGTCGTCGAGTTGTTCAACGGCCGCGGGCGCTGCCTGGCCGGCGCCGTTTTGTCGAACGACATCATGCCGGGGGTGGCCCGGCTTGCCACCGGCGCTTGGTTCGATCCTTGGCAGGATGGCGACCGGCATGGCAACCCGAACGTGTTGACCCTGGATCGGGGCGCGTCCGGCTTCTCCCAGGGCTGTGCCGCACAAACCTGCCTGGTGCAGGCGCGAGCGTTCGTCGGAGTGCCTCCCGCCGTCCGCGCCTTCGATCTACCCGAGCTGATCCATGCCGGCGATGTGGTCGAGCCGGCCTCGCAGCGAGGTGGTGGCGTGATCGAGGAAGCTTCGCAGCTTGAGCGGCAAGGGCTCGCGCTCGGCGTGGAGCAGCTGGACCGGGAAAGCTGCGGGCTCGAAGGCTTGCAGCACGCGCACGAGTGACCCGGCGGAGAGCGCCGACCCGCACTGATACGTCAGCGCTCGGGCGATGCCGAGGCCGGCGATGGCTGCGTCGAGCGATGCCTCGACGGTGTCGACGGCCAAGCGAGGAGAGATCGACACGGTGATCTTGGCACCGCGGCCCGGAGCGGAAAACGTCCAGATCCGATGCGCGCTGACACCCTCGAATACGATGCAGGGCAGCGATGCGAGGTCCGACGGCGTGGATGGGGCACCGTGGCTGTGCAGAAATTCCGGACTCGCACTGCAACGCGCCGGGCCTCGCCGACACGGGTCGCCCTGAGGCTGCTGTCAGGGAGGGCGCCGATCCGAAGTGCCACGTCGACGTGGTCTTCGGCGAGCCCGAGATTACGGTCGGACAGTACTAGCCGGACGTTGACCTCCGGAAAAGCGGCTAGGAACGCGACGACCGCCGGGAGCATGTGGAGGCGGCCGAACACCATGGGCGCGGTCACGACCAGTTCGCCCCGCGGTGTCGTCCATTCGCCTGCGGCGGCCCGCTCAGCCGACCGCGCCTTCGACCGCTTCGCTGCGGCCGAGGCTAGCTTTTTGGCGGAGGAAAGTGGTGATCCCCAGGTCGTCATAGTCCAGCATGGCTTCCACGACCTGGAATTCGACAGTCATGGGGATGTTTCCTGAGGGGACAGGGAGCGGGCGCGGGCGAACACCTCGTCCATGCGCCAGCTTTCGTTGGCGTGCGCCGGGTCGTGGCGGTGTTCGCCCCAACCCGAGTCACGGCGGTACTGTCCGAGCCAACCAGAGGCGACGATCTCGGCCTCGTCGACCGTGACCGGACCGTCGCAATCGGGCGCCACGTAGAGCGCGTTTGCCGGGCAGTACAACTCGCACATGAAGCAGGTCTGGCAATCGACCTGCCGCGCGATGGCCGGCCGTGTCGCGGGTTGCGCCTCGAACACGTTGGTCGGGCAGACTTGCACGCAGATATTGCAGCCGGTGCAGCGGTCCGCGATCAGCAGCTCGATCATCAGGCGGCCTCCTGCACCGGGTCGGATTCTGGGCGCACCCACAGATCGTCCAGACCGCCAACCGCAATGCGGCGTGCGAGGCGGGCGTCGCGGGCCGGCGCATCCGTGCGGCGATGCATCCCGCGACTTTCGGTTCGCGTCTCGGCCGCGGCGAGGCACCATCGTGCGTGGGCGGTCATTGCAGCGGCCTCCCGGGTGCGCAACAACGCCGGACCATCCCCATGCGCATGGTCACGTAGGCCTTGCCATTGTTGGTCAAGGCGGCTGCGGGACGCAAGCAGCGCCGGAGCGGAACGGAACAGCACTTTATCGGTGGGCAGCATTTCTGCCTGAACGGCTGCCACGGCCGCTCGCGTGTCCGCCGGCGCCGCGCGGTGACGCGGGCGCAATCCCGCCGCACCGATCGGGTCTGCCGCACGGTCGGACCGTCGCCCGGTCTCCTGCGCCCGGGTAGCGGCCGCCTGCCCAGCCCAGCGACCCGACGACAGCGCCCAAGCCGAGTTCCGCGCACCGCCGCCCGAGGCGGCGCCGGCAACCATTTCGCGCGTGGCCACGTCGCCGGCCGCGAACAGTCCCGACACGGCGGTCGAGCAATCGTCGCCGGTGATGCGCAAGCCGCCTGTGCCGCGGATGGTACCCTCGCCGTGCAGGGTGACCGGAAAGCGTTGGGTGAACGGGTCGATGCGATGGCGATCGAACGGCAGCATGAAGTTGGGCTGGATGCGCGTCAGCCGGGCGCGGATGTCGGCCGGCATGCGATGCAGCGAGCAATACACCGGCCCGCCTAGCAATGCCCGCGCCAGGGCCAATGGTCCGTCGCGCCCGGTGGGAATTCCCAATTCGTGTCCGTCAGCATCGGTGTAGACGGCAAAGGCGTAGGACATCGACCGGGTCATGGTCGAGAAGGCGGGTGCCACGGTGTAGTAGGCGCTGAACTCCATGCCGGAAAGCTCGGCCCCGGCCTCGGCGGCCATCAATGCGCCGTCACCGGTGTTGGTGTGGCAGCCCAACAGGCGGCTCATGAACGCGCAGCCGCCGGTGGCGAGCACGACAGCGCCCGCGCGCACCGTCCAGGGCTCTCCGGTGTTGCGTTCGATGCCGGCAGCACCAGCCACCGAGCCATCGGCGTGCCACAGCAGTTCAAGTGCGGGATGCTTGTCCAACACGCGGACGCCGGAACGCAGCACCAGCCGGCGCATCGCCCGCATGTATTCCGGACCGCGCATGTTGCGGTATTGCACCTCGCCGGCATCGTTGCGCGAAAAGGCGTAGTATGGGGCCAGCGTCGGCAGCGTGCGCCAGGTTTCGTCGAGCACCCGCGCCATCCAACGCCGGTCTGCCAAGCCCTCGCCTAACGCGTCGCGGTCACGTATGGCGGCGTCACGTGCTCCCGGCGGCACCCACCAGTGGCCGGGTCCGGCCGTGGCTGTCACGCCGCTGGTGCCGCAGAAACCCTTATCCGCCAACACGACTGCGGCGCCTGCCTGGGCCGCGGCGGAGGCCGCCCATGTTGCGGCCAGGCCACCGCCCAGCACCAGGACGTCCGCCTCTATCATCCGGCCAGCGCCCGATGGAACGAAGCCTCGAACAGTCTCTTGGCGTCCAGCCGGTGGTGGATGAAGCCGGCGGCCAAAGAGCGGTCGGCCATCCTGCTCATGACGGCAGCCCCAACAGGCCCAACACTTCGCGCCGCAGACGCACCAGTTCCGGATCATCGCGATGGCGGGGATAGGACAAGGGCACGGGCAAGTCCGCGCGGATGTGGGCGGGCCGGTCGCTCACGACGATGACACGGCCGGCCATCAGCAGCGCCTCCTCCACGTCATGCGTCACCAGCAGGGCGGTGAAGCCGCGATCCTGCCAGATACGCACCAGCTCCGCCTGCATCTGCAGCCGGGTCAGGCTGTCCAGCTTGCCCAATGGTTCGTCCAGCACGAGAAGTCCCGGGTCGTTGACCAGGGCCCGCGCCAGCGCCGCCCGCTGTGCCATGCCGCCGGATATCTGGTGCGGATAGGCCGTGTCGAAGCCGTCCAGCCCGACCAGCCGCAATGCGTCGTCGACCCGGTGGCCCAACCGCTTCAGCTCCCCGCGTGCCTCCAGCCCCAGCCCGACATTGGCCCGCACCGTGCGCCACGGATACAGCGTGGGGTCCTGAAACATCAGCACACGGGATGGATCGGGACCGGTGATCGGGGCACCGGCGGCGAACAGCGTGCCCTCGGTCGGCGGCTCCAAACCGGCAACCAGCCGCAGCAGGGTGGATTTGCCGCATCCGCTCGGCCCAAGAATGGCGACGAACTCGCCGGCTGCGAGTGACAGGTCCACCCGGTCCAGCACCGGCAGGGTGCGGCCATCCAGCGCGAACCTGTGACTGACGCCCACCACGTCGAGGCTCAGCGCCTTCGCCGTGATGGCTTGTTGCAGCGCGGCTACCAACGGACCAACCCCTTTTGCCAAGACAGCAAGCGATCGCGTACCCGGAACAGCAGCGTGATCAGCGCGGTGCACATCAGCGCCATGACACCGAGCGCCACATACATGTTGGCGTAGGCGGCCCAACCCTGGGCCCATTGCATGTACCAGCCAAGCCCGGCCTTCACACCCAGCATTTCGGCCACCACGAGCACGGAGAAGGACGCGCCTAAGCCCATGAACAACCCGATGAACACGGAGGGCATCGCCGCCGGAACCGCGACCTTGCGCACCAGGAACCACGGCCGCGCGCCCATAGTGCGCGCGACATCGTAGTACGCGGCACTGACGGAGGCGACCCCCGACCAGGTCAGCACGGCCACAGGGAAGAACGTGGCCAGTGCGATCAGGAAGGTGCTGGCACTATGACTGGTGGGAAACACGAAGAATGCGATCGGGATCCACGCCACCGCCGGCACCGGGCCGATCAGCCGCAGCACCGGAT
>CAXTCJ010000195.1:0-7655 GCA_964242215.1 uncultured Acetobacteraceae bacterium | reverse complement strand
CGACGTCAGCGCACGCCCAGGCGCCTCGCGGCGACGAGACACAGCAGGCTGAGCAGCATCACCGCGCACAGATACAGGCCCGGGCTCGTCGGATCGCCGGTCGCGGCCACGATGGCGCCGACCACCAGCGGCGTCACACCGCCGAACAGCGTTTGGGCCAGCACGTAGCTGATGGAGACGCCGGTGGTGCGCCGCCGGGTCAGGAATAGATCGGCCAGCGCCGCCGGAACCGTCGCGTAATAGCCGCAGTAGAACACCAGCGCGATCAGGGCCTGGATACTGACCAGGGTGGCGACCGACGGCGACGCGACCAGCCAGCGAAACAGCGGGTAGATCATCACCAGGCCAATCACCCCCGCCACAGCCATCACCCGGATCCGCCCCACCCGGTCCGACAGTGCACCGAACACCGCCGGCAGCAGCGTATTCACCACCCCGGCCGCCATCGTGCCGAGCAGCGCGGTGGAGGCGGGCAAGCCGAGCTTGGTGAAGGCGAAGGTCGGCATGTAGGTGTTCAGGTAACTGCCGCAGGCACCCGCCGCCACGATCCCAGCGCCCACCACGATCCGCAGCTTGTCCATGGACGCGGCTTCCTGCAGCGGCGTGTCGGTGTGCTCGGCGCGCAGGAACTCCTCCGGCTCGTCCAGGCGGGTGCGGATGTAGATCGCCGCCGGGCCAATCAGCAGGCCGAACAGGAACGGCACGCGCCAGCCCCAGCTTGCGACTTGATCGGCGGTCAGCGCGGCATTCACGGCGTAGGCGAACAGCGAGGCGAGGAACACGGCGAACCCCGACGCTGCCCATTGCAGGCTGGCGTAGAAGCCGCGCCGCGCCGGGTCCTGCTCGGCCAGCAGGGCGGTGGCGCTGCCGAACTCGCCGCCGGCCGAGAAGCCCTGCACCATGCGCGCGACGACCAGCAAAACCGGCGCGGCCAGCCCGATCGTGGCGTAGTTGGGCAGTACCGCGATGACCAGCGTTCCGAACGTCATCAGCGCCGCCGACAGCGTCAGCCCCGGCTTGCGCCCGACCCGGTCGGAATAGGCGCCGATGAAAATCGCCCCGAGCGGCCGCACCAGCCAGGCGATCGCGAAGGTGCCGAGGCTGAGCAGCGTGGACACCGCCGGGTCGCTGGACGGGAAGAACTGCCGCCCCAGCACCACCGCGAACAGGGCGTACAGCACCAGGTCGTACCACTCGAGTGCAGCGCCGATATTGGCGGCGATGGCGGTATGGAGCCGGCTGGCCCGCGGCCTCGAGACTAGTGCCACGTCCATGCTGACCCCCTGAAAATGCAGCGGCGATGATGTCGATTGCGTGACCGCAGGACAAGCCGGGTTTGCGCAGGGAAACTGCATCGGGGCGCTCGTGTTGCTTCGGTCTCGCTCAGGAAACCGCAATGCAACACCCTACCCTTCCCCGCCGCACGCTGCTCGCGGCTGGCGCGGCCGCCATGACCCTTCCCTCGGTGGTCACCCGGGCCGCACCGGCACCTAAGCTGGACCTGGTCGCCACGTTCAGCGAGCCGCATCAGGTCACCGGCGTCGCCGTTTCGCCGACCGGGCGTATCTTCGTGAACTTCCCTCGTTGGGAACAGGACGTCGCGATGTCCGTGGCCGAGGTCGGCCATGGCGGCGCGCTCACGCCGTATCCGAATGCCGACTGGAACAGTTTCCGGGATGCCGCCCCGGCCAATCCCGCCCAGCGCTTCGTGTGCGTGCAGAGCGTGACCTGCGACCCGCAAGGCAACCTGTGGGTGCTCGACCCGGCGGCCCCTGGGCTGAGCTTCGAGGTCACCGGCGGCCCGAAGCTGGTGCGCATCGACCTCAAGACCAACCAGGTGAGCCGTGTCTACGCCGTGGATCCGAGCATCGCACCGCAGGGCAGCTACCTGAACGACATCCGGTTCACGCCGGACGGGCAGCGCGCCGTGCTGACCAATTCCGGCCAGCCCGGCTGCCTGATCACGTTCGACGTACAGTCCGGCCAGATGCGCCGAGTGCTGGACGGCCACCCCAGCACGCAGTTCGAGAAGGGCATGGTGGTGACGGTTGACGGCAAGCAGCTGAAGCGGCTGGACGGCGAGACGGCCCAGTTCTCGGCCGACGGAATCGCACTCGATAACCAGGGTGAATACGTCTTCTGGCAGGCGACGACGGGCACGACGATGTACCGCGCTCCGGTGAAGGCGCTGTTCGACCCGCAGATGAATGCGGACCAACTCGGAGCGGCCGTCGAGACCTACACGCGCACCTTCCTGGCCGACGGCTACTGGATGGCCAAGAGCGGCGCGCTGTATGTCACGTCTTGCGCCGACAATTCGGTCAAGCGGATGATGCCGGACAAGACGTTCAGCGTTGCGGTGCAGGACAAGCGGCTGTTCTGGCCGGACAGCATGGCGGAGGGTGCGGACGGCTCGATCTACGTCACTGCGTCGCACATACCGCAGATGAAGGCCTGGCAAGGCCCCGGCGTGCAGCAGAGCCAGCTGTTCCGCTTCAAGCCCGCCTAATCAACACCGTCGTGCCAGGGCTTGACCCTGGTATCCCCGAGGTTGGGTTCGTGACGTCAGACGACTCTGAGGCTCCGTCGTATGCAATGCGGCGGGGCCGGTATGTGCGGACCGCCGTGGGTGCCAGGGTCAAGCCCTGGCACGACGGGGGCGGTCGATACTACCGCACCAAGTTGGCCGGCTCGCGGCCGGCCAGCACGGCGTCGATCCCGTCCAGCACCATCGCGCCCATCCCGTCGCGGGTGACGGAGGTGGCGCTGCCCAAATGCGGAAGCAGCACCGCATTTTCACACTTGAAATACTCGGGGTTCAGCGCCGGCTCGCCCTCGAACACGTCGGCCCCGTAGGCTGCGATCCGGCCGCTGCGGAGTGCGGCGATCATGGCGGCGTCATCGACCAGGATGCCTCGTCCCGCATTCGCCACCACGGCGCCGTGCGGCAGCTTGGCGATGCGCTCGGCATTCAGCCAGTGCTTGGTCCCCTCGCCACCCGGAGCGTGCAGCGACAGCAAGTCGCAGACGGCAAGGAAGCTGTCGTCATTGTCGTGATAGATCGCCCCGCGCTCCATCTCCGGAGGTAAGCGCGCGATGTCACGGTAGTGCACGATCATCGCCAACCCCTGGGCAAGCTTAGCCAATTCGCGCCCGATCCGGCCCATACCGAAGATGCCGAGCGTGCGACCGACTACCCCCGTGCCGAGCAGTTGCGTCGGTGCCCAGCCCGTCCACTCACCGCGGCGAACCAGGCGCTCGCCCTCGCCCGCACGACGGGCGGCAGCAAGCAACAGCAGCAGCGCGCACTCCGCCGTAGCGACGGACAGCACATCGGGCGTGTTCACCACGGCGATGCCGCGGGCGCGGGCGGCCGCGACGTCCACGTGGTCATAGCCGACGCTGAACGTGCCGATCACCCGGACCGTATCCGGCAGCGCCGCGATGGTCGCGGCATCCAGTTTCTCGGCCGGAGAGCACAGCACCGCCGCTGCGCCCTCTGCGAGCCGAACCACATCGGCCCCGCTGCGAGGCGTGTCCTCGGGGTTCAGCCGTGCGTCGTAAGTCTGCGTCGCACGGGCTTCGACGGCGGGCGGCAAACGGCGGGTGACGAGCATGATCGGCTTAGCCATTGCGGGGAGCTCCTTTTCCGCCATCCTGGCCGGAGATCCCCTGTCGCGCCAGCTTCGGCGTTACGCGGTGATGCTGGCCGCCGCCACCTTCGTTGCCGAGCTGCCGTAATTGGCGAGAGTCTGCTGCAGCGTCTGCTGCAACTGGTCCAGCACCGATTGCAGGCTCGTCGGCGCGGCCGTGCTCGCGGCCGTCGTGGACGAAGTTGCAGACGAGCTTGCCGAGGATCCGTCAGTGGCCTGGGAGGCATTGGCCAGCAACTGCTGCAGGCGGCTCGCCAGGTTGCTGATCGGGCTCGGTTGACCCGAGGTGGTCGGATCCGTGGCGCCCAACGGGTCGGTCGCGGTCGTCGGGTTGCTGGCGGTCGCGGTGCTGGCGGAGCTGGCGGATGCCTGACCGGACTGCGCGTTCAGCAGGATGGATTGCAGTTCGGACGCAAATTTCTGCAAGCCCGCTCCGGCCGGCGCCGCCTGGCTCACCGGCGCCGTGCTGGTCGCAGTGGTCGACGCGCTGGCCGTGCTGGCGCTCAGCGGATCGGTTTGCGTATCGGTGGCGGCTGCCGCCTTGTGGTGGTGGTGGTGACCGACCGGCGTGGCCGATTGGGTCGAACTGATACTTCCGCTCATGATGGCCTCCAAGTGTTCCTGCCCACCCTTTGCGAGCCGCATGCCAGCTTAAACCCCAGCAAACAGGGCATGTTCTGGCACGACACGGCAAAAGCGGCCCGGCAGGAATTGCCGCCTAGGCGACGAGTGCTCACTCCTCCTGAGGGAGAGGCGCCGCCACACGCGAGCTCACTTGGGAGTTGATTACGCGAACATCCGGCTGAGCAACGACCGAAGTTTCTCCCGGCCATAGGGCTTGCTCAGGAACTCGTCGCACCACGACTCGCCGCCGACACCCTGCCCGTTCTCTGCGAACCCCGAAGTGAGCAACACGCGCAGCCCGGGTGACAGACGTTTGGCCTCGGCAGCCAGGTCGGTGCCGCTCATCGGGGGTGGCAGCACGATGTCACTGAACAGCAGGCTGAACGCAGGCTGCTGCTCGATTGCCGACAAGGCCGCCCCGGCCGTCTCGACCGGCTCAACGACACAGCCGAATTGCTGCAGCATCCGGGTTACGGCCTTCAGCACCGGAACCTGGTCCTCCACGACCAGCACGCGAAGCCCCTCCGCCTGCCACTGGCTTTTGGCGGCGGCGGTTTCGATGCTCACGTCAACTGCCGGCTTGAGGGGAAAGTATAGCGAAACCGTGGTCCCCCGCCCCGGGGTGCTCTCGATCCCGACATAGCCGCCCGATTGCCGCGCGAAACCGTAGACCATGCTCAATCCGAGCCCGCTTCCGTGATGCGGCGCCTTCGTCGTGAAAAACGGCTCGAACACACGGGTCAACAGCTCCGGCGACATCCCGGTCCCTTCGTCGGCCACCTCGAGCACGGCGTACTCGCCGGTCGCGATCTCGCCATCCAGACAGACCGTGCCGGCAATGACCGCGCGCCGGTTTGCGCAGATCGTTATCCTGCCACCGTCCGGCATTGCGTCCCGGGCATTGATGGCGAGGTTCATCAGCGCGTTCTCGAGTTGGGCCGGGTCGGCGTGCAACTCGTCGGTGAGGGACCCCGGACGGATGTGGACGCTATGCTGCTCGCCAAGCGTGCGGCCAAGCAGGCTCGACAACTCGCCCAACATTTTGGCGACGTCGATGTATTTCGGCCGCAATTGTGCCTGCAGCGCATAGGATAGCAGCGACGATGTCAGCTCAGCCGCGCGCTCGGCCGCGATCAGGGCTGGCTTGAGCAACTCGTGCGCCGGATGCCCGGGCTCGAGCTCGATGACCGCTTCCTCGATATTGAGCGTCGTGACCGTCAGCAGGTTGTTGAAGTCGTGGGCGATACCACCGGTCAGCTGCCCAAGGGTCTTTAGCCGTTCCGAGCGAAGCAGTGCCTGCTCGGCTTTCTTGTGCTGGGTGATGTCCTGGCAAAACCCGAACGCGCCATCCAGCGAACCTTCCGCACCCAGTACGGGGCGCGCCTCGATCCGGCAATACCGCACGTCGTGCGTGCCGATCGGGATGGCGAATTCGATCTGCCGCGGCTCGCGACGATCGAACACGGCCTGTAGGCCGGCCTTGACGCCGGCACGATCCCTGGGCCGGATCACCGCCATCATCTCGTCAACCGTCGGCGGCTGCTCGCGCTTGGGCAGACCGAACATGGCGTAGACGTCGCTCGACCAGACCATCGTCGTCCGGTCCGCCGCCAGGCGCCACATCCCCATGCGCGCAATCCGGTGCGCCTCGGTCAGCTCCTTCTCGGCCTCCTCGCTTTTGGTGACCTTGGCCGAGAGCAGAAGGTTTTCCGCGGCGATCCGCCGGGCATACTCCGCGACTTCCTCGGCAGCCTTGCGATCGGTGATGTCGCGCTGCACCGACACCCAGTGCGTGTACCAACCGACTTCGTTCGCGACCGGCACGATGCTCAGCTCGACCCAGAACTCGCTACCGTCCTTGCGCTTGTTGAGCAGTTCGAGCTCGATCGGCTCCCACGCCACAAGGGCCGCGCGCAGCTTGTCCAGCTTCGTGCGATCGGTGCGGTTCGTTTGCAGGATGCGAGGAGTTTTGCCGATGATCTCGGCCTCGGTCCAGCCGGTCGATCGAGTGAACGCCGCGTTGCAGTAGAGAATGCGCGGCCCCGGCGCATCGATCGGCTCGGCTTCGGTGATCAGAACGGCGTCGTTCGCGTTCACGACGACCGATTCCAGCAAGCGAAGCCGTTCGATCCTCGCCGCCTCACCCTGCTCGGTCAAACCGGACCCCGACTCGGTGCTCATGCCCGGGCCGCCAAACGCCGCGGCCGAGATCAGCTCCGCGAGCATGGCGGCGTGGGCCTTGACGACGAACTGCTTGGCCGCGCTCAGCGCCGGCCGTGGCGCCTGGTCCGCGACCACGAGGAGACCGCAGGGTACATCCGAGATGCCATACACCGGCGTCATCGCGATGAAACGCGTCAGCCCGGGAGCCGCATCCTCGGCCGGCACTTCCATCGTGACCAGGCTGCCCCGGGCGAGTTCGAAGGCTTGCGCTCCGAGCACCCGGGCCTCCACCAGTGCGGCGATTCCGTCCATCGTCCCGAATGAGGCGACAGCCTTCCCACCAGTCTGCGGGCAGTAGAGGGCAGCCCAGGCGCAATCGACAGAGTGGCAGATACTCTGCAAAACGACTTGAGTCTTCTCGTCTTGCGGAGTGCGCACCACAATACTCATGTCGTTCATCGCTGACCCATCCCCGAACACCGCGCGAATTCCAGCTGAGCGCGGGATGCAGCGGACTAGGGTAACAACCCCAGCGCGGGCAGATATGCCAGCTAAGATTGTTTTTACAACGTCTCGATAATGTAAGATTGTGTCAGGTTTAACTTATGATTTGGTCTCCACCGGGCCGACACGTCTGGAACAAAGAGAGAACCACCGCCCGCCGAGGACGCTAATTCAGGAACTCAGCGTGGATTGCCGCCGAATGTTCGCCGATCGCTGGGACAGGCCCAAGCTCCCGCACGCCGCTGCTTTCGATCACCGGGGGAGCGATCACCGAGGCTGGTCCGGCTGGCGTTTGCACCACGACCCGGCGGAGCGCCGGGTGGCTCGCTAAACCCTTCAGGTCATTTACGAACCCGAACGCGATGCCGCCCGCGCGCAGGCGCTGTGCCGCCGCCTCGCGCGTCAATCCGGCGAACACGGTCGCGATATGGCCGTCGACCGCCGGGCGGTTGGCGGTGCGGGCCGTGTTGGTCTCGAACCCGGGCATGCGCGAGAGCCCGGGCTCGTGCAGGACATGCGTGCAGAAGCCCTGCCATTCCCGCTCGTTCTGAATCGAGATCAGGATCGACGCGCCATCCTGCGTCTGAAATGCGCCGTACGGCGTGATGCTGGGATGCGCCAAGCCCATCCGCGCCGGTGCGCGCCCGGTGCCTTCGAAATACAGCAGCGGCACGTTCATCCAGTCCGCCATGCCGTCGAACAGGCTGACCT
>CAXTCJ010000194.1:0-7735 GCA_964242215.1 uncultured Acetobacteraceae bacterium | reverse complement strand
AGGCACGCGACGGCCCCGATCAAAACCGCGCCTGCAGCCGTGGCAAAAATCGGCTGCACCGCCCAGTGCGCGCCGAGCAGCGCGCCGACGACGAGCGGTCCGGTAAAGGAGCCGACCCGGCCGACCCCCGTGGCCCAGCCCACGCCGGTCGATCGTATGACGCTGGGATAGTAGATTGCGGCGAGTGCGATCAGTCCGGAACTCGCACACCCCAGCAAGAGTCCGAACAGGCTTTCCGCCGCCATCACCGCCACCGCGGACGAGGCAAACCATCCGACTGCGCCGTAAGCAATGGCGCCACCGGCCATCGTCACGGGCAGCACGCGGACCGGACCGAAGCGCGCGACCAGCACGCCCGCGGCGGCGGACCCGAACAGCGAACCGAAATTATACGCCGCCAACGCCACCGCCGAAACCTGGATGGGCATGCCCTCGATACGGAGCAGGATGGGGCTCCAAGCAGAATTGGTGACCAGGATCATGAAGGCGAAGAAGAAGGCGACCCAGATCAGCAGCGTGCCGGCCGCCCGTCCTTCGGTGAACAAAAGCCGCAGGGCCGCATTGCTCCTAGCCTCCCGCCCCAGTACGAATTGGGCGTCCGGCGGGATGACTTCGCGTGGATAGACGCGGCGCAGATTGCGCATCACGGCCGCGGTCGACCGGCCCCGGTTGATGAGAAAGGCGACCGACTCGGGCAGCGCCACCAGCAGCAGCAGCGACACCAAGATCGGGATCACGCCGCCCAGGATGAAGATGGACTGCCAGCCATACGCCGGGATGATGCGCGAGCCGACCAGGCCGCCGACAACGCCACCGAGCGGAAATCCGGCCCACAGCAGGCTGACGATTCCGGCGCGCCGAAAGGTTGGGACATACTCGGAGGCGAGGCTGATGAAACTGGGCATGGCGCCGCCCAATCCAGCGCCTGCAAGGAACCGGCAGATGAGCAACTCGCTCATGCTGCCGACATAGGCCGTCGCCAGGGTGAACACGCCGAAGCAGAGGGTGGCGGCGACCAGCACGCCTTTGCGTCCCACCCGGTCGGCGACCGGGCCCAGGGTGAATGCGCCCAGCGCCAGCCCCGCCAAGGCCGCACTGAACACGACCCCGAAGGATTGCGGCGGAATATGCAACTGCGCGCCCATGGCTGGCGCGGCGAGGCCGATCGATTGCAGGTCCAGCCCGTCGAGCAGCGCTACCAGCGCGCAAAGGCAAATCACCCGCCATTGGGCGCCGCCGATGCCACTTCGATCGACCAGCGCGCCCACATCCACCGTTGGTCCTGTCGGCATTGAGTCCCGTTTCCCTTGCTAAGCCTGCGACCGACTCGGCCAACTGCTGCGATCCTGCCGGACGCCTTCGCCCGGGCCAATCGGAGCTCAGGAGCAATCAGAACTCCGGTGGAAATTCGACACCCGATCATCTACGGTAAACGCCAGTTCGCGGCTTCACCGGGGGCGGTGTTTTCGAGAGGAGAGGGTGAGGATGGGCGAGACCTTGCGCGAAAAGCCGCCGATCCAGACGCAGGAGGATCTGCGAGAGGAATACGGGCCGATCAACCAACTCGCGGCCTTGAAGGTGATCACGTTCCTCGACCGGTTCTGCCGCGAGTTTATCGCGCTCTCGCCATTTCTCGTCCTCGCGACCACTGATGACGCCGGGCGGCCCGACGCCAGTCCGCGTGGGGATGCGCCAGGGTTCGTCGCGGTGCTGGACGACCATACGCTCGTCATCCCCGATCGCCTCGGCAACAAGCGCGTCGACAGCTTCGGCAACATCGTGCGGTCGCCGGGTGTGGGGCTCATTTTCCTCGTGCCCGGCATCAACGAGACACTGCGCGTCAATGGCACGGCGACGATCACGCGGAGCGCAGCGATCCTGGCACCGCTGGAGGCCCAAGGTAAGGTGCCCGGCGTTGGCCTGTTGGTGACGGTCGAGGAAGCGTTCTTCCACTGTGGCAAGGCGATGATGCGTTCCAAGCTGTGGGACGCCTCACGCCACGTCGAACGGCGCAGCTTTGCAAGCCTGGGCCGCATCATCGCCGAGCAGACGGCGGCCGTCGCTGCCGAAGCCGCCGAGCAGACGATCGAGGAGGGCTACCGCACCCGGCTGTATTGACGCGTGCGGCGACCCCCTAGCCAAACAATCGGGGCAACGGATAGCCAAGTTTCTGAATCGGCGTCTTGATGACGATGTAGCTGAAATACTTCTCGATCCCGAGCCCGCCATCGAGCATGAACTCGATCACCGACTGATAATGCGACACCCCCCGGGTGACGAACTTCAGCAGATAATCGTAGCCGCCGCTGACCAGGTGGCACTCGACCACTTCGTCGATCTCACCGATGGCCGCCTCGAACCGGGCGAAATCGCTGCGGCGATGGTCCTGCAGCGTCATCTCGGTGAACACCATCACGACCTCGCCGAACTTGGCCAAGTCGAGCTGCGCGCCATAGCCGACGATGTATCCAGCGCTCTCCAGGCGCTTCGTGCGCTGCAGGCACGGGCTGGCGGAGAGCCCGATCGACTCCGCCAGTTCCACATTCGAGATCCGTCCGTTGCGCTGCAGCTCGGTCAGGATCTTCAGGTCGATGCGGTCGAGCTTGGGCCCCAATCACCTCTCCAAATGCGCTCGGCGGCAGCCTGCCTGCCTCGCGCCATGCTGCACAGGTCAGGCGCGTAAGTCATCCTGATGCGCTTTCACCATGTCCGCCATACTGGTAAAATGAAAGTCGAACGCGCTGCCCTCGGGCGGCGGCATCGTGGCGCCCCAGCCCTCCTGCTCGTGCCGCCGGTCGATCCAGGCGGAGGTCAGCTGCGCCTGCTTGGCCGGCGCATGGTCGTGGAACAGACTCTGCGCCGTATGCAGTATGTCGGCCCGCTCCAGGCCGCGTTGCTTCAGGTGATCCAGCAGATAGACGAAATTGGCGCTGTCCGGCTTGTAGGATCCGACGTCCTGGGCGGTATAGACCGCGTCGAACTCGACCCCGAGCCGCTTCCTGCTGCCCTCGAAGCTCTTCCGGTCGACATTCGACAGGATCACGAGCTGGTAGTACTTCTTCAGATACTGCAACGACGAGGCACTATCGGCAAAGGCCGGCCAGTCTGGAACGGAGGCACCGAAGCGTCGATCCTCGTCATCGCTGGTCGACAGGCCGAGCGCGTCGGCGAGACTGTGGTGCACGGCGGTCAGCACGTCCGAATACAGCATGGTGGGCGTCTTCGCCTCCTGCGCCGATTCGTGACGGGCGAACAACTCGAGCGCCGCGTCCCGCGCCAGTGGCGTGGCCGCCTTGCGCAAAAGCGGCTGGAGCGCGGTGAAGATGCCGCTCTCCCAGTCGATCAGGGTGCCGTAGCAGTCGAACGTCAGAACGCGGAATTCGGTCAGGCGCATTGGGAAGCCTCAAGGGTACGGGATGCGGAGATGCGGTGGGCGATGGCAAAGTGGCCAGGCGTCACGCCGCATTGGCGTTTGAAGTGTCGCGATAGATGGCTCTGGTCACAGAACCCACTATCGATCGCAGCCGATGCAGGGGGAACGCCCTGGCGCAGCAGTTGTCGCGCATGGGTCAGCCGCCTGCGGCATAGATACTGGTGCGGCGGCAGGCCGACCTGGGTGCGAAACACGGTGACGAAGCGGTGCAGGCTCAGCCCACAGAGCGGGGCCAACTCCGACAGCGCCAGCGGCTCTGCGAAGTTGTCGTCGATGAAGTCCAGCACCATGCGAATGGCGGGAGTCACGGCTCGCTTCGGTGGCATCGAGGTGTCGAAGTCCAAGTCGGCATCCATAGCTCAGCCCCCATTGCAGTGCGCGTCTGGCCGGCCGTGTCGCGGTTCCCGTGGCCGGGTGGCTGTTGCCGCCACCCGTTTGTTGAGGAGGAGGATGTCAGCAATGCACTGGCATGTGCGCCCGAATCGTGGGGGGAGAGCGGAATTTTCTATCGTCCGAGTGGGTGGCGGCGGTGGATCGTGCTGTTCGGTCAGATCGCCATCGCCAGTGGCTGCGGCGCAACTTCCGCGCGGAGCCAGCGGCGCAGCCCGGCATACTCGCCATCGATCACCGCCGACGCCACCCGACGCCCGACCGCGGCGCCGAACTTGTAGCCATGGCCGGAGCAGGCCGAGACGATCACTGCCCGGCCGCGCGCTTCGCTGAAGAAGGTGTGGTCCTCGGTGAAGGTGTAGGCGCAGGTAGCGACCCTGGTCACCGCGTAAGCGCCCACGTCGCGGAACGGGGCGGAGAACTGGTCGCGCAGCCGCTCGCCCTCGCCGGGGAACGGCGTGCGGTTGGCGTCGGGATCATGCGCCAGGCGCTTGTTGGTGCCGGCGGCGAATTTCAGCCCGGTGCCGTCGATCGGCGGCAGCACGTAGCCGGAGATGGTGCCGCCGACATTCTGCACCGCCGGCGACGCCGCCCAAGCCGCCGCGAACTCCGCCGGTGGCTCCAGGTAGACCACCGAGGTGCGACAGATCGTCAGCACGCTGGCGAGGTCGGGGAACAGCCGGGTCGTCCAAGCGCCGGCCGTCACCACGACGCGGTCCGCTTCCAACGTCTCGCCGCCGGCCAGGTGCACCAATCCGGCGGCGGTGTCGACGCCCGTCGCCTGGGTGTGCGGCCGGAGCGTCGTGCCGTTGGTGGCGAGCCAGGCGGCCAGCCCGGCGCCGATCTTCTGGCACAGCAGCGCGCCGCCCTCCTTGGCGTAGAAGGCCTGACGGAAACTGGCCGGGTCGAGGTAGGGCCAGCGCTCCGCTGCGGCGTCTGGCGCCAGCCGCTCGAACGGATAGCCGCCGCGGGTCAGCGAGTCGGCGAAGGCCATCCCGCCGTCGTTGGTAAACTGATTGATCGCAATCACACCGCGATCAGCGTAATAGGATGCACCTAAATCTTGCCACAGCTCGTCCCAGGCTTCCAACGCCTCGCCGATCAACCGGGCATAGCCGTCGGCTGTGCCATACGCCCGCCGCATCAGCCGGTGCTGATCGCCCGACGCCGCCAATGGGTTCAAGATCGGACCCTGGTCCAGCAAGGTGACGTCATGCCCCCGCTTCGTCAGCGCCCACGCGGTGGACAGCCCGTCGATCCCGGCGCCGACGACGGTGATCCTCATGCGTCGAGCCAAACGTTCTCGGAGAAGCCGAAGCCCATCATCCCGCCCGTCGGGATCTGCTCCAAGCCCTTCAGTTTGGTGCTGTGCGCGTCGTAGAAGCTGGCGAACAGCGGCAGACCGATCCCGCAATCGTCGCGGATCAGCATCTGCATCTCGCCATATTTCTGCTTGCGCTTGGCCTGGTCGGTTTCGCCGCGGGCTTCGATCAGCAAGCCATCGAAGCGCTCGTTCTTCCACGCGCTCTCGTTCCATGGCGCGTCCGACTTGAAGAACAGCGTGAACAGTGAGTCGACGCTCGGCCGCGGGTTGATGTTGCCGATCGTGAACGGGTGCTTCATCCACACATTCGACCAATAGCCGTCCTTCGGCATACGCTGCACGTCGATCGTCATGCCGATCTGCAAAGCGCTCTGCTGCAGAAGCACTGCTTGGTCCGTCATGGTGTTGCCGGACATGGAAAACAGCGGCAGCGCCGTGGTGCCGAGGCCGGACTTTTGGAAGTGGAACTTGGCTTTGTCGGGATCGTAGGGACGCTGCTTCAGCTCGGCGTTGTAGTACAGATTGGTAGGATCGACCGGCTGGTCGTTGCCGATCACGCCGCCGACCGCCGCTTGCATCTGCTCGCGGTCGAACAGATACTTGATCGCCATCACGAGGTCGCCGTTGCGGGTCGGATCAGCGTCCTGCCGCAGGATGAAATCGTTGTAGTTGCCGGACGGCGTCTCGAACACCGCGTAGCCGGGCGACGCCTTCACGCGCTTGGCCGACCGCGGGGTGATCTGCGCCGCAACCTGGATGTCGCCGGCCAGCATCGCGTTCAGCCGCGCCGTCTCATCCTCGATGCTGAACATCTCGATCTCGTCGAGATAGGGCTTGCCGGGCTTCCAGTAGTTCGGGTTCTTCACCGCAACGGAGCGAACGCCCGGCGTGAATTCCTTCACGGTGAACGGCCCGGTGCCGTTGCCTTTGGTGAAGTCGGTCGCGCCATCCTTGACGATCATGAACGATGTCATGCCCAAGATCGCCGGCAGGTCCGCATTCGCCGAGCTGAGCGTGATCCGCACCGCATCCGGCCCGTCCGCGACCACCTCCTCGATCTGCGTCGCCAGCGCCCGCGCACTCGACCCTGTCTTCGGATCCTTGATGCGGGCCAGCGTGTAGATGACGTCGGCCGGCGTCAGCTTGGACCCATCGTGGAACGTCACGCCGGAGCGCAACTTGAAAGTCCACACTTTGGCGCCTTCGGGTCCGCTGGACGGGCTGAAACTCTCGGCCAGTTCTGGCTGCGGCGCTATCTTGCTGTCCAGCCGCGTCAGGCCATTGTAGAACATGAAGGCGCGTGCGTAGTCGGTCGTGTTGGTGCCGCGCGAGGGGTCCAGCGTGTCCGCGGTGGAGGCGGATTGGGTGGCGACGCGGATCTTGCCACCGAGCTTCTTCGTTTGCGCCAGCGCGGTGCCGGCGCGCAGTACGAGGCCGTTCGCCATCACCGCGCCCATGCCGGCGGCCCCCAGCCAACGCATCAGATCCCGCCGGCCGGCGCCCGTGCGCATGGCGTCCTCGATACGGCTCAGGTCGGCGGGGACATCCGTCATGGCGCAGCCTTCTCAACAACTGGCCGACACGTGCCCCGGCGTGGGCGCGAGTTCTTGTATGTTCTTGTCGCCCGTGCTTTTCGGTCGCCATGCAAGACCGTTTGACGCCGGCAGATGCACCGGCCGCCGCATCCCTCTCCGCCGGCTTCGGCTGGCCGCACCGTGCGGAGGACTGGGCCATGGCCCTGGAGCTCGGCCGTGGCGTGGCCTGGCGGGAGGCGGGAAAACTGTTGGGAACCGCTGTCCTGTTCCCGGTGGATTCCGGGCACGCGACGATCGGGCTGGTGCAGGTCGCGCCGTCTTTGCAGGGCAGGGGCATTGGCCGGCGCCTGATGGAGGCGGCGATCGCGCTCGGCGAAGGGCGCAACTTGCGACTGCACGCCACCGCCGCCGGCCAGGGACTGTACGCCAAGCTCGGGTTCGAGGCGTGTGGCATCGTGCAGCAATGGCAGGGGGTGACGACGCATGCCGGCTCGCCCCCGCAACCGGCAGCGTTCGACGACATCCGCATCCTGGACCGCACCGCCACCGGGCTCGATCGCGAGGCTTTGCTGCGCACCCTGTTCGCAGCCGGCACGGCCCAAATCGACGACGCCGGCGGCTATGCGATCCGCCGGTTGTTTGGCCGGGGGGTAGTGATCGGCCCCGTGGTCGCGGGAGGTGAAACGGAGGCAGCTGCTCTCATCGCCGGGCTGGCCCAACCCGGCTTCCTGCGCGTGGACATTCCGGCCGAGCGGACGGCGTTGGCCCGTGCGCTGGCCGGCCTGGGGCTGACGTCGATCGAAGATGTCAAGGTGATGGTGCGCGGCACCTGGCCGGCCGGTCCTGGCTTGTTCGCGCTGTCAAGCCAAGCCATGGGTTAGCCAAATCCTCCTCCGTTCTGCACGGGGGAGGTGGCGGCGAAGCCGACGGAGGGGGCGCGGGCACACCGGGGTGCGTGTGGCTCGCCCCCTCCACCACGCTTCGCGCGGTCCCCCTCTCCCGCTTCGCGAGGGAGGATGGCAAACTCGGGCATGCCTACAACGCCATGCAGAG
>CAXTCJ010000193.1:0-7826 GCA_964242215.1 uncultured Acetobacteraceae bacterium | reverse complement strand
ACCTGCAGAAGATCAAGAGCAACGCCCGCCATCTGCTGAGCCTGATCAACGACGTTCTCGACCTGTCGAAGATCGAGGCCAACCGCATGACCAGCTACGCGGAGGATTTCGAGGTCGCGACGGTCGCGCGGGAGGCGGTGTCCACCGTCGACGCTCTGGTCCAGCGCAAGCAGAACACGTTGGTGCTGAAACTGGATGACGGGCTGGGCACGATGCACAGCGACGTCGTCAAACTGCGCCAGTGCCTGTTCAACCTGGTCAGCAACGCGGCGAAGTTCACCGAGAAGGGGCAGATCACGCTGGCGGTGCGGCGCGAGGCGGATTGGTTGGAGTTCGCTATCGCCGATACCGGGATCGGCATGTCGGAGGAGCAGTTGGGCCGCCTATTCCAGCGCTTCTCACAGGCCGACGAGAGCACGACGCGCAATTTCGGCGGCACCGGGCTCGGCCTGGCGCTGACGCGCGCTTTCTGCCGTCTGCTGGGCGGCGAGGTGCTGGTCGAAAGCCGGCTGGGTGAGGGCACGACCTTCACCATCCGCCTGCCCGCCACCATGCCGGAGCAGCCGTCGGCCGAAACCGGCAAAGCACCGGACGAGGCGCAGCGCCGTGACCAGCAACTGGTGCTGGTCGTGGATGACGACGCCTCGCAGCGCGATCTGCTGAGCCGGTTCCTGACGCGCGAAGGGTTCGCGGTGGCGACCGCTTCGGACGGCCGCGCGGGGTTGGAGATGGCGCGTGCGCTGCGGCCGCGCGCCATCCTGTTGGACGTGATGATGCCGCAGATGGACGGCTGGTCGGTGCTGACGGCGCTCAAGGCCGAGCCCGCGTTGGCGGCGATCCCCGTCGTCATGGCGAGCTTCGTCAACGAGCCCGCTTTGGCCACGGCGCTAGGGGCTGTGGACTACGTGCTGAAGCCGGTCGAATGGGATCACCTGAAGTCCATCATGAAGCGGTTCCGCACTGGCGTGGGCGCCGTGTTGGTCGTGGATGACGATCCGGACGCCCGCTCCCGTCTGCGCACGGTGCTCGAGCGGGACGACTGGGCGGTGACCGAGGCGAGCAACGGGCAGGAGGCTTTGGCGTCGGTCGATCAGGCAACGCCGCTCGCCATCTTGCTGGATTTGACGATGCCGGTGATGGACGGCTTCTCGTTCCTGGAGGCACTGCGGCAGCGGCCGGGTGGGGCGGACATCCCGGTGATCGTGCTGAGCGCGCGCGACCTGACCCAAGTGGACCGGCAGCGCCTCAGCAGTGCCGACAAGGTGTTGCGCAAAGGCGACATGGATCTACGCGACCTGCCGGAGCAGCTGGCAGAACTAAGGCACGGCCACCCGTAACACACCGTCGTGCCCGGGCTTGACCCGGGTATCCACGGCGGTCCGCAGACACTGGCCCTGCCCGTGTTGCACGTGATCACACCCATCTGACGTCATGGAGCCACCCCCGTGGATACCAGGGTCAAGCCCTGGCATGACGGTGTCTTTGCTTCGGCGCGCGGAAACAACACAACCGGACACAAACGGCTAAAGGCCAGGCCGACGGCGATGTGACGCTTGACCGATCCGGACTGAGTGCTATCTCTGATTTCAGAAATTCCTGAAACGTCAGAATACCATGATGAACCTGCCCCCGCTGATCGAGACGTTCGTGCTGCATTTCGGCGAGATGGGCGGCCGGTGGGGGATCAACCGCACGGTCGGGCAGATCTACGCGCTGCTATTCCTGTCCGACCGCCCGCTGAACGCGGAGGAAATTACCGACGCGCTCGGCGTCTCCCGCTCCAATGTCAGCATGGGCATGAAGGAGCTCGAGGCATGGCGCCTGGTGCGTAAGCGGCATCTGCCGGACGATCGGCGTGACTTCTTCGAGGCACCGGACGACATCTGGCAGATCGTCCGCACCTTGGCCGAGGAGCGTCGCAAGCGGGAGGTGGATCCGACGCTATCCCTGCTACGCGACGTTCTGATGGAAACGCCCGCCAGCGCCGTCGAGCAGCACGCTCAAGGCAAGATGCGACAGATGCATGATATGATCGAACTGCTCACCGGTTGGGCCGATGACGTGGAGAAACTCGACAACGCCAGCCTGATGCGCCTGTTGTCCTTGGGCGCCGGCGTTTCCAAGCTGCTCGAGGTCAAGAACAAGGTTGCTGTGTTCGTGGGCCGCAAAGGGACCGCATCCGAAACAAAGGCCCTGCCATGATCGACGCATTCCATCTCGCGCGGATTCAGTTCGGGTTCACTATCGCCTTCCACATCACCTTCCCGGCGTTCTCGATCGGGTTGGCCAGCTTCCTGATGGTGCTGGAGGGGCTTTGGCTGCGGACCGGCAAGCAGGTCTACCTCGACCTGTTCCGTTACTGGATCAAGATATTCTCCATCGGTTTCGCGATGGGCGTCGTGTCCGGCCTGGTGATGTCCTACCAGTTCGGCACCAACTGGTCGCAATACGCCGACAAGGCCGGCCCGGTGATCGGCCCGGTGATGGCCTACGAGGTGCTGACCGCCTTCTTCCTGGAGGCCGGGTTCCTGGGCGTGATGCTGTTCGGCATGGAGCGGGTCGGGCGCAGGCTGCACTTCTTCGCCACCTGCATGGTGGCGGCCGGCACGTTCATGTCGGCGTTCTGGATCCTGTCGGTGAACAGCTGGATGCAGACGCCGGCGGGCTTCGGCATCGGCGCCGACGGGCGGATGTTCCCCACCGACTACTGGCAGGTGGTGTTCAATCCATCGGTGTTCGTGCGCGTGCCGCACATGGTGCTGGCATCGTACCTGATCGTGGCCTTCATCGTGGCGGGCGTCGCCGCTTGGCACCTGCTGCACGGACGGCAGACCGCAGCGGTGCGCAAGATGTTCTCGATGGCAATGTGGATGGCGGCGATCGTCACGCCGCTGCAGATCGGCATGGGCGATTTGCACGGGCTGAACACGCTCGAGCACCAGCCCATGAAGATCGCCGCCATGGAGGGCGACTGGGACCCATCCGGCCCGAACGGCGCGCCGCTGATCCTGTTCGGCCTGCCCAATATGGCCAAGGAACGCACCGACTATAAGATCGAGATTCCGCACGCCTCCTCGCTGATCCTGACCCACACGTGGAACGGCCGGGTGCCCGGGCTGAAGCAAGTGCCCGCCGCCGACCGGCCCTATTCACCTGCGGTGTTCTGGACCTTCCGCGCCATGGTGGGGATCGGCTTCCTGATGTTCGGCGTCGGCTTGCTCAGCCTACTGGCCCGGTGGCGCGGCACGCTGTTCAAGAACCGCTGGCTGCACCGGATCGCGCTGGTCATGTCGCCGGCCCCGATCGTGGCCATGCTGTGCGGCTGGATGACGACCGAAATCGGCCGCCAGCCCTACACCGTTTATGGCGTGTTGCGCACGATCGACAGCGTCTCGCCGATCGCACTGCCCGGCATCGCGACCTCGTTGGCGGTGTTCGCCGTCGTCTATTTCATCGTGTTCGGCGCCGGCATCATGGTGATCCTGCGTATGATGGCCAAGCCACCCACGATCGGTGAGACCGGGCTCGATCCCAACAAGCCGATCCGCTCCGCCGGTATCCATCCCGGCCTGGCCGGCGCGGTGCCCCCCGGCACCGGTGCGGCCTCACCCCTGCCGGCGGAGTGAACCGATGAGCGCAGAAACCGTGGCCACGATCTGGGCCGGACTGCTCGCCTTCGCCGTGCTGGCCTACGTGGTGCTGGACGGGTTCGACCTCGGCGTCGGCATCCTATTCGCCGCCGAGCGCGGCAAGGAGGACCGGGACACGATGGTCAACACCATCGCCCCGATGTGGGACGGCAACGAGACCTGGCTGGTGCTGGGCGGCGGCGGCTTGTTCGCCGTGTTCCCGCTCGCCTACGCCGTGATCATGCCGGCGCTGTATCCGACGATCCTCGGCATGCTGTTCGGCCTGATCTTCCGCGGGGTCGCGTTCGAGTTGCGGTTCCGCGCCCAGACCAGCCTTGGCCAGAGGCTTTGGGACGTCTCGTTCTTCGCCGGGTCGACGATCGCGGCGCTGTGTCAGGGGCTGACCCTGGGCGGCCTGTTGCAAGGCATCCACGTGGTGAACCGCCAATATGCCGGCGGCTGGTTCGACTGGCTGACGCCGTTCACCGTGCTGTGCGGCGTGGCCGTGGTGGTCGGCTACGCCTGGCTCGGGTCCTGCTGGTTGATCTGGCGCACCGAAGGTTCGCTGCAGCGCCGCGCCCGCTCGCAGGCCTCGGCTCTGGCCTGGATGATCCTGGGGCTGATCATCGTGGTGAGCCTATGGACGCCGTTCCTGAACCCGATGTTCATGACGCGCTGGTTCGGCTGGCCCGGCCTCCTGCTCACCAGCCCGATCCCCGTCCTGGTAGCACTCCTGGCGTTCGGCTTCGCGGCCGGCATCCGCCGCAAGCATCACTTGTCGCCCTTCCTCTGCGCGCTGGCGATCTTTGTGCTGTGCTTCGCCGGGCTGGGCATCAGCTTCTATCCGCTGATGGTGCCCCCGGACATCACCATCTGGCAGGCTGCAGCACCCCGGGCGAGCCAGATCTTCGTGCTCGTCGGCGCGTCGGTGCTGATCCCGCTGATCCTATGCTACTCGGGGTTCAGCTACTGGGTGTTCCGCGGCAAAGTCCAAGCCGGCGCCCACTACCACTAATCCTCCCCCGCAGCGCGGGGGAGGATAGTGGTTGCGTTAAGGAACCGGCAGCGCCGCCGCCGTTCGCAGCAGCACGGCAACCAGGTCGGATTGCGACCGCACGCCGAGCCGTCGCAGCAACTTCTTCAGCCGAGTCCGGGCGCCCCCGATCGACAGCCCCGTGCGCTCGGCAAACTCCGCCAGGTTCTCTCCGCCCGCCAAGGCCTCGGCGAGCTCGGCCGAGGCAGGCGGCAGGGACAGGCTGGCCTGCGACCACTTCGGCGGCAGTAGCAACGGGGCGCGTAGCTCCGAAATCGACACCGCGACGAGCGCTCCTGGAACCGGCGAGAACGCCAGCACGTGCTGGACGTCCCCCTGCCGGTTGGCCATTTGGAGGGTGGCCGGTGTTCGAGCCCGCTGCGTGATGGCAATGCGGTCGATAATCGCATCTTGGTCGACGCTGCGCTGGACGGTGAGCACGCCGCCCTCGGCGCTGAACGTCCGACCGGCCCCGAGCATCCGTTTCGCCGCCCTGTTGGCGTGGACGATCTTCGCGCCCGGCCCGAGCAGCAGTAATGGCATAGCCATGCAATCCAAGGCCGCGAGAGCGACTCCGTCGTCCATCACTCCGCGCCAGCGCTAGCCTCAGCGGCGGGGATCGAAACCCAGGAACCCGGCGGACGGCACGGGAGCGCCACCGTCGCCGGCGAACAGTTTCGGGCCCTGCTGCACGGGGACGACGGACGCGACTTGCGCTTTGGCTTGCTGGCGGGCTTCGGCCGCGGCCCGGCGGCGCTCGGCGGCTGTCGGCGGAGCACTCGGCATGTCCGCGCCCGGCGGCGGGCGGCTGCTGGCACTGCCGGCGCCGGTGCCGCGTAACGAGAGCAGCAGGAACGAAATGTCGTTACGGCCAAGGTCGACCGACAATTCCAGCGGCGTCAGGCCGAGCAAGTTGGTGCCGTCCAGATCCGCGCCGCGCGACACGGCATCCCGCGCTGTAACGATGTCGCCGCGATTGATCGCGTCGAACAGGGCCTCGGTCGGCGGCAGATCGGCCGCGGCGCGATCGGCGGGGGCGACCGAGTCGGGACGGGCGCGCGCGCCGGGCACGGCGGCTGGCGGCGGCGCTTCCGTCTTGCCCGTAACCGGAGCTTTCGGCGCCCCGGAGCGAAGGTTCGACTCGCTCAACGGTGCGCCGACCTGTGCCATGGCAGGCAAAGCGATCAGCACGAGACCCGAGAGCAGCAGGGAGAAGCGAAGTGTCATGCGCATAACGTCAATCTAACGCGGTTGAGCACGCAATTCAAAACCCAGCTAGCTTGCCCCTTCGCGCCGCCACGCCGCGAATGTCAGCCCCAGCAGCAAAGGCAGCGCGAGCCAGGCCGGCAATAGCGGCGTCGCGTCCACGCCCGTGACCAAGTGGTCGTGGTTGCGCCGCAAGCCGATCCACCCTGCGCCGGACGCCACGCGGCCCGGTTCGACCGACCGCAGCTCCGGTGCGCCGGCCGGTTCGAGCCAATGCACACTGCCACCCGTCGCCCGCGTGGCAGGTGCCAGATAGTCGGCCGTGGCGCGCAGATCGGCGATTTCCAGCGGGTTGGCCGACCCGGCGGCGGCGAACGCGGTCCGTGTGCCGTCGCTCACCTGCCACACGCCAGGGTCCGGCGCCGGCATGGTCGCGGTCGCGTGCCCTGGCGTCGCCGGAGCCAGCGTCAGCTTGGTCTCCTTGCCGCCCGGGGATGTCACCGTCACGGGCGGCGGCGGCGTATCGGCGACGGATCGCCGCTCGACCGTGAGCGCGCCGCCGTCTACTGACGCGGTCAGCGCTTCCTCCTCCAGCGCCGGCTCCTTCATCAGCCAGTGCGCAACCCGGCGCAGCAACTCGGCCTGCGGGCCACCTCCCTCGTGGTCGCGCGACCAAAGCCAGATCTGGTCGGACAACAGCAAGGCAGCGCGCCCCTGACCCACCCGGTCCAGCAGCAGTAAAGGCTGCCCGTCCGGGCCACTCATCAGCGCCTGGCCGTGCGACGAGGTGGGCTGCAGGCGGCGATACCAATCCCCCCAGGATGGCGTCCCGCCTGGATGGTCGCCGGGCAGCCCCTCGGTTACCGGGTGGCGTTCGCCCAGCGCCGTGACCAGCGGGCGGAACGGGCCGTCGATGGTGCCGGCATTGCCGCTCATGGGTTCCGCGGGCAGCACGGGGGCGAGCGGGCTGTAGGCGAGCGACGCCGGGCCGCTGAATTCCGGACCGACCGACAGCAGCAGCGCCCCGCCGCCGCGGACGTAATCCGCGATGTTGCGGAGATACGGCAGCGGCAGGATCCCGCGGTTGGAAAACCGATCCAGGATTATCAGGTCGAAATCCTTGATTTTGACCTGGAACAGCTCGCGGACCGGGAAGGCGATCAGCGCGAGCTCGTTCAGCGGCGTCAGATCGTCCTTCTCGGGCGGGCGCAGGATGGTGAAATGCACCAGATCGACCGATGGGTCCGCCTTGAGCAGCCGCCGCCAGGTGCGCTCGCCGGCATGTGGCTCGCCGCTCACCAGCAGCACGCGCAGCCGGTCCCGCACGCCGTTGATCGACACGACGGCGTGGTTATTCAGGTCGCTGACCTCGCCCGGCATCGGGGCTGCGGTGAGTTCCACGACGGTTGGGCCGGCGCGGGTGATCGGGATTTCGATCGGCTGCACCACGCCGACCGGCACGCTCACGATCTGCGGCGCCTGGCCGTCGCGGCGGATGGTCAGCGGCGCGGTGCTGCCGGAGTGATCGACGCCCAGATCGTCCACCGCGACCCGCAGCACGACGGATTTGCCGACGATGCCGTAGGTGGGCGCCTCCACGATGCGGATGCGCCGGTCGGTCTCCTCGCCGGCCGCTGCGATCAGGGCGTGGACGGGCGCAGGGGCGGCCGCACTGGGCACGTCCTGCACCACGCCGTCGGTCAGCATCATGATCCCGGCCAGCCGCGATCGCGGGATGTCGGCCAGGGTGCGGTTCAGCGACGTGAATAGTCGGGTTCCGTCGTGCCCGGCCTCCGGCACCGTCACGGTGCGCAACTCCATGCCCGGCATCGCGCTCGCTTCGGCCTGCAGCTTGGCGGCGGCGGCGTCCACCAGGGCGGCGCGCTTGCCGGTTGCCATCGACCCGGTGTGGTCCACCACCATCACCGCGATGTCGCCCAACGCCTCCTGCGTTTCGC
>CAXTCJ010000192.1:0-7882 GCA_964242215.1 uncultured Acetobacteraceae bacterium | reverse complement strand
GTTTGATCCTCCCCCGTTCTTCACGGGGGAGGTGGCGGCGCAGCCGACGGAGGGGCGCGGGCACGGGCGGTGCCTGCACCCCCTCCACCATGCTTCGCACGGTCCCCCTCCCCCGCTTTGCGGGGGAGGATAAGAAAGAAGGGAGACGGAGGTTGTCGTCGTAACGATCCGGGCCGATCATCCTCCCATGAGCGGCACCGGTTCGCGCGAGCACCAGATCTTCCCCGTCCTCACCCCGGCCCAGGTCGAGACGGCGAAGCGCTTCGCGTCCGGGGCCGAGCGCCATTTCGAACCCGGCGAGATGGCCTACGACGTGGGCGGCCACAACGTCCCGGCCTGGCTGGTCACAGCCGGATGGCTCGAGGTTTTCCGTCACGACGGGCTGTCCGGCGAGACCCGCATCACCGACCACCGCCCCGGGCAGCTCTCCGGCGAAGTGAACCAATTGGCCGGCCGCCCCACCCTGACCGGCGGCCGGGCGGGACCCGAGGGCTGCCGCGCGATCCCGTTCGACGCGGCCCATGTCCGCGCCCTGGTGGTGGGCTCCGCCGACGTGGGCGAAGTGATCATGCGCGCCTTCATCCTGCGCCGGGTCGGGCTGATCGAGGCGGGCAGCGGCGGCTCGATCCTGGTGGGAGAGCCTGGCTCGCCTCGGCTGGTGCGGCTGCAGGGCTTCCTTACGCGCAGTTCCTACCCGCATATCGTGCTGGACGCCTCGACCGACCAGGCCGGGCATGCGCTGGTCGAGCGGCTCGGGGTGCTGCCGGCCGACCTGCCGCTGATGGTCTGCCCAAGCGGCTCCGTGCTGAAGAACCCGTCCGACAAGGAGGCCGCCTCGTGCCTCGGCATGGTGCCGGAGCTCGACCCGGCCAAGATCTACGACGTCGCCGTGGTGGGCGCCGGTCCCGCCGGGCTGGCGGCCTCGGTGTATGCTGCGTCCGAGGGGCTGTTGGCTATCGTCATCGACGAGCGCTCGGCCGGCGGCCAGGCCGGTGCGTCCGCGCGGATCGAGAACTATCTGGGCTTTCCCACGGGGATCTCGGGGCAGGCGCTGGCGGGCCGCGCGTTCAACCAGGCGCTGAAATTCGGCACCGAGATCGCCATCCCGCTGGGCGTGGCCCGGCTCGACTGCCCGGAACCGAGTGACACAACACCACTGAAGCTAACGCTGTCGGACGGCGTCACCGTGCAGGCGCGCACGGTCGTCGTCGCGTCCGGGGCGCGATACCGCAGGCCGGATATTCCGAACCTCGCGACGTTCGAGGGGGCTGGCGTGTCGTATTGGGCGTCCCCGATCGAGGCGAAGCTGTGCGCGGGGGAGGAGATCGCGCTGGTGGGTGGCGGCAATTCGGCCGGGCAGGCAGTGGCCTTCCTGGCACCGTATGTGAAGCGCCTGCATCTGGTCGTGCGCCGGGACGGGTTGGCGGCGACGATGTCGCGCTACCTGGTCGAGCGGATCCAGTCGCTGCCGAACGTCGAACTGCATCCATATTCGGAGGTGGTGTCGTTGGAGGGTGATGCCACGACCGGGCTGGTGGCCGCCACATTCCGCAACCGCGGCACCGGGCAGGACAAGCGCTGCACGCTGCGCCATCTGTTCATGTTCATAGGCGCCGAGCCGAACACCGAGTGGCTGCAGGGGTGCGTCGAAATGGATGACAGGGGTTTCGTGCGCACGGGGCGCGATATCCGCGATTGTGCCAAGCCGGATCAGCCGCTGGCGACCAGCCTGCCGCTCGTGTTCGCGATCGGTGACGTGCGCGCCGGGTCGACGAAACGAGTGGCCGCCGCGGTGGGCGAAGGGGCTGCCGTCGTCGCCCAAATCCACGCCGCCCTCGCCGCCAAATCATCCCCGTCCGCTTGAGGCCTCCCTTTAGGGAAGAGTTAGGGGAGGGGTTTCGCGGCACAGGTTTGTATGGGCCACCCCTCCCCCTGGTCCCCTCCCACACAGGGAGGGGGAGGATCTTCAGTAGGCGTTCAGCTTGCCGTTCGGCACCGGGCCGGTGGTCGGGCCCGTGACAGAGTTGACGCCCTCGTTCGGAATGTCGCCCAGGGCGCGCTGGCCGCCGCCGTTGGACGCAGTCACAGCGATCGGAGACTGGGTTGGCGGGTTCGCCGCCATGCCGCCGGTGTTGGCGCAGGCGGCCAGGCCAATGCACGAGAGTAGAACGGCACCGGCAATCTTTATGGTCATTGAGATAACTCCTTGCGCGCAAGCTACTCGCCTGCGCGCTCGGGGAACGCCCTCGGTTCAGCCCAGGTTCATTGGGGTTGGGAACAGAGCGGCCTCTCGGCGCGGGTCGTGATCGACCAGGAATGCATGGCAGGCAGGATCACAGATATGCCTTGCCCGCCTCCACCGCGAAGCGAGCCGGGTCACCCTCCCAAATGATGCGGGCGTGCTCCAAGACGTAGACGCGATCGGCATGCGGCAGCGCGAAGGTGACGTTCTGCTCACCCAGCAGAACGGTGATGGGCGTCGTGTTGCGCAGGCGCTCCAACGCGTGGCTTAGCTGTTCTAGGATCACGGGGGCGAGGCCCAGCGTCGGTTCGTCCAGAATGAGCAGGCGGGGCTTCATCATCAGGGCGCGGGCGATGGCCAGCATCTGCTGCTCGCCGCCGCTCATCTTGCCGGCGGCCTGGGTGGCGCGCGATTTCAGGATCGGGAACAGGTCGAACAGCCACTCCATGGTCCGGTTGCGTTCCGCCGTCGGCAAATGGCCGCCGCCGAGGTCCAGGTTCTCCCGCACGTTCATCGTGCTGAACAGTTCGCGGCTTTCCGGGCACTGCACGATGCCGCCCCTCGCGATGGCCGCGCCCGTCTTGCCGGCGAGCGGCTTGGCGTCCCAGCCGATCGTGCCGGTGTACGGCACCAGGCCGGAGATCGCGTTGAACAGCGTGGTTTTGCCAGCGCCGTTCAGCCCGACGACGGAGACGAACTCGCCTTCGCGCACGTGGATCGACACATGGTCCAGCGCCTGCGCCTTGCCGTAGAAGACGCATGCGTCCTTGACGTCCAGCAAAGGCGGCCCCGGCTTGTGGTCCAGTTCGGGGCGGGAGGCGATCTCGATGCTGCCGGCGCCGAGATACACCCGGCGCACGGTCGGGTTGGCCATGACGTGCTCGGCGCTGCCCTCGGCGACGTATTCTCCCAGGTACATGGCGAGCACGCGGTCCACCAGGGCGGACACACTCTTCACGTTGTGGTCCACCAGCAACACGGCCCGGCCCTCGTCGCGAAACCCGGCGATCAGCTCGGAGAACGCGCCCACTTCGGGGGCGGTCAACCCGGCGAAGGGCTCGTCCACCAGCACCACCTTCGGGTCGCGGGCGATGGCTTTGGCCAATTCCAGGCGGCGCAGATCGGCGAACGGCAGCGTCGCGGGGCGGCGGTCGAACACGGCGCCGAGGCCGACGCGCTCGGCAATGGCACGGGCGCGGCCATCGACCGCCGGGTCGGCGAACAGCTTGAGCAGCGCGTCCGGTAGCAGGGCGAGCTTGATGTTCTCCCCCACCGTCTGACGGTGCAGCGGGCGGGAGTGCTGGAACACCAGCCCTACGCCCTGCCGCGCGATGCGGTGCGAGGGCCAGCCGGCGACGTCCACGCCGTCGATGCGGACCTGGCCGGCATTGGGCCGCTCGATCCCCATGATCAGCTTCATCACGGTGGACTTGCCCGAGCCGTTGGGCCCGATCAGACCCAGGATCTCGCCGGGCTTGATCGAGAAGTGCATGTCCTTGACCGCGACCAGGCCGCCGAAGCGCTTGGTCAGGCCGGAAACCTCGAGCAGCCCCGTCGTGCTCGTGTTGGAGGACGGCGCGTATTCGACGTTCATGCCTCACCCCGCCGATACAGCAGCGTGCCGAGAAAGCCACCGGGCACGAGCAGGATCACGACCAGGGCGAACGCCGACACCGCGAACGTGCTCAGCTGCCCGAGCGGGCGCAACACCTCGCCGGCCGCGACCAGGAAAATGGCCCCGAGCGCGCCGCCGACGATGGTGCGCCGGCCGCCCAGCACCGCTGCGATGATGACCTGTACGCCCACCGCGATGTCGATCAGCGTGCCCGGCGAGGCGGTGCTCTCGTAGAACACCAGCAGCGCGCCGGCGAGGCCGCTGAACAAGGCGGACACGCAGAACGCCGCCAGCTTGTGCTTGGTTACGTTGAAGCCGAGCGCCTGGGCCTCGATCGGGTCCTGCCCGCAGGCTTGCAGGATCAGGCCCAGCGCCGAGCGCGAGTAGGTGAACAGGATCAAGCCGGCCAGCGCCATGAAGCCAAGGGCGAAATAGTAGTTGAAGGTGTCGTCGATCGAGATGACGTCCGGGATCGAGAGCCCGATCTCGCCGCCGGTCCAGTGCGCAAACACGGTGACGCCCTGCTGCAGCAACAACACCGCGACGAGCGTGATGAGGCCGAAATAGGGGCCCGACAAGCGCAGCGCCGGAACCGCCAGCAACAACCCGCCCGCCACCGCGAGTAAGGCGCCGAACGCCACGCAGACGGCGATCGGTAGCCCGGTTTGCGCGTCGAGGATGCCCGCCCCATAGGCGCCGAGGCCGACCAGGAAGGTGGGTCCGAAATTCACCTCACCTGCGAACCCGAACAGCAGGTCCCACGACATGGCGAATACGGCGAAGTAGTAGGCCGGGATCGCCACGCCGACGATGTAGCTGGACACGAAGAACGGCAGCACCGCCGCCAGCACCAGCCCGCCGAGCGAGCCCCAGAACAGCCTGGACCGGAACAACCCCCGCATCAGTGCCGCCCCAGCAAGCCCTGCGGCCGCACGTAGACGATGACGACGAGCAGGATCAGCGCTGGGATGTTCCGCAGCGAGGGCGAAATGAGATACGCGGTGAGCGTTTCGAAATACCCGACGCAGTAGGCGGCCACCAGCGAGCCCGACACACTGCCCAGGCCGCCGAGCACCACGATGGAGAACGCGCTGGCCGTCAGGCTGCCGACGTTGTCGGACGACGCCCCGAGAAACGAGCCGAGCAGCACCCCTGCCACACCTGCCAGAATGCCGTAGATGCCCCAGACGAGCAGGCGGATGTGCTCCATCTCATAACCCAGCAGCGTCAGGCCGCGCGGGTTGATGGAGGCAGCGAGCAACGCGCGTCCGGCCTTGGTGCGGTTGATCAGCAGCCACAACCCGCCGATCGCCGCCCAGCAGAGCACGGCGGTCAGGATCTCGTTGGTGGGCGTGCGGACGCCGGCCAGCAGGGTCACGCCGGCGATCAAGGGGCGCACCGTGTGCGGGCTGGTGGTTGTGAGGTAGGCGATCACCACCTGGATCATGATGCCCCACAGCAGCGTGCCAGTGAGCACGAAGATTTCGGTCTCGGCCCGCGGGATGGAGCGGGACCGCTGGATCGGCCGGACCACGAAGAAGTAGGTGGCGAAGGCGACCGCCAGCCCGGTGCCCACGCCGGCCAGTGCGCCCCAGTAGGCGCCGACCGATTCCGCGGTGGCCCAGGCGACGGTGGCGGCGGCGACCATGGTGCCGCCATGGGCGAGGTTCAGCACGCCGGAGACGCCGAACATCAGTGTGAACCCGACGGCGCCCAGCCCATACAGCGCGCTGATGGCAAAGCCGTCGATGAGGATCTGCATCGTCAGCATAAAATCATCCTCCCCCGTGCTCTACGGGGGAGGTGGCGGCGAAGCCGACGGAGGGGGCGCGGCACCGTCCTTGGCAAAGAGCCCCCACCACCACGCTACGCATGGTCCCCCTCCCCCGCTTCGCGAGGGAGGAACAGCCAAGCAAGTTCACCAAGCGGCTCAGTTCGTCAGCTTGATGAACGAGGGGAACATCAGCTTGCTGTCGCCGGCGACCGACTTGGGCCACACGGCCACCATCTTGCCGTTCTGCCACTGCACAAACAGGCCGCTCACCGCATCGGCGCCATAAACCATGCCGTGGGTGTGCGAATTGTCTTTGTCATAGAACTTCACCGTCCCGACCGTGCCGGGCCAAGCGGTGTGCTCCAGCGCATCCACCATCTTGTCCGGGTCGGTGCTACCGGCGCGATGGATCGCGTCCATGATGTAGTACACTTCGTCATAGGCGCCGTAGCCGGAATACGCCGGCGAGACGCCATACTTCTTGATGTAGGCGTTGGCGAACGGGATCGTCTTGGGCGTAGTCGGCACCGTCTCCACCGCCATGTTCTGCAGCACCACGCCATTGGCGGCGCCGTTGGTGTCCTTCCAGAACGTGGTCGACGTCGCCTGCGACGAGATGCCGAACATCGGGATCGGCACCTGCTGGTTGGCCCACTGCACCGTCGGCTGCACGCCCACGTGGCTGATGCCGGTGATCAGCACGTCCGGCTTCTTGGCTTCCAGCCCGTTGTAGATCGGCGTGAAGTCCGTCGTGTCCGGCGACATCCGGATGTGATCGACGACCTGCAACCCGATCTTGGGCAGGCATGCCTCATACCCGGCGTCGAGCGGGCCGGTCCATGCCGCGTCCTCGCTGAAAATCGCCGCGGTCTTCATGTGGTAGGTGTTGATCAGGAGGTCCTTGGCGGCATCGCACGTCGCCGTCGAAAGGAACGAGGAGGCGAGATAGCCCTGGAAGAAATACTTCAGGTGCGGGTAGTCGTCGTGGACGCGCTTGGTGATGTCGTCGCTGGCCGCACCCGGCGTCACGGTCGGCATCTTCAGCCGGCCAGACCAGGGCTCCAGCGCCAAGGCCACTTCCGAGGTATAGGACGCGATCACCGCGCTCACCTTGTCCTGGCTGGCCAGCCGCTGCATCGCCCGCACCGCGTCGGCGGCGGAGTTGTGGTCGTCATACGCCACGATCTCGACCATGCGGCCGTCGATGCCACCCTTGGCGTTGATCTCGTCGGCGGCGATCTGCGCCGCGTTGGGAATGGCGATGCCGGAAATGGCGGAGTTCTCGGCGATCACCCCGATCTTGACCGGGTCGGCCGCAAGCGCAACGGCTGGCAGCGCGAATGCAGCAAGAGCGGCCGGTAATAGGCGTAGGATCGACATTTGGAAGCTCCTCGGGGACGCCGGTGATTTCCCCGGCATTGCCGAGGACGCTAATGCAATCCCGCTAGGCGAGTAAATCGGCAATCACGCGCTGGCGCGGCACCCCGCGCGCTTTATGATGCAAACGGCTAAATATGGAGCAGATGTGAATGTCGAACATGATGGTGCAGGCCGCGGATGGTTCGGGCAGCTTCTCGGCTCTGGTCGTCGAGCCCAAGAAAACCCCTGCCGGCGCGGTGGTGCTGATCCAGGAAATCTTCGGCGTGAACGACGCGATGCGCGCCGCCGCCGCCCAGGTGGCCGATCTCGGCTTCATCGCGGTCTGCCCCGACCTGTTCTGGCGCCTGCAGCCCGGCGTCGACCTGACCGACAGGACCGAAGCCGAGTGGAAGCAGGCGATGGACTTCCTCAATCGCTTCGACCAGGCCAAGGGCGTCGAGGATCTGAAGGCCACCGTCTCCGCCGTGCGCACTATGCCGGGCTGCAACGGCCATGTCGGCACGATGGGCTACTGCCTGGGCGGCCGGTTGGCGGTGATGATGGCCACCGGGTCGGACGCGGACGTCAACGTGTCGTATTACGGCGTCGGCATCGACGACCAGATTCCGCAATTCGGCGCCATCCGCGCGCCACTGGTGATGCACATCGCCGGTGAGGACGGCTTCTTCCCCGCCGACAAGCGCGCCCAGGTGATCGAGGCGGCGAAGGGTGCGGCGCATGTCCACGCGTTCAACTACGCCGGCGCCGATCACGGCTTCGCCCGCGTGAACGGCAACCACTGGCACGGCCTCGCCGCCGCCATCGCCAACGGCCGCAGCGCCGAAGCCCTGGCCGCCGCGCTGGCATGAGGATGCTACCGTTATGCCGGGGC
>CAXTCJ010000191.1:0-7889 GCA_964242215.1 uncultured Acetobacteraceae bacterium | reverse complement strand
TCTCCGACCTACGCTCCATGACGAAGGGCCGCGCGTCCTTCACCATGCAGTTCCACCACTACGACCCGGTGCCCCGCAACATCGCCGACGAGATCATGGCGAAGTCCGCGTAACCTCGACGCTTCTCCCTCTCCCCTTGCGGGAGAGGGTCGGGGTGAGGGGTGGCCGTTCATTCGGTGCGTGGCTCAAGTGGCTCGAAACCCCTGCCCTCTCCCAGGGCGACCGAGAGGCATCAAGCTCCAGCCGCGGACCGCCCAACCTCCGCCAGGATTGCATTGCGCTCGCCGTCTGATCCGGTAGCGTCCAGGTAATAAGCCGTCACAATCAGGGCCGGCCGTCCCGGGGGCCAGATAATCGCAACGTCGTTCGTGACATTGTGCGCCCCAGACCCAGTCTTATCCCCCACACGCCAGCCTTTCGGCACACCGGCCCGCAAGCGCGCATCTCCCGTTTGGCTGTCCACCAGCCACCCTGCCAACTGCGCGCGGGATACAACGGACAACGCGGTTCCGAGCACTGTCCTCTGCAAGACACCGGCCATTGCAACCGCGGTAGTGGTATCCCTGTCATCACCGGGTTTTGCCTCGTTCAACTCCGGTTCGCGACGGTCGAGCCGGGTCACGTCGTCGCCGATCGAGCGCAGGTAAGTCGTCAACCCCGACGGCCCGCCAAAGCTGTCGAGCAGCAGATTGCCCGCCGTATTGTCGCTCAGCGTCACCGCCGCCTGGCAGAGTTCGCCCATGGTCATCCCGTCGCCATCCGCATGCTTGCCGGCGACGGGGGAATAAGCCACGAGGTCCCCGCGCCCGTAATTAACCCGCCGATCGAGACGCTCCTCGCCGCGGTCGACCCGCGCCAGGACGAAGGCCGCGGCCAGGATCTTGTAGGTGCTGCACAGCGGAAAGCGCTCGTCGCCGCGATGGGCCACCAGGGTCATCGTGCCGCTGTCGAGAATGGCCACGCCGAGCCGCCCGCCATAGCGGGCTTCGAGTTCACCCAAGCCTGACTCCGTTCCGCCCGCGCCCATGGCGAACAGTGCAGGAGCAGCCAACAACGCCCGCCGGGACAGCGTCATTGTGAAACCGAGCCCAACTCGGAAGCATGCTGCCACCGGCTGACATAAGGCGGCAGGCCAAGGTTGTCCCTAAGTGTTGTGCCCTCGTATTCGCGACGGAACATGCCCCGGCGCTGCAACTCCGGCACCACGTGCTCCACGAACTCGTCGATGCCGTGTGGCAGGTGCGTCGGCGTCAGGTTGAACCCGTCGGCGCCCCCCTGTTCGGTCCATTCCTCGATACCGTCGGCGATATCGGCGGCGGTGCCGACCAACCGGAACCCGCCGCCACCGGCGTGCTCGACGCAGAACTCGCGGATCGTCATGTTCTGCGCCTTCGCCTTCTCCCACCATTTATACGCGAGGCTGCGCACCGGCGCGTTCACCGGCTCCGGCACCGGGCCGTCCAGCGGATAGCCGGACAGGTCGCCCATCTGCACATAGATCTGCGCCAGCCCAATGAGCGGATCGATCAGCGCCTGCAACTGGTCGAGTTTATCCTGCGCCTCCTGCCGCGTGCGCCCGACGATGGCGACCAGGGCCGGCATGATCTTCAAATGGTCGGGGTCGCGCCCCGCCTCCGTCGTGCGTTGCTTCAGCCCGGCGTAATAGGCCTGCGCCGCCCCAAGCTCGAGCGCCGAGGAATACACCACGTCCGCATTGGACGCGGCGATTTGCTGCCCCTGCTCGGCCGCCCCCGCCTGCACCAAAATAGGACGGCCCTGCGGCGTCGGCTTGGCACTGAGCGGGCCGCGCACCTGGAAGTGCGGGCCCTTGTGATTGAGCACGTGCAGCTTCGCCGGGTCGTAGAATTGCCCGGTCGCCTTGTCGTGCACGAAGGCATCCGGCTCCCAGCTGTCCCACAGCCCGGTGACGACGTCCACGAACTCCTTCGCACGGTCGTAGCGCGTGTCGTAATCGAGATGCGCGTCGCGGCTGAAGTTCCACGCCTCCTGCTGCGACCACGAGGTGACGATGTTCCACCCCGCCCGGCCGCCGCTGATGTGGTCCAGCGAGGCGAATTGGCGGGCGATGTGGTACGGCTCATTGTAGGTGGTGGAAGCCGTCGTCACCAAGCCGATGTGGCGCGTCATCGGGGCGATCGCCGAGAGCAGGGTCAGCGGCTCGAGCTCCACATTGCGATTGGAATGGCTGAGCGAACCCGGCGGCTCGTCGTTGGCGCGCACGCCGATGCCGTCGGCGAAGAACACCATGTCGAACTTGCCTTCCTCGGCGCGGCGCGCGCAATGCAGGAAGTGCTGGTAGCTGCTCGCGGCATCCGGATCGACCTCGGGGTGGCGCCAGGCGGCGTCGTGATAGCCCAGGTAGCGCATCGAAAGCCCGAGCTTGATTTGCCGCCGCGGCATGCCGGCTCTCCCTTCCGTTGACCTTTGGCGAACGGACGCTGCGGGGTTGCCGATGTCAATCGCCGGTCGGTTTGGCCCGGTCCTTGCTTCGACTCATCCGTTACGCTCGAAAGGATGCAGCTTGACGATCTCCCGGCGTGGACTTCTGGGTGGCGCTGCGGTCCTTGCGACGGCCGGCGTTCGGGCACAGCCGCGCCAGTCGGTGCTGCGGATGATCCATGCCTCGGACCTGCAAAGTCTCGACCCGATTTGGACGACGGCGACGCCCACCAAAGATTACGCCTTCCTCGTGTTCGACCAACTGATCTCGGTCGACGCCGACTACATCCCGCGCCCGCAAATGGCGGAAGGCTGGACGGTGGAGGACGATGGCCGCGGCGTCGTCATGGGGCTGCGCGACGGCCTGAAATTCCACGACGGCGAGCCGGTCCGCTCCAACGATTGCATTGCGTCCATCGCGCGCTGGTCGGCGCGGGACGGGTTCGGTCAGGCCTTGCGCCGGGTCACCGACACGATGGAGGTGATCGACGATCGCCGATTTCGCATCCGGCTGAAACGCCCCTTCCCGCTGCTAGCCGCCGCGCTCGGCAAGTCCAGCTCGTCGCAATGCTTCGTCATGCCGGAGCGCATGGCGCTGACCGATCCGATGAAGCAGGTGACGGAGTCGGTCGGCTCCGGCCCGTTCCGTTTCGCGCGGAGCGAGTGGGTGCCCGGCGCCAAGGTGGTGTTCACCAAATTCGACGGCTACGTGCCCCGCCGCGAACCGGTCAGCGGCATCGCCGGCGGCCGGGTGCCCGCGGTGGACCGGATGGAGTGGACGATCCTGGGCGACTCCGCGACCGCGTATGCCGCGCTGCAGAATGGCGAGCAGGATTACTGGGACGCGCCGCCACCCGACCTGATCCCGGTGATCGAGGCGCAGCCGAAACTCGCCGCCACCGTGCGTAACAAAACCGGCAGCTACGCCATCTTTCAATTCAACCACACGCAGCCGCCGTTCAACGACCCGGCGATCCGCCAAGCCGTCGCAATGGCGGTCAACCAGGAAACCTTCCTGCAAGCCGCCGTCAGCCGGCCGGACATGATCCGCAACTGCGACAGCTTCTTCGCCTGCGGCACGCCGTACGGCACCGATGTCGGCGGCGCCGTGCTGAAGGTGCACGACCTCGACCGTGCCCGGGCCGCGCTGAAAGCCACCGGCTACAACGGCGAGAAAGTCGTGCTGCTCGCGATCTCGGAATCGCCGGTGCAGTCGGCGATGGCGCAGGTGGCCGACGACATGCTGCGCAAGATGGGCATGACCACCGAACTGGCGATGACCGACTTCACCACCATGGCGCAGCGCCGCACCAATCGCGGGCCCGTGGACAAGGGCGGCTGGAGCGCGTTCATCACCACTTGGTCCGGCACCGACATCCTCAATCCCGCGGTGAACCAGATGCTGCGAGGCGCCGGCGCCGCGAGTTGGTTCGGCTGGCCCGACGACCCTGTGCTGGAGGATCTGCGCAACCAGTGGTTCGACAGCGCCGACCCCGACCAGCAGACCAAGCTCGCCGCGGCGATCCAGGTCGAGGCATTCAAGTCCCTGCCCTACGTCCCATTAGGCTCCACCTACGCCTATGTCGCCTACAGCCGCGCGCTGACCGGAGTGTTCGACTGCCCGGTGGCGGCCTACTGGAACATCGGCAAGCCGGTTTGAATGCACACGGTCATGCCAGGGATTGAGTCACTGCGGTCCAGCTCGTTTTACTACCGCACTCGAAGAAGCCGCCGTCATGCCAGGGCTTGACCCTGGTATCCACGGGGTTGGACTGGTGACGTCAGACGAGCGTTTGGCACCGCGCAGTGCAACACGGCCGGGGCCGGCGTTTGCGGAGCGGCGTGGATACCAGGGTCAAGCCCTGGCATGACGATGACGGCTGATCAGGGAGAGCGAAATGGCCAAGTTTCACCTCGGATGGTTCCTGGGCTCCGGCGTCACGATCCAGGGCTGGAACGAACCCGGCTACCCGGAGGAGTATGACTGGACCAAGCCGGCCCTGTTCCAGGACGCAATCCGCGCGCTGGAGCGGGCCTGCTTCGACCTGCTGATCCTGGAAGATTCGTCCACCATCCCGGACGCCTACGGCGGGTCGCGGGACTTCTATCTGCGCAACGCCGTCATGACGCCGAAATTCGACCCGGTGGCGCTGGTGGGCTATCTCGCCTCCGTCACCCAGCACATCGGCATCGCGCCGACGCTGACGACGACGTTCTATCCGCCCTTCCTGCTGGCCCGGCTGCTGAGCACGCTGGACCACTTCACCGGCGGTCGGATCGGTTGGAACATCGTCACCGCCACCAACGACCGCGCCGGGCAGAATTATGGCCTGCCGGGCCAGCCGGAACACGATCTGCGCTACGACATGGCAGACGAGTTCATCGACGTCGCAACGCAACTTTGGAATTCTTGGGACCCGGACGCGATGGTGATGGACCGCGCGACCGGCGTGTTCGCCGACCCGGCGAAGGTCCACACCATCGATTTCGCGGGACAGTTCTACAAATCGCGCGGCCCGCTCAACATACCGCAATCGCCGCAGGGCCGCCCCGTCTTCGTGGCCCCCGGCGCCTCACCGCGCGGTCGTCGGTTCAGCGGCCAGCATGCGGAGGTGGTGCTGGCCGGCCACGCCGCCGACTACCCGGCGATGAAGGATTACCGCGACGAGGTACTGCGCCACGCCGCCGCCCATGGCCGTGACCCGTCCACGTGCAAGGTGATGTTCGTGTTCAACCCGTTCGTGGTGCGCGACGCCCAGGATGCGGCGGAGCTGCAGGGCAGCATGGCCCGCGCCCGCGCGCATGGCATCGAGCGCACGCTCGCCGCGTTCTCCTACATGGCCAACGTGGATTTCTCGAAGCTGGACCTGGACCAGCCGGTGCCGGAGTTGAAGATCAACGGCTTGCAGTCGCTACTCCGCAACTTCGAGGCCGCGGGGCCGGACGCCACGTTGCGCGAAATCCTGCTAACACCGCGCAATTACACCCCGATCGGCACCGCCGACTCGGTCGCGGCGCAGATGGAGGAAGCCATGTCGGAAATCGGCGGCGACGGTTTCCTGGTGGCGGGCCTGCTCAAACCCAGCTATGTCGCCTCGATCACCGAGCAGCTGGTGCCCACCCTGCAGCGGCGCGGCCTAACCCGTACCGAATATGCCGGCGGCACGCTGCGCGAGATGCTGCGGGCATTTTGACAAGCGTAGGGTGCAATGCGCTCTGGCATTGCACCACTCCACGGCTGAAGATCGCGAGCCAGCAGCAACGTCCGGGGTGATCTTCTCTGGCGGCAATGGCGTGGTGCAATGCCGAAGCGCATTGCACCCTACGTTGGGGGTTTTTGGCAGTTAGGCCGGCACTCGCCGCTCAGACCAGGCGCATCACGTCGGCCCAGTACTTGCCCCAGGCCTCGTTGGCCCATGCGGAGCCCTCGTGCATGGCCTGGGCAAAGCAATAGGCAGCCGAACCGCTGGTACGGCGAAGATACTGGGCCATCGCCTGCGGCGTGAATTCCGAAGTTTTGGGCGAAGTTCCGGGCGAAGTTCTGGGCGAAGTCTGGGGCATGGCCATCACGGCCAGCTGGATCTCCGAGAAGCCCGCGCTGATCTGCTGCATCCTCACCTCCGCCGTCTCTGTGTGTAGGTTACGCGGGTCTATGTGTCCCGGATGTGGCAGAAGGTTGAACGATTAATTCATAACGTTACCAGGCTGCTACCGATCCATCGAAACCGACCCGTCCCGCGCGAAGCTGTATGAGCCGGACTGGTTGGAGAAGTTTTGCAGGATCGTGTCGCGCAGGTAGTCCACCCGCACGTTCACTGCCGCCGGGTCCAGGTTGGCGAAGGCCGGCAGCACGTGGACATCGGCCGTTTGGCCTCCACCAAGATCGATCGAAACGACGTAGCCATTGCTGGAACGGGCCAGCCGCCACCGCGTGCCCTGGGCCGTGACACTCGCCCACCGCGGCGGCGAGGGCGGGTTGGGCGGCGGCACGGCGGTGGGATCAGTAAGGGCTGGCGCAGGCGTGGCGGGAGTCGCCGGTGCAATGGTCGTGGCGGTCACGGTCGCATCCGGCGCGGGCGGCGTAGTGGGGCTGCCAGGTGTGGGATTGGCAGCTGTCGGATTGGCAGCACTGGGATTGGCAGCATTTGCACGCAGGCGCTGCATCACCGCATCGAGATCGCCCGGGGCCGGCGGCGCGTTGGGGGCGGCAGCGGTCGTGGGCGGCGTGGCGGGGCTGAGCGTCACCGGCGTGGGTGGCGCGGCGTCATGGATGGTGAAGCTGGTGCTGGACTGAGGATCGCCGCTCGCAAGCAGACGGGGCTCCGGCCGAGGCCCGCTGCCGGTCGGCAGCATGATGAACACCAACGCCACAACGGCGGCAGCCGCTACGGCCATCAAGGCATACTTCAGCATGTGCGCGCTTGTCCCATGTATGCGGATGTAGTCGAGGTGGCGACGGCGGCAAAGCTTATATCATGCTTTCTTCTGCCAGCCGCGCTCGCCCTGCTGCCAGTAGGTCAGTTGGTGCCCGGCCTGCTTGGCGACCGCCCAACGCTGCCGCGCCGCCGCCACCGCTTCAGCGTCGCCGCCGTCGAACAGGTCGAACACGCGAGCCCAGGCCGCCGGGTCGGCATCGGTCCCGTCCAAGCGGAACAAGAACCGGGCCCCATTCGGCGCCTCGGGCACAAGGGTCAACCAGATTGGCTGCAGGTCGGCCTCGCCGGTGCGGGCGCTGCCATGGGGCAGCCAGTCCGGGTCGGCCGACGCCCACAGCGCATCGTCCAGCGCCTTCAGCCGGGCCTCGCTGCCGCACAGCACGGCGGCACGTTCTCCGGTTGACAGGGTGCGGCCGAGCAGCTTGGGCAGCGCCTGTTCCGCCGTGGTGCGCGTCAGGTGGTAGAAGCCGATCTCCGTCATCCGGCGGGCTGGGCGCCTTCGTAGTGCTCGGCCACCAGCCGATCGATCAGGCGCACGCCGAACGCCGTGGCACCCTTCGGGGTCGTAGGCCCGTCCTTGGTGCTCCAGGCGGTGCCGGCGATGTCCAGATGCGCCCAGGGCACGCCGTTGACGAAACGCTGGATGAAGCAGGCGGCGGAAATCGAACCGCCGGGCCGGCCACCGACGTTCTTCATGTCGGCGATCTCACTCTTCAACATCTTGTCGTAGGCATCGCCCAGCGGCATGCGCCACAGCTTCTCGCCCCAGGCGGTGCCGGTGGCCAACAGGTTCTGCGCCAGGTCCTCGTTGTTGCTGAACAACCCGGCATATTCGTGCCCGAGGCTCACGATGATGCCGCCGGTCAACGTCGCCAGATCGACCATGAAGGCCGGCTCGAACCGCTCCTGGCAGTACCACAGCACGTCGCCCAAAACGAGCCGGCCCTCGGCGTCGGTGTTGATGATCTCGACCGTCTGGCCGGAATAGCTGGT
>CAXTCJ010000190.1:0-7940 GCA_964242215.1 uncultured Acetobacteraceae bacterium | reverse complement strand
GCGCTGCTCGCCGCGCGCAAGCAGATGCAGATCAAGGCCATGGACTTGGAGCAGACGCTGCGCGGTTTGCTGCGCGGCTTCGGGCTCAAGGTTGGAGACGTGAGCCGCGGCAAGCTGGCGGCGCGCATCCGCGAGTTGGTGAGCGGCCACGCCATGCTGGAACGGATCGCGGAGCCGATGTTGACCGCGCGTGAGGCGTTGGAGCGAGTTCGCCAAGCTGCATCGCGAGGTCCTGGCGATCGTCAAGGACGACCAGGTCTGCAGGCGCCTGATGACGGTGCCTGGTGTCGGCGCCGTGGTGTCGCTGACCTATCGCGCTGGCGTGGACGACCCCGGACGGTTTGCGAAATCCAAGTCAGTGGGCGCCTTTTTCGGTTTGACGCCAAAGCGCTATCAATCTGGAGAGATGGACGTCACCGGCGGAATCACGCGCGTGGGCGATGCCGGCGTGCGAACCGCCTTGCACGATGCGGCCAACGCGCTGCTAACACGAGCAGGCAAGTTCAGCACGCTCAAGCGTTGGGCGATGGACGTCGCCAAGCGGCGGGGCATGCGGAGGGCGAAGGTGGCGCTGGCGCGTAAGCTGGCCACCGTGCTGCATCGAATCTGGGCGGACGGGACGGAGTTCGTCTGGGGCAAGGACCCAGCTGCCGCCGCCGCATAATGCCAAGGAGGCACACGGTTCGGAGCGGGGCCAAGGCGGCTCAGCTCCCATGAGGTCCCGTCGCCGGGACGCGGAGATGGTGAGGCAGGTTCCGCTGCAGTGGCCGGGAGCAATCCCGAGACTACGCCCGGTAGATTGCTCCGCCACTCCCTCTTACAGCATGAAGTGGCGGTCTCGCGCCGACCACGGACAGAAGCACGAAACCGGCGATTGGATGCACTCTGAGCTTGACGACCGAGGGCCCATTACAGAAGCAGCGGAACCGAAACTGCATTTCAGACTGAAATTGCTCCAGATGGGTTTAGACCTCGAGGACGCTGCCGCTCCAGAATCCCGAAACGACCCTAATGGCACGGAGAAAGTGTCCCATGCCAACGTGCTGCTGGGGTCTACCCCAACGGGGCTATGGCCACTTGTGGTGGTTAGCGGACATTCGGTTGTAACTTCTGGAACCCGTAAACCGTTGATCTAGAGCAGCGCACTGGCGTTACCGAAAGCCTTGATTTATGCATTACCCGGTATAGGGTTAAGTCGCAAAAGAATGGTATCTGACGGTGTTGAAAATCATTGTCTGCCAAATATTGCTCGCGGTCATTTTGACTAACGGTGCCTGCGCAGATGACGAAAGATATTAAGCACCGCCTTACGGGGGAACAATGGAACAATGAGCGGCTACCAAGCATTTGGTAAAAACTTTGGTTCTACCGTTACTCCAGATCCTTTTCTGAGCAAAATCTGCAACGTAAAATTTGGTAACTCGGATCGAACTCCTTTATCTAATATTGGAATAACTGATGGCGACATATACTCAAAAGATACCGAGGATCTTGCCGTTGACGTTATGTTTGCGACAAGGAAAGCTATGAGAAACCAATAAAACAAGCCGGCGATTGCTTTCATAATGGGCATTATGGTACCGCGCCTCGCGGGCGCGAGGGATCGGAGGAACGATGACGAAGCACCCGCAACGCACCTTCGCCGACAAGGAAGCCATGCTGGTGCGGGGGCGGGGGGAGCCGTTGATCGTCCATCCCCGCCAAACAGCGCGGAAGGGTTCGCGTGGAGCGCTTCGGATGGATGAGGCGCAGCAAGCGGCGGTGAAAGCCCGCTCCTATGCAATCGAGCGTGGTCTAGGCGACTGGATCAGGACCAACACCGGGCCGGGCGATCACCCGGCCCTAGCGGTCGCCCTGCTCCGCATGGCGGTCAACCAGCATATCGGTGTAGGCGAACAGGCCGCCATGGAGTTCCTGCACGAGATGTTCCCCCGGCCCGCCTTCGATGCCTGAGCCTTTCTGGCTTGCAGCCTACCGCCGTCTAAGCCCTGAGGGTTATATCAGCCTGAAAAGAGCCGCGACACTGCGTAATCTTCGAGAGGCACACAAGATAACACCAACCGACGCGCGGGAAGATGCCATATTTCGTCTACAAACTGAGCTAGACGAATGCGCGCCTACGTGGCCGAGAGCAGGGGGAGGCTGGTGGACGAGATCGCCTTCATCGACATGCAACCCGACCGCGCCACCGACCTGGTCGAGGGCGAGCTGCGGGCGAAGGCTGCGGCCCATGCCGGCCGCGCCACGCTGCTCTACGTGCGCTTCGAGGAAACCATGCATTGGCGCCGCAATGCCTACCTGCTTGAGGCCGCGCGCGAGATCGGCCTTGACGTGCTGCCGCTGCCGCCCGACCCGGTGTCGATCGACGGCGAGACGTTCGACCCCATCCTGCACTTCCAGCAGTGGCGCGAGCGCGACGAGGGCGCCAGGACGAGGCTGAAACTCCATGCCGCCCAGGGATTGCGTGCGGCCCTCGCAGCAGCCCCGAAGGGGAATGGCCGCTGGCAGGCGGCTGCCGAGTGGCTGAACGCCGCCAAGATCCTGACCAGCCGGGGCGGACGTTGGACGGCAGAGAACGTGCGCAAACATGCGGGACGGCTGCCGTAAGGTTAGACAGCGCCTGGATTTTGAGCCTGTGCCGGGTTTGCGCCCAACACGTCGTCAACCCAGGCTGGGACGATCGCGCTTGCAGGGCCATACCGCCGGTCGTCGAACATGGCGGCATTGTCCGATGGCTCGAGGTTGAGTTCGCACGTCCGCACGCCGTTCCTCCGCACCTCCCGGACGAACCCCGCCGCCGGATACACCGAGCCGGACGTTCCGATCGCCACGAACATGTCTGCCGCGGCAAGAGCGTCCTCGATCTCCAGCAGATGCAGCGGCATCTCCCCGAACCACACGACATTGGGGCGCAACCGGCCCGCCTCGCCGCACGCGGGACAGCGCTCTCCGGCGCCGAGGTCCTCGCGCCAGGCGGACACGGCTTCGCAGGCCAGGCAGCTTGCTTGCAACAGTTCGCCGTGCATGTGGAGCACACGGCGCGAGCCCGCCCGTTCGTGTAGGTGGTCGATGTTCTGGGTAACGAGCATGAGTTGGCCGCCCCGCGCGGCCAGTCCCGCCTCCAACCGCGCAAGGGCCCGGTGCGCCTCGTTCGGCTGTGCCTCGAGCAGGTTGCGGCGGCGGGCGTTGTAGAACGCCTGGACGGTGTGCGGGTCACGGGCGAACGCCTCGGGGGTGGCGAGCTTCATCGGGTCGAACCGCTCCCAGATGCCGCCTTTGTCGCGGAACGTCCCCAATCCGCTTTCGGCGGAATGCCCGCCCCGGTCAGCACGAAGATCCTCATCCGCAATCCTTATCCAACCGTTGATCGCCGGCCTCAATGGACCAGCAGAAGGTCGAACGATCCTACCGATCCGTCCATCGTTTCCGCCGTCGTGAACACCATGTTCGCGTCCCCCCAGCGTCGCCGGCAACGCGAGCTTTGGCGGTCGAGATACAGCAGGCCCGCCCGGTCGAGATCCGCATGCCAATGGAGGATATGGAAGCGCACGGGGTCGCACGGGGTGGGCAGCCGCAGCGGCGTCTCCTCCTTCAACCGGTAAAGCCGCGCCCAGCTCCCCGGCGGCCAACAGGCAAGATGGTCGGCCAGATCGGCGCAAACCAGCCGCCCGCCTCCCCGCGGCATGATGGCGGCCCGCAGCGGGAAGTGGTGCAGGTGCAGACCCTTGGCCGTATCAGCGGGCTCGATCACGAACGCGCCGGCTTCACGCAGTGCTCTGGCAAGCCTAATTCGGGTGGCGGGCTGCGAGCTTAAGTCCAGCGTGACCACCACGGCCGTCCGGCAGCGTCTGTGGCAGCGCCGGGCCCGCAGGGCGTGCACCAAAGCGGTGGCACAGATCTCGTCCGCTTGGCTGATGCCCGCGCCGATCGCCACCGTCGCGAGGCGCACGCTGGGCAAGCCTGCAATCGCTACAGGATCCTCGAGCCAGGGAATGTCGGTGGCGGATGGGACCGACCAGCTCCCGCGCGTCGCCGTGCTTCCGGCGGCACGCAAATCGGCCTCCTCGGGCGTGAGGCCGGAGGTCCTGCCGACCGGGCCAGCCCGTCTACCCAAAGCACGCCGGCGGCGCCGATGCCGAACACCAGGGCCGCAACGCCGTCGAGACGTGTGCTTGGGATGACCACACCAATGTCACCTTTCTCCCCCCGCCAGCCCGGTCCTGATAGGTAACCCGGGCGTATCGCGAGCCATGCCACTGTCGTGCTCGTCGCAACGCTGCTGATCTCGGGTGCAGGTTGGGCCTGCAGCGTGTCGGCAGATGGAGTGAGAAAGGCTCGCCGTCCCTGCTCAACATCCATGCCAGTTCTCCCTTCGTGACGTTCGCACCACAGGGCGCGAACCCGCACCGCCTGGCTGGCACAGGACTGCGTCAGAACCGGACGCAGCCTTATGCCGCCCGAAAGCCAACCGGTGCGCGCGGGCCATCGCGCCCTTCGCACTCGGCCGCCAGGAGGTGCAGCAAACCAACTGGGTCGTCCTGCCCGTGACGACGGCACGCCGCTTCACCAGGGCGAAGTCGGCGGGCGTCAGCGTCCGCAACGCGTCGAGACCTTGGGGCACGTCTACGGCGAAGAAGCTGCGGAACGCCAGGCGGGCTTGTGCCTGCGTCAACCACTCCAGCCGTAGCTTGATCAGGAAGCGGCGCAGGCTGGCTGGATCCAGAGAGTCCGGCAGGTTGGTGGTGCAAGCGAAGGACAGAGGGTGCTGCTCCATCCAGGTCAGCATCTCGTTCACCTGGCTGATCTCCCAACTATGCATCGCGCAGCGCGGTCGCCGAGTAGGCTGTCGGCCTCGTCGAAGATCAGAAAGGCGCCGGTGTCCGCCGCCTCGGCGAAGGCGGCGGCGATGTTGGCTTCGGTCTGGCCTACAAACGGCCCGAGCAGGTCGGAGGCGCGCTTCTGCAACACGTCCAGCCTCATGCGGCCGGCCAGGTAGCGCACATAGGCGCTCTTGCCCGTGCCCGGCGGGCCGGACAGCAGCAGCGATACTGCGCGGGGCGCCCCGGGGCGGGCCAGCCGGTCGGCCAGGGCCAGCAGGTCGCGGTCGGCCTTCACCAGGGCCGGGTCGTAATGGGCGGGGCGCTCGGCGACCGGGAATGGGTTGCGGCCGCCAGCAACGGCGCGGGCGATGCCCTCCACGATCAGGCGCGCGGTGCCGGCGTCGCCATCCACCAGGCGGGTGGCGCGGAGTGCGGTGGACGCGACCGCGGGGGCGGCGGGCACCAAGCGGGCGAGGCAGGCGGCGTCGGCTTCAGTGAGGCGCACGCCCTCCGCCTCGCCCATGCTGTGCCACAGCCGGGTGCGCACCGCGACGCCGGGGATCTTGAGTTCCAGGCACATCCCTGGCGCCGGACCGCTTCGAGCCGGGCACGATAGAGGAACGCCGTCCGCAGGGGGTGATTGTCGAGCGCTTGGTCGAGCCTGGCGATGGCGCCTGACGCGCGTTCGAGCGCTCGCAAGGCTGTTGCGTCGAATGCGGTGGGGGCGGGGCGATCGCTGCGAAGGAGGCTTTCGAGCATCAGTGCGCCACGCTGCCGGCCGCCGAGGCTGAACCATGCGGGCGTCCGCGGAAAGGCGTCTCGCCCCAACCAGCGAAACCCCGCCGGCGCCCGCACTTCTCGGGTGCCATGTGCCGCATCGTCACTCAGGCTCGTGAATGGCGCGAAGGTCGTCGAGCAGCCGTGAGCCCGCCTCCAGCGCCGCCTTCGCGGCATCGGCCGGCACCTCGGCGCCGTGGGCGGCCGCGTTAAGGATGCGCATCGTCTCGCCAAACCTTGCAGCGCTTGGCGGGAGGCTTGCGTCGTTCTGCAGCCGGCGGAGCAGCGAACCCATGCTGGGTGCCGCATCGGCCAGGCCTAGCCGCAGCGCGGCTTGGCGCAGTTCGCGCTCGAGTACGGTCCTCAACCTGATCAGCGCCATCAGCGGGAACTCACGAGCGAGCTCGTCAGCAGTCGGCAGCTCCGCCTCTAGCTGCGCCGGCAGCCGCGACGCGGCGCGGTAGCCCGCGACGCCCATCGGCTTCGAGGCGTCCCGCAGCGCATACTCGACGATCACCTCGTTCCGGCCCTTGCAGAGGATTAGGCCGATGGAGGGCGCGTCCGCGGGGTGACGCAGCAGGTCGTCGACGGCCGACAGGTAGAAGTTCATCTTGCCCGCATATTCGGGCTTGAACTCGTCGACCTTCAGGTCGATCACCACGTAGCAGCGGAGCCTCAGGTGATAGAATAACAGGTCGAGATAGAAGTCCTGATTGCCGACCTCGATATGATACTGGCTGCCGACGAACGCGAAGCCCTTGCCAAGCTCGAGCAGCAGCGCGCGAAGATCATCCAGCAGACCGCGCTCGAGCTGCCGCTCCGAGATGTCCGCGGCCGCCGCCAGGAACTCGAAATCGTAAGGATCCTTGAGCAGCTCGCGGGCGAGGTCCGACTGCGGACTTGGAAGCGTCTTGGAGAAGTTCGTCGGCGCCCTGCCGGCGCGTTCGAACAATCGGGTGTCGACCTGGTGCGCCAGGACCGCGCGGCTCCAGCCGTGTTCCGCCGCCTGACGGGCGTACCAAATTCTCTCTTCGGGCCGTTTGACGGCCTCGAGCAGGCGGAGGTTATGGCCCCAGGGAAGCTGTGCAACAAGCTGTTGCACGATCTCCCGATCCGGCCAAGCCTCGGCGAAGGCCCGCATGTATTTCAGGTTGCGCGGCGAGAGGCCGGTCATATCGGGGAAATCCCGCCGGAGATCGGCGGCCAGCCGCTCGATGACGGCGGTTCCCCAGCCCTCTTGCGCCTGCCGCGCGAGGATGTCCCGGCCGATCTCCCAGTAGAGAAGAACGAGCTCCCGGTTGACGCTGACCGCGGCGCGCAAGCGCGCTTCGCCAATCCGCGCCTTCAACGCGGCGAGTAGGTCGCGGTAGTCGGCGGGGAGCGCCGGAGTCTTCGTCATGCGGCAAGCGTAGCAGGCGCGCGGCTGCCTCGCTCGGGGGCGTCTCGCGAGGCGCGGAGGGTTGGTTCGTTCCGCGTAGAGGTCAGTGCGAAAGGTTGCGGCCGGTGGGTTCGAGCGCCCAAGCGGCTTGGCGGGATCGCGGGAGCCCCTAAGACAGTCCGATCTGGCGATGCAGCTGTCCGCGACTCAATCGTGCAACAGGCTGTTGCACGATTGGCCGAGCTTAGTGACGGACACAGTCTAGCCATTTCCTTGGAGCCAACTTCAACGAGTTGCGCGTCGACTTACCTCAAAAGCGCCTTAACCTCAAACAAACTTTTTATTTTTCTGAATGCCCAAAATAGCGCCCTACCCTGTCCACGCCGAAAGCTTACTTCCGATAACCTGCCTTGTCGGAAGTGAATACTCAACGAATCCTTGAACAAAGCCGATTAGATAGGACTATACCCCCTTCGGCTGCGTTACGGGCTTGCGGCGTCCCAAGCTGGCCACTGGCTTCGTTCCGCTGCCGTGCGAGTAGCCTTAAAGAGGGGCCTTCCATGCAGGCATCCCAGTGCTGCGGCGCCCATCTTTGATTACGGCAGATGATTCCGCCCGCGGTCCTCATTGCCACATGCTGCGCATTCGAGCGCCCACATCGATCCGCACGTGGTTGACCGCCGCCTGCCTTTCCAACTCAGTCGCTAGGGTAGGCCAGGTGACGCTCTCGAACAGCGGCAGCAGGTTGCCGGGTATGAACCGCGAGCGGGACGCGTAGACGTGCCGGTCCCCCAGGGAAGGCTGCCCATGGGTGAAGAAGCGGTGCGGGGTGATCAGGTGCAAATTGTCCTTGGCCCGGGTCATGGCGACGTAGAGCAATCGCCGTTCCTCCTCGATTTCAGCCGTCGTGCCGGTGCCGAGATCGGACGGCATGCATCCGTCCACCACATTGAGCACGAAGACCG
>CAXTCJ010000189.1:0-7976 GCA_964242215.1 uncultured Acetobacteraceae bacterium | reverse complement strand
GAGGCTGCCTAACATGTCAGCCCGGCGGCAGCAGGTAGCTGGCGGGCAGGTCCAGGCCGTAGACGAACAACGCGGAGGCCGAGGCGGCCAGCAGGACGAACACCGCCAGGGCCGCCGGCGCCCGCAGGCCGGGCAAGGCGAGCCACACGACGCCGACCAGCCCGGCGACCGCCGCCAGCAGGTGCGCACGCTCGATCAGCAGACCGAATGCTGCCACCGCGCCGGGCACGGCCAGCGTCGGCCAAAGCGTAAAGCGCGCCGCGGCCACGTCCGCGCGCGGCGGTACGGCGGCGAGCGCCACGCCCACCACGACCAGCCCGTAGCCGACCACTGTCGGGAAAAAGCCGGGTCCGACGTTGCGCAGCGTTCCCAGCCGGTAGGCGGACGCGAAAAATATCGCCGCCAGCCCGATGGCCGCGAACAGCGCGCCGACCATGGCCCCCTCCGTCCGGGCGCGCAACAACGGCACGGGGCGGCTACTGCTTTTCCAGCCCAGCGCGTGCGATCACGCCGGCCCAGCGGATCGTTTCCGTCCGAATGAACGCGGCAAACTCTGCGGGGGTGTCGCCGATCGCATCCGCGCCCTGGGACAGGATTTGCCCGTGCAGCGCCGGGTCGGCCAAGGCCTTGACCAAGGCCGCGTGCAACTGGTCGACGATCGGCGCAGGCGTTGCGGCCGGCGCGAGAAGGCCGAACCAAGTCCCGGTCTCGTAGGCGATACCGCACGAGGCAAAGGTCGGCACGTTCGCCAGTAGGGGGGACGGGTGTTCGCCGGCGAGGGCGATCGCGCGCATCAGCCCGCCGCGGACGCTGCCGAGCACGGGCAGCAGGCTGGAGAACAGCAGCTGCGCCTCCCCGCTGATCACCGCGGTCGCCGCCGGGCCGCCACCATCGTATGGGATGTGCACTAGCCTCGTGCCGGTGACGGACTGGAACAGCTCCGCCGCCAAGTGCGCGCCGCTGCCGATCCCGAAGGAGGCATAGTTCACCGTGTCCGGGTTGGCTTTGACATAGTCCACCAACTCCCGCGCGGTCTTAGCCCGCAACGACGGGTTTGCGACCAACACGGTGGGCGCGTTGCTAACGAGGCTGATCGGCGCGAAGGCAGCGGCCGAGTCGTAGGGCAGCTTGCGGTAGAGGCTTGGGTTGGCCGTCAGGGGCAGGCTGTCCATTAAAAGGGTGTAGCCGTCCGGCCTGGCCTCCGCGACGATCTGGGAGCCGACAATAGTCGCGGCGCCCGGCCGGTTGACGATCACCACCTGTTGGCCGAATTGCCGGGTGAGCGCTTCGGCGATCTCCCGCGCCGTAAGGTCGGTGCCGCCGCTAGGCGCATAGGGCACCACCAGCTGGATCGGCCGAGTGGGAAACGGCACCTGTGCCCCCGCATGCACGGCCCGCCCCAAGGCTATGGCACTGGGCAAGGCGCCCGCCAGGGTGCGACGCGTAATCAGGATGGGCATCGACTGTTCCCCGGGGCCGGTTTGCCGACCCTCCCTTAGCGTGCGGGCTACTACGCGTTGCCGGGCAGTTCCGCGATCGGCATGCCGCCGTCGATCAGCTCGCACTTGGCCTCCTCAGCGGCCGCCTTTGCCTGCGCCTTGGCAAGCACTTCCGCGGCGCGGCCAATTGGGATGAAGCAGACACCGGTCTCGTCCGCCACCACGATGTCACCCGGCGACACCCGGATGCCGGCGATGGCGACGGGGCCGTTGATCTCCACCGTCTCGATCCGCCACTTGCCGGTCACCGGCGTCACCTCCGTCGACCAGATCGGGTAGCCGACCCGGCGCGAATGGCCGACGTCCCGCACCCCGCCGGACACGATTGCCCCGGCCTCCCCCTGCCGTTTGCCGGTCTGGGCGGAGATGCCGCCCATATTGGAGATGCCGGCCACCCCATCAATCACCACCACGTCGCCGTCTAGCGCCAGATTGTGTGCCTCGAACTCCGCCATGCGGTTCACGTGCGCCCGAGCCGTTTCGTAAACATGCTCCCGCTGGATGATGTTGCGCACCGTCAACGCCGGGCCGACCATCGTCGCACCTGGCAGGGTTGGCTTGAGCACGCTGCTGCCCACCGCGCCGGTGATGCCCAGTTCGTCCATGATGTCGGAGATTACGCTGGTCGCGTCCATGATGCGCTTGAACCCATCCACCAGGCCGGCTGGCGGCCGCGGCGTTCGCATCAGCCGGATGCAGTCCGGGCTGATCTTTCCGGTCAGGCGGGGGAGTTGATCCGGATCCGCTTGCTGGTCCATGGCGCGTCCTCCTTCGCTTGTTGGGCGGGATGACACTTAAACAGCCGGACAGAGTCCAATTCAAAATCGGCAGTGGTAGTATCACCGCCGTGAATGAGGCCCGGTCAATCAACCCTGGTGACGTTCGTGGAGGCTAACTGCTGTGCGCAACGTCGCCGCGCGGCCGTTGCCCTCGCCATGGGCCAGCCCGCCCGCAGCACCGCGCAGGTTGGACGGCAATCCGCTCGAGGCGGCAGCATGAACGCTTGCCGCGTCGCTCCGGGCATGTAGAACTGTCCTACAGTCAAATGAAGGCGTGACCTGCAATGGACAGGATGGCGGCTACCGGGATGGCGAAACGCGAAGGGCCTGCAGCCCTCGATGGCATACGTGTCCTCGACATCTCGAACTTCTTGGCTGCTCCGCTGTGTTCGATGTTCCTGGCGGATTTCGGCGCTGACGTCATCAAGGTCGAGCGCCCTGCGAGTGGCGACGAGTTGCGCTTCTGGGGCAACAACCTCGACGGTGTCGGCCTCTACTACAAGGTCGTGAACCGGGGAAAACGCTCCATCACAGCCGACCTGCACACCAGTCTCGGCGTCGAGATCGTCAAGCGCCTTGCTGCAGAGTCGGATGTTTTGGTGGAAAACTATCGAACCGGAAAGTTGGAGTCGTGGGGGCTTGGGCCCGATGTGCTGCACGCGATTAATCCCGCTCTCATCATTGTCCGTGTAACGGGGTTCGGCCAGACCGGGCCCTATAAGGAGAGGCCCGGGTTCGGCACGTTGGCGGAAGCTTTTTCGGGCTACGCCCATATCAGCGGCAATGCCGACGGCCCTCCGATGCTACCCGGGTTTGGTTTGGCCGATGCCACGACGGGGCTAATGGCAGCGTATCTGACCTCTGTTGCACTGCATGAAACAAAGCGCAGCGGTATCGGCCAGGTGATCGATCTCGCGATCTACGAGACCCTGTTCACCCTGTTGGGGCCGCAAGTCGTGGATTTCGACAAACTTGGGCTGGTTCAGGGGCGCAACGGATCCCGGCTACCATTTACCGCCCCCCGAAACACCTATCAAAGCCGGGACGGCAAATGGGTGTCCATGGCGGGTAGTGCACAATCCGCCTTCGAGCGCATTTGTCGCGCATTGAACGTGCCCGCCCTGGTTGCCGACCCACGATTTGCCAGCAATCGTGTTCGCCTTACGAATGCCGCGGCACTGGACGTCGAACTGCAAGCGGCCGTCGAACAGTTCGACCTGCCGGAGCTCTTGGCCCGCTTCGGCGAGTGTGACGCCCCGATCGCTCCGGTGAACGACGTCAGCCAGGTGCTTGACGACCCTCAGGTTCAAGCAAGGCAGAACGTCGTCAGCCTTGAGGACGAGGAGTTGGGTGGCAGCTTGCGAATGCAGAATGTCGTCGGCAAGTTCTCGCGCACGCCGGGGGAAATTCGGTCCACCGGGCCCCGCCTGGGCGCGCATAATTGGGAAATCCTTGTCGAGCACCTGGGCCTCGACCCGGCCCGACTCCGTGACGCGGGGATCACGCTCCAGTCCGAACCGGAAACCCTCGACGTCCATGGCTGAGACTGGCTCCACGCCTGACTGGGCCTTGCCGCCTACCCCGTCGCTGGCGGACATCGTGGCTGACCGGGTGGTGGAAGCGATCCGGTCGGGACAGCTCAAACCGGGCGAGCGGATCGTCGAGATTACCTTGGCCAAGAAGCTCGGCGTGAGCCGCGGCCCGCTGCGCGAAGCCCTCAATTCGCTTCGGGCTGCCCACATCATCGGTGGCAGCAAGGGGCAAGGAGCCCACGTCGTCGACGTGTCAACGGAGCAGGTCGTGCAGATGCTGCTTCTGCGCGGCACGCTGGAGGGGCTTGCTGCCCGCCTCGTTGTCGGCAGGCGCACACCGGCACTGCTGCAGCCGCTGGTCGAATTGCATGCGGCCAGCGTGCTTGCGGCGAAGGAGGCACGCGCGGCGGACTGGCGCAATCTCGACTGGCAGTTTCACGAGGCTGTTTGCAACGCATCAGGCAATGAATACTTGCTGCGGGCTTGGCGCTCGATCAGCAACCTGGTCCGGCTGTTCCTCCAAAATCACCCCGGCTTCGAAACGCACACGCAAACGGTGCTGCGCAACCATGAAGCCCTGATCGACGCACTGACGCACGGCACACCGGACCAAGCCGACGCGCGATTCCGCGGTGGTATCATCGGAAGTGGATTTTCGCGATTGGGGCTTCCCATTCCCGATTACATCGGCGGCATCACGGCGCCCTCTGGCGATGCTGCCGAAATCACGCCACCAAAGCGTAGCCCGAGGAAGACAAGACGATGATCGAGTATCCGCAGACGATGACCGTGGTGGAGGTGGCACCGCGAGATGGGCTGCAGAGCCTGGGCAAGTGGATCGATACCGACACGAAAGTCGCCATGATCGACCGGCTATCGGCCGTTGGCTTCCCCATTATCGAGGTCACCGGTTTCGCGCACCCCCGCGTCATCCCCAATTTGCGCGATGCGGAGGACGTCTTCGCTCGGATCACCAGACGGCCGGGAACCGTCTACCGCGGCTTGGCCCCGAACGCCCGCGGGGCACAGCGTGCTGTCGCGGCGAATGCCGATGAAGTTCTCGGCCTGGTCATTGTTAGTGAGACCTATAGCCGCCTCAACCAGAACATGACGGTCGACGCGGCGGCCGAGCAGGCGATCGAATCGTTCCGCATCGTCGACCGGTCTGGCCGTGCGTTCGTGATGGCGCTTGGGGTCTCGATGTGGTGCCCCTACGAAGGCCCCATCGCTGAAGCGGCCGTCGAAGCCCTGGTGCGGCGGTTCACGGATGCCGGAATGCGCCGCTTCTACCTTGCGGGCTCCATGGGCATGGAAGATCCGCGCCACGTCGGCCAGCTGTTTCGCCGTATGTGCGACAGCTATCCAGGATGCAATTTTGGCTACCACGTGCACAATTTCGCGGGGACGGCCACCGCCAGCGTGCTGGCTGCGATGGACGCTGGGGCAACCTGGATCGAAGGCGCGATCTGCGGCATCGGCGGCGGCATCGCTTTGCCCGAGACCGGCATCCCAGTCGGCAATCTCGCGACCGAAGACCTGGTCGCGATGCTGAGCACGCTTGGCATCGACACGGGGCTGCAGCTTGCGGACGTCGTGGCCGCAGCACGTGACATTGCAGGTCTTCTGGAAATTCAGGCGCATAGTCACGCGGCTCGGGCGGGAACCCGGCCCGAGTTGCTTGAGTGGACGAAGGCGCATCCGCGCGCGCACCCCAGCTGATCGCCGCCGGCAAAAAATAAAAAGTCGAAAATGACCGTTCAAAGGGAGGTCGTCGTGGAGATGCTGCCGGAGAGGGTTGAAGCCGCTGGCTCCGCGCAGGACCTGCACGTGTTGCAGCGGGTTGATAGCGCGCTGGCGTGGATCATCGGATTTCCAGCGGCCCTGGCGGTGCTTGCCGAAATAGCGGTGCTGCTGACCGGCATCACGGCGCGCGCGGTCTTTCACGCACCACTCGCTTGGTCGGATGAACTCGCGTCGATCCTGTTTCCCTGGCTTGCCATGCTGGGCAGCGCCGTCGCCCTGCAACGCGGCGAGCAAATGCGGCTTGGCTATGCCGTCCTCGCGGCACCTTCACGCGTGCGATCCGTCCTCACGGCCCTCGGGATCGCGGCGCCGATCATGTTCCTGCTGCTGATCCTCAATCCGTCCTTCGAATACTACCAAGACCAAAGCTTCATGACGACGCCGGCGCTCGGCTGGAGCGGCGGCGTGCGGGCGGCGGCGATCCCGGTTGGGAGCGTCCTGATGTTGCTGGTTGCCGCATTGCGCCTGGCACGGGCGGGACTGTGGAACGTCGTCATCGCCGTCGCCGTGCTGCTCGCGGCCAGCGCCTTGCTTTATCTGTTCGCTCCCTGGGTGACGGCGGCCGGAAACTGGAATCTTGTGCTGTTCTTCGTCCTTGTGCTCGGTGCATCGGTGTTTGCCGGCGTGCCGATCGCGTTCTCATTCGGATTGGCCACCGCCGCCTACCTCCTCACCACGGATGCCGGGCCGACGTCGATCGTGGTGGGCCGCATGGATGAGGGCATGGGCAGCCTGATCCTGCTTGCCGTTCCCCTGTTTGTGCTGTTGGGCCAGCTGATGGTGCTGACCAACATGGCCGCGCTGATCGTCGAGTTTCTAGCAGCGGTGTTCGGGCATCTCCGCGGCGGACTGTCCTACGTTCTGCTCGGTGCGATGATCCTGGTGTCGGGCATATCAGGCTCCAAGGCGGCCGATATGGCGGCTGTCGCACCGGTGTTGTTCCCCGACATGCGCCGTCGCGGAACGCCGGATGGCGAGTTGGTTGCGCTGCTGACATCGGCGGGGGCGATGAGCGAGACCATCCCGCCGTCCATCGTGCTCATAACGATCGGCTCCTTGACAAGCGTCTCGATCGCGGGTCTTTTCACGGCCGGATTGCTCCCGGGCCTGCTGCTGGCGGTCATGCTCGGTGTGGTGGCCTGGTTGCGCTCGCCACCGCCCGGTTCCGACGCAGCACCCCGGGCAACCATGGCCAAGGTCTGGCGCTCATTCGTGGTGGCGCTTCCCGCGCTGGCGCTCCCTATTTTGATCCGTTTCGCCGTTGCCAGGGGGGTGGCGACCGCGACCGAGGTCTCCACGATCGGCATCGCCTACGTCGTGCTGATCGGGCTGCTCGTTTATCGCCGGTTCGACTGGCGCAAGCTCCCGGGAATTTTGGTTGAAACCGCCGGGCTGTCCGGTGCGATCCTCCTCATCATCGGGACCGCGACCTCGATGGCGTGGGCTCTGACGCAGTCTGGCTTCTCGGACGCGCTCGCGAGGGCGATGCAGGCCATGCCCGGCGGCGGCTTCGGGTTTCTTGTCATCTCGATGATCACGTTCGTGCTGTTGGGCAGCATTTTGGAGGGCATCCCGGCGATCGTGCTGTTCGGCCCCCTGTTGTTTCCGATCGCCCGCCAGGCCGGTGTGAACGAAATCCACTATGCCATCGTCGTCGTGTTGGCGATGGGCCTCGGTCTGTTCGCGCCACCCTTTGGCGTCGGTTACTACACGGCGTGCCTGATCGGCAAAGTCTCGCCCGACCTTGGTATGCGCCGCATCTGGCCGTATTTCGGCGCGCTTGCAATCGGGCTGATCCTGATCGCCGCTGTCCCCTGGTTCTCGACTGGCTTTCTCTGAAACGAACGACAAGCAAGATGGAAACGTATATGCTGGACCACACAGACACTGGTTTGCGTCGCCGTAGCGTGGTTGCGGCCCTGACAGCCCTCCCACTGGTCGCGATCCATACGCGGCCGGCGAAAGCGGCCGACTTCAACCTCAAGATCGCCAATGCGCAACCCGCAACGCACCCGATCAACGTTCGCCTGGTTGAGGCGGCCGCGCGATTGCTGGCAAGCTCCGGTGGGCGCATCCAGATCCGGGTGTTTCCTGACAGCCAGTTGGGCTCGGAGATCGACCTGCTGTCGCAACTGCGCAGCGGCGCACTCGATCTGATGAACATCTCGTCGTTGGTCCTGTCCAGCGCCGTGGCAGCCACGTCATTGGTCAATGTGGGCTTCGCGTTTTCGGACTACCGGCAGGCCTTCGCGGCGGTGGATGGCAAACTGGGCGACTACATTCGGGCCCAGATCGAGAAGGCCGGGATGATGTCGCCGTTCATGATGGCGAATAGCGGCTTCCGCCAGATAACGTCCTCCGAC
>CAXTCJ010000188.1:0-8075 GCA_964242215.1 uncultured Acetobacteraceae bacterium | reverse complement strand
GGATCAGGGCCCTGTCCCGTAAGCCAGCTGGATCGTCGGCGCAGGTTGCGACCAGATTCTGGATCTCCTCAGTCGCAAGGGCCTGGGCACGCTTGGGCGGGGCACCATGGGTTCGACCAATGCCGCGCAGCACGTCGCGGATTGAGGTGTCGCGGGTATCGAGCGGATAACCAGCGAGACGATTAGCCCGCGCGATTGCCGCTACTTTGCGCCGCAGCGTGGACCGGGCGTAGCCTTCGCCGAGGTCGGACAGGTAATCCCCCACAAGTTCGGGCGGTGCGGGCATCGGCAGCTGCTGCCTTGCGGCACACCACAAGGAGAAATGCTTCCAGTCCGCCGTGTAGGCGCGAACGGTCGAGGGCGCGTCAGCAGCAACGAGATAGCTAATGGCCCGGCGGCGCGACCGCTTCTGAGCTGCTTGCACTGAAGCGTCGATCGCTGTCGCAATGTTGGTTGAGATTGGCGTCTTTGTTACCATTGCCCCTCTTACCCCAGGATGCGGATGCACACGACCCGTTGTCGCAGCTTGTCTTTGTAGCTCGCCGGCTGGCATGAATCGCTACGCGTCGAACCACAGCGGTGTCGTTCCTTGGTAGCCGAAAACGTTCGGCCCGAGTGTGGAGAAGAAGCTTTCGGCCGTGGCATTGTCGTAGGAGTCAGCGCAGACGCTTTTGCAGCGCCTGGTATGGTGAGTAACAGGCCGCGCCGCCTGTCGCCGCCGCCTACGAGTTGCGCCGCATTGGCGAGGCGGTCACCGGCCGCGGCGTGCACGCCGCGATCTACGACGAGGCTCGCCCATGCGCGGCGCTCTGATCGTGCCGGCCCATTCGCGCATAGTAAATCCAGCTCGCGAAGGCGCCGGCCGCGGCGAGCGCCAGAGCCACCGCCATCGGCCGCGCCGTGCCGTCCGCCGCCATGCTCATGACGAAAGTAACGGTCGTACTGAAGGTGAACTCTACCGCTGACCCGATCGCCGCCGCGGCCCCGGCCGTCTCCCCGAACGGTTCCATCGCCGTCAGAAACGCCGGCGCCATGATCAGCCCCAGGCAGACGAACATGAACAGGGTCAGCGACGCCAGCGGCAACAGCGCCGTTACTCCGCCCAGCACCAGCCCGGCGAACGCACACCCGCCCAGGCAGAGCGCCAGCGCCCCGGCGCCAATCAGCCGGCGCGCGCCAAATCGTCGCATCATCATCGCGTTGGTCTGGCTGGTGCCGATAACGCAGATCGCGTGAAGGGCGAACAGCATGCCGAACTGGGTCGGTGTAACCCCATGCAGCGTCACGAACAGGAATGGCGCGCCCGCGATGAACGCGAACAGCACTGCCTGCGCGCACATCGCGATCATGATCGGCGCCATGAACCGGCGGGTGCTGAGCAGCCGGGCATAGGTGATCAGGGTGCCCACCAGACGTAACGGCACGCGCTGCGACCGCGGCAGCGTCTCCGGCAACTGCGTGGCCACCATCACCCAAACCGCCACGCAGATGACGATCAGCACGGCAAAAATCATTCGCCACGACGTGTATTCCACCAGCAGGCCACCGAACACCGGCGCCAGGATCGGCGAGATGCTGAGCGAGGCCAACGCCAGCGACAGCAGCCGCGCCGCCTCCGGCCCAGTATGCTGGTCACGGATCACCGCCATTGGCACCACCGCGGTCGCGGCCGCCCCCAAACCTTGCACGAACCGCGCCGCGATCAGCGCGTCGATCGACGGCGCGAAGGCCGCCAGCACGCTGGCCGCGATGAAAAGCGCCAGCCCCGCGAAGATCGGCCGCCGCCGGCCGATCGCGTCCGACACCGGGCCATAGATGACCTGCCCGATCGCCAACGCGCCAAAGAAGCTCGTCATGCTGAGCTGTACCGTCCCAGGATCGGTATGCAGGTCCCGCGCAATGGCGGCGAAGCCGGGGATGTACATGTCGATGGCGAAAGCGCCGACCGCAATCAGCAGCCCCAGCACGACGGCCCGGCGGTATATGGACACTGGCATGCGTGGGATTACGCCTGCCGTGCGCCCTTAGCCAAGTGTCCCCTCAACGAGCGCCTGGGTCACCGGCGCCCACACCCGCCGGTGCAGGGCCGGTGCCGTTGGATCCTCATCGGCGACCAGGGTAAGCGTCGGCCTGACGAATGCAGTCTAGGCAAAATGGCGCCCGTGGCACGAGAGCGCAATCTGGCGCGATATCAGAATCGTAGGGTTGGGTGCCAAAGCACACCCTACCCTACCGACCCTGCGCGAACGGGCAGGCTGACCAAGCTGCGGAACGTCGGCGATTGCGCCCAATCAAGGTTGTCTGGCTGGGCCAGTTCCAGATCCGGCAATAGCTCCTGCAGGCATGAAAAGTGCACCCGGCCGACCAGCCGGGCCAACACCGCGCCGGCGCAGAAATGGATGCCGTGGCCAAATCCCATGTGACGGCCGGGCTTGCGGGTGATGTCGAACTGGTCTGCTCGGTCGAACACCGCCTCGTCCCGGTTGGCGGAGCCGTACAGCACCATCACCTTGGTCCCGGCGGCGAGCGTCATGCCGTGCAATGTGTGATCCTGCGCCATGATACGGGCAAAGCGTTGGGCGGGGGATTCAAAACGCAGCATCTCCTCGATGGCCGTGCCCACCAGTGCCGGGTCGGCGGTGAGGCGGCCGCGTTGGTCCAAATTGGTCAGCAGCGCGAGGCTGCCGTTTGCCAGGAAGCTGGAGGTGGATTCGAACCCGGCACCCAGGACGGCGCGCGCCATCCACACCACCTCCTCTGGCGCCAGGCTCTCGCCGTCAACCTCGGCGGCGAGCAGGAGGCTGATGAGGTCGGAGCCCGGTTTGGCCCGGCGGCGCGCCACCCCTTCGGCCGACCAGCGCCAGCTGGTCGGCCTGCGCCTGCACGCCGGCGGCAGTGCGCTCGCGGGTTATGGGGTCGCGGATGAGGGTGACATCGAGCAATTGTTTGAAGCGGCCGTGGTCCATGCCGTCCATGCCCAGCAGCGTCGCCATCACGGCGCCGGCGAGCGGCGCGGTCACGTCGCGCACTAGGTCGAACGCGCCGCGCTCGCGGGCGGCCAGCATCAGGCGGCGGGTTTCGGCCTCCACCCGCGCCGTCTCGCCCGTCACCTGCTTGCGGCTGAAGGCGTCGTTGACCAGGGCACGCAGGCGGGTGTGGCGGGGCGGATCGACGGAGCCCACCGTTCTGCCGACCTTCTCCGCACTGTCATTGATGACGTTGCCGGCGCGGGAGGAAAACAGGTCTGGCCTATTCAGCGCGGCCACCACGTCCGCATGGCGGGACAGCACCCAGCAGCGTGCGCCCTCGGAATAGTAGGCGGGGAAGTCGCGCCGCAACCGGGCGTAGAAGGGGTAGGGGTTGGCGTGGACCGCCGGGTCGAACGGGTCGAAACTGAAGGACATGCGGCGATACTGCCCGTGTGTCAATTGATGGGGAAGGCAGTTGTGCGATCGGCCGGGTTAGTGAAGATTGGGGCATGCAAACCACGCCCAGCCTGCGCATGACGGTGTTCGACGGCGCGATGTCCGCGCGCGGCTACCGCATCAACAAATTCGCCAAGTCGCTCACCTCGCCGTCTGGCCGCGAAGCGTATGCGGCAGACGCGGTTGGCACGATGCAGGGCTTCGGACTGACGGCGGAGGAGATCGCGTTGGTGCAGGCCGGCGATTGGCAGGGGCTGCTGGATCGGGGGGCCGCGATCTATCTGATCGCCAAGCTCGCTATCGCGCAGGGCGGCACGCTGATGGATATCGGCGCCCAGATGCGCGGGCAGGATCGCGCCGCGTTCATGGCGGCGCTGCAGGCCGAGCGCGCTCAACGGACGACCGGCTGATGGCCCGCATCATCGGCGGCGTCGGCTGCTCCCATGCGCCCGCCTTGGCCGGCGTGCACGATAGCGGCGGACAGAATGCACCACAGTGGAAGCCGATCTTCGACGGGTTCGGCGCGGCCCGGCAGTGGCTGCAACAGCGCCGGCCGGACGTGGTGGTGATCGCGTATAACGACCACCTCAATCATTTTTTCTTTGACTCGTATCCGACCTTCGCGCTGGGCGTGGCGGAGAGTTTTCCGCTGGCCGATGAGGGCCGCGCCACACGGGACTTCCAGCCGCCCCCCGGGTCACCCGGCGTTTGCCTGGCACCTGGCGCGTTCGTTGGTGGCGGACGAGTTCGACCCCACGATCTGCCAGGAGATGCCGCTCGACCACGGCGTGCTGGCGCCGCTGCCGTTGCTGCTGCCGCATCCTTGGGAGATCCCTATCGTGCCGCTCGCCGTCAACGTCATCCAGCATCCGCTTCCGACGGCGCGGCGGTGCTTGCGGTTGGGGCAGGCAATCGGGCGCGCTATCGCTCGTATCCCGAGGCGTTGGATGTGGTGGTGCTGGGCACCGGCGGTTTGTCCCACCAATTGCACGGGCCGGATTTTGGCGTGATCAACCCGGGGTGGGACCGCGAGTTCCTCGACCTGCTCGAAGCCGACCCGGCGGCGCTCGCCGCGCTCAGCCATGACGACTACATGCAGTGTGGAGGGGCGGAGGCGGTGGAAATGATCATCTGGCTGATCATGCGCGGCGCCCTCGGCAACGATGTGGACCGCACCCTGCGGACCTACGACGCCCCCGCCCTTACCGGCCTGGCCATCACCGTGCTGGAGCCGCACGAAGCCGTTCACCCAGGATAAACAGCGCGGTTACCACCGACAGCACCACGAGCGAGGCGGCGGCCAAGGTCGGCGTCACCTGCAGCGTGATGTCATCCCACATCTGCCGCGGCAGGGTCACCTTCAGGCCGCCACCGATGAACAGCGCGACGGTCAACTCCTCGAATGAATTGAGGAAGGCGAAGATAAAGGCGGCCACCACCCCGCCCTTGATCAGCGGCGCCATAATCCGCCGCAGCGTCAACGCCCGGCCGGCCCCCATCGTGCCGGCGGCCTGGTTCAGCCGCCAATCGTATTGGCGCAGTTGGGCCAACAGGATGACGAAGGCGAGCGGGATCCCCGTGATGGTGTGGCCGAGTACGATGCCGAGGTCGGTCGCCACCAGCCCGATTTGCGCGAACAAATAGAACAGCCCCACCGCCATGACGACGCTTGGCACCACCAGGGGTGCCAAGAACAGCAGGAACACCACGCCGGCCCAACGGCTGGTGCTGCGCGCCATGCCATACGCGGCCGGGGCAGCGATCAGCAGAGTCAGGCAGGCGCTGGCCAGGCCGATGCCGAAGGATCGCAGGGTGGCCGACATCCAGATCGTGGACGTAAAGTACTCGGCAAACCAGCGCGTGCTGTAGCCCGGCGGTGGAAACGACAAGAAGGTGGAACTGGTGAATCCCATCGGGATCGCCGCCAGGATCGGCAGCAGCAGGATGAAGATCAGCACCCAGGCATAGACGGGCAACAGCCAGCCTAACCTTGCTCGCCCGGCCAGCAGAGTGCTCAGCTTCGCCGCCCACACCAGGATCTGGATGCCAAGTCGCCGGGTCCAGCGGTTGGAGGCGGTCCGGCTGGCGCCGCCGCCCATGCTGGAGAGGCCGAACAAATAGTCGTATAGCAGGCAGGCAAGAAGCGCCGAGCCGACCAGCATCACCGCGAGTGCGCCGGCGAAGCCCCAGTTTTGTAGGCTTTGGAGCGGCGGCGGAACGAATGATTGAGGGGCAGGGAGCGGTCGATTTGATCCGTTGGACAGTCTATATCGCCGTTGGACTGTTCGCTCTCGTCATAGCTGGGACGGCGGGAGTACTCCTGTTGCTGGCTCGGTTCGATCTTGGCGGCCTGGCGGCTTCCCGCGCCAGTGCTGCCCTAGGCCGTTCCGTGACGATCGCTGGGCTCCATATCACACCTGGCCGTTGGCTCACTATTAAGATGGCGGGTTTGCAGGTCGCCAATCTTCCTGGTGGAACCCGGCCGCAGATGGTGACTCTGCACGGCCTCGCCGCGGAGGTGGACATGCTGTCGTTACTTCGCGGCCCCGCCGTCGTGCGCCATGTGGAGATTGACGGCCTATCGATCCTGTTGGAACGGGTCGGTGGCGAAACTCGTAATTGGCGGTTTGGCGACACGCCACCGAAGGCGGACAATGAGGATCGCACCGGGCTCCCACTCTTGCTCGACGTGCATGTCAAGGGCACCGACGTCACCGTCCGGACCACTTCGGGCCAGCTGCTGCAAAGCCGGATCGATGAAGGTACGTTAGCTGCGGCCAGCGCAAACTCGCCCGTCAGTTTGGCGCTCAAGGGCGCATATCGCGATACTCCAGTCACTCTTGATGCCGTATTGCAACCTTTAGTCGTCCTACGCGACGCAGCTACGCCGTACCGGACAGATATCCATATCGCGTCCAGCGACACGACGCTGCGTTTCCAGGGGACAATGACCAAACCGCTCGCCCTAGATGGCGCGGCCGGTAAGCTTACGCTGCACGCGCCGACGTTGGCGCCCATTCTGGCGATGGCCGGCGCACCCAAGGGTGCGTTCAATGCGGCGCTCGACTTGGCTGGCTCGTTGACCCGGTCGGACGCCGTTTGGACACTTACAGATGCTACTGGAAGCGTCGACGATTGCACGCTTTCGCCTTCAATGCTGCGTTTTGTCGATGGCGGGCACGGCCATCCAGACGACGTGACGCTTGACTTCGCCTTCGAGCGATTCAATCTCGATCGCCTGCTCTCAGTGCGGGGTCGTAGCATCGGGTCGGACGCACCGATGCGGGTGGAGGCCGATCCGGATCCTCGGCTGCAGCTCCATTTGACTGCCCGGCAATTTAGCTACGTTGGTAATAACGCCAGCGATGTGACGGTGAAGGCAGCTGTCACACCCGGGCGGATCACGCTGGACGAAATCGCGGCCGTGGCGTTTGGCGCCAAACTGAAGGCGTCCGGGCATGCGGAGGCAGGTGATAAAGGGAACCGCCTCTTCGCTGAGGCGGAAGTAAGCGGCGTCGACGTCCAGCAATTGCGCCGCCTGACGGGTGGAAGCCCCGTGCCGATCGCCGGGCGGCTAGATGCAGAAGCCTCTGCCGAGGGGGCTGGGGACACGCTCGACGCGGCAGTGCGCGCCGCCCAGGTCGCGGCCGTGGTATGGATGACCGCCGGCAGCATTTCGCGGGATGTCGTCGAGAAGGCCTCGCTCGACGTCCGCCGCTTGTTCCGTAAGCCTGAAGGCATGGTGCCTGTCTCGTGCCTGCTGGGCGTCGTTGAAATCCACAATGGGCTTGGGGCGCTATCGCCGGTGCGGATCCGAACGGCCGATGGCACGATTGCCGGGCAAGGGACTTTTGACCTGCGGCGAAACCGGATCGATGTGACGATCGGCAGCCAATCTGCCACGACCAGCGCCTTCGCACTCGATGTTCCTGTCCAGATCAGCGGCGACATCAACAACCCGGGTGTACGCCCATCCACACGGTCGGTGGCGTTGGCCAACGCCGATGTCAATAGATTGCCGTCGCTGCTGCGCCCGGTCGTACAGCGCAGCCCGTGTGCGCGGTAGGGCCAAGCCGGTCCATCGGACGCTGAATAGCAGGAGTCACAGAACCATCTGGCCCTTCCACGGAGCGGTCTTTGGCTCCGACGCTCAAGACAGCCAATCCCGCATTGATCATCGCGAAACCCACCAACGCCATACTAGATTGTCGACCCTAGCTGACCCTTACGCCTCAGGTAGTTCTTGAACCGTTTGCAACTGATGGGCGAGACCGGGGAGCAAAGCGCCAAACAGCGCGGTGTAGACCGCTAGCCGGGTCGCGAGCGCAGTAGCCGCTTGGCCCGCTGATGTCAGAACAAGCCGGCCGAACCGAAAGGAAGTTGCTGCTGCCGGTGCGAGCAGTGGCGCAGCGGGCCGTTGAGGATGAGGGCGCCGTACAGGCAACGAAAAGGCAGGCGCTCTACACCGCTACACCGCGATGCTGAAACGCCGTATTCGCCTGCCATTTTACTGTAATGCGGCAAGTTATTACGGTTAAGGCTTTGCCACAATTCTTGAAGACCCTACTTAGACGAGACCATTATTGGCTAGTACTGTGCGCGCACAGTTTAGCTCAAACCAGCCTGAGAGGGCGGGGTAAGTTGCTCCGG
>CAXTCJ010000187.1:0-8195 GCA_964242215.1 uncultured Acetobacteraceae bacterium | reverse complement strand
GGCTTCGCCGCCACCTCCCCCGTGAAGAACGGGGGAGGATCAGCCAAATGCGATTTTCAGTCTATGCGGCCAGCACGTCCCACACATCGCCGTCCACCGCACGCGCCTCGATATGCGCCCGGTGCCACAACGCGTAAAACAAGAGCGTCCACGCCGCGAAGCCTTCATGCCGGCCGGAGGCGTTGCGGAACAACGCCACCACACGCTCCGGATCGGCGATCGCGGCGACGCCGGGTTGGGCCGCCACCAGCGGGCCGAGCCGCGCGCCTTGGCCTGCGATCCAGGCGCCGACCGGAACGGTGAAGCCCTGTTTCGGTGCGAACGGATTGGCCTCCGGAAGGTGCCGCTCCAGCCAGCGCCGCAGCAGCCACTTGCCGCGGCCGCCCTGCACTTTCAGGGCGTCGGGCAGGCGGAACGCGGCCTCCGTCACGAAGCTGTCCAGGAACGGGGTGCGGCCCTCGACGCCATGCGCCATCAGGCAGCGATCCAACTTCAGCAGCAGATCGTGCGGCAGCCAGTCGGCGATGTCGGTGGCCTGCGCCACTTGCAGCCGAGTGCGCTCGCCGGTGTTGGCCCGCAGCTCCGCCGACGCGATGCCGTCGCGCCACGCGGGGTTGGCCGCACGCAGCACGCCCAGGCCGTCGAACGTGCCGCGGATGCGCATGCTGCGGCCGCCGCGCCACCACGGGCGCATGGCGCTGCGGTAGCGGCCATACCCGGCGAAGATCTCGTCACCGCCCTCGCCGGACAGCACCACCTTCACGTCCTGGCGGGCGCGCTGGGCCAGGAACCACGAGGGGATGATCGCGTAATCGGCCGCTGGGTCGTCCATGGCGGCGACGATTCGGGGCAGGGCGGACCACACCATCGCCTCGGTCACATTGATGGTCTCGTGCCGGGCACCGACGGCCTGGGCGACCCGGGCCGCCTGGGCACGCTCGTCGGCGGCACCCGGGACGTCGAACCCGGCGGTGTAGGCCAGCACCTTCTCGGTGTTCAGCCGCGCCATCAGGGCCAGGATCGCCGCACTGTCCACGCCGCCGGACAGGAACATGCCGTACGGCACGTCACTCCGCTGGTGCAGGTCCACCGATTGCTCGAGGGCTGCGTCTAGCCGGGCGAGTGCCGCGTCCTCCCCGATCTCCTCGGGCGGGCCGGAGGGCAGCGCCTCCAATCGCTGGCGGTCCACCACGTGGCCGTCGACGATGCTGAGCGTCTCCCCCGGCAGCACGCGCTGGATGCCGGGGAAGATCGTGTCCGCGCCGGTGGTGAATTGCATCTGCAGCAGCTCGCCACGGGCGGCCGGGCGGACGGCGCGCTCCGCCAGCCCCGCGGCCAGCAACGCTTGCGGCTCGGAGGCGAAAGCGATGCCGTCCGGGATCGTCGCGGTATACAGCGGCTTGATGCCGAAGCGGTCGCGCGACAGCGTCATGCTGCGGGTCGCGCGGTCGTGGATGGCGATGGCATACATGCCACGCAGTGTGTCGGTGTAGCCGGTGCCGGCCCCGTTCGCTTGGCTTTGGCGCCACAGATGCAACGGCGGCTCGCAGTCGCTGGCGGTGGCCAGGGGCATGCCGGGGGACAGTTCCCGGTAGTTGTAGATCTCGCCATTGGCGACCAGCGCGGCCGCCCCGGCGAACAACGGCTGGTCGCCGGTTTGCAGGTCGATGATCGCGAGCCGGGTCTGCACCAGGGCGCAGCGCCCGACGGAGTGGTGCCCTTCGCCATCCGGCCCGCGATGCGCCAGCGCCCCCGCGAGGGCCCCTAACGTCGCGGCGGAGGGGGGGGCCGCGCCGGCGTGCAGTGACAGCCCGGCTATGCCGCACATGCGGGCTTCTCCACCGTTTCCAGGAAGCCGCGCCACTGGGCCAGCACCGGCGCCTCGGCGAATTCGGCGAGGTAGCGCACCCGCCCGGCCTCGGCGAGGCGCGCGGCGAAGCTGCCGTTCTCCAGCACCAGCCGCAGCGAGGTCGCGAGCGCCTCCACATCGTCGATCGGCACCAGCAATCCGTCCTCCCCAGGCTTGATCAGTTCGCGCGGTCCGTCGGCGGCGGCGGCGATCACGGGGCGGGCGGCGGAGAACGCTTCCACCACCACGTTACCGAGCGGTTCGTGCCGCGACGGGCAGGCGAGTGCGTCGCAGGCGGCGAGCAGGGGGGCGGTGTCGTCCCGCCAGCCGGGGAAGCGCACCCGGTCGGCGACACCCTGCTGCTGGGCGAGCGTTTCGAGGGCCGCGCCTTCCGGCCCCTCGCCGGCGATGATCGCATGGACGCCGGGGAGGCGGGGGAGGGCGCGGATCAGGATGTCGAAGGCCTTGTTGCGGTGCAGGCGTCCCAATGCGAGCACGATACGCTGCCCGGCCGGAATGCCGAGCCGGTCCGGTTTGGCGCCGTGCAGGTCAGGGGCGAAGTTCGGCAGATAGTGCGTCTGCGCGGCGGGCCAACCCTGGGCGGTGATCCAGCGCGCCAAGGTCCGCGTGTTGCCGACCAGGTGGTCGCAATGCCGGTAGTAGCGCAGGTCGTAATAGCCGCCGAGGCGCCCGACCAGCACCCAGTCGCCCTTGGGAGCGAAGCGGGCGGCGCGGTTCATCCAGGCGACGGCTACGCGAGGAGCGAACCCGGCAACGGCGCTGCGCAAACGCGGCCGCGTCGTGAGGTCGAACACGCCACCGAAGGGGAGTTCCACCGGCTGGGCCGCGGCGAGCCGGCTGGCCCGGCCTGGGTCGGTGCGGATCACGGGCAGCACCGCGTCGCCCGCCTGGTGCTGCGCCATCACCAGCCGCTCGAAGAACAGCTCGGCGCCGCCATGGGGCGCGCCGGCCATCAGGTGAGCGACCCTCATAGCCCCGCCCTCATAACAGTGTCCGGGCGCTTGCCAGCACCTGCTCCACCGACAAGCCGGCCATGGGGCTGCGTCCGGCGGGGCCGGGTGCGATCACCGCGGCGGTGCGGCGGCCCGAGGGGGCGTATTCGCTGGCCGGTGTCGGCCCGAACAGCCCGAGCGTTGGGGTGCCGGCGGCGGCGGCCAGGTGCATCAGGCCGGAATCGTTGCCCACGAACAACTGGCAGCGCGCCAGGCACGCGGCGGCCTCGGGCAGGCTCAGGCAGCCGGCGAGGTCGATGGCCCCCGGCAACGCCGCCAGCACGGGGGCGGCCATGGCGCGTTCGGCCTCGCCCGGCCCGGCGAAGATGGCGGCACGGGCGCCAGGCAAGGCGAGGGCGCGGAACAGAGCGACGAAGCGGTCGGCGGGCCAGACCTTACCGGACCAGTTCGCGGTGGGACCGAGGCCGATGATCGGGCCGCCCTCCGGCAGCAGCGCGGCGGCGCGGGCCCGGTCCGCTGCGTTGGTCCAGGTGACCGGCATCGGCAGGTCGCGCAGCCCAAGCGTGCCCGCCAGGTGGGTCAGCCGGTGCCCGGGCCGCCGCCCGCCCCGCATGATCGCGCGGCGCCGGGCGGGCAGCAGCAAGGTGAGCGCCGACCCGCGCAGATCCACCGCGAGGTCCCACAGCGTGGTCACCGTCTGCAGCCACAGGGTCAGCCAGTGGCGGTCGTAGCGCCGCTTGTCCACCACCAGGATGCGGTGCAGGCCGGGCATGCGGGTGAACACGCCTTCCGCCACGGGCCCGCAGGCCACGGTGAACTGGGCGCCGGGGTAGGTGCGGCCGAGATGGTCCAGCAGCCCGGTGGAGAGGACCGCGTCGCCGATCCGCGTCGCGGTGATGAACAAGATACGCACGGCGGCTGCTGTAACAGTTTAGACGGGGAAGGGGCAAAATCCTCCCCCTGCTGCAGGGGGAGGGAGAGGATGAGGAGGTGCCGCTTGCCGCTGCCGCCGCTGTCGCCCATGTCAGTGGTATGACCAAGATTGCCCATCTTCCCTCGCGCGCCGTGCTCTCCGTCTCGGGGGAGGACCGGGTTTCATACCTGCAGGGCCTGGTGTCCAACGACGTGGCGTTGGCCGAACCAGGGCGCGCCGTGTGGGCGGCGCTGCTGACGCCGCAGGGCAAGTGGTTGGCGGACTTCTTCATTTTCGCCGACGCGGACCGGCTGCTGCTGGATGTGGAGGCGGCGCAGGCGGAGGATCTGGCGCGGCGGTTGATGCGGTTTCGGCTGCGCGCGAAGGTGGCCGTAGAGAATGAGGCGGTGAAGGTGTTCGCGGCTTGGGGCGAGAGCCCACCACAGTCGGGAGCGGGCGAGATACAGGCGGCGGATCCGCGCTTGCCGGAGGCGGGGTGGCGGGTGCTGGCCGCGGACCTGGCCACGAACGCGACGGCGGCGGACTACGATGCTCATCGCCTGCGCCTAGGCCTGCCGGACGGCAGCCGGGATATGGAGGCGGAGAAGAGCGTGCTGCTGGAGGCCGGGTTCGACGAGCTGAGCGGCGTTTCGTGGACCAAAGGCTGCTACATGGGCCAGGAACTGACTGCGCGCACCAAATACCGCGGCTTGATCAAGCGGCGGCTGGTGCCCGTGTCGGCTGAGGGCGCATTGCCGCCCCCGGGCACGCCGATCCTTCGGGAGGGGGCGGAGGTCGGCACGCTGCGGTCGAGCACCGGGTCGATCGGGTTGGCGCTGTTGCGGGTCGACGCGCTCGGCGGGGATCTGGAGTGCGGCGGCGCGGTGACGGCAAATCCGCCCCCGTGGATGCGTTTGTCAGCCTGATAAACCGTCATGCCAGGGCTTGATCCTGATACTGCGGTTCGCACGCACGAGCCGCCGTGTTGCATGCGAAAGTACCAGCCACCCGTTTGACGTGATCAGCCCAACCCCGTGGATACCAGGGTCAAGCCCTGGCATGACGGTGCTATTGGGTGATCAGTTCGCCGCTGAAAGGCTGGCGGGGACGCCTGCTTCCGCCAACGCCGCGGCTTGCCGGGCGGCGAGTTCGTCGGCGTTGAAGTCCTGGACCATCTCGTTGAACATACGCGACCAGTTCAGCTCCGCCTTTAGACGTAGGAACACGCTGCCCAAACCAACCGCCGACCGGTCCATCAGGACGAACTCGCGCGGCGGCCGCACACCGCCCGTCGTCTTCAGCCCGGCATGCACCTGTTCGGCGACGGAGCGGCCGTAATCCGGGTTGCCATGCTCCTGGATCAGCCGAACGCGGTCATCCAACAGCGGCTCGTAGATGAAGCGGGCCCACTGGTTCAGAATCCCCATCTTCTCGCGGCTGAGGCCGGTGAAGCCCCATTGCTCGTAGGCGTGGTGAGCGCGGTCCATGTCCTCGTCGCGGATCGCTTCGTATAGGTCGATCACGCCCCGCACGAACTTCGCCGGGAACACCCGGATCGTGCCGTAGTCCAGCAGGTTCAGGCCATTGTCGGCGCGCACCTGGTAGTTGCCCAGATGCGGGTCGCCGTGGATCACGCCGTAGCGGTAGAGCGGCAGATACCAGGCGTGGAAGATGGCCGTTGCCAGCCGATTGCGCTCCTCGAGCGACATGCCCTCGTCCAGCCGGGACTGCAGGCCGCGGCCCTCAAGCCACGTCATCGTCAACAACCGGCCGGTGGAGTGCGTCTCGACCGGGCTCGGCACGCTGACCAGTTCATCCCCGGCGAGCATGAGGCCGTACAGCGTCATCTGTGCGGCTTCACGGCGGTAGTCTAATTCCTCGCGCAGGCGTTCGGCGAGTTCGTCGTAGATGTCGTCGAGCTGGATCGCCGACTCCATCCGCTTGTAGACCGACATGCCGAGGCGGAGTTGGCGCAGATCCGCCTCCATCGTGCTCGCCATGTCCGGATACTGCAGCTTGCAGGCGACCAGCGAGCCATCCAGCAGGGTGGCGCGGTGCACCTGGCCCAGACTTGCGGCGGCGGCGGCGTCTTGGCCGAAGGTTTTGAACTTGGACTGCCAGTCCGGCCCCAACTCGCCGGCCATGCGGCGGCGGACGAAGCTCCACCCCATCGGCGGCGCATTTGCCTGCAACTGCGCAAGTTCTGCGGCATAGGCGGCGGGCAGCGCGTCCGGGATGGTGGACAGGAACTGCGCCACCTTCATCAACGGGCCCTTCAACCCGCCGAGCAGCACCTTCAGGTCCTCGGCATGGGCCGCCTGGTTGCCCTTGGTGCCGAATACGCGTTGCCGGGCCACGCGGAGCCCGATGCCGCCGACGGCGCCGGATGTCCGGGCCATACGGCGCATTTCGCCTAGGAAGTTCGGCCGGTCCTCGTTCACAGCGTTTGCCCTTGCAAATCGCGTGGTTCGCCTTCCAGTTCGTCGATGAAGCCGGAAATCACGTCCAAACCACGGCGCCAGAACGCGGGCTCCGAGGCGTCGAGCCCGAACGGGGCCAGCAACTCCTTGTGGCGTTTGGTTCCGCCGGCCCGCAGCATGTCCAGGTATTTGGCCTGGAAGCCGGGATGGCCGTCCTGGAACACGCCATACAGCGCGTTCACCAGGCAGTCGCCGAATGCATACGCATAGACGTAGAACGGCGAGTGCACGAAATGCGGTACATAGGCCCAAAACACGTCGTATTCCGGCGTGAATTCGAACGCCGGCCCGAGGCTCTCGGTCTGCACCTGGCGCCAGATCTCGCCGATGCGCTCGGGCAGCAACTCGCCGTCGCGGCGTTCGTCGTGAAGTCGGGCTTCGAACTGGTAGAACGCGGTCTGGCGCACCACGGTGTTCAGCATGTCCTCGACCTTGCTGGCCAGCATGATGCGGCGCCGGGCCGGGTCGGTCTCGGCGTCGAGCAGGGCGCGGAAGGTCAGCATTTCGCCGAACACGCTGGCAGTCTCGGCCAAGGTGAGGGGGGTGCCGGATTGGAGGTAACCCTGCTTGGCGGCCAGCACTTGGTGCACGCCGTGACCGAGTTCATGCGCCAGCGTCATAACGTCGCGGGTACGGCCGTGATAGTTCACCAGCAGATACGGGTGGGCGGACGGCACCGTCGGGTGGGCGAAGGCACCGCCGGACTTCCCTGGGCGTAACCCGGCGTCGATCCACGGCTTGTCGAAGAAGCGACGCCCGACATCCGCCAGCTCGGGGCTGAACGCACCGTAGGCCGTCAGCACCCGATTGCGTGCCTCGTCCCACGTGATGGCCCGGTCGTCATCGCCGGGCAGGGGGGCGTTGCGGTCCCAGTGCTGCAGCTTGGGGAGGCCCAGCCACTTGGCCTTCATGGCGTAGTAGCGGTGAGATAACCTGGCGTAGTCGGACGTCACGGCGGAGACCAGCGCGTCCACCACCTCGTCCTCGACCATGTTGGAGCGGTTGCGGCTGCTGGACGGACGGGCGTAGCGGCGCCAGGAATCGCTGATCGCCTTGTCCTTGGCGAGCGTGTTGGTGATCAGGCCGAACAACTTGACCCGCTCGCCGAATGCCTTGCCGATCGCGTGCCCGGCCTGCTCGCGCACCGCGCGGTCCCGGTCAGACAGCTTGTTCAGCACATCGCTGACGGTGAGTTCGGCCTCGCCAAACGGGATACGCATGCCCGCGACCGTCTCGTCGAACAGGCGGCTCCAGGCCTGGTGGCCGGTGACGGATTTGTCGTGCAGCAGCTTCTCCGCCTCGTCCGACAGTTGGTGCGGGCGGAACACGCGCAGGTCGCGCAGGAACGGCTGCCAGCGGGCGAGGGCCGGGTCGGCGGCCTGGCGCTCGAGCACCGCGTCGTCCAGGCGGTTCAGTTCCAGCGAGAAGAAGATCAGGTGCGAACTGATCGCCGTGACCCGCTCGGAGCACGACTGCATGAACTGGCCGATTTCGCCGCTCGTGCTGTTACCGGCGAATTCCAGTTGCGCGAACGACATCACCCGGCCGAGTGCTTCCTCGATGCGCTCGTATTCGGCCAGCGCGCCGGCCAGTGCTACCCCAGGCAGGCCGGCGAGCTTGCCGGCATAGCGTTCGTTGAAGGCGGCGGCGGTGGCCTCCGTGGCATCCAGGTCGGTGGTGACCTGGGGGCTGTCGATGGCGGGATACAGGTCCGACAGGTCCCAGGCGGGGAGGCTGGCCGGCTGGCTGGGGGAAAGCGACGCCGCGCCTTCGGGCACGCGGGCGAGGTGCGCCCGATCGGGGGTGTATGTCATGTCCCCCATCTAAGGTGCCGCGCCCGTCCGTCAAAGGGATGGAATGCGCCGGGGTGGCTAAGGCATAGTGCGGCATGGCCCATGATCACGACCACAGCCACGACCACAGCCACGACCACAGCCACGACCACACCCACGATCACGACCACGATCCCCGCGACGGGC
>CAXTCJ010000186.1:0-8256 GCA_964242215.1 uncultured Acetobacteraceae bacterium | reverse complement strand
ACGTCGTTGATCAGGCTCAGCAGATGGCGGGCGTTGCTCTTGATCTTCTGCAGGTCGGCGATCAGGTGGGGCTCGCCTAGATCCTCCATCTCCTCCTCGAGCATCTCGCTGTAGCCGATCACCGCCGAGAGCGGCGTGCGCAGTTCGTGGCTCATATTGGCCAGGAAGACGCTCTTGGCCCGGTTGGCGGATTCGGCGGCCTCCTTAGCGGCGGCCAACGCAGTCTCGGCCAGGCGTCGCTCGGTGATGTCGGCGTGGGTCCCGACCCATTCGCGGATCGTGCCGTCGTCGTCGCGCACGGCGACCCCTTGGACCGCCATGTAGCGCCACGTGCCATCGGCCCGGCGCAACCGGTGCTCCACGGTATAAGGCTCGCCCGAGCCGACGGCGCGCGTCCAAGCTTGCACCGTCGCGTCGCGGTCCTCCGGCTCGACCGCGTCCAGCCAGCCCAAACCGGCAGCGGCGTCCCAATCCTGGCCGGTGAACGCCATCCATTGGCGCTGCTCGTGAACGAACTCGCCCGTCGGTGATGTGGTCCAGATGATGGAGGCGCTGCTTTCCGTCAGGGTGCGGAAGCGTTCCTCGCTCTCCCTTACCCGGCGCTCCAGGCGGTTGCGCACCGTCACGTCGGTGACCACCATTCCGGCGCCGACGTTCTCCGCGACCGCGCCCGCGTGGCCGACGGGGTAGAAGCTGACCAGGAACTGCCGCGGGTTGTTCGGGCGGGCCGGGTCGGCGGCCTCGATCTCGGTGTTGGGGATCGGCCGGCCACCATCCAGCACACGCTGCAGCTTGCCGGCGAACGTCTCCCGCAACTCGGGCATCACGTCCCAGATGCTGCTGCCCACCTCGACGCCAAGCGCGCGGGTGCTCATGGCAGCCAGGGCTCGGTTCATGTGGCGGATGCGCAGCGAGCGGTCCAGCAGGCCGAGACCGACCGGTGCGTTCTGCAGCACGTCCTGCAGCAGCGTGCCGGCGGCGCGGCTCTCCCGCCGGCGGCGGACGGAATACAGCACGACCATGGCAATCGCACCCGCCAGGCTCAGCAGACCCAGCGCGTAGACCCATGGAATCTCGCGGTCGACACGGCGCTCCCGGCGGTCGACGCGGGAGAGGGCGGAGGCCTGCAGCCCGGCAACCTTCGCGCGGACCGTGTCCATCAACAGGCGGCCGCGGCCATTGCCGATCGCATTCACCGCACCCGTAATACCGTCAGCACGGCGCACCGCGATGCCAGCCTCGGCACTCTCGATCCGCTCCTTCATCGCTTCTGGCAGACCGTCCAGTGGGACACCGAGCGCCGCGAGGGCGTTGAGGTGGTCCTGAACCTTGGGCCGGGCGTCGGTATAGGGCTGCAGATAAGCCGGGTCGCCGGTGAGCAGGAAGCCGCGCTGCCCCGTCTCTACATCCTTGGCCGCCGACAGCAGCCGCTCCGCCTCGATCACCAGGGTCCGGTCGCGCGCGTCGCCCGTGTCGCGCCGGGCCTCGATCAGTCGCTCTGCGGCGAACGCACCCAGAGCAACCGCGACCAACAATGCGGCCAGGGCAAGCTCGCGGCCAGCGGATAACCGTCGCTTCAAGGCAGCGGGCAGGATCGGGGCAGCGGCGTGGCCGGTTTCAGACATGGAACTTCCTTGGGGACGCTGACGATCAACGCGCGGGCTGCCAAATCGATCGCTGCCGTATGGCTTGAAGCCGATCATTCAGCTACGCACCGCGCCATGATCGTGTCCGACATCATGAGCCGCGACGTGGAATTCCTGGACCCCTCAGCGACGGTTCAGGCCGCGGCCGAGCTGATGGGTGAGCTCGACGTCGGCGCCCTGCCGGTCGGGAGCGAAACCAAGCTCGACGGCGTCGTCACCGACCGCGACATCCTGTACCGCGTGGTGGCCCGCGGGCTCGACCCGGCGACCACGCCGATCCGCGACGTGCTGTCCCGCCCGGTGATCAGCTGCGGCGAGGCGGACACGCTCCAGGTCGCGATGGACATGATGGCCACAAACCACATCCGCCGCCTGCCAGTCCGCGACCCGGCGGGCACCATTGCCGGTTGGATCACCATGGCCGACGTGTCGCGCCGCTTGCTGGTGGACAGCACCGCACTGCAAACCGCGTTGCTCGGAATGACGGAGAGCAGCTGACCTCGTACAGCGTTCTCCAATGCCGCCCCACCATTTCCGTAGGGTGGGGTGCGCTTTGGCACCCCACCACAAGCATCGCGGCTCCAAACCCGGGCAGGCTCTCAGCGCCGATAACGCCTTGTGGCACTCCGCACCAACGTGCTCGGAAGCGCCAGACGGGCGGCCACGTAGTCGAGAAAGGGCGGCGTCGCCGGGTCGCGCGGATCGGTAGCGATCAAGGCCGCTATATAGGCGTAGGCCGCAAGCCCCTGGTCGGCGATGGCCACGAGGATACGGTCCAACGCCGGTGGCCCGGCGATCGCGTCATCCAGCGCGGCCAGGGTGATCGCATCGGCCCCGACCGACTCCAGCCAGCCTCGCATGTCCCGCGCGTCGTCCGTCGCATCACGGGTCGCAAGCACGGCGACGGCGGTCCAACGGGCCAGGGTTGCCGCCCGCCCTGCGTCGAGGGTGCGAAGGTTCACGGTCAGCGGGAACAAAGTCTGGTGGCGGTTCTGCAACCATCCATGCAGCAATTTCTCGGCCATGCTGTCCATCAGCACGCGTTCGCCGCCCGCCAGAGCGCGCTCGCGCCGCCCGGCGATGACGGGGGCAGTGCTCGCCGCGTCTAGCATCGCAGGCGCCACGCCGGTCGCGACGGCTTCCAACACCGCCGATGCGCCGTCCCGCTCCGTCTGGCCTTGGAACAGGCGGCCGAAGATACCCGTCAACCCGCGGTGGCTGCGCGGCCCACCAGGGCATCGATCTGGGTCAGCAGGCGGGAGAAGTCGACCGGCTTGGGATGGTAGTCGTCGCACCCGGCGGCAATGGCCTTCTCTCGGTCGCCGGACATGGCATGGGCGGTGAGGGCGATCACGGGCGTATCCTTGGTCTCGGGGCTGGCCTTCAGGATGCCGGCCGCGGTCCAGCCGTCCATCACCGGCAGGTTCATGTCCAGCAACACGATGTCCGGACGCTCGGCGCGGGCCTTATCCACACCCTCCTGCCCATCGGTGGCGAGGATCACGTCGTGGCCTCGGCGTTTCAAGCGCCGGGTCAGGAAGTCCCAGATCTCCTCGTGGTCTTCGACTAGCAGGATGCGGCTCAAGGCATTCTCCTCCCCGGAAGTGGGCGGGCCTTTGCCAGCCGGTCGGTCGTGTGGAGACGATGCAACGCACTGTGAGCAGAATAGCTCCCGGTGGCCGTGATCGGGCAACTGTCCGGGCCAGCCTGGGTTCCGCCCTTCGTGATAGGAAGGCGGTTTCATGACGGTTGATCAGGCACTGGCATTCGGCCTGATCGGGGCGACCGTCGCGTGCTTCCTGTGGGGGAAGCTACCCTACGACCTCGTCGCCATGGCGGCCCTGGTGGTGGGTATCGCGATCGGGATCATACCCGCCAGCCATGCCTTCGAGGGCTTCTCGGACGAGGTGGTCATCATCATCGCCGCGGCCCTGGTGGTGAGCGCCGCGATCGCGCGGTCCGGCGTGGTGGAGGCGGCGATGCGCCCGCTCACGCCGCACTTACGCACCACCAAGGTGCAAGTGCCGGCGCTGGTCGGGTGCACGATGCTGCTGTCGATGGTGACCAAGAACGTGGGCGCCCTCGCCATCTTCATGCCGGTGGCGCTGCAGCTGACCCGGCGCAACAAAACGTCGGCCTCCGCGCTGCTGATGCCGATGGCCGCCGCCTCGATGATCGGCGGGCTGGTGACGTTGGTGGGCACCTCGCCCAACATCCTGGTCGCCAAAGTGCGCGCGGACGCGACCGGCAAGCCGTTCGGAATGTTCGACTTCACACCGGTCGGGCTGAGCATCGCGGTGATCGGCTTCGCCTTCCTGACGGTGGGGTGGCGCCTGCTGCCGCACGGCCGCCGCGGCGCTTCGGGCATGGAAGCCGCCTTCGCCATGGAGGACTACACCGCCGAGGCCCGGGTCATCCCCGGCTCCCCCATCGCCGGCCGCACGGTGGCCGAGCTCGAGGTGATGAGCGAAGGCGACGTTCAGGTCGGGCTGGTGATCCGCGAGCGCTTCCGCCGGCTGCTGCCAACGCCGGGCTGGACGCTGCGCGATGACGACCTGCTGCTGCTGCGCGGCGAGCCGGAGGCGTTGGAGCGGGTGGTGAGCCGGGCCAAACTCGAACTCGCCGGCGGCAACAGCGGGACGGCCACGGTGGTGGAGGGCGTGGTCACCGCCGACAGCCCGCTGCTGGGCCAGACGCTGGCGCATGCGCAATTGGAGGAGCGCTTTGCCATCGCGGTGATCGCGGTCAGCCGCAGCGGCCAGCGGATCGCGCAGAGGCTCGGCACTGTCCGGATGCGCGCGGGCGACGTGATCGTGATCCGCAGTGCCTCGCCCAAGCTGCCGGACATTCTGGGCGAGTTGCACATCCTGCCGCTGGCGGAGCGCTCGATCACCCTCGGCCGCAGCCACCGTAGCCTGGTTCCGGCGGGCGTGCTGCTGGTGGCGATGGCGTTGGTCGCGCTGCACTTGGCGCCGGTGGCGGTGGCGTTCTTCGGCGCCGCCGTGGTGCTGCTGCTGCTGCGCGTGATGACGATGCACGAGGCCTATGCCACGGTAGAGTGGCACGTGCTGATCCTGCTGGGGGCGTTGATCCCGATCAGCCACGCCGTCCGCGACACCGGCGGCACGGCGCTGATCGCCGGCTGGATGACGCATGCGGTGCAAGGCTTCCCCGGCATCGGCGCGCTGGCCGTGGTGCTGGTGCTGACCATGGCCGTCACGCCCTTCCTGCACAACGCGCCAACCGTGCTGATCATGGGGCCGATCGCGCTGAGCCTGGCCCGGCAGCTGGGGCTGAACGGCGATTCGTTCCTGATGGCGGTGGCACTGGGTGCCGGGTGCGACTTCCTCACCCCGATCGGGCACCAGTGCAACACGTTGGTGATGGGCCCGGGCGGCTACCGGTTCGGCGACTATGCCCGGTTGGGGGCGCCGTTATCGCTGGTCGTGATCCTGGCCGGAGTGCCGCTGATCGCGTTCTTCTGGCCGTTGGGTGGGCCGTGACAATCCCCCTTCCTCAAGTGGAGGGGGAGATCAACCTTGCTCTTCTCGGCGCAGCAACACGTCGTCCATTTGTTGCAGAAGCAGGTCGAAGTCGACCGGCTTGGTGTGGTACTCGTCACACCCGGCGGCCAGTGCCTTGGCCCGGTCCCCCGTCATGGCATGCGCGGTGAGGGCGATGATCGGCGTGTCGTCCGAGCGGCCGCGCAGGGTGCGGGCGACGGTCCAGCCGTCCATGATGGGAAGGTCCATGTCCAGAAGCATGACGTCCGGCGTCTCGGCACCCACCTGCTCCAGCGCCTGGGCGCCGTCATGCGCCAGCACGACCTCAAAGCCGCGCCGACGCAACCGCCTGGACAGGAAGGTCCATAGTTCCTCGTGATCCTCGACCAGCAAAACCTTTGTCAATGGCAGCTCCGGGGTGGGCTATGCACGCGGCCGTGCTACCGATCCGTCATAGAAGCGTTCCGCGTCCCAACCGGGTTCCCTGAAAGACCATCTCGATGACGCTTATCCCTGCCCCCGCACCCGCCCCGGTCGTGCCGGAGGCCCAAGACCGCCGCCCCGTGCTGATGATGCTGAACGCCGGGGCGATCATCGTCGCGGCGCTGTATTTTGGGCAGGAGCTGCTGGTCCCGCTCGCACTGGCCGCAATGCTGGCCTTCGTCCTGGCGCCCGCGAGCGCCATGCTGCAGCGGCTCTGGCTGCCGCGCGGGATCGCAGTGTTGATCGCCGTGGTGCTCGCCTTCGTGGTGATCGGCGGGATCGGGCTGGTGGTGGGGCGCCAACTCGGGCTGCTGGCGGACAACCTGCCAACCTACCAGGCCACGGTCCTGGCTAAATGGCACGCGCTGACCCAGGGCAATGGCATCTTGGCCCAGATCACCGCCTCCATGCCGGTTGGCAGCGAGGGGAACGGCGCCATCATGGGCATCGATCCGTCGACCGGAATCGCCCTCGCCCGCCGGTTCGCCCCGACCGTGTTGGGGCCGCTCGGCACGGCATTCATCGTGCTGGTGTTCACCATCTTCATGCTGCTCGCCAGCGACGATCTGCGCGACCGGCTGGTGCGACTGGTCGGCCGACGGGACATGCACCGCACCATCCTGGCGATGAACGAGGCGGCCCGGCGCCTGTCGCGCTACTTCCTGTTCCAACTCGGGCTCAACAGCAGCTTCGGCGTGCTGATCGGCGTCTGCCTATGGGTCGCCGGGCTGCCCAACCCGGTGCTGTGGGGCATTCTCGCCGCCTGCATGCGCTTCGTGCCCTATGTCGGCACGGTAATCGCCCTGGTCCCGCCGCTGTTGCTCGCCACTGCCGTCGTGCCGGGCTGGGAGCTGGCGCTGGTCGTGGGCGCGCTGTTCCTCGGCTGCGAGTTGATCATGGGCCAAGTGGTCGAGCCGCTGATCTACGGCCACAGCACGGGGCTCTCGCCGATCGCGGTGATCGTCGCGACCGCGTTCTGGGCCTTGCTCTGGGGGCCGGTCGGGCTACTGCTGGCCACGCCGTTGACCGTCTGCCTGGTGGTGATCGGCCGCAACGTCGAGGCGCTGGCCTTCCTGGACGTGATCCTGGGCGACAGCTCCCCCCTGGAGCCGGCAGAAACCTTCTACCAGCGTGCGCTCGAGGGCCAGGTCACGACCCTGGTGGCTGGCGCGCGCCAGCAGATCGCCGCCGCCTCGCTGACCGACTACTACGACCGCGTGGCCCTGCCCGGCCTGGCGCTGGCGCAAGGCGACCTTTCGCGGGACGAGGCGGCGTTCGAGCGGCTGGAGGCGATCCACGCCCAGGTGGAACTGTTCCTGCGCTTGATCGACCGCAGCACGCCGGATTCCGGCGACGTGGCGCTGGCGGCGGCCTGGCAGGCGCCGGGCGCGGTGGCCTGCATTCCCGGCCGCGGCCAGTTGGACGACCTGGCGGCGGCGATGGCGGTGCAGGTGCTGGGCGCGGCTGGGTTCGGGTCGCTTATGGTGCCGAACCAGGTTCTGGGCGCCAACGGGGACCTGCCGCCTGGGCTGGAGCAAACCTTGCTGTGCTGCCTGTCGGTGCTGGAGGATGGCAGCAACGTCTCCGGCATCCGCTACCTGGTGCGCCGCATCGAAAAGCGCATGCCGGGCGCCGTGGTGGTGATCTGCCTGTGGCATGCGGACCGCGACAGCCCCACGCTGACCGACCTGCGGGCCGACGAACACGGCAAGCACGTGGTGCTCTCGGCCGGCGAGTTGCTCGCCTACACGCAGACGCTGGTGACGCGCATCAGCCGCGCCGCGCCGGTTGCGCTGGAAGGCACCGTGGCGTGACCCGCCCTGGGATCATAGATACCTGCCTTCGGCAGGGGATGATCGATGCCTGCCGCGAGATGAATGCCGCCGGGCTGAACCAAGGCACGTCCGGCAATATCAGCGTGCGTGAGGGCGGGACGATGCTGATCACGCCGTCCGCCACGCCGTACGACCGGATGCGCCCGGAGATGATCGCGGCGATGCCGTTGGCGGGGGACTACGGCAGCTGGTCCGGCCCGCTGAAGCCGTCGACGGAGTGGCGGTTCCATTTGGACATACTCCGCAGCCGGCCGGATGTCGGGGCCGTGGTTCATGCCCACCCGCCGTACTGCACGACGCTGGCGGTCGCCCGGCGGGGCATCCCGGCCTGCCACTACATGATCGCGGCGTTCGGCGGCACGGATGTGCGGTGCGCCCCCTATGCGACGTTCGGCACCGCCGAGTTGTCCACCCACGTTTTGACCGCGCTGGAAGGCCGCACCGGCTGCCTGATGGCCAATCACGGGATGCTCGTGTGCGGGCCGACGTTAGAGCGTGCGATGTGGCTGGCGATCGAACTGGAGACGCTCGCACGGCAGTACTACCAGTCGCTGCTGATCGGCGGGCCGGTGCTGCTGAGTGATGCCGAAATCGCTGAAGCCGCCGACAAATTCGGCACTTACGGCACCTCCCCCTCCCCTTGAGGGCAGGGCGATTGCATTTGCCTTATCCTCCCTCGCGAAGCGGGGGAGGATCAGCCAAATGCGATTGCGCTGCCTTGAGGGAGGGGGCCGGGGGGGAGGGGTAGCCGCGCCGCCGGACTGTGTGGCTTACCCCTCACCCCGACCC